>JAEERC010000043.1 GCA_016285645.1 Clostridiaceae bacterium | reverse complement strand
GCCGCTGTTTACTATCGGGTTGCTGTAGTTCATTATGCCGCCGTATGACTCAAGGTTTGTGTTGCCTGAATTGAAGGCGGATCTGCTGATAGTCTGGGCCGATACACTTATTGTATCAAAGAAATCGCTCGAATAGAAAATCGCGAACGATGCAAGGCCGAGATAAAGATCAGCGCTGTTATACTGGCCGTGAATGCCGTAATAAACTTTCAGGAATACATAGTCTCCGGACTGAACAAGACCGTCAGTGGGGACTATATTGTTTTCAAAATTATAGTCGGGTGTTGTGCCGGGGGCAAACTCAAACGCCTCTGACGCGGCATAAATCCAATTGTTGCCGTGTGCGGCGGTGAGTTGTGATTCTGTCTTGAGAGCGCCTCTGTTACCGAGCGTTGTGACAGTAACACCGTCAAGACCGGTGAAACTGACATCATCCGCAGACGCGGCAACGGTGAAAACTCCGCCAAGGCAGGAAAGCGAGGTCATGAGCAGCGCAAAAACAAGCACAAAACTCAGAAAACGCTTGATATTTCGCATTTTTCTTTCTCCTCCTTTAAAGTCGGAAATATATATTTTACATTACATAAATTAATTATGCAGTGAAAATATCGCTGTGTTGTTCCGGTTCCGGAGGCGGCGCCGCCGCCCCCGGAATAATCAAATCAAAATTGCGGGAGTAATATCAACAAACTGTGGGTATAATCCGGATTATCAGCTCTCAGCGTAGGTAACACGGATACCGTTCTCGTCTGTACGGTTTTCTTCGTCCTGGTTAATGGTCCAGTTACCGGCGATAACCTGGTCAACCATATCACTGTCGGTTGCGTTAATCATATAGTCGCCGTTGACGTCTGCTGCGAAGCCCATAACCATGTTTGCGGGATCGAAGTTTTCGTCATAGAAGTAATCTTCACCCATAGCGGACATCATATCAACGTCAGTACCGTTGATGTCGCCGTCGCCGTTGAAGTCGCCGTACAGGCAGACATAATAGGTTTCAATCTCAGTTTCCTGAGTGCTGTCTGTGTAGAGAGTGATGTATGAGCCGGTTGTGCCGGAGCCCATATCGTTGGGAGTCCATACGGCATAGGCATTATTCACGCTCTTGAACGCATCGGGAACTGAGCAGTCGGAGTAGTAAACACCGACACCGGCAATCATGCTATAACCGTCAACGTGCTCATCAAACATCCAGTCGAAGTACTGGTTGTCAACATAAGGTACGCTCCATGCGCCGTAGTCATCACGCCAGAAGAGAGCGGTGTCCTCGTCGAATTCGCTTATATCGAAGGGAACAAATCCGGTTTCGCCTGAGTCGGCAATGGTAAGACCTGTTCTTGCCGCGTTAAGAGCGTTTGCCGCTTCATCGACCGTGTTCTGGTTGCCCGAGCTTGCGCCGAGGTCATCCTTGCGGAGGTCGATGGCTCTTACGAGCGCCTGAGCGAACGCTCTTGCGGATTCTTCAGTGTAATCTGCAAGTGCGGGAAGAGCAACGATTGCGTCAACATCGCTGTAGGCGGCGTCGAGAGAGTCAATGTTTGCCGCTACGGTGCCGGTGAGTGTGCCGCCGGCATAAGGAATTGCCTGTGAGATTGCAGCGTCAAGATTTGTGTAATCAACGCCGGAGCAGAGTTTCTTGTAAGCTTCAACATATCTGCCGAGAGCTTCGGTGATCTGTGAGGGTTTCGCAGCTGTGCCGAGTGAGATTGTGTAGTCTGCGAAATTCTTCGCGGTTGTGTAGTCCTTCCATGTGGACTGTGAGTAGTTGCCCTGCTGAGCAGCGGGAACATCATGGCTGTTGCGGAAAGCGGTGAGCTTATCGTTATCGGGAGTGATGTAGATAAGTCTCGAGCCGGTGAGGTTGACCATTGCAAGTGCGTAGGCAACATCTACGGGGTTAAGAGCGGGGATGTTTTCAACATCGATATTGTACTGTGCGAGTGCCTTGTTGTAGTCTTCCATCTCCTCGTAGTACTTGTTGCGCTCATAAACAGAAGCGTTTGCGCCGGGATCAACGGGAGCGATGGGAGGATATTTAACCTGAGAGTCGATGAGGCTCTGAGCTCTGTCTTTTGCGTCTCTGAACTTCTTGTAATCGTGAGGAACTACATCGCGCATGCCGAAGTAGCTGTATGCGTATCTGGTTGTGCTGCCGGCTGTCTGGGTTGTTGACCAGTACTGAACATTGTTCCAGCCTGCCTTTTCGGGCTCGCCGTTGTCGGCAATGTAGTTTGCGTTGGGAGTGGTGATGTAGTAGTTGTTGGAGTAGTTTCCGTCGCTGTCGGTGTTGGCGGAAATGAAGCCCGCGATAGCATCCTGAAGAGCATCTGTATCGGCAGCCTTTGATTTTGCATCAAGGTTCTTGATTGCCTGATAAAGAGCGGTGTACTTGGCGGGAGCGGAACCCCATTTGCTTGTGAATGTGCCGTTTTCCTTGGGGTCAAGAACAAGCTGACCTGCATCGTTAAGAGCGTTGATATAGGCAGTGTATTCTGTGTTCGCGTCGTCGAAATCGCTTGCCTGACGGTTCGCGGTAACGGCGTTGTTGTAAAGTGATGTAAGGCCCTTGTCGTCATAGAGGAAGATCTTTACATTAACGGAAGCTGTGTAGCTGCCCGCTTTGATGACCGCTGTTGCGGAGTAGGTGCCGTCCTCTACGAGGATGTTGTTGTTCTCGTCATACTTGACACCGTTTGCGGTGTGGTCAACGTTTGTTGAGAAGGTGAAGTATTCTTCCTGAGGATCATACTCATCGCCCTGACCTACAAGTGTGTAGCTGATGCCGTCGGCGTTGCGGGTGTAAAGGTCGGTTGTGCGCTCCGCAAAGCTTTCAGCGGTAACATTCGACTTGTTGTAGCTTTCGTTGAGTCTCTCGTAGCCGTCCGCTACCTTGAAGGGGTTGAGCGCCTGAGCAACCGCGCCCTGGCTGGTGAAGGAAACATCGTTCTTGGCGATCCAGGCGGAGTTTGCGCCGGGAGTTACGCTCTGAACGCCGATGACTGCGCTCTGACCGACTTTATCGTCAACCGCAAGTGAGTAGTTGAGAGCGCTGGTAAGGCTTGTGCCCTTGTTGGCGTAAACCGAGGGAGCGGCAAGAAGTTTATAATCGTTGGTGCCTGAGAAGTCTATTGTTGCATCGTTGCTGCTGTCGTCCTTGGACGCGCTGTCGATGTAGCAGTATCTTGTGCAGGCAAGAGTTACTTCAGAGCCGTTGACCTTGAGGTAACCGCCGGTTTCATCCTTAACCTTATAATATACCGTGTATGTGATAACGGTGTTGTTCTGGAATGTACCGGAGATTGTTACGGTCTTGTTAGCGCCGCCGGAAAGTGACTGGTTGTTGAGGTTGGTGGCGCCGAGATTCTGAACGTTTGCCGCGGGAGAAGCGGTAACGCTTGTGCCGGTGATAACATAGTTGTAAAGCTGGTCCTGCTGGAAGTTACCGGATTCGTTTGTGTAACCGGTGTTAAGACCGGAGCAGCCGTTGTAAACCTGGAACACAATACCTGTTGAATTTGCTTCAGCGGCAGTGTAGTTCGCGGGCATGTAGCATTCCATCTCACCGAATTCCTGAGCGTCCGTGAGACCGAGAAGGTCGCAGACAACGGGAAGAGCGGCTGTGACCCATGCCGAGCCGTTGGTGTAGAAGGAACTGATGAGGTTATTGACTATAGTGGCAAGTTCGCTGTTTACAACAAGAGCGTCAAGTGAGTTGAAGTTTGTTGTAACGGTGCCGGGGAAGATTGCGTTGATAAGGTTGGTGACCGTCTTTATCAGGATCTCCTTGATTGTCTTTGTGGCAAGATCACCGCTGGTGTTCTTCATGAAAATCTTCTGAGTCTGAGAGAGGTCGTCGATGCCGAGGATGGGATATACAATGTATTTAAATAAAAGTGACTTAACAACAAGCTGTTCACCCGCGATATCGCCGTAGAGCCATGAGGATGAGCCCTTGATGGGGATAAGGGAGTTGAGAACCGTGTCAAGGTCAGCCCATACGCTGTCCATTGTGGCGTTGGCTATGTTGTTGGGAGCAAGGCTGATGTTCGAGAACGCGCCGTTTGCGGATGTAAGCATACCCGCGTAATTCTTGATTGCCCATTTCGCAACAAGAAGAGCAATGGCTTCATAGTTGCCCTGGTAAACAAGAAGACCGCTGGTTGAGTTGACCGCGGGGCTCGCGCCTGCCGTGCGGCTTACATCGGGGTTCATATCGAAGTGCTGGTTGAGGTTGTATGCCGCAACGTCCATAAGGATGTCAAGCATGGAATCAACAAGCGCTTCATAATAAAGAGCGTCAGTTGCGTAGTTTGTTCTGACGGGTTTTACATAATCCATCTGGGGGATATCCTGCCACGCAAGCTGCTCAACAGCGGCATAGCAAACATCGGCTATGGTCTGCTGGCTGTCGTCAATGTACATCCAGTCAACGGATTCGTTGAGGATAGCACGAAGGACGAAGGAAACAGTCTGCTGGTTGTTCCAGGATTCGATATCGCCCGAGGAGGGAACAGTGATATAGGGCTCAAAGAACTGGTCGCCTGTTTCGGCAAGGATCCATCTTGCAACGGAGCAGATGTTGGAAAGAAGATACTTGTCGCCGTCGGCGGTGTTCCAGGTCCAGTCTGTGCCGGCTTCGCCTTTGAGAACGCACTCAAGGGCATCGCCCAAGAAAGCGTTGAAGTTCTGAACAAATGTGTCATAGGGGTAAGCGTTGGGATCATAGGTGGGAATATACATTCCGTCAACATCGAATATCGCGGCAAGGTGCTCGTTGAGATCGCCTTCCTCATATTCGCCGTCATAGTTGGGATCATAAGTGGGGCTGTTGGGATCCATCTTTGCGCTGTCGTATGTTACGCCGCAGACCTCGCGGAGCCAGGGACGGGTAACATTGTTGAGTTCGGGAACGGCAAGATAGTTGAACGCGTCAATAAGAAGCTGCTCGATGAAGGCATAGGCGTCTGCCGAAGTGTTGACTATGTTGCAGTCATTCATGATGGATGTGATTGTCGCAGTGTCAAGATCCTCCATGAAATCCCAGATAAGACCTTTATAGTCATCGGGATCGGGAAGGACATACTGACCGCCGACAAGAGTATGTTTGCCGAAGAGAGCGTATTTGACAAGGTCGGCGAGGAGAACATCCATATCGCCGCTGCCGACTTCAACTCTGTAAGGAAGATCCTCAACATCGCCGTCAAGGATGTCATAGGAGTCGTTCATAAGATGATAGAGAGCTTTGAAAGCAAGTTCTCTGATGTTGAACAGATAATCTTCAACAACGGAGTTAAGGATACCGAGTGAGATTGAACCGTCAACATAAGCGGTAAGGATTCCTATGTTGTCATAGAGGAAACGGACAACCGCGAGGATGAGGTTGAAATCGGTTGTGTTGCCGCCGGCGCCTCTGGTGATGATACCGCTGTTCTTGTTATGGTTAACATAGATGGCGTTGATATCAAGGTCGCCTGCTGTGCCGAGAAGACCGATAACCTGGCTTACCGAAGCATAAAGGCTGTCGAGTGAAGCGAGAGCCTGGTTGATGGATCTTAAATCAAGACCGTTACCGATATTGAAAAGGTCCTTCTTGGTAAGCACGATGTTCTCTTTTGCGAGCATTCTGTCAAGTTCGTCGAGTGCCATTGAAGCGTACTGTTCAGTGTTGAAGCAGGGCTTGTCAATGTCATCGTACGTGGTGATTCCGCCGTCTTTGTATGCCTGGTAGGCACTGCCCATTACGGAGAATGTGCCGAGGAGCATCATCAGAGCAAGAATCGCGCTGAGAATTCGCATGGATTTTTTCAAATCTTACACCTCCAAAAAATTTTTGAAATAAAAAATTTGACTTGTTTGATTGCGCAGCTCCCTGCGCGCGGAATAAAAAATTGCGAGTGCGAGATTGTTTGCAAGCTTCGTTTCTTTGCAAGCGCCCGAGGCGCCTGCCGACTGCCTCGCTTGCTTCTTTAACTACCCCCTTTTGTTTGCCTGCGCCGGTTACGCCGAACCGGCGCACGCTGCAGTCAACATTAATAATCCAACAGACCCGGGAAGCGGTGCATTTCGCATGGAATTCGAAAAAGGGTGCACTACTCCCAAAGTCGCTTTAATGGTCATATTAAATATACTAAAAAAGCGCGTTAAAGTCAATAAATTATGCCCGCTGCGCTATGATTTTGTTAATTTATTACAAATATGTTGTGCTGAATTTGTGAGAAAAATAGATTTTTTCCGCCGGTTTTCAGGCGTCTGAGGCGGCACAGCAAATCAGACCGAATGTAAAGGTTTTTCGCCTTACTTTTTTCGGCATTTTCCGGAAACCCGAAAAACACGCCTTTTATTAAATAATTATAATTGTATAAAAATTTTAGTGACAGCACACCCGCAGCACGCCTGGGGACAATATCGGTAACCGTGATTTGTAAAGAAAATTTTCTTGCCTGACAAATTTCCGAAAAAGAAAATCGGCTTTTCTCCGGCTCCGGATTTACTTCCCGAAAAGCAAAGTCAGAACATCGGCGCCCGTAAATATTCATTTTTGAGAACTTTTCGCCGATGAATAAAGTGATTTTACTTGACAGGCAAAACCGAAGATTCCGCTCGGAATCGCGAAATATCATTTTCACGGGTTTCCGGTCGGAAATAGCGGCAAAAACGGTGCTGTTTCTCGGCTGATTTTCCGCGAGAAAGAACCATCCGACTCATCCGGTGCCTGTTTTCCGCTTTCAGATACCTGAAAACGCCCCTATCTGCCGTTTATTATTCCGAAACAGAAATATAATTTGACACATCGGTAATCTGACAAAAATGCGGGTTTGTAATGGCTTCAGCCCTTACAATTTTGAGCCGACTCGCGGGATTTTCGGGTTCCTGTCGGTTTTCGGCTGAAAATGGCGGCTTCAGTGACTTTTAGTGACTTTGTCACTAACTTTTTAATTTCTGCTGTTGATTTGCTTTCTCAGGCGCACCGAAATACGCCGAAAAACGCCTTTTGTAATGGTTTATGCCTTTACATATTTCGTAAATTTTTACGATTTTGACCTTTGTTTTTTAAATTTCCATATTTTTCCATTTTTAGTTTAATATTTGTCGAATCTGACGGTGATTTTACGGAAAGGCGGTCGGAGCGCTGTTCTGCAGATGTGACGGCTGAGTATTTACATATCGGTCAATCAACATTTTCATTGACAATCATCAACAGATGGAATAAAATATCAGGTGTAATTTTAAGAAACGGAGTTGATTCACTATGGAAATCAAAAAACTCAGATATTTTGCCGGCGGTCAGTGGCTTGAATCCGAAACAGATACCTATATGGATGTTTACAATCCCAGCACCGGCGAAGTTCAGGCACAGACACCCTGCTGCACCGAAAAAGAGGTAAACTACGCGGTTGAGTGCGCCAAAAAGGCGTTCCCCGCCTGGTCGGACACCCCCGTTTTCAAGAGAGTGCAGATTCTTTTCAAATTCAGAGAACTCCTCGAGGAGCATATGGACGAGCTGACCGAACTTGTTGCGCGCGAGCACGGTAAGGTATGGGCAGAGGCGAAGGGCGACATTCTCAAAGTCAAGGAACCCCTTGAACTCGCCTGCGGCGCTCCCTCGATGATAATGGGCGAGAGCCTCCGCGACACCTCTTCGGGCTATGACACCACTCTTTACAGAGAGCCCCTCGGCGTTTTCGCGGGCATCATCCCCTTCAACTTCCCCGGTATGATTCCGATGGGCTGGATGACACCCATCTGCATAGCCTGCGGCAACACAATCGTTCTCAAAGCCGCTTCAATTACTCCGATGACCTGCATGCGCCTTGCCGAACTCTGGCAGGAGGCGGGTCTTCCCGACGGCGTTATCAATATTGTTACCTGCACGAGAAACGAAGCGAACATCCTTCTTGAGCATCCCGATGTTAAAGGCGTCTCCTTTGTAGGAACAACCAATGTCGGCCGTCACATCTATTCAACGGCTGCCGCTTCGGGCAAGCGCGTTCAGTGCCTTTGCGAAGCGAAGAACCACGCCCTCGTACTCGAGGACGCCGCTCTCGAAAGAACTGCGAGAGGCATTATCAACTCCTCATTCGGCTGCGCGGGCGAGCGCTGTATGGCTCTTCCCGTTGTTGTGGCTCAGGAGAGCATTGCCGACGAGCTTGTTTCCTACATTGTAAAATTCGCGAAAGAACTTAAAATCGGCCCCGCTTACGACAAGGAATCAAAACTCGGCCCCGTTGTAAGCGCGAAACATAAGGAAAAGGTTATCGGCTGGATAAACAAGGGCATCGAAGAGGGCGCCACTCTTCTTCTCGACGGCAGAAACACTGTTGTTGAGGGCTATGAGAACGGCTTCTACATCGGCCCCACAATCCTCGACAACGTAACCGAGGAAATGACCGTAGGCACAAGGGAAATCTTCGGCCCCGTGCTCTGCATAAAGAGAGTGAAGAATTTCGAAGAGGGTCTTAAAATAATGAACAATAACCCCTTCGCCAACGGCTCCGTCATCTTCACACAGAGCGGCTACTACGCCCGTGAGTTCGCCAAGAGAACAGACGGCGGCATGGTCGGCGTAAATGTCGGAATCCCCGTTCCCGTGGGCGTTTTCCCGTTCAACGGTCACAAGCTCTCGTTCTTCGGCGATCTCCACACGCTCGGCAAGGACGGTTTCCGCTTCTACACCGAGAGCAAAACGGTTACCGTGCGCTGGTTCGACGAAGAGGAAATGAAGGCAAAAGAGGTTGACACCTGGGACGGCTCCGTCGGCGGCGACCTCAAATAAGACATTTTAACAGTTACGGCTTGCGGAAATTTTCCGTGAGCCGTTTTCTTTATTGTAATAAAAGTTGACTTTTCAGCCGAAAAAATATATAGTGTATTTATTATGGAGTAATAGGAGGCAAAATGATGGACGAACTGTATTCATTTCTTGTTTTTTCGCATTATCTTTTACCGGTTTTCGCCGTAATCATCGTTTTGCTCTGCCTTGTAGCGCTGCTCAGAAGGCGCATGCCCTCACTCGGCAGGGCGAGAATAATAATCGAATCCAGCGGAAAATCCTTTCCGATAAAATACCGCGAAACCTCAATCGGGCGAAGCAAAGCGTGCGATATAGTGCTCAAACCCGACGATGTCTCGAGGCAGCACGCCGTAATCGTCTGCGCCAAGGAGGGCTGGTATATAGCCGAAAGTTCCGGCTCGCCGCTTACGGTAAACGGGCTTAAAGTCAACAAGCGCGCCGACATAGCGAGCGGTGACAGAATAGGCGTGGGCAGCGTGATGCTCAGATTTGACAATCCGAAGCAGAGAACCCGCCAATAATCAATCCGAAAGGCAGTAATACAAATGGAAAACATCAGAAGAGCGGTTGTGAAAGTGGGAACATCAACCCTCACCTATGAAACGGGAAAAGTCAATATACGCAGAATGGAAAAACTCGCCAGAGTGCTCAGCGACCTTATGAATTCCGGCATACAGATTGCCCTCGTCTCATCGGGCGCAATAGGCATAGGCGTAGGCAAACTCGGGCTTTCCGAACGACCTTCCGACACCCCCGGCAGGCAGGCGGCGGCAACAGTCGGACAGTGCGAGCTGATGTTTATGTATGACAAACTCTTTGGCGAATACGGCATAACGGTCGGTCAGTTGCTCATAACCCGCTCCGACTTTGAGAATGAGGAGAGAAACACAAACCTTCACAACGCCTTCAGCAAACTTTTCGAATACGGCGCCATGCCCGTAATAAACGAAAACGACTGCGTGGGCGTTGAGGAAATAGTATTCGGCGATAACGACAATCTCTCCGCTCACGTTGCCAAATTGATAGACGCCGACCTGCTGATTATTTTAAGCGACATTGACGGGCTCTATACCTCCAACCCGCGTGAGGATGACAGCGCGGTGTTCATACCCGTTATCGAGGAAATCACGGATGAAATTCTCGAATACGCCGGCTCCACGGGCTCTCTCAGGGGCACGGGCGGAATGATTACAAAGCTCAACGCGGCTAAGGTAGCGGGCGAGCACGGAATAAACACCGTTCTTATGAACGGCGCTAATCCCGAGGATATTTACCGCGTGCTTGAAGGCAGACAGGCGGGCACGCTCATTAAGGCAAAGAAGGTGTAATTATGACAGATCTCATATCAATCGGCTCACGCTCAAAAGCCGCCCAGAGGCAACTTTCAAAACTCGGCGGAGCGCTCAGAACTCAGGCGCTCAGAACCGTTGCCGAGGACATTGACAAAAACAGGGACGCCATAACTCAGGCGAACAACAGGGATATTGAAAACGGCAGGGCAAACGGTCTCAACGAAGGGCTTATCGACCGCCTCACGCTCACGAAAGCGCGCGTTGACTCGATAGTTGACAGCATTCTTCAGATTGCCTCCTCCCCCGACCCGGTAGGCAAAACGGTGTGGGGCGAGACCAGACCGAACGGGCTTAAAATCAGCAAAGTCACCGTTCCGCTCGGCGTTATAGCGGTCATTTACGAATCGAGACCGAATGTCACGGCGGACGCCGCCGCCCTCTGCCTCAAAGCGGGCAATTCCGTCATTCTCAAAGGCGGCAAAGAGGCGAAAAACTCCAACAAGGCGATTGCCGATATAATGCGCTCAGCCCTTGAAAAATCGGGCATTCCCGCCGACTGCATAATCCTCATAGAGGACAGCGACAGAGAGACGACAAAGGCGCTTATGACTCTTAACGAATATGTCGATGTGCTGATTCCGAGAGGCGGCGCGGGGCTTATAAAAGCCGTTGTCGAGAACTCGACCGTTCCCGTTATTGAAACGGGCGTGGGCAACTGCCATGTCTATATTGACAAGGAAGCCGATATGGAAAAGGCGGTAAAGATTCTCGTAAACGCCAAAACCTCGAGAGTCTCCGTCTGCAACGCCTGCGAGAGTCTGCTCGTCCATAAGGATATAGCGGAATTCGCGCTTATAGCTGCGGGCGATGCGCTCAAAGAAAAGAATGTTGAAATCAGGGGCGATGAAGCGGTCTGCGCCGTGCTTCCCTACGCCGTGCCGGCGACGGATGACGACTGGGGCCGCGAGTATCTCGACTACATCATTTCCGCGAAGGTTGTCAACGATATTGACGAGGCGATTGAGCATATAAACACCTACGGCACGGGTCACAGCGAGTGCATTGTTACCGAAAACTACAGCGACGCCGTCAGATTCACCGATGAGGTGGACGCCGCCGCCGTATATGTCAACGCCTCAACAAGATTCACCGACGGCGGAGAATTCGGCTTCGGCGCGGAAATCGGAATATCCACCCAGAAACTTCACGCGAGAGGTCCTCTCGGGCTTGCGAACCTCGTCACCGACAAATATATTATCGGCGGCGACGGTCAGATAAGATAACGGAGGCAGATATGGCTGCGAAAAAGAAAAGCAGGCTGGCGTTCCCGCTCGGAATGCTGATAATAATATTCGCGGTTGTGGGTATAGTCGCTACCGTGAAATGGGGCGTAACGGCGGTTAAAACGCTTACCGACAACAGCGCCCAGAAAAAAGAATATGAGGAGTTTTTGAGACCGGTTGTAATGTATGACCCCGACCCGTTCGACGATGTGAACTCCGCGGACTTGACCCAGCTTGTAAACGCTTCAATCTGGTCGCTCATCACGCAGTCCGACTCGTCGGAATCCTTCTCCTACTCAACGGGCGACAATATGGGTATTCTTATTCCCGAAAAGCGCGTGACAGCCGAGTTTGTGCGCCTTTTCGGCACGGAAATCGACATCGCCTCAAAATATTCCTCGCTGAACATGAGCTCTCACGACATAACCTATGACGCGGCTCAGGGCGGCTTTATTATTCCCATCACCAGTCTTGATATCGCCTACACTCCCGAGGTCTATGAAATTGAGAAAAAGGCGAATTCGATAATCCTCACCGTCGGCTATATCGGCTCCAAGGCGTGGGCTGAAATTGAGGACGGCGGATACGCCTCACCTCAGGCGGACAAATATATGAAAATCACTCTGCGCCAGGGCGAAAAGGGCTATTATATCGCTTCACTGCAGGCGATAGGCGCAAGCGAGGTTGCCAACATCTCAACAACCGCGCCCGTGTCCGCCGTTTCGCAGTCAACACCCGGTATAGCGAGCGATGAGCAGATAAGCGCCATGAACAACGGCGTTACTGAAAAGAGCGAATATGAGACCGTGACAGACGAAAACGGCGAAGCCGTTACTGATGAGAACGGCGAGGTTGTCACCGAGGAGGTAACCGAGGAGACAACAAGCGAGGCGGAGGAGGAAGAAACCACCGCCGAAAGCGACGAATAATCAAAACAAAGAAGCGCCCTCTGTATTCAAAACGGAGGGCTTCTTTTTTGCATAAAATAAAAAAGAAAAATTTACAAATTTTAGTGACATTTATTATTCGTTATGTTATAATTATTAAAATTGTGCGATTATGCGTCAAAGGAAGGCACTATGTTCGAACAGATTATCAATGTTGACCGTATGGAACAGGCAGTCAGCCTGTTCGGCAGTTTTGATGAAAATATAAGACTTATTGAAAAAGAGTTCTCCGTCAGCGTAATCAGCCGCGGCTCCGAGCTGAAGGTCGCGGGAGAGGCGGAAAATGTGCAGAAGGGCGTGCGGGCAATAAACGGTCTGCTCACGCTCATCAACAGGGGCGAGCCGCTCAGCGACCAGAACGTGCGCTATGTGCTCACTCTCGTTAAAGACGGCGAGGAGGACAAGCTCGGGCAGATGACCGCGGACTGTGTCTGCATAACCTCAAAGGGCAAACCCGTAAAGCCGAAGACACTCGGGCAGAAAAAATATATTGAAACCATCCGCAACAACACAATCACAATAGGCGTAGGCCCCGCGGGCACGGGCAAGACTTATCTCGCAGTGGCAATGGCGGTAACCGCCTTCAGGGCAAAGGAAGTAAACCGTATAATCCTCACCCGCCCCGCGGTTGAGGCGGGCGAAAAACTCGGCTTTCTGCCGGGCGATCTGCAGTCCAAAGTTGATCCCTATTTAAGACCGCTCTATGACGCGCTTTTCGATATGCTCGGAGCGGAAAACTATCAGCGCCACCACGAGCGCGGCGACATCGAGGTCGCTCCCCTCGCCTATATGAGAGGCCGCACGCTTGACGACAGTTTCATTATCCTTGACGAGGCGCAGAACACGACGGGCGAGCAGATGAAGATGTTCCTGACCCGTCTCGGCTTCAACTCGAAGATGGTTGTAACGGGCGATATCACGCAGATTGACCTGCCCGACGGCAAGCGCTCGGGGCTCAAGGAAGCGATGAAAATACTGAAGAACATCGAAGGCATAGGCACGGTGCGCTTCAACGAAAAGGATGTTGTCCGCCACCGCCTTGTGCAGGACATCATCAGGGCATATCAGAAACAGGATGAAGAGAGGCAGAGAAAATGACCGGAAAAGTTAAGGTGGTTATCACCAACGATCAGAAGGTCTGTAAAATACCGACAGGCGTGCGAATGCTTGTGCGCCGCTGCTGCAACGCGGTTTTGTCGCTTGAGGGCTTTGAGGACACGGCGGAGGTCAGCGTGACCTTTGTTGACGACGAAGCCATACGCACGCTCAACAACCAGTTCCGCAATATTGACGCCTCCACCGACGTGCTCTCCTTCCCGCTCGGTGAAAACGGCGTTTATGACAAAAACCCCGACACGGGCGCGCTGCTCCTGGGGGATATAGTGATTTCCATTCCGCACGCGGTCTCGCAGGCGGAGACATACGGCCATTCCCTTCAGAGGGAAATCGGCTTTTTAACCGTCCATTCAATGCTCCATCTGCTCGGCTACGACCATGTAAACGGCGGAATAGAGAGCGTGCGCATGCGCGAAAAGGAGGAGACGGTGCTCACACAGCTCGGCTTGAAGCGCAACGCAAGTTATTATATGGACAAGGAGTAATATCTTGAAGGATCTGCTTAAAAGCTTTGTTTACGCTTTTCAGGGCATTTTCGCCTGTATAAAAAAGGAGCGCAATCTGCGCATTCACATAACCGTAGCGACTTATATGTTCTGCTATCTCGGCATATACGACTGGTTTGAGATAAGCCGCACGCAGTACGCGATTCTCTTCGTGATGTGCGCTCTCGTTATTTCGGGGGAACTTGTGAACACCGCTCTCGAAAGAGCCGTTGACCTCGCGAGCCCCGGTCAGAACGATATTGCAAAACTCGCCAAGGACTGCGCCGCGGGAGCCGTGCTTGTAAGCGCGATATTCGCCGTTCTCTGCGGAATCGCAATTATGTACCAGCCCGAGGCGTTCCGGAAGATGGCGGAGTATTACTCAACGCATATCTATATGCTTTTCATCCTCGCCGCGAGTCTCGTTTTGAGTATGTTCTTTATTTTCAAGGGAACTCCGGGGAACAAAAAGGGATAATTTATGACCGAAAAAACCGCTTTTATTTCAATAATCGGCTGCCCGAACGTGGGCAAGTCGTCAATACTCAACAGACTGCTGCGTCAGAAAATCGCCATTGTGTCAAGTAAACCGCAGACCACGCGCACTAAAATTATGGGCGTGCTCACCGACACAGAAGGCACTCAGCTTGTGTTTATCGACACCCCGGGCTTCCACCGCCCGAGGAACAAGCTCGGCGAAAAGATGATGAAGGCGGTCGGCGACAGCATTTCGGGCGTTGACGCCTGCCTTTTCGTGGTTGAGCCCGAGGGCGAAATACGCGACACGGAAAAAGAACTTCTCAGGAAGGTCAAGGCGGGCAAAATCCCGACCGTGCTCGCCATAAACAAAATCGACACCGTGCAGGACAAGGAAAAACTGCTCGCGAGAATACTGCAGTTTACCTCCTTAAACGATTTCGAGGCGATTGTGCCCGTGAGCGCGCTCAAAAACGAGGGTATGGACGAACTTGAGGACGAACTCAAGAAACTCGCCTATGAGTCGCCGCATTTCTTCCCGGACGACACGCTGACCGACCAGCCCGAAAGGGTGCTCGCAGCCGAAATAATCAGGGAGAAAATGCTCAATCTCCTTGACAAGGAAGTGCCCCACGGCGTTGCCGTAAGCATTGAGAGAATGCACGAGCGCGACACCGCCGACATAATCGACATTGAAGCCACAATCTACTGCGAACGCGAGAGCCACAAGGGCATTATCATAGGCAAAAACGGCGAAACACTCAAAAGGATATCCACCCGCGCCAGAGAGGATATGGAGCGGTTCTTTGACTGCAAGGTAAATCTCAGGTGCTGGGTTAAAGTCAAAGAGGGCTGGCGCAACCGCGAGGGCCTCATTCACAATTTCGGTCTGGACTGATATGAAATTTTCAACTGACGGAATCGTTCTCAAAGCCTCCGATGTGGGCGACAGCGACAGAGTGCTTACCGTGCTCACAAAGGATTACGGCGTTGTGCGCGCCTTCGCAAACGGCGCGAAGCGTTTAAGAAGCTCCAAACAGAGCGCGACACAGCCGCTGTGCTACTCGCATTTTACTTTTTTTCAGAACCGCGACAGTTTTGTTGTTGACGACGCGCAGAGCATTGAAACCTTTTTCCGCCTGCGCGACAGCATAGAGAATTTATCGCTCGCGCAGTATTTCTGCGAACTCGAGTGCGAATACGCGCCCGAAACGGAGCCGGCGGAGGATTATCTGCGGCTTATTCTCAACTGCCTTCATATGCTTGTCACGGGCAAAAAATCACGCAAATTCTTAAAACCGCTGTTTGAACTGAGAATACTGACGCTCGCGGGCTATATGCCCGACCTCGGCGCCTGCGCGAAATGCGGGGAGGAGCCGGGCGACACCGCGTATTTCGACATATCCGCGGGGGTTGTTTACTGCGGAAAGTGCCCGAACCCGGGCGTAAAGATATCAAAGGGAATACTCAACGCCATGCGCCGTATATGCACCGCTCCGGCGGAAAAGCTGTTCTCGTTCGAGCTTGCCGAAAAGTCGCTTGACACGCTCTGCGGCATAAGCGAGCGCTATCTTTTAATGCAGGCGAGGCATCCTTTCAAGGCGCTGGATTTTTACAACAAACTCTTTTTCTGACTAAGTAACCGAGCCGTGGAACGGCTGAATATAAACCCAAAGGAGACCCGATATGAGCAACACTAAAAACGGTAACGTCGCAACCTATACGAAAAAGGAACTTGCGGGCTACCTCACCGGTCTTGCCGGTCAGAACATCATCTACAACATTATCGCGACCGGTCTTGCGTTCTATTTTCAGAGCGTAATCTTCCTGCCGGCAATCGCCTGTTCGCTTATTTTCGCTTTGGCGAGAGTATGGGACGCGGTAAACGACCCGATGATGGGCACAATAGTTGACAAAACCCGCACAAAGTGGGGCAAATGCAAGCCCTATCTTCTCTTTGTTCCCGCCGTGATTATGGTCACGACCATTCTCCCCTTCATCAACAATATGTACGCCGAGCCCAACGACCTGCACGAGGTCGCTCTTCAGGACCGCGCCGCCTATGTGGCTCTCGCGGATGTCGATTCAGGTCTTGTAAAAGAGCTTGTCTATGAAGACGACAACGGCGGAAAAGTCAAATATCTCTTCGCTCCCGCGGGCGGAAGCTGGGAGCTTCAGAAGGATGAAAACGGCAGAAACCTTATGGATGAGGAAGGCAAAATCATCCAGACAAAGGTTATGATTTATACAGAAGACGGCAAGCCCGTTGAGGACACCGCTCTCGCGGAGACCGTTCTTCAGGAATTCCAGAGCGAACTCGGTTTTGAAAAGAAGACAGGCACAAAAGCGGTTCTCATCATCGCCTGGGCTGCCATCTCCTATGTTCTCTGGGGTATGACCTACACAATCGGCGACATCCCGCTCTGGGGCGTCACCTCGCTTATGACCGAGAGCCAGGAGGATCGCGCGAAGGCGCTCACTCTCGCGCGTGCGGTCGCGAATGTAGGTATGATAGGCACGCTCTTCACAATGATTGCCCCCGCCTTCCAGGGAATGTTCAAGGCGCAGGGTATGGACGAGGCGCACTCGCTGCGTGCGGCATATATCGCGCTCGCGATAGTGATGACCGTGTTCGCCTCGGTGCTCTTCCAGGTTGCCGGTCTCTCCGTAAAGGAAAAGGTAAAGGCAAAGAGCGAAAAGACCTATTCAATCAAAGAAAACTTCAAGATTATGTTCGGCAACAAGCCCTTCCGCCAGATTCTTATTTCGGGTATTCTCAGAAGCCCCATTCAGCTTCTCTCCATTGTCGCGATGACCCTTGTTATGTACTATTTCTTCAACAACGACATCGGCAGAACCCTGTTTACGGACACCGGGCTGAATGTCGGTCTTGTGCTTAAAATAGTCATTCTCGTTGTGGGCCTTTTCGGCGGTATGATAGGCTTCCCGCTCTTTGTTCCCAAGCTTATAACAAAGTTCGAAAAGAAAAAGCTTTACAACTTCTTCTCACTCGTCGGCGCCATCCCCTTCGCCCTTATTTTCGGCTTCTTCATTCTTTCAAAGGGTCAGGTTCTCACCTGGGTCGGTATGATTGTTATGTCGGTGCTGTTCTTTATGGCGGCGGCTTCTATGGGCTCGCTCAACGTTCTCCAGTCCGTAATGATTGCCGACTGCGTTGACTATGAGGAATATCAGAACGGCACACGCCCGGACGGCGTATTCTTCTCCGGTCAGTCGTTCATCACCAAGCTTTCGGCAGGTATCGCCTCGCTCATTTCGGGCGCTGTTTACGCCATTGTCGGCTTCTCCGACAAAAACGTCGCCCTGCTCAACAATGCCCTTGTAAACAACGCGGATTTCAAAACATACAACGGCGGCAAATACGCGGCGGCAATGTTCTTCCTTATCTCCATTCCGCCCGCCGTCGGCATGGTTCTCGCCGCTGTTCCCACTCTCAAATACGCTCTTCCCGACAGGGAGCACAAGAGAATTCTCGCCGAGCTTATCAGCAAGCGCCACGGCACCGAAGTCGCTGCCGAATCACTTGAATCGGGCGAAGAAGACGCGGATATCTGATTGAAATAATACTGTGTGCCCGGCTGACTTGTCGGGCACATATTTTACCGTTTAACAATGCACCCGGAAGGTTATATTTATGGATAAACATTATCTTGCGCTGGATTTTGACAAGGTGCTCGCTCAGCTGGCGGAGTTCACCGCCTGCCCCGACGCCAAGGAACTGGCTCTGTCGTTAAAGCCCGAGCCGGATATAAACCTTGCCAATGTACTTATGAACCAGACAAAGGACGCCCATATGCTGCTCGCCCGTTTCGGCGGGCCCGCTTTCGGCGGACTTAAAAACGTGAACAATTCGCTCAGCCGCGCAAACGCCGGCAGCGTTCTCACAACAAAGGAACTGCTTGACATAGGCGCGGTGCTCAGAACCGTGCGCTCACTCTCGCAGTGGAGGGAATCAAACTCGGGCGTTGCCGCTTCGCTGGATTCTCTTTTCGGCGCGCTGACCCCGAACAAATTCCTTGAAAGCGCAATATTCGAGGCGATTCTTTCCGAGGAGGAGATAGCCGATTCCGCCTCGCCCGCTCTCTATGACCTGCGCAGAAAAATCCGCGTTCAGGAGTCGAAGGTGCGCGAACAGCTTGAAAAACTGACTCACTCCTCAAAATATTCAAAGGCGCTGCAGGACGCGATTATAACGCAGAGAAACGGCAGATATGTTGTGCCCGTGAAGGCGGAATGCCGCAGCGAGGTGCCCGGCCTTGTGCACGACACCTCCTCGAGCGGAGCCACAGTTTTTATTGAGCCGATGGCTGTTGTTGAGGCGAACAACGAAATAAGGGTTCTGCAGACAAAGGAACGCGAGGAAATTGAGAGAATATTAGCCGACCTCTCCGCTCAGGCGGGCGATTTCGCCGACGGCATAAAGAGCAGTTACGAGTGCGCGGTCGAACTCAATCTCATTTTCGCCAAAGCGCAGTACGCCTATTCCTTAAAGGCGGCTCCCCCGCTCATAAACGACAAGGGAATTATCAACCTCCGTCAGGCGAGGCATCCGCTCATCGACCCGAAAAAGGTTGTTCCCGTCGATATCTCGCTCGGCGCGGAGTTTGACACCCTCGTTATCACCGGCCCGAACACGGGCGGCAAAACCGTTTCCATAAAAACGCTCGGTCTGCTTACTCTTATGGGTATGTGCGGGCTTATGATTCCCGCTGCGGACAGAAGCGAAATATCCGTTTTTGACAATGTTTTCGCCGACATAGGCGACGAGCAGTCAATTGAGCAGTCGCTCTCCACCTTCTCGTCCCATATGACGAATATAGTGTCGATTTCCGAAAAGGTTGACGACAGCTCGCTTATTCTGATAGACGAGCTCGGCGCGGGCACGGACCCCGTTGAGGGCGCGGCTCTCGCTATGGCAATACTTGAATCGCTCCATTTCAAGGGCGCCAAAATCGCCGCCACAACGCATTACGCCGAACTCAAGGCGTACGCCCTTCAGACCCCGAGAGTTGAAAACGGCGCGTGTGAGTTTGACATAGTATCGCTCAGACCGACATACCGCCTGATTATCGGCGCGCCCGGCAAGTCAAACGCCCTCGCAATCTGCGAGCGGCTGGGGCTTGAAAAGGAGATAATCGACAGGGCTTCCGACCTTGTATCAAGCGAGAACAAGGAGTTCGAGAATGTAGTTGACAAGCTCGAGGAGACCCGTATCCGTATGGAGCAGGAATTCGAGAGAGCGAGCGCGCTTACCAAAAAAGCGGAGGAGGACAAACTCGAAATCGAGCGCCTCAAAGCCGAAATGACGAGGGTTCGCGAGGAGGAAGCCGAAAAGGCGAAAAGCCAGGCGGCGAAACTCGTTGAGCAGGCAAAGCGCGAGGCATACTCCCTGCTTGCCGAAATTGACAAAATCAAAAAGGAAAAGGATAAAGCCGCCGACAAGGCGGAACTCGCCCGCAGAGCGCGTTCAATGGTCAAGAAGGGCGTTGAGGCAATCGATGCCGCGACCGACCCCGTGGCTGAAATCGATGACGGCGACGAGGATTACGTGCTTCCCCGCGAGTTAAAAACGGGCGATACGGTGATAATCCGCGATCTCGGCAAAACCGCGACCGTGCTCTCCCCCGCCGACAGAAACGGCAATGTCGAGGTGCAGACGGGCGCCATCAAAACCCGCGTAAAACTCGACAACCTGAAGCTTGTTGAGAACGCGCAGAAGAAGGAAGTAAAGAACACCTCGAGCATAAAATCCGTTTCAAGCCGCCTGAATATGAAGGCGGAAACACGCCTCGATCTGAGAGGCATGAGCGTTGAGGAGTGCCTGCAGGAGCTTGACCTTTTCCTCGACAGCGCAATGCGCTCCGGTCTCAAGGAGTTCACGATTGTACACGGCAAGGGAACAGGCAAACTCAGAAGTGCGGTTACTCAGTATCTCAAAAAAGCGCCCTGCGTCAAAACCCACCGTCTCGGTCTTTACGGCGAGGGCGAGGACGGAGTTACGATTGTAACGCTGAAATAAAATAATATAAATATATGGGCACGGAAAAATCCGTGCCTTTTTTTATGCTCAAAATCTCCTCCGGAAAAATTTTTTCAAAAAAATTTATCCACAGCCGGCAGCGTTTTTTTCAGTCATATCTTGTGATAAAACAGGCCACGGACACTACCGGTAGAAAGTTTTGCACTTTTGCACACTGTTTTCCACAGGATTCGGCTTATGTTTGTGGAAAGAGCTGTCGGATTTGCTCTTGACAAGGGTTGCTTTTTTTAGTATAATTCCTGCATGTAAAGTATGAATGCTTTACAGACGGAGAAATTTCATTCCGCTTTAACAGCGGTTTTTTTACGCTCATTTTCAGAAAGGAGGGCTTAATTTGGCAAAGAATCTCGACATAGCGGTTCTGCTTGATTTCTACGGCGAAATGCTCACGGAAAAGCAGCGCAGTTTCCTTGATTACTATTACAACGACGACCTCTCGCTTTCTGAAATAGCCGAAAACGAAGGCATCACCCGTCAAGGTGTCCGAGATGCCATAAAGCGTGCCGAAACCCAGCTTTTCGACATGGAATCACGCCTGGGAATGGCTAAAAGGTTTGAAGAAATGCGCGCGTCATTAAATGAAATTATCAGTTACGCGAATATGATATCCGATTATAATATGCGTCACGGCCTTTCAAGGGAGATAAACGATTATTCCGTGAGAATAAAGGTCGCGGCAATGTCAATGCTTGACGAACAGTAATTAAATCAATCCCCGGAAGGCAGGTGAAATATTTTGGCATTTGAAAGTCTCTCCGAGCGTCTTGAATCGGCGTTCAAATCACTCAGAAGCAAGGGCAGCCTCAACGAGGCGGATGTGCGCTCGGCAATGCGCGAGGTGCGTATGGCTCTTCTCGAGGCGGATGTTAACTACAAAGTTGCCAAGGATTTCACCAACAAGGTAACCGAAAAAGCCATCGGCGAAAAGGTTATGGAAAGTTTAACCCCTTCACAGATGGTTATCAAAATAGTCAACGAAGAGTTAATCGAACTCATGGGCGGCACGAAATCGCGCCTTGCCTACGCGGCTCATCCGCCGACGGTTATTCTGATGTGCGGTCTTCAGGGCTCGGGTAAAACAACCCACTCCGCGAAACTCGCGCTTATGCTCAAAAACGAAAGCCACCGTCCCCTGCTCGTCGCCTGCGACGTTTACAGACCGGCGGCAATCAAACAGCTTCAGATAGTCGGCGAAAAAGCGGGCGTGCCCGTGTTTGAAAAGGGCACGGAAAACCCCGTTGACATCGCGAAACAGGCGGTATCCCTCGCGAGGGATCAGGGCTACGACTACGTCATTCTTGACACGGCGGGCCGTCTTCACGTTGACGAGGAGCTTATGAACGAGCTCAAAAACATCAAGGCGGAAGTAAAACCCCACGAAATTCTGCTTGTTGTTGACGCCATGACCGGTCAGGACGCCGTCAATGTCGCAACATCGTTTGACGAGGCGCTCGGCATAGACGGTCTCATCCTTACAAAGATGGACGGCGACACCAGAGGCGGCGCGGCGCTCTCCGCGAGAGCCGTTACGGGCAAGCCGATAAAATTCGTCGGCACGGGCGAAAAACTCGGCGACCTCGAATCCTTCCATCCGGACAGAATGGCTTCAAGAATCCTCGGTATGGGCGATGTTCTCTCGCTGATTGAACGCGCGGAACAGGCAATCGATGAAAAAGCGGCCGCCGAGCTTGAGGAAAAACTTATGAAAAATAAGTTTGACTTAAATGACCTTCTCGAGCAGTTCCGTCAGATAAGAAAAATGGGCTCAATTCAGGATATTCTCGGTATGATTCCCGGTATGGGCAGCAAGATAAAGGACATCCAGATTGACGAGAGCCAGTTTGACCGTATGCAGGCAATCATCCTTTCGATGACTCCAAAGGAGAGGCGCAACCCGGATATAATCAATGCCTCGCGCAAAAAGAGAATCGCCGCGGGCTGCGGCCAGCAGATTGAGGACATCAACCGTCTGCTCTCACAGTACAAGCAGATGAAAAAGATGTTTAAACAGATGAACTCGGCGGGCAAAAACAAAAAGCTCCGCCGCCTTGCAAAGGCGAACGGCATTGACCCGAGCGTATTCGGTATGTAATACAACCTTGTGTTGTTACATTATAAATTAATTAATTATATTCTTGGAGGAATAAAAAAATGGCAGTAAAAATCAGACTTCGCCGCATGGGCGCAAAGAAAACACCCTTCTACCGTGTTGTTGTTGCGGATTCAAGATATCCCCGCGACGGCAGATTCATTGAGGAAATCGGCACCTACAATCCTCTCACCGAGCCCGCAGAGATCAAAATCGACCTCGAAAAGGCAAATCAGTGGATTGCGAACGGCGCTCAGCCCACAGACACGGTAAAGGCTCTTCTCAAAAAGGCCGGCGCAAAAGACTGAGGTATTGAACAATGGAAGAATTACTTGTTTCAATCGCAAAAGGTCTTGTTGACAAGCCCGATGAGGTAACGGTTACGGTTGACGAGCCCGCTGAGGACGGCACTGTTGTTTATCACCTTCACGTAAGCGAAGAGGATATGGGCAGAGTTATCGGCAAGCAGGGCAGAATAGCCAAAGCCATACGCACTGTTATGCGCGCGGCGGCTACCCGTAACAAGGCAAGGGTCGCGGTAGAGATTGATTAAAGAGTATCTTGAAATCGGTGAAATTACGGGGACTCACGGCATAAAAGGCGAGATGCGAGTCAACCCCTGCTGTGACTCTCCCGAGTTTTTCACCCGCTTCAAAACTTTATATTTCGACAGCGAAGGACGCTGTGCGGTAAAGGTTAATTCCCGTCCGCACGGCAATATTTGTTTAGTTAAGGCGCAGTCCGTTGACACAGTTGAGGAAGCCCAGAAGCTGAGAGGCAGAAAACTCTATATGAAGCGCTCGGACGCGAACCTCCCCGAGGGCAGATATTTCATAGCGGAGTTGATCGGCTGCAAGGTGATTGACGCCGACAATGAAGCAAAAATTTACGGCACTCTCACCGATGTAAGCCCCACGGGAGCAAACGACGTGTGGCATATTACCTCAGAAAGCGGCAGAGAGTACCTTATTCCCGCTATTCCCGATGTGGTAATAAAAACAGACGTTGAAAACGAAACTGTCGTTATACGGCCTCTGAGGGGGATTTTTGACGATGAGGATTGACATACTTACCCTTTTCCCCGGCATGTGCGAGGCGTTTCTCGACGAAAGCATAATCGGCAGGGCCCGTGAGAGCGGAAAGGTTGTTATAAACTGTCACGACATACGCGCCTACACTCTCGACAAACACAACCGCGTTGACGACGCCCCCTACGGCGGCGGAACGGGTATGATAATGCAGACGCAGCCGATATACAGCTGTTTTGAATCGCTCTGCGAAGAACTGGGTTCCCGCCCGCATCTTATCTATATGACTCCCCAGGGCAAAACGCTCACTCAGCAGAGAGTGCGCGAGCTTTCGTGCTATGAGAATATCGCCATACTCTGCGGCCACTATGAGGGCGTTGACGAGCGCGTTATTGAGGAAATAGTCGATGAGGAAATATCCATCGGCGATTATGTGATAACCGGCGGCGAACTGCCCGCGCTTATACTTGCGGACAGTATTTCGAGAATGCTCCCCGGCGTGCTCGCGAACGAGGACGCTTTCACACTCGAGAGCCACTTCTCCTCCCTGCTCGAATATCCGCAGTACACCCGTCCTTACGAATGGCACGGCAGGGAAGTGCCCGAGGTGCTCATTTCGGGGCATCACGCGAATATCGAGAAATGGCAGAGGGAGCAGAGTCTGAAGCGTACCTTCGAGCGCAGACCGGACCTGCTCGAAAAAGCCGACCTCGGCAAAAAAGATAAGGAATTTATCGAAAAACTGAAAAGTGAAAATGATATAGAAAACGACTGAAGCCGCGTGTCCGGAGGGACACACGGCTTTGTTTTTTTATAATTTTTGTTTTTATGCTTTTTACACTATCTTTATTTTTCTCTTCAGGTTCATTGCGTCTTCGGCGTTCTGACCGATAAAGAGGTTGTAGTATTTTTCGAGGTACCATTCCTTGGTGTCGGGGTTGTAGAACTTGAGGTCTTCGGGGTCGAGTTCGATTCTCACGATTTCGGTCCCACCCGCCTTTACGAAAATCTTTTTAAACGCCTTCAACTGTTTTACGGGATGGTCGCCGTCATCCGCGCCGGCGTAAACCTGAATAACGGTTTTGCCGTCTCTCCCGCCCGTGTTTTTCACTTCGAGCGTAACCGCCACACAGCCCTCGTTTTCCGTTTTTGTTATTTCATACTCAAATGTTGTGTAGGAAAGCCCGTAGCCGAAAGGATACGCGGCTTTTTTGTTTTCTCTGTCGAGCAGGGCGTAGCCGTGGTAATAGCCGTAATCAATCGTTCTTGTTTTGTCGCCCGGGAAGAGGAACGGCGGGTAGTCGTTTTCGTCCGCCGCCATTGTGAAAGGCAGGTGACCCGAGGGATTCACATCGCCCGAGAGGATATCCGCCAGGGCGTTTCCGCCCTCCATTCCCGAATAGAACGATTCGAGTATCGCTTTGGGCTCGTCCTTCCATTCCTCAATCACATAGGCGCTGCCGCCGATGATGTTCACAACTGTGTTTTCGCATTCCTTACAGAGCGTGTGAATGAGTTCGGCCTCCTCGGGAAGAATACGAAGCGAATATCTGTCGCCGCCCGAGCCGTTTTCCTGCATTTTGTCGCTTTTTGAGAAGTTGGCGAGGTTTTCGCCCTCCTGCCTGTAATCGCTGCCCACACAGATTATAACGGCGTCGCACTGTCTGAGTTCGCCGATTTTCGCGCTCACATCCGTGCCCTCGCAGAGAACGACATTTTCCCTGCCGTATCTGTTGCACAGCCCCTCATAGGGTGTGACCACATAGGGGCTGAAAACGGAGCTTGAGCCGTGGTCGCCGACATTGATTATATCGGCGTATCTTCCCGCTATGCCGATTTTCTTTATATTGCCGAGCGGAAGGAGAGAATCGTTTTTGAGAAGCACCGTGCCCTCCTGTGAAATCTTTCTCGCGAGGTCGGTGTGCTCCTTACAGCAGACGACTTCCTTTTTCTGCGGTTTTATTTTTGAAGCCACTTTTATAAGCCCCGCGAGTACGCGGCGGGCGGCGGTGTCCACATCCTTCATACTCACCTGCCCCGTTCTGAGGCAGACGGGAAGGGCGGCGTAGAGCGCCTTCTGCGGCATTTCGATATCGAGCCCCGCCTTGAGCGCCTTAGGCGCGGAGCGCAGACCCATAAGAAAATCCGAAATGACAAAGCCCTCAAAGCCCCACTGTCCGCGCAGAACATCCGTTAAAAGATACTTGCTCTCGCAGCAGTGGTCGCCCCTGAAAAGATTGTAGGCGCCCATAATCGACATTGCTCCCGCCTCAACGCATTTGCGGAAGTGCGGCAGATAGACCTCGTGCATGGTTATTTCATCCGCCTGAACATTCACGCTGAAGCGGATATTTTCAATACTGTTTACGGCAAAGTGCTTCGGGCAGGCGATAACGCCGTTATCCTGCACCGCTCTTGTCAGCGCCGCGCCCATTCTGCCCGTCAGATACTGGTCCTCGCCGTAGCACTCCTGCGCCCTGCCCCAGCGCGGATTGCGCAGAAGGTTTATGCAGATGCCCGCGAAGTAGTTGCCGCCCTGGGCGATTACTTCCTTCGCCATAGCGACGCCCGCGCGGTATTCAAGTTCATCGTCAAAGGTCGCCGCTCTGGACATTGAAACGGGGAAGCAGGTGCTGTTGCCCATAACCACGCCCCTCGGCCCGTCCGAGAAGGCGACGGGAGGTATGCCGAGGCGGTCAATTCCGCCCGCGAGGCAGGGTCGGCAATTGTATTTCTGCTTTTTTGTTATAAGGTCAACGCCGTTTCTCAGAAAGAACTGCCTGCCCGAGAGAAGGCGCAGTTTTTCGCCCGTTGTAAGCTCGGCGCAAAGAATACGGCTGATATTTTCAAGGTTTTTGCCTGTAGGGTCGGAATCGTATCTTTTTACCGCCTGTTGAAAATTCATTATTTTATCTCCTTTACGGCAGGGTAGATTTTAAGATATCTGCGGTATTTTTCGTCGTAGTATTTAACAAGCGTTTCATCGGGGTAAATCTCCCGTATGACGGGATAAAACGCCTTTTCCGTTTCGGCGTATTCCTCGGCGCTCATACAGTTTTTCGCCGCGAGCATTGCCGCTCCGAGCACGCCGCCGTGCTCAAACTCGGGAATCTGCAGGGTGATGTTGAGCACATTTGCGAGGATGCTGAGCCAGAGCCGGTTTTTCGCTCCGCCGCCGCATACCTTCGATTTGGTTATATTCACGCCGAGGGAGCGGATAATATCGATATTCTGCCTGAAGGCGAAGGCGACGCCCTCAAGCACGGCGAGAGTCATTTCGTCCTTTGATGTGTTCATCGAAAGCCCGGTGAAAGCGCCTCTTACCTTAGTGTCGTTTACGGGCGAGCGCTCGCCCATAAGATAGGGCAGGAACATAACATCGCTTTTCCCCGCATATTCAGCCGCTTTTTCGAATTCGTAGGCGGAGGAGGTGATGTCCTCAAGCCACCATTTCTGCGCCGACGCGGCGGAGAGAATGCAGGCGAGGTAGTGGTATTTTCTGTTGGCCGAGCAGAAGGTGTGAATGGCGTTTTCGCGGTCGCATTTATAACTGTCGCTCGTCACAAATACCGTGCCCGAGGTGCCGAGAGATATATTGCAGCTGCCGTCCTCAACCGTGCCCGTGCCAATTGCCGAGGCGGCGTTGTCGCCCGCTCCGATTATTACCTTCACCTTACCGAAGCCGAGAGAGGCGGCGATTTCATCCTTTATGAATCCTATGCACTCGTCGCTCTCGTAAACCTTGGGGAGCATATTCTCGTTTATATGGAGCACATCGAGCATTTCCCGCGACCAGGAGCGTTTTTCCGTGTCAAAATAAAGCGTGCCCGCGGCGTCGGAGGTGTCGGTCGCGAAGGAGCCCGTGAGCATATAGGCGACATAGTCCTTCGGGAGCATTATTTTGCTTATTCTGTCAAACTTCTCCCTCTCGTTTTCGTACATCCACAGCACCTTGGGCGCGGTGAAGCCCGCGAAGGCGATGTTTCCGGTTGAGTCGAGCAAAAATGATTTTCCGAGCGTGTTGTTGAGGTAATCGACCTGCTTTTCGCTTCTGCCGTCGTTCCAGAGAATGGCGGGTCTTATGACGGCATCGTTCTCGTCAAGAGTGACAAGGCCGTGCATCTGCCCCGAAAAGCTGAGCGCTTCAACAGCGCTTTTGTCAATATCCGCGGTAAGTTCCGAAACAGCCGAAAGAGTCTGGCTGAGCCAGTCCTCAGGGTTCTGCTCCGACCATCCGCTTTCGGGGTAATATACGGGATAGTCTCGGCTTACGGTTTTAAGCGCCCTTGCACCGTCAATGAGCATAACTTTCACAGATGATGTGCCTACATCAACGCCGATATAATATTTCATAATAACCTCCGCCTTTCGTTTTTTTACAGTTTTAATATATCATAACGGCGCGGTCAAATTCAACTCTATTGACATACAGTTTTTTTATATGATAATATTTTTAGGGTGATATTATGAGTATATTTGACAAAATCCGTTCCTTTTTCATCGCTTTGGGGCTTGCGCTGGCTTGCCTGCCCTATCTTTTCACGCCCACAATCGAGTTTGATTTAAACAACATTTCGGGCGATGTCTCCTCGCGCGCGTGCGGGTATCTTTACGGACTTGCCCAGGAGGATGTGCCGAGCGCCGAGGCGGTGAAAACGCTTGAAATATCAAGTGTCTCGCAGAAGGTTTACAAGGGGCTTCAGCACCCGATAGGCGATGTTGACGATGTAAGCGCGCGGCTTGACTCCTGCGATTACATAGTCGTATATTTGCAGGACAGCTACAGCACCTGGTATTACGCCCACGCCGAGATTGACGAGATGCGCAGGGCGGGCACCTACGACTGCGTTGATTTTGTTGACAACGATTTTCTGCCGAAGGTGCGCGAAAAGGTAATCGCCGTTTCCGCGAAACCGTACAGCGACAGAATAGTTTACTGCCCCTACAATGAGTGCGACAACACGGTTTGGTTCGGCTCGCCTCAGCCCGAGGGGTGGCTTGCCTTTGACGAGGCGGCAAGAGGCCGTTTCTATGACGCGTGGAAAAAGACATATAACGAAATAAAGGCGATAAACCCGAACGCCCTCATAGGCGGACCGGGCTACTGCGACTACGACATTTTCGAAATAACGGATTTTCTTGAATTCTGCAAGGAAAACGCCTGCCTGCCCGACATAATGATTTATCACGAGTTAAACGACAAATCCTCGCTTTTCTGGCAGGATCACGTCGATGAGTACCGCGCCCGAGAAAAGGCGCTCGGAATAGACGAGCTTCCGATAATCGTTACGGAATACGGCTGTATGTTCGAGTGCGGAGCGCCTCAATATATGCTTCACTACATATCCGCAATCGAAAAATCGGGCACCTACGGCAACATCGCCTACTGGCGCCTCGCGGACAACCTGTGCGACACGGTTACAAACGCAAACTGCCCCAACAGCTGCTGGTGGCTTTACAAATGGTACTGCGATATGAACGGCGGGCTCATCGACTCGCAGCTGAGGGATGTAATGTACTCGGATTTCGCCAACACAATAAAATACGCGAGAGACAGATTCCACTGCGCGCAGCTTGACGGCATGGGCGCTTATGATGAGAGTGAGAAGACAGTGAGCATAATCTGCGGCGGCTGCGATTACAATTTTCAGCTGGCTCTCAAAAATGTGAAAAGCAAAATCGGCGGTAAGGTACGCGTGAAGGTTGAGGCGGTAACATTCGAGGGGCTGACGGGCGAGGTTATGAGCCCCGCCGTGATTGAGGACTGCACGGCAAACGCCTCCGGCACGCTTAAAATAAAAATCGCTTCGCCCGACAAGGAGGCGGTTTATCATGTAACCGTCAGCGCCGCTGATGAGGAACACGACAAACTTTCCGCTATGCCCGAAAGGTTTGAGTTTGAAAGCGGAACACTGCTCGGCACCGCCTACACCTATGACAGCGCCTACGCGACCACGGGCGACATAAACGGAATGTGCGGCGGCTTTGAGAAGCCGGGCGACGGCATTACCCTCAATTTCACCGTGCCCGAAGACGGCGACTATGAGCTGTCGCTTGTTTACGGTAAGGCGAACGACGGCAGAACCCCCGCCGACCGTGTGAGCGCCGAGGCGCTTATGACGCTTGACGGCAGCGAGGAGACCGTACTTTTCAAAAACACAATTAAAAGCGAATATACCGATAAATACACCTTCACGCGGCATCTCGGCGCGGGCGCGCATACAATTACGCTTATGCACGACGAAGGCACCTTCGTGCTCGATTCCCTTCTTGTAAGGAAGAACGCGGAAGCGCCCGTTTACTCGCAGTATGAAAAGGAATACGGCGAGTACCTCGTAATCGCGCCCGAGGACGGGAGTTATGAGTTTTCCTCCGATTCATCGGTGAGATATCTCAAAAAGGGCTTCAACTATGTTGAAACACAGGGCGAAAATCTGACCGTAACACGCGCTTTTTCGGAGGATTACGCCGTGGTTTCGCTTGACTCGCTCACCCTTTCCGAGGGGGCTGAAATAAAGACCGTCGGCGGCAGGGACGCTCTCGGCGGTATAACAAGCGAGGGCGGCTGCGCCTCTTTCACCGTGAACGCGGAAAAGGCGGGAAAATACGCCCTGACCTTCACCTACTCCAACAACGAGGAGGGCGGTGTTCACGACTACAACGTGGATATCATTGAGGAATACATCACCGTCAAAACGGGTGATGAGGAAACAAACGCCTGGTGCGTGAACACATACAGCGATTACAGAACGCTTACAAAGGTTGTTTATATTGACCTTACGGCGGGCGAAAATGAGATTACACTTTACAACAGCGGATTCAACCGTTTCAACTCCCGCGTTGCCACCTCGCCGTATATTTACGCAATCACCGTGAATCCTTATGTAAAATAAGAAAAAATCGTTTTAAAAAGATTAAAGCGGATTTATCAGACGATAAATCCGCTTGGTTTTTTTGTTGCTTTGATGTGGGAACGGCGAGATTGGGGTGCAACGGACGGGAAGTTTGTGCCGTAGGGGCGAATATCATTCGCCCGCCAATCCATTGCATAATTCATTTTGCAATGTAGGGCACGGATTCTTCCGTGCCGTTTTTTATTAATGAGCAGTGAGAAGTGAAGAGTGAGCAATTAAGGGGCGCGAGCGCCGATTATAAAATGTAGGGGCGGATATCATCCGCCCGCAGCAAGGACGTCCGTGAGGACAAAAAATAAAGCAGACTCCTTCAGTCGCCTTCGGCGCCAGCTTTTTCTCCGAAAACGGGAACCCTTTTGTCGCTTACGCGACATTTCCCCTGACAGGGGAACAACCCAAAGGAGGAGCCCACGACGGACGGATATTCTGATATAAACAAACGGCGGGATGGGGGTGCGGGTCTCCGGTGGAGACCTCTGCCGAAGGCAGAAGCACCGACCGAGCCGGCAGGCGAGACCATCCCGCCCTACATACCATATGAGTTTTGATATAATTGTAGGGCGGCTTTCCCCAAAGCCGCCGCGACACGACCGTCCGCGAGGACATATAACCGGCGCTGTGCGCCCCGATATTATTCATTATTCATCAGCGAGTTTTGCGAACGTCTTCATTTCTTCATCAGCGAAGCGTCTTCATCAGCCCCGGAGGGGCGACTTCATTGAAAAAAGCACGCCCGACATTTTTCCCGATTAATAATGATTATAATGAAGTTTGTGCTTCGCACAAATGAAGTTATGCCTTCGGCATAGTGAAGTTTTCTGCTTCGCAGAAAGTGAAGTAAAGTGTGCCACTCACGCCCGCAGGCGCTTCATGAGCCGCTGGCTCGCTTCACGCGCGAAGCGCACTTATCGTGCCGAAAGGCACACTTAGTTGAAAAAAGCACGCCGAAGCGTGCTTTTTTCTGGAGGTACCACCCAGATTTGAACTGGGGAATCTCGGTTTTGCAGCAGTCTAGGAGTACCTCTAAGTCTTGATATACAAGCGTTTCAGCTGTGTTTTAGTACGGTTTTTGGGGCGCCCTGGGGTAGTAATTTCCGTGGGGTAAAAACCGTGTATTAATAGTAACAGAAATCGATACACTTGTCAATTGCATAATAAGCAAATCAATTATTACCCGATATCAATATTTATGAATAATAACCGGTTGGAATTAACAGCAAAGTGTGTATATTATCTCTGTGCGTTTATTGAAAATATACCCTTTTT
>JAEERC010000042.1 GCA_016285645.1 Clostridiaceae bacterium | reverse complement strand
TTTTCGCGTGAAAACTGTTTCACACCTCAAAGAGATGAAATTTGTGCATATTTGCAGGTTATGACGACGAGTAATACTTGCCGTATTCCGAGGAGGAATACCTGCATAAGATGTGCGAAGGTCGCTCTTTGAGGCATTACCGGCTTATGAAGGACCGCCCTTTGACACGCAGTTTTTTCTCAGTCAAGTTCGCGCACACCCGTGCACAGTTCGTAATATCTGCCTTTGAGCGCGAGGAGTTCCTCGTGGCTGCCGCGCTCTATTATCTCGCCCTTTTCAAGCACCATAATAGCGTCCGAATTGCGTACCGTTGAAAGGCGGTGGGCTATTACAAAGGTCGTGCGGTTTTTCATAAGGCGGTCCATACCGTGCTCAATGTGGCGCTCGGTGCGGGTGTCAACGGAACTTGTCGCCTCGTCGAGCACAAGAATCGGCGCTTTCGAGATGGCGGCTCTCGCGATGTTCAGAAGCTGCCTCTGCCCCTGCGAGAGATTCGCGCCGTCGCCCTCTATAACCGTGTTGTAGCCGTCCGACAGACGCATTATGAACGAGTGGGCGCTCGCGGTTTTAGCCGCCTGCACAACCTCGTCGTCGGTGGCGTCCAGCCGCCCGTAGCGTATGTTCTCCATTATCGTGCCCGTGAAAAGGTGGGTGTCCTGAAGAACCATGGCTATATTCCTGCGCAACTCGAAGCGGTCAATATCCTTTATGTTTCTGCCGTCAACGGTTATCTCACCGCTGTCGATGTCGTAGAAACGGTTTATAAGATTTGTGATTGTGGTTTTGCCCGCGCCGGTCGAGCCGACAAAGGCAATCTTTTTGCCGGGCTCGGCAACGAGCGAGATGTTTCTGAGAACGGTTTTTTCGGGGATATAGCCGAAGGTGACATCCTTCAGTTCAACTCTTCCCTCAATGCCGTCAAACTCATCCTTGATAACATCGTTTATGTTTTCGGGGTCGGCGTCCATAATCTTGAACACTCTCTCCGCGCCCGCGAGGGCTGCGAAAATGGTGGAGGTCTGCATTGAAATCATATTTATCGGCTGAGCGAACTGCCTTGAATAGTTCGCGAAAATCGACACGCCGCCCACATCGAAGCCCTTGAAAATGCAGAGCAGACCGCCCACGCCCGCGGTAACGCCGTAGCATATCTGGGTGATGTTGCCCATAACGGGTCCCATTATGCCGCCGAAGAACTGTGCGCCCATCTGTTTTGAGCGCATATCGTTGTTGAGCAGTTCAAACTCGTCAACGCACGCCTCCTCGTGGTTGAAAACCTTTACTACCTTCTGACCCGTTACGCTCTCCTCAATATAGCCGTTCACCGCGCCGAGAGCCGCCTGCTGCGCCGTGTAGTATTTTGCGGATCTTTTTGCTACGAACTGACCGCCGAGGAGCAGAAGCGGAATGAACGCTATTACAACAAGAGTCAGCACCCTGCTTGTGTAAATCATAAGGCAGAAAGTGCCCGCGAGCGTCACAAGGCCCGAGACAAGCTGGGTTATTGTCTGGTTCATCATTGTATCGATGTTGTCTATGTCGTTTGTAAAGCGCGACATAATTCCGCCGACAGTCTCGCTGTCAAAGAACTTTACGGGAAGCGACTGGAGTTTGTTGAAAAGGTCGTTTCTGATTTTTTCGGAAGCGCTTGTGGAAACGCGGAGCATCAATCTTGCCTGAATATAGGTTGAGGCGATGCCCACAAGATATATTCCGCCCATAAGCAGGAGCATAAGCGCGAGTGATTTCAACTTTTCCGAAGCGGGCTTTCCGGAATAGACCATATCGTTTATAAGCGGTCTCATTATGTATGACGCCGCGAGGGATGTCAGAGTGCTGGTGAGCATACAGAGTATGACGAGAAGCAGACGGAATTTGTAGCGTGAAACATATTTCCACAGCCGTTTTACCGTCTCGCCCGTGTTGCCGGGCTTGCCCTTCGCTCTCGGCTGAGACATTCTTCTGCCGGGTCCCATAGGACCGGGTCCCTTTTTCTTGTCGGGAGCTATGCGGTTATATCGCTTCTGCAGTTCTTCAAGATTCCGTCCTGCCATTACGCTCCCTCCTTTTTGTCAACCTGGGAGAAGTAAATCTCGCGGTATTCGGTGTTGTTTTCCATTAACTCGTCGTGAGTGCCCGTGCCCGTGATTTTTCCCTCGTTGAGAACAACAATCATATCCGAATCTATAACGGAGGAAATACGCTGGGCTATTATTATTTTTGTCGAGCCTTTGAGTTCGTTTGTGAAGGTTTTGCGGATTCTCGCCTCGGTGGCGGTGTCAACCGCGCTTGTGGAATCGTCGAGCACGAGAATCTTCGGGTTTTTGAGAAGGGCGCGGGCTATGCAGAGGCGCTGCTTCTGACCGCCCGATACATTTGTGCCGCCCTGCTCGAGCGAGGTGTCGTAGCCCTCGGGGAAGGATGTTATGAAACCGTCCGCCTGGGCGCATTTAGCCATGGCGGCAACCTCCTCATCGCTCGCCTCCGGATTGCCCCAGAGGAGGTTATCCTTTATTGAACCCGAGAAAAGCACATTTTTCTGAAGCACAAAGCCGATGCCCTCGCGCAGGTTGTAAAGCTTGTAATCGCGCACGTTCACACCGTCAACAAGCACTTCGCCCTCGTCCGCGTCATAGAGACGGGCGATGAGTGAAACAAGAGTCGATTTGCCTGAGCCCGTGGAGCCGATTATGCCGACCGTTTTGCCGGCGGGGATGGTGAGATTTATATTGTCAAGCACCTTTTCGTCGCTGCTCTTGTAATAGCGGAACGAAACATTCTTAAACTCAATCGCGCCTTCCTTAACGGTGACATTTTCCGCCTCGGGGGTGAGGTTGTCCTTTATGTCGGTTTCCTCATCGAGCACCTCGGCTATTCTTTTGCCGGATGCCATAGCCCTCGAAAGGTTGACAAAAATCATAGTCATCATAACGAGCGACATCATAATCTGGGTTATGTATGTTATAAACGCCGTGAGGCTGCCCGGTGAGAGCGTGCCCCTTACAAGCATATTGCCGCCGAACCAGAAAATGAGAATAAGTATCACATTCATTACGAGAGTCAGGAACGGCTGCATGATAATCATTGACCTCATCGCGTCAAACTGCGCCTGACGCAGGTTGCCGTTCGCCGTGCCGAACTTTCCTTTTTCGTGCTCCTCGCGCACGAAGGATTTGACGACTCTTATGTTAGTGACATTTTCCTGCACGGTGGAGTTGAGCGTGTCAATCTTGCTCTGCTGATTCGTGAATCTCGGCAGGGCGACCTTTATCAGATAGAAAACTGCGGCAACAATAACGGGCAGACCGATAAGAAGGGTGAGCGTCAGCCGCACGCTGACCACACACGCCATAATTATACCGCCTATGAGCATACCGGGCGAGCGCAGACACATACGCAGAAGAATATTTATGAAGTTCTGTATCTGTGTTACATCGTTTGTAAGGCGGGTGACGAGCGAGCCGGTGGAGAACTTGTCGATATTGGAAAACGAGAAGCCCTGCACGCGCCTGTATATATCCGAGCGCAGATCCGCCGCGTAGTTTACGGATGCCTTCGCCCCGAAATAAGCGCCGCCCACACCGCCTATGAGCATAAGAACGGCGGTGATTATCATAGCGCACATAATCGCCACGATGAACGGCGGCTGCGAGCCGGCTTTTTCAAATATCCGGCGGTATATTTCCGACGCCCCGGCAATGTCCTTCTGCCCCGTGCCGTAGTCGATTATTCCCGCGAGGAATTTCGGCATAAGCACCTCGCCTATGACCTCGACTATCATGCAGAGCGGACCGAGCACAAAATAGACCCAATAGGGTTTTGCGTATTTAATCCACCTTTTCAACTCCTCACCTCCAGACCGATTGATTTCGCGTATTCGCGCATATTTTCCGTCATCTTTTTAAGACAGTTTTCGAGCGCGGCGAGTTCCTCCTTGCTGAGGTTCCTGATCAGCGCCTCGTCCGTCTCGGCGAATTTTCTGTGTGATTTTTCAACGATTTTAAGCCCCGTATCGGTCAGCTCAACCGTGTTGCGGCGCGAATCTCCGCCGTCCGTTTTTCTTTTTATGCAGCCCTTTTCCTCAAGCGATTTGAGCGTTGTCGCCACGGCTGCGGGGCTTATGCCGAACCTGTCGGCAATCTCCTTCTGCGAAGCGGCTCCTCCCGTTTCGTGCAGGTGCATGAGAATAATGTGCTGTGTGCGGTGAATGTCGTAACCCAGCGATTTTATGCCCGCGTCAACACAGGCGTGGTGAAGCCGGTCCACGCATATAAACTCGCGCACAACAGACGGGATTCCCGAACCTTTTTCGCCCATTTAATCATCTCCTTCAAAAGTTAACATGTTTATTGTTAATCGGTTAATTATTAACTACTTAACTATTATAGCGCATAATCGGATTTTGTCAACAAGTTTGTGTTGATTCTAACAGATTGTTTATATATAATGTGATTATACCCTTTGAGAAAAATATAATGATTGAGAGGCACAGTTATGATACCGAGAAAAGAACATCCGAAACCGCAGTTCCAGAGAGACAACTGGCTCAATTTAAACGGCGAATGGGGCTTCTGCTTTGACAACGGCAGAAGCGGCGAAGCGCGTAAGATTTATGAAAACCCCGATGAGATAAACGGGAAAATCACCGTGCCGTTCTGCGTTGAATCGGAGCTTTCGGGCATAGGCAACAAGGATTTTATCTACGGCGTATGGTATAAGAAGAGCGTTGACATCTCAGCCGAAAACGCTGGAAAAAGAACGGTTCTTCACATCGGCGCCGCCGACTATAAAACAACCGTTTACATAAACGGGCGGAAAGCCGGCGTTCACGAGGGAGGCTATGTCTCTTTCTGCTTTGACATTTCGAAGTTTGTCACCGCGGGCGAAAACACAATTGTTATTTACTGCGAGGACGACACGAGGAATAAAATGATTCCCCGCGGAAAGCAGAGCGAGGAATATTACTCCCACGGCTGCGACTACACGAGAACAACGGGAATATGGCAGACGGTCTGGCTTGAGTTTACCGAAAAGACCTTTGTTGAGAGCGTGAAATACTACCCCGATTATCTCACGGGCAGTGTAACCGTTGAGGCAAAGCTCAGCGGGTGCGCCGACCTTGAATTCACCGCATCCTTCGAGGGTAAGGATATGGGCAGCGCCACAGTTGAAAACGCGGCGGGCACAGTCACATTCACACTGAATCTCACCGAGAAGCACCTCTGGAATGTGGGCGACGGCAAGCTTTACGACGCGGTTATCACCTACGGCGGCGACCGCGTAAAGAGCTATTTCGGTCTTCGCAACATTTGGTTTGACGGCTATAAATTTATGCTTAACGGCAAGTCCGTTTTCCAGCGCCTTGTGCTCGACCAGGGCTTTTACCCGGACGGCATCTACACGGCTCCTTCGGATGAGGCGCTCCTTAACGATATAAAACTTTCAAAAAAATTCGGCTTCAACGGCGCCCGTCTCCATCAGAAGGTGTTTGAGGAGAGATTCCTTTACCACTGCGACAGGGAGGGTTACCTTGTATGGGGCGAATACCCGAACTGGGGAGTTGACCACTCCGACCCCGAGGCGATATATCATGTTCTGCCCGAATGGCTTGAGGAGCTGAACAGGGATTTCAACCACCCCGCGATTATCGGCTGGTGCCCGCTCAACGAGACCTGGGATTACGCGGGACGCAGGCAGTTTGACCCCTATCTTTCACTCATCTACAGAGTTACCAAATCCGTTGACACAACCCGTCCCTGCATCGACACGAGCGGCAACTACCATGTTGAAACGGATATTTTCGATGTTCACGACTATGAGCAGAACCCCGAAGTGTTCCTTGAGACATACAATCTTTTCCTCGAAAAGGGCGAACTCAGAGGTCACTGCAGCGACCGTCAGACTTACACCGAAGGTCTGCCGGTGTTCGTGAGCGAATACGGCGGAATAATGTGGGTAAAGGAAACCGATAAAGGCGCGGGCTGGGGCTACGGCAACGCCCCGAAAACGCCCGAGGAATATCACGAGCGCTACAAGGGACTTACGGACGCGCTGCTCGACAACCCGAAAATGTTCGGCTTCTGCTACACCCAGCTTACCGATGTTGAACAGGAGCGCAACGGCTGTTACTGCTATGACCGCAGCGAGAAGTTTGACACGGAATACTTTTATAAAGTCAACACCCGCAAGGCGGCAATAGAGGACTGAATAAAAAATACAGGCACCCGTATGGGTGCCTGATTTTTTTGCAAGTAAATTATTCGGCAGCTTCTTCAACTGCTTCCTCAGCTGCGTCTGCAACTGTATCGGCTGCTGCTGCCGCCTGCTTCTTTGCGAAGCATTCGCTGCAGTAAACGGGTCTGTCTTCGCGGGGCTTGAAGGGAACCTTCGCTATACCACCGCATTCGTCACAGGTAGCTTCGAACCATTCGCGTTCTCCACGGGCAGCGTTTTTGCGTGCGTCACGGCAAGCCTTGCAGCGCTGGGGCTCGTTAACGAAACCCTTTTCAGCATAGAATTCCTGTTCGCCTGCTGTGAATACGAATTCTTCGCCGCATTCCTTGCATTTGAGTGTTTTGTCTTCGTACATGAGATATACCTCGCTTGAAAAATATTTTTGCCCTGGGCGGAATCGCACCGCCACCTTTGTGATAGAACAACGCTCTGCTTTAAGCTACGGGGGCATATTGACTGTTATAAACTGCGCACCTTTTTACGGACTCTCGCCAGCGCGTTGTCAACCGCCTTCTGCGTGACGCCGAGTTTTTCGGCTGTGGCGGAATAGGAGAGACCCGACAGGCGGCATTCCACAACCTTTTTTTCGAGGGGAGAGAGGGCGCCTTTTCCGGAGATGAAAGCGGCTATGTCGTCGAACTTCTCGCGCTCGAGAACGATATCCTCAGGGTCAACGGCGGAAATCGAGCCGTCTTCACCGTCAATCGGAACAGCCGAGGTCAGCGAAAAATTGCCCATATTGTTGTGAAGGCGCACCGCCGTTATAATGCGGTTGCCTATGCACGCGCCTGCGTAGGTGCGAAAGGACGAGCCCTTGTCCGCGCTGTAGGAATTGAGGGCGCTTAAAAAGCCCAGCATTCCCTCCTGAACAAGGTCCTCCGCGGAGAGGCGGCTGTTTTTTGCCTGCTGCGCCGCCGCCTTGGCTTTGGCAATCGGCATAACCTGAGCGATAAGCTCAGCCATAGCTTTGTCATCACCGCCGAGCGCGAGCCTCACAAGCTCCTCGTCTTTGCGGTATTTACCGTCACTACGGGGCAAAACCAACACCTCGCAAAGTCCTTTTCTGGTATATATTAAACGAAATAAAAATAATTGTCAACGATATTATATACAAAATAAAAGGTCAAAATATGTGCAAATATACCTATATAAAGCGTGAAACAGGCAGCCGTCAATACACAGCTGCCTGTATTTGTTAACTTTTGAGTTCGTCGAGTGTTAAATCATACGCGGGAAGTATTTCGTCAATGAACACTTTTGCCTCGGGAACGCCCATTTCGAGCAGGGCATTGCGCGTGCTTTCGGCGGCTTTGTCGAACTCGCCGCTGCCGCTTCTTCTCTCCTCAATGCACTTGATGAGCGCGCTGATTTTGTCAGCCGCCTTCACAAGTTTCCAGAGTTCCAAGTCGCCTTCCTGCTTAACGAAAAGCGGCACAAAATCCTCTCTTAAATCCTCGGGGAGCATGGAGAGCAGGCTGTCGCAGGCGTATTCCTCAACGGATTTGTAGGCGTTGCGCACCTCGTCGCTGTAGTACTTGACGGGGGTGGGCATATCGCCCGTGAGCGTTTCGGGCGCGTCGTGATAAAGCCCCAGGGCGGCGCATCTCTCGGCGTTGTAGTTTTTGCCGAAGCGCCTGTTGCCGATTACGGCAAGCGCGTGTGAAATGCTCGCCACATCAAAACTGTGCTCGCACAGATTCTCGCTGTGCTCGTTTCTCATGAGCGACCAGCGGTTGATGTATTTCATTCTGGAAATCATTGCGAAAAACTTTATCATAGTGTCTCCGGTTTACGCGTTGTATTTAATGGTCATGCAGTGCGATCTTATGGTGTTGATGCCGACAACCTTGTAGCGGAAGTTCCAGCCGCTTATGGTGTCGTTGCCGATTTTCATTGATGAAACATAGCCGACCGTGCTGTTGAGAGCGCTGTCGTGAGCGGTGATTTTAAGCCACTGCGACGGGTCTGCCGAGAGGGTGATTGAACTCTTGTAGTTCCTTATGCAGTTGCGCATATCCTCAGCCGTGATGCTCACGCTCTTGCTGGTGACTGTTTCGGGGGAGGTAACGGGCACAAGGTAGGAGTACGCCTGACCCCATACGCTTTCAGCCGAGCAGGTGTGGCCCGCGACACAGTCGCCGAATATGGCAAGGCACGCCTTTCTGCCGTCGGTGGTGACGAATTTCGCCTTGGGAGCGTCGGATGTTGAACTCATTCCGAGATACTCCATAACATATTTCTCCATATTGGAGCCCGAGGCGTAGCTTGAACTCATAGCTATCTGCGACGAGGTGACCTTGTAGTCATAGTACTTGGCGAAGGAGTAAATAGCCGCCGCCTGCGCCTTTATCGCCTCCTTGGGCGAATCCGCGCCGATTTCGGCTTTTACCGTTTTGCAGAGGAATTCAAGAATCGGGTATGATTTTGAGCCGTAGGTTATGGTTGAGGGGGTTGAGGTTTCGGCGTAAACGTGAGCGCCCGTGAAATAGTGCTCAAGGATTTTAACGTATTTTTCGCCGTTGTTCGCCATAACTATAGCGCCCTGCTGGCTCATTCCCACGCCGTGGCCCCAGCCGTAAGCCGTGATTGTGAAGGTGCCGGGAACGGAGGGCTCGTCAATCCGGGAAGTGACGCTCGTGCCGGGATCGGTTACGGTGACCGTGGGCACTTCGATTGTGCCGCTGCCGAAGCTGCTCAGCAGGAAGTTGAGCAGTGTCATCATAAGAGACAGGAAAGCGGCAATCAGCCTGATAAGTGAGCTTAAATCCATATTTATCTCCTTTTCAGTTTTATTTGTTCCGCAAATATTACAAAATGATTACAAGTATTTTACTTTAAAATAAGGAATTTGTCAACCTCAACATGGCCGGGAGGGCTTTTGCGGTGCTACCGCTGCAGAATTTTTATTTTTTTATTGACAAAAATAATGTTTTATCGGAAAATAAAATTATAAAACAGAAAGGATGATATTATGACGGAAACTCTCAGCGGCGCCCACCCCGGAAACAAAGAAAAATTTGTAGGCAAAGGCGAGTTCATATTGTATCTCGTGGCGGTGTTCTTCTACACCTCCATGACCGGTATGCTCGGCTCATACAGAAGCGCATATCTTGTCAACGTGCTGCGTCTTGAATCGTCGCAGACCTCGTTTTTCAACACGGTTATCAGCATTGTGCCCTTCGTTATTCACTTCTTTATTTCAATGTACATTGACAACCGCAAAATCGGCAAGAGCGGCAAGTTCAGGCCCCTTGTGGCGATAGGCGCCGTTCCCGCGGGCGTTTTCCTCATGCTCTCTTTCATTACGCCCGGTTTCATTATAAAAGCGGGCAGCACCGTTGTTATGGCGTATATTCTCACCGTGGCGCTCGGCTTTGCCGTGGCGACGCAGTTTACGGGCAACCTTGACACAATCTCAATGGTTATGACCCCGAATATGAAGGAGCGCGATACCGTTATGTCGTTCCGCTCGATTTCGTCGGCGGTCGGCAACTCGGCTCCGCTTGTAATAGTCCTCGTAATCGGTCTTATCTGGAAGAACGAGGGCACACAGTACATAATCGGCGCGGGGCTCTGCTCGGTAATCGGCGTTATCACAATGCTCCTCGGCATAAGACTTACAAAGGAGCGCCTTGTTTACAGCACGGAAAAGAAAAACCCGCTCGAGGGCTATCTCAATGTTATAAAGAACAAGTGGGCGTGGGCGATAATCAGCTCGGAATTCCTCAAGAGTTTCAGAAACATAGCGACATATATGGGCGTGTTCCTCGCGGCGGCCCTTCTCGGCTCAACCTCAAAGTTCCTTCTTTTCGGTCTGCCCACCGGAATCGGCACGGCGGTCGGTATGCTCATAATCAACTTCCTGCTCAAAAAATTCAACTCAAAAATTCTCTATATCGCGAGCGGCATCTATTCCGTAATAATCAACACGCTCGCCTTCGCGGTAGGATATATCTATTTCAAAACTCCGGGCACGGCGCTTCAGATTTTATTCATAGTCTTCCTGTTCCTCATAGGTCTTCAGTTCGGCGCGTCGAACCTTCTGCCCAATATGTTCAAGGCGGATGTGCTTGAGGATCTTGAGCTCAGAACGGGCAAGCGCCTTGACGCTTCCCTGCCTTTCGTCATAGGCATCGGCACGCTTATAAGCGGCACAATCGCGGGCGCTCTGGCTCCCCGCATCCTCTACGGCGACAATTCGATTATCGGCTACATTCAGCCGACGGATGAAATTGAAAACCCCGAGCAGACGCTCAGAACAAAAATACTGCTTCTTTTCTTCTATACGATTTTCCACGGTATTATGATGTTCCTCGCGGGCGTGCCTTTCTTCTTCTATAAACTCACAGGCAAAAAGAAGGAGGATATCCACAACGCCGTGCTTGAGCAGCGCGAACGTATGGCGGAGCAGCAGGGCGGGGTTACGGAAGACGCCTCGGATGAAAACGCAAACCCGGAGGACGGCACGGAAGACAGGCGGTAAAAATTCATAAAAATTTTCTTGATTAATGCTGTTCTCTATGGTACTATCTTTTTAAAATAAAACGGGCGCGTGTTTAAGCCCGCATTATGAAAGATGAAAAGATGGCACAGGAAACCGGCAAAACAAAGGGCTTAAGCTCCAATCAGATAAAACTCATTGCCATAGCCGCAATGACAATCGACCACCTCACGTGGGTTATATTTCCCAACACGCAGAGGGTCTGGTATGTTTTCGCCCTGCATATTATCGGCAGGCTGACCGCTCCGATTATGTGGTTCTTCATAGCGGAGGGCTGCAGATACACAAGGAGTATGAAGAAATACGCCCTGCGGCTTTTCGCTTTCGCGGCCGTGTCGCATTTCGCGTACTGCTTTGCCTTCGGCATAAAACTCAACCCTCTTGAGGGCGGTGTTTTCAACCGCACAAGCGTTATGTGGGCGCTCGCCCTCTCTGTGGTGCTTGTGAGTATTATACGCAGCGAAAACGTAAAGCAATGGCAGAAAATCGCGGCTGTAGTTCTTTTCTGCGTGCTCGCCTTCCCCGCGGACTGGTCGAGCATAGCCGTAATGGCTCCCGTTTATATCTACCTTCACGCGGGTCAGCGCAAAAAGCAGATGGCGGACATAGTGATATGGACTTTTATGTACGCCGCGGTATATTTCATATTCATTGACAAACTTTACGCCGTTTTGCAGATGTTCACATTTCTCTCGGTTCCCGTGCTTATGCTCTATAACGGCGGCAGGGGAAAAATGAAGGGTATGAAATGGCTTTTCTACATCTATTACCCCGCGCATCTCTTCTTACTCGGCTTTTTAAGACTGGCGCTTCACGGCGACGTTCCGGTTATTTTTTAAACCGAAAGGGAAAATATGCATTTTGCCAACGATTACATTCTGAACAACAATCAGCCCGAAAGCGAATATATGGTCTATATTCTGCTCACGGATATGCCAAACCGGATTTCGAAAACGATAAAGCGTTTCGGATTCTGGCACTATTCGCACGTCTCGCTGAGCACAAGTATGATAGATTCCGACTTCTATTCGTATGTCGGCAAAAAGGGGTTTTTCAAAGAGCAACCTCTGCATCACCCCACATTCAAAGGCAAGCCCATCAACTGCGCGCTCTACGCCGTTCCCGTTACAAAAGAGGAGTGCGAGCTTGTTACAAAAAGAATCGAGCATCATATTGAGGTGTCGCACTCGTTTACCTACAGTTACATCGGTCTCATTTTCAGCTACCTTGACATTCAGCTCAAAATTAAAAGGCAGTACACCTGCGCGGGCTTTGTCTCCGAAATGCTCCACAAGAGCGGGGTTATGAAGGAGAGAAAATACAGGCGTCTCTACAGCCCCGAAAGGTTTCACAAAAAGCTGCGCAACCGCCTTGTGTTCAGGGGCACGCTCAAGGAAATGCTCGAAAAATTCAACCCGAAAAAAGAAACCGCGTAAAAGCGATTAATAATATTTCAAAGGAGAATGATTATGGATTTGAAAGATCTTGACAAGGAAGACCTCCTCAAGGCGAAGGATACCGTAATGGGAGCCGTTGACAAGCTGAAGGCGTCGGGCATCCTCACCGATGAAAACATAGAAAAAGGCAAAAAGATTGCCAAGGATGTCGCTAAGGATATTATCGACAAGAAAAAGGGAGAGGCAAAGAAATAATCCTCCCCGCAAAAAATACAACCTGCGAAGCGGATGCCTCGCAGGTCTTTTCTTTTATTACTCCGCCGATTAAGCGGGAACATAGCCGTAGCTCTGCAGTGTTTCGTAGTCAAAGGTTATAACGGTGCTGCCGCCCTTTACGCCCACCGCGTCATATTCGCCCCAGACCGCCTCTCTTCTGTAGGAGCGGTTGTGCGCGCCGTCGGGGTCGAAGAAGTAGCCGCCGTCCTCAACGCTTCTTTCGTTCATAAGGGCATTGCGCGCCTTCACAAGGGCAACGCTGAGGTAGGGTATAATGTCGTTTTTGTCGCAGATGCGGTGAAGTTCGCCTTCCTTTTCATCCGTTACAATAAACGGTGAGCCCGCCGTGAGAGTGCAGAGAATATTGTAGTTCTCTTTAATCTCGCTGTCGGCGGATACCTGCTGCGCGACCATTCCGCCGAGGCTGTGACCGCAGAAGACTATGTTTGAGCCTTCGGGAATATTGTCTTTAATGACTTCCTTAAGCAAATCCACATAGGCGTTCGGCTTGCTGAAGCCGCTTTTGAACGCGTTGCCTACGGTGTTTACCTGTTTCCCGTTCATCTCAACGCCCACAAGACCGATAAGGTAAATGTCGGTTTCCGCGCCGTCCTTAATCAGCTTTGCCTCAACAATGCGTATGGGCGCCTCAAGGTGCCTCGCGAGCACGAAGCTCAGCATATCCGAAGGGTCGTCGCAGACCTTCGCGCCCTCGTCGATATAGTCGTCATATCCGGGACCCTTCGCGAACGCCTGCACGCTGAAGGCGGAAACGAGCATTACAAAAGCGAGAATAAACGCGGTTACTCTTTTTGACATAATATCACCTCATATTTATTTTAGATAATTATAGTACTGTTGAATCGCCGTGTCAATCAGAGGGAAAAGAGAATAAGATCCTTTACGGCAAAGGGGATGACGCCCGGGAAGAACTTCTTTGCGCCCGCCTCAAAACAGATAAGTATTTTTCCGTTCACGCATTCAAGGTCCTCGCTCATACGCGGCATTATCACGGTTTTTTCCGAAAGGCGTGAGTCAAGATAATAAATCGGCACTCTCAGCCCGTCGAGTTCGTAATCCTCGGGTCTCTCGCTCAGGTCATAAACCGTGAGTCTCGAGTTCTCGAATCCCGCCGAGATTGAGAGAACGGCACTGCCGTCGTCCGTGACGGCAAAGCCCTGAACCTTGTCGCAGACCGAGAAAATAATCGTCGGAGCGCTTGTGTCAACGCCGAAGGGCGAGCCGCTTCTGAGCGCGTAGCCGAAAATGAAAGCGAAGTGTTCGCTGCCGTCGGGAGCGGTCAGGTGATGGCTCTCATCCGTTTCGTAGCCGTCCGCGTGGTATTCGCCGACATATATGTTTTTGCCGTCGCACGAGCAGAACGACGCGTTGCACGGCACGGGTATTTCGCCCGCGAACGAAACGGTGCCCTTGTTCTGAGCCCCGAAAATATCCGCCTTTTTGATTACATAGAGGTTGTGCGCGTTGCTGACATAGATATATTCCCCGTTCGCGGTTATTCCGCCCGCGTGGCCGAAATAGTCGTTGCCGTCGGCGTATTTGAGATAAACAACCTTTTCGGCGCCTTCTCTCACAAGATAAATCCTCGACGGCGATTTGGTGTTCATATAGCCGCAAACAAGATATATGTCCTCATCCTCAATATAGGTCGAACCCTGCGGAACAAAATCGGTGTCAAGCCCGGGTATTGTCACCGCCTTTTCGGCGCCGCTCAGATATCCCGGGTAAACAACCCCCATAAGAAGCGAACTGAAAAATACGGTTATCGAAAGAATAACCGCCGCGATTTTCTCAAGCATAATATCCGCCTGCCTTTGCAAAATAGATGTAGATGATAATTGAATGTGAATGATATCACAATTATACATCACATTTTTCTTTTTATCAATTAATAACCGGCAATTTCTTTGTGAACCGCTGCGTTTATGTTATTCCCGGTACCCTGCTAAGGGTTTTAATGTTGCTCTGCGGAGAAAAATGATATATAATAATACTAAACTGTAATAAAATATAAACGGAGGTGCGCTATGCTTGAAAAACTGCTTGAGGAAAGAAAACTTCCGCCGCTTGAATCGCGGGAGATAATGCTTGAAACAATCCAGCGCGAGGAGTTCGGCTTCATTCCGCCCGCGCCGGAGGAACTTACCTTTGATGTTACGGAAAATGTCAGGGGCAGGTTCTGCGGCGGTCACGCGAGACGCGACAGGGTTATCGCAAACTGCGTTATAAACGGAAAGAATTTTTCCTTCCCGTTTGACGCCGTTTATCCGACCGCGCCGGGTAAACACCCGTTTTTTATACACATCAATTTCCGCCCCGCCGTGCCGGATGAGTATATGCCCACCGAGGAGATAATCGACAACGGCTTTGCCGCGCTTTCATTCTGCTATGGCGATGTTTCAAGCGACGACGGCGATTTCACGAACGGACTTGCGGGCGTGATTTTTGAAGACGGCAGGCGCGAAAAGGATTCGCCCGGCAAAATCGCGCTGTGGGCGTGGGCTGCGATGAGAGTTATGGATTTTGCGCAGACTAAGGGCGATGTGCTCGACCTCGGAAGGGGAGCGGTCTGCGGACACTCCCGCCTCGGCAAAACGGCGCTTCTCACCGCCGCTTATGATGAGCGTTTCGCCTGCGGATACTCGAATGAATCGGGCTGCAGCGGAGCGGCTCTTGCCCGCGGCACAACGGGCGAAACGGTGAAGCAGATTGTTGACCGCTTCCCGTATTGGTTCTGTGAAAACTATTATAAATACTCGGACAACGAAAGCGCCATGCCCTTTGACCAGCACTGGCTGATTGCCTGCATAGCACCTCGCCTCGCGATGGCGGGCAGCGCTTCGCTTGACGACTGGGCGCATCCGCTCTCCGAACAACTTGCCGCCCTCGCGGCCTCACCAGCGTTTAAAACAGGGCTTATATGCGAGGATCGCCCCGCTGAGGTCGGCGAAGCCTTCCTGCAGGGCGATGTCGGTTACCACCTGCGCCACGGCGAGCACTTCTTCAGCCGCACCGACTGGCAGAGACTTATGGAGTTTATGGAGATACATAAGTAAAAACAGTATAACAGCAAAACCCCCGTCAGTCTGACGGGGGTTATTTTTTTGCAAAACGCTTTTTTTATTGACCGGGGAATAAAAGGACCTCAGCGCCTTGCGCCGAGAACCTTGTTACTCACTGCGTTCGTAATATGGGATTCAGTTGCTTCGCAACAGAACACTGTCAATGCAAACCAACAAAAAAGCACAGGTATATTTTCGGCTATTACAACACAAGACGGATCAACAGATTCAACCCGGGCGGATGGCCGCCGGTTGTATACGGAAATCCGGCGAATATGTATGCCGCCCGACCCCAAAATCAGCGCCGCCGCGACAGGAAGCTCCGTTCCTGTCGCACAGTCCTGCTCAAAATGCAGAGTATTTTTAGACTGTGCTTTTCTTGACAATTCCACAGTTATTTAAAATATAAATCATATTTTTTTCGAAGCTTCGGATGAAGATAGAACAGGAACATATCCACAAAGGTGAAAAAACCGAAAAAGCCCGACTGAATGAAGTTGATAAAGCCATGGCTCGAGATACTCTTCATCGCGTTTACAAAAATCTTTTTGAAAAGATTTGACTCACCTTTAACATTGAACTCGTCCCTGAACAGCAGCATACGCAACTGGAAAAATCTGAAAACCGCGCGAAGGTCCCTGTTCGGCACTTCCGAGGAATTGAAGATGAGATGCTCTGCAAAAAACATTTTCGAATAACCCTTCAGATTCTTCGGAGGAGTGTACTTTCCTTCGGCAACAAGCTTGTCATAAACCACTGTGCCGGGAATCGGCGTAAAATAATTGAAAACGCAGAAGGTCGAGCACAGACGTTTGGCGAGCGCCACTGTTTCACGCAGGTCCTCCTCCGTCTCTTCGGGCAGACCGACCATAAACGGGGCGATTGAGATGATTTTCGCGTTGCTGCTCATTCTGAATGTTTCTTCAATCATGCCGAACGGAATGCGCTTGCTTATAACTGACTGAATATGTTTTGAGCCCGTTTCAACGCCGAAAAGTATCCACCGGCAGCCGGCTTTATGCATGAGTTCATAAGTTTCGGGCTTTTTCGCTATACCCACGCGCAGGTTCCCGCCCCACACAACATTTATGTTTCTTTCAATAAGCAGGTTGCAGAATTCCTCAATCTGCGAGGTGTTGCAGAACATCAGGTCGTCCGCGAAATTTATGCCGTCCATACCGTATTTATCCGCGAGCATTTCAATTTCATCCACAAGCTGGGTATATGAGCGGCTTCTGTGCTTTGAGTGATGGTACTGAGCGTTGTAGCAGAACGTGCAGTTGCCCACACAGCCTTTCGAGGCGTAAAGATAAATCATTTTCCGGCAACCGTAATATGGCTGAAAATATTTTGTCGGGTCAACAAGACTCCAGTCAAGCGGAGGCAGTTCAGTAAGATCCGTAAAAGGGCGCTCGGGCGTTCTGACAAATTCGCCGTTTTTCATATAAGCCAGACTCTGAATGTCATCAAACGGCTTTCCCGCGTCAAAGGCGTTTGCTATTTCAAGCCAGGTTATTTCACCCTCGCCCAGACTCACATAGTCAATATTCTCGTTTTCAAGAATAACCTCGGGAATCTGCGTCGCCATCGGTCCGCCCCAGATAACGGTAATCGAGCGCTTTTTAGCGAGTTTTGAAATGTCGAGCGCGTCAATCATAAAGCGGTTGGTGATAACCGAAATGCCGATTATGTCGGGCTTTTCGCGGTCGAGAAATTCGGCGATGTTTTCCTTGCGGTAATATCTGTCAAATATCGAGGCGTCGTGACCGTTTGCGTTCAGGTATGACGCAAGCGACAACACACCCAGAGGGCTTGTCATCGGCTTAAAAAACGGCTTGACCGTCGGATTGAAAAAAATCACTTTCATATAATCACCATTACACCTGAACGAAAATCAATTACATATTATTGTAGCATATTTATAAAAAATAAACAACAAGTATTTCTGCAAGCAAAAAGCTCCGTCGATATTAAAGAAAAACCCGAACACATTGCATATTTGCAATATCGTGTTCGGATTATTTATTAATGGTCCGGGGAATAAGAACCTGCCTTCGGCAGAACCTTGTTACTCGCGTTGCTCGTAATATGGGATTTTATCGCCTCGCTTCGCTCGTTGCGACTCGGCAAACACTCCCCCGGAGTGTTTGGCTTCGGCTTCGCCTCGCTTCCCTCGCTGTTCGAATCTCTCTCAAATAAAAAATCAGCCCATCCTGGCGGATGAACTGATTTTTTGGCTGGGGAATAAGAACCTCAACACTCCGTGTTGAGAACCTTGTTACTCACTGCGTTCGTAATATGGGATTCGGTTGCTTCGCAACAGAACACTGTCAATGCAAACCAACAAAAAAGCACCCGCTTTTGCGGATGCTTTTTTATTGGCTGGGGAATAGGGATTCGAACCCCAACAGGCAGAGTCAGAGTCTGCAGTGCTACCATTACACAATTCCCCAATATCTGCTGCGAAAATTATTATACACAAATATTTATAAAAGTCAACAATAATTTTAAATCATTATTATTTTTAAACCCGGCGGATGTTCTGCGGCTGCGGTGATAATCCGTAAACTCACACGGATTTACGCCGGTGAAACGGCGGTTACGGAGAACAAAAAACGGCTGATATACTTGTAACCGTGATAAGCAACAAACGCCCGTAGAACGGAAGCAGCAGACGGTGAAACAGCTGTTACAGACATCGGGAGCACACAGGTTATACTGAAGTCACAACATAAAGAGAAAACCGGTTTTGAAAATGACCGGTCAACAAAGGAGGAGAAAATTATGGCAACAATCATTGTTCTGGCGTGGTACTTTGCAAGCCGCAACAAATAACCGTACCGTATCTTAATTACGGTCGAAAAAACCGCCGAATAAGGTCAAAACGGCTGTTACAAAACACGAGCAGCCGAGAAAAAATAAAAACAAAAAAACAAACGGGCACAGCCCAAAATAAAATGAAAGAGGTTAAAAACAATGAAAAGAATCATCGCAATCATCGCAATTATCGCAACGGTATTCTGTTACTTCGCACTCCCCGCAAGCGCATTAAAACCGATTTATAATGTATCGTCTTCTTATAAGAACAGTGTTTTTTATACAAGACTTTGCAGTGTTAATCTGACAAGCAATCCAAGGGAAAATATTGCAAATATCGCTTTAAGTCAGGAAGGATATTATGAAAGTTCAAACCCCGACAATCTCAGCGGTGCAAGAACCGGAAGTTATAACAACTATTGTGAATACAACTACTGGTACGGCGGAAGAGACTATCATGTGAATTGGTGTGGCGTATTTGTATCGTGGTGTGCCGCTCAAGCAGGTATATCAACAAGTGTTATTCACAAAAGTTGTTCGGGTGATGTTTCAGCTTTTTGCAGTAAAGTTTACAACTTTGGCAGTGTTACGCCCGAAAAAGGAGATATTATTTGTACAGGTTACAGCAATTCTCATGTTGCTATTATCACAAAAGTTGACAGCAATTACATATATACTATGGAAGGGAATATCGGTTCTGACGGACCAATCAACAGCGTTAAAGTCAGAAATGCAATATATTCAAGAAGCACCGGCGAAGTAACTTGGGGCGGTACGAAAATAGCAAGGATAGGGAAACCTAGTTATAACTCAACTACAAGCGAAAATACAAGCAAAACAACCAGCACCACTACCACACCCGTCTGGAATACTAACAATCTGACCGTGCCCGGTGACGTTAAAAGAGGATCCTGCTTCGGATTAAAAGGTATTGTCACCTGCACCGTAAAGATGAGCAATATTACCGCGGGCATTTATACAGACTCAAATGGCAAAAACGCCAAGCAGAAGGTCAGCGTAAATCCCGGCTCAACTTCATACAACCTCAACGGAAAAGTCAACAACTCACTGATTTTCAACAACCTTCCCAAAGGAACATACTATTACAGGATTACCTCAACCGCGGCGGGGAAAACAAATGTACTTGTCAATCGTCAGTTCAGAGTGGTTTCCTCAATCACCATCTCCGGAGTCACCAAACCCACTACACTCAAAAAAGGCAACTGCTTTGGTCTGAGGGGAACAATTTCCGATGTCAGGGCGATGAATAATGTCACCGCCGGTATTTACACCGACGCGAACGGCAAAAACGCAAAGCAGCAGGTCAGCGTAAATCCCAACGCATCGTCGTACAATCTTAATGGCAAAGTCAATAACTCCCTGATATTCAACAATCTTCCCAGGGGAACCTATTATTACAGAGTTACTGCGAGAGACAGTTACGGAACAGAAGTTCTCATCAATCAGAAATTTACAGTCTCCTGACAAAACAGAATCACCGCCTCCGGGTAACAATCCGGGGGCGGTGAGATTTATATGGGTTGCTCAGTCGTATGACATTTCAAGAATGTCGTCGTAGGTTGCCATGGGCACATCCGTCAGCATGCACATCTGCAGAAATACATCATACGGGTTCGCGTTGTAAATCTGACCCATTGAGCAGTTTTTGAGGATATTGTCGCATTCCTCAATGAATGAGAACCATCTTTCGTTGTTCGATTTGTCGCTGTCTCTGTAGGAGTTTATAAAAAATTTCATTGTAAGCAGATCGGACCTGTCAACGGCTTCCCGGTCATTGATAATATTGTTTATGTGGCTGCGCGTGAGTCTTTTCTGCCTGAACGAGTCACAGAGCACGGAATCGGAGAATTTAATCAGATTGCCGTTCATATCAACCGGAGTGCCCGTGTTGAGCGCCTTTTCAATATCCGATGAGGTTATTTCGGGGCCGCCCTTTATTTTGCGCCTTATAACATCGGTGATTTTTCCTTTGTACGCAATGGCGGAAATATCCCAGTCGTCATCCTCGAATTTTTTTCTTTCGGCGATGATTCTGCCGCATTCGGCGTAAAGGGCGTTAAACTCCTGTTTTGCCGTACGGCTGAACATATTTGAAGGGTCCAGTTCATAATCGTGTATGATTCTGAGAATAACATCGTCGTTCACCGCGTTTTTTACAAGGGTCGCGATATTGGTCGTGCTGTTGCCGGCTGCGGCTAAGGTGACCGTGTAGGAGCACTGCTTGTATTTTTCGTTGAGTTCAAGCATTTTTGAAAACGGAAGTCCGTTGTAAAAACAGTAACTGCAGATTGCTTCAAACGAGTTGCGGTAATAGATTTTGCTTTCGTGAAGACCTTTCACAAGCAGGTCGGAGACCTCGCCCGAGGTAAGTTTCAGCGCAAAGCCGATAAGGAAAACCGTTTCGCGCGACACGGTAGCGGCATTGAGCCAGTTTTTCGCAACGGAGCTGAGCTTTGTTGAGGCGCTTTTCAGGGAGGGACGCACGCCGTTAGCGCGGAAGGCGTCTATAAGGAAACCGCGATACTCCTCAAAATCAACATTGTCAACGCCCTGTGTAAACCCCGCTTTGGTGTAAATGAGGCGTTTGAGGTAAAAACTGAACGGAACGAGCATGACCTTTTTCTGCAGAAACTGAAGAATCGTTTCCGGCGGGCTGTCTTTGAATCCGCGGGATTCAAGCAGGTCGAAGAATTCATCGTCCGCTTTTCTTGTTATGGTTAGATCGTTATCCATATCGTTCCTCCCGTAGGGCTATGAAATGAGGTTGTCGATGTTCATGGCATCGCCGCTTACAATATTTACCGCACTGCCATTTAAAATAAGTCCGATAATATAGTCTTCTGTTTTTTTGGTCAAATATATATTATAGATATCCTTATTTGAACTGAACCATTGATAATTATAATTATATAAATAAAAAAGATTATATTCTACATTATTTATTTTGACTATTTCTGTATCAGATGTGTTATAACTGAAATTCTCATTTTTATAACTTTCCATGGTGTCTTTTGCTAAATAATAATTCATATTGGATAGGGTTTCTCCTTCCGAATCATATATTAATAATTGAACACCATCAATATCCGGTCGGTCATTATTATTTTTAGGAGCCATTACAAAAACTATACTATGAGTTGTGTTGCCACACCTTTCGTTCCAGTTCCATAGTTCATTTTCGTTATATACATAATAATCATCCGGAATCTTTATTCTTATATTCGCGAACTCATTTACATAATAGCCGCCGACGATTTTTCCTTTGATCAGTTCATCAATCGGGTTCCCTTCGAGTACAAAGGTTATATTCTCAAGACCGGACTGCGACAAAAGCTTTTTGGTATCTGCCTTCTGTTTGATTAACTCCGAGGCGTTGAGATCGGTGTTGTCAAGCAGTGCCGATACGGCGTTTGATTCACTCGCCTCTCCGTAGCTGTTCGGTCCCGCGAGTTTTCTGTTTGTGAGGGTTTCGGTTTTGCCGTAGAAGGAGACCTCGTCGTCAACTTCGCCGTCGAACACGATGTAATCGGGTGTGCCGATATCCTTCCCGTCCGCAAAGGTAGCGAACAGATAAAGTGTTTTGCCGTCGACGCTTTTATACTCCTCGGCATAATTGAAAACATTGTTTTCGCTGTCTTTGAATATTCTTACCGCGGAGGGCTTGCCCTCGAGGTCGTAATATGTTTTGCTTCCGATTTTGAAAATCTGATTTCCGCTGTCCGCCGTGAGTGTGGATTCAGCATTGTTGTAAACATCCGTTACAACATAACCGGCGAGTTCCTTCTTTGAGTTGACCGCCGTGCGCAGCGTGAAAACATCCGTTTTGAAAACAGATACTGTGTAGCCGCCCTGAGCTCTTGTATATGCGGGATTGCCGAAATCCTCTTTCAGCTTTTCACCGGTTATTCCGATTTTTAAATTTTTGAGATTGTTGACAAGAATACGGTAGTCAACAACTGACTCTCCAGATTGTGAAACGCCCTGAGAAGTTTCGCTTGAATCCGGAACCGTAGTTTCACCATCGATTTTTTTGTCTTTCAGAATAAAAGCGAAGACCGTCGCAACACAGAGAACCGCGGCAACAAAAAGCACAGCGGCGAGCAGACCTTTGTTGGTCTTTTTCTTTTTTGAGGACTGTTTTCCGGCTCCGGCGGCGAGAAGAGCGCGGCGGAAATCGCGGATGGAATTGTATCGGTTTTCCTTTTCCCTGCTGCAGCCCTTGAGGATAACATCGGCAACGGCTTTGTCGGCGTTTACCGGCGGAACGGTTATATCCCCGCCGTTTTTCGCCGGGGGACAGTTGTTGTTGAAAAGATAATAAAGCATAACCGCCAGCGAGTACTGGTCAACCCTGCAGTCGTAATGACCGCCGAGAAGAACCTCGGGCGCCATATACGTCAGCGTGCCGACGCTTGTGTATGTGGTCTGCACACTGTCAAGAACCTTCGCTGTTCCGAAATCACCGAGTTTGAAGTCACCGCTGCTGTTGACAAAAACATTGTCAATTTTGACATCTCTGTGGATTATTCCGTTTTTTTCGCAAATATCGAGAGCGTTGCAGATGTCGGCGCCGATTTTGATTATTTCCCCGCGTGTGAGAACTCTGTTTTTTATATATTCCTTGAGCGGGGTCAGCAGTTCCATACGGATGAGAACCTTATAGTTCCCGCTGCTGTCCTGCACCGCTTTGTAGTCCTCGTAACCGACAATGTTGGTGTGCCCCTTGACTTTTTCCATGGTTCTGACCTCGTCGATGATTTTACCGACAAGGTATTCGTTGTAAGCGTTTATGTCGCTGAATTGATGGTTGTCAAAAATAAAATCGCTCTGAGAATTGAGGGAAATCTCTTTTATTGCCGCGTATTGAGTGTATCCGTGTTCCTCGCGCTTTGCCTTGTAGACAGTTCCGAACGCGCCCCTGCCGAGCGTTTCAACATATTGCCATCCGTCAAATCCCATAGATTCACCCCAAATATATGATATACAAAATCAATTAATTATATCATACTTATTTTTATTTGTCATCCGGATATTTAACATAAACAACAAAAAAATAAAACCGCCCGGAGACGGCTTTTTATTCGGGAGATCATCCCCAGGTGAAGTTTTCCTTGCCGGCGGCGATTTCGAAGTGATATTTCGCAATGCCGAGGTCGGTTTTTGTGTAAAATCCGAGCCACGCCTTCGCCTTTACGGTGTTGCCGCTCAGGGTGAAATAAAATCTCTGCTGATTTATGGCGGTGGGGGCAAGGAGAGCCGCCTCAAGCCCCGCGATATACCAGTCTGGGCTGTTGTCGCCGCAGTCGCTTATTTCGTTTATGTGCTTGCTTCTGCGCTTGTGACCCTGGTTTTCGCCGTAGCCGACGGCAATAACCATATAGAGCTTTTCGCCTTCGGCGATTTCGAACTTCGCCTTGCTCTTTTTGAAGGTGAGAGCGACCCAGCAGGAGTTTACTCCGAGTGACTGCGCCTTGAGAACGAGGCGCTCGCCGTAATAACCGATTTCCTCTTCCTTACCTTTGGGACCCACGAGGGCGAAATAGTTTTTGCAGCCGCTGAACTTGCCGTAACCCGGCTTTTCCGCCTGAAACGCCTCGGGTTCCTCGGTAACAAGCTGAATGTGAAGCCCGCTTTCGGAATTGACGGCGTCAATCTCCGCGTTGAGTTCGTTCACGGCGTCCGCCTCAAGGGGTTTATCTGTATATTTGCGCACGGAATGGCGCTGATTCATCAGTTCAAGATAATCCATACTGTTCTCCATTACTGAACGGGATTTTTGAGTTCATATGTCATTTCGCAGAAGGCTCCCTCGTCCTCCTCGTATCTCCATTCGCCGGTGTAGAAATTTCTGCTGCGCACGCAGACCTCGTTTTCATAAATTTCAACCTCGGCTCCCACACCCGAGTTTTTGCCGGGTTCGCGGTCGTTTTCGCCGTAGAGCTCGGTGAGGCGCGGAAGATAGATTTCCGGGAAGCCGTCGTCGGAATGGAAGGACCAGAAAAGATACATCGGCATATGCGTATGACCGACAAAGCAGAAAATGTCGTTTTCCCTGTTGTATTCGGCGAACAGTTGCGTCAGGCGGTCGGTGAGATTGCCTTCGGTATCCGTTTCGTCACTCATCGGGAAATGCGAAAAAACAAAAACGGGCTTTCCGCTTTCCGCCGCCTTTTCGAGCACGCCTTCAAGCCACTCATACTGCTCATCGGAGATGACAAGGTCGTAAACCTTGTGCGCCTCGGTGCCGAGAACGATGAAATAATAACCGTCAACGATTTCGTAATAATACGGCTTTTCGAGATGTCTGCCGAAAAATGCCTCCGTATAGGTGAACCAGCGGTTCTGAAGTTTTTCATAGTCGCCCTCGCCGTTGCCTATATCGTGATTGCCGAGCACGCTCAGTATGTTCTCACCGCCGAGCAGGAGCGAGACCGTGCCGTGGAAAAATATGTTTTCGATGTTCTGGCAGTTCATTGTGTTGTCGCCGAGGAATACAATCGCGTCGTTGCCGCTTTTGTTTTTCTTCACATTCTGCAGAGCGCGCGCGAAGATTTTGTAGCGCGGGTAGTTGTTGCCCTCAATGTGCGAATCCGACAGAATCGAAAAATTCATTTTGCAGGCGGAGGGGTCCTTTACATCGTATTCTTCGCCCGCGTTTCCGAGCGCCGGGATGAGCATAACCGCGCAGACGAGAGTCGCGATTATCCGCAGAAAAGCCGATTTAAGAAACATATAATACCTCAAATATTTATATATTACTGCAATATTATAACGAAAAAAGAAAATAATTGCAAGAAGCAGTTTGCCGCCCCGCGCACCTGTTGAACAATACGGTGAAAAATGATATAATAAATATATTATTGAAACTTACGGAGGGAACAGAATGCCGCTTCATCTCATAAGGGAAGACATAACAAAAATGAAAACGGACGCCGTAGTGAACGCCGCGAACAACACCCTGCTCGGCGGCGGGGGAGTTGACGGCGCAATACACGCCGCGGCGGGTCCGAAGCTGCTTAAGGAGTGCCGTAAACTCGGCGGCTGCGAAACAGGCAGGGCGAAAATAACAAAGGGCTACGATATGCCGTGCAAATATATAATTCACACCGTAGGTCCCGTATGGCAGGGCGGCGGAAACGGCGAGGAGGGGCTTCTCTTTTCCTGTTACACCGAATCCCTGAAACTCGCGCAGGAAAACGGCTGTGAAAGCGTCGCCCTCCCGCTCATTTCATCGGGTGTTTACGGCTACCCCAAAAAGCAGGCGCTCGAAATCGCCACAAAGGCGATAACCGCTTTTCTTGAAAGCAGCGATATGACCGTCTATCTCGTCATCTTCGACAAAAGGGCTATCGAGGTCACATCCTCCGTTTACGGCGAGATAGAGCAGAGAATAAACGATTTTTATGTTGAGCAGAGGGAACTTGAGGATCGCCGTTACCACATAAACGCGATGTACAACGCCCCGTCGGTTCTCGAGTGTTTTGACAAAGAGCCGTTCGATCTGCCTCAGGCATCCGCGCCCGCATTGAAGAAAAAGGCGAAAAAGTCTCCGAAATTACCGAAGGTAAAAAAAGAGAAAAAGACAGAAGATCCGATTGATTACGACATACTCACGGGTTCGGCAGGGAAGTATGAAAAGGCAGGAAGCGCCCCGACGCCCATTCTGATGTATGAGACATCGTGTGACGCGGACATGGCGTTTGAACTCGATGAAAGCTTCAGCGAAATGCTTCTTCGTAAAATCGATGAAAAGGGCATAACGGACGCGGAGTGCTACAAAAAGGCGAATGTTGACCGCCGTCTGTTTTCGAAAATCCGCTCCAACGCTCAGTACAAGCCGTCAAAGCAGACGGCAATCGCGTTTGCGATAGCGCTCGAGCTGCCGGAGCGGGAAATTGACGAAATGCTGCGCAAGGCGGGCTACGCGCTTTCCGGCAGCGTGCTTTTCGATGTTATAATCAAGGCGTGCATAGAAAAGGGCGAGTATAACATATTTAAAATCAACGAGATTCTGTTTGAATACGACCAGCAGATACTCTGCTGAAATTTGTCGCTTCGCAGGCGACCTCTCCGTAAAGTTTACGATGTATAATCAGGTTGCAATCAGGCAAAAATAAACTTTACGGAGGAATTTAAAATGAAAGAAACAATCATCAGAAACTCAAATGAAAAGGCAGCGGGCGGCAAAGGAATAACCGAGCTTGTGTTTATTCTCGACCGCAGCGGTTCCATGCAGGGGCTTGAATCCGACTCGGCGGGCGGCTTCAACAGCGTTATCAACGAGCAGAAGAAAAAGGACGGCAGAGTATGGGTCTCCACCGTGCTTTTCAATGACCACAGCAAGGTTCTTCACGACAGGGTCGACATCAACGGGATTGAGCCGATGAAGACCGAGGACTACATTGTAGGCGGCTGCACGGCTCTGCTTGACGCCCTGGGCGACGCCATTCACCACATCGGCAACGTTCACAAATACGCCCGCAAAGAGGATGTGCCCGAAAACACGATTTTCGTGATTATGACCGACGGCATGGAAAACGCCAGCCGCAGATATTCCGCAAGGGATATCAAGGAAAAAATCAGCCGTCAGACCGAAAAATACGGCTGGGAGTTCCTCTTCCTCGGCGCGAATATTGACGCCGTGGGCACCGCCGCTTCATACGGCATAGACGCCTACCATTCGGTAACTTTCGAGTGCGACCGCGAAGGCATTGCCCGCAACTACGCGGGTCTCAATGAGGCGGTCGGCAGCATAAGAGCCGAGAAGTGCCTGAGCCCGACCTGGGCGGACGGCATCAGAGAGCACAGAGAACACAAAAGCAAAATAAGAAAAAACAAATAATACATGTTTTTCGCCCCCGCAAGCCGCTTGCGGGGGCATTTTTGCCGTTTTCACATATTATTTGTTAATTTTTGCGGACATAATTTTATTTTTGATATTGAATAATCGGAAAATATATTGTAAAATAATTTTAATTCGTTTGCGGAGGTTAATTGAATGGCAGCGAAAAAACCGGCATTTGTTATCCGCCAATATACAAAAAGCGGACATCTTATAAAAGAATACACCGACATTGAATCCGCCAGTGCAAACAGCGGCGCGACCGTCGCGTCAATCGAAAAGGTCATAAGCGGCGCGCAGAAGACCGCCGGCAATTTCCTTTGGGAAATGGTGGAGCCCGGCCCCGCCAGAAAGCCCGCGGCGGCAAAGCCCGAACCGAAGGCGGAAAAAGCGGAGGAAAAGCCCGCTCCGAAGAAGGCAAAGGCAAAGGCGGAGGGAACGGTGAAAGAGGAGCCCGCGAAGGCGAAGAAGGCGGCTAAGAAACCCGCGGCCAAAAAAGTTCCCGCTCCCGTAGTTGAAACGGTTGTCGAGCCCGAACCGGTTCCCGAGGTTATTCCCGAACCGACACCCGAACCCGAGCCGGCAGTTATTGAAGAACCCGCTCCCGTAGTTGAAACGGTTGTCGAGCCCGAACCGGTTCCCGAGGTTATCCCCGAGCCGATTCCCGAGCCTGAGCCGGCAGTTATTGAAGAACCCGCTCCCGTTGCTGAACTTATCGCGGAGCCCGAACCGGTTCCCGAGGTTATCCCCGAGCCGATTCCCGAGCCCGAGCCGGCAGTTGTTGAAGAACCCGCTCCCGTTGTTGAAGTTATCGCCGAACCCGAGCCGGTTCCCGAGGTCATCCCCGAACCGACCCCCGAGCCCGAGCCGGCAGTAATTGAAGAACCCGCTCCCGTTGTTGAAACGATTCCCGAACCCGAGCCGGTTCCCGAGGTTGCCCCCGGGCCGATTCCCGAGCCGGAGCCGGATTATG
>JAEERC010000041.1 GCA_016285645.1 Clostridiaceae bacterium | reverse complement strand
TGTCAGGGTGTATGTGGTCACAGGAATCTGTTCCCAAACTGCATACAGGGTTACGTTTGCTGTTAAGTTATATGTTGCGCCGGGCTGATACTGTGCCGATGTTGCAGTACTGCTTGTTGCCCAACCCTTGAATGTATAGCCACTTCTTGTGGGCCTTGTGCTTGAAAGCGTTATGTTGCCGTTGCCGGTCTGACTTGCAGGAGCACCACTGCCGCCGTTTGCATTATATGTCAAAGTAAATGTTGTGGGCGTTTCCTGCCATACCGCATAAAGCGTAGCGCCCGAGTTAGCTGTATAGTTTGCACCTGCGGAATAAGTCGCTGATGTGGCTGAACTGCTTGTTGACCAACCGAGGAATGTGTAACCGCTTCTTGTGGGCTTTGTTGAACTCAGTTTCAAAGTTTTCGTGCTTACTTTATATTGGGAAGAAGGTGCTCCCGAACCGCCGTTGGCATTATATGAAACCGTATAGACAGGCAACAGTTTAAATTGCTGATTATCACCGCCGTTGGCGCTGTTTAAACCGATATTAGTTCCGTTTTCTGTTTTCTTATAAGCTACATCCATCACATACTCTACACCGTCTTTTCCCATAAGTGATGTTATAGCATAATATCCGCTACCCTTTGGATTAAACTGCCAAGTTTGATTGATATCATTGTTTACATTTGTTTGCGCTATGTTAATGTCGTCATCTATAACGGCACCCCAAGCGTCAATATTGTAATCTGAACAAAGCGGAGTCAAGATATAACCCGCTCCGTTTTTAGTGATTTCAAATATTTGCGAACTGTCTCCGGTATAGTCCCACAACTGAATGTTGCTTGCATCCTCGGCGATAGGATCCGCTACATCAATAACCTTATTGGAATCCATAGCACTCTGCAAAACATATTTTCCCTCAGAAATATTATTAATTCTTGAAGGATAAACCTGGATCCCGTTATATGGTGTATAATTTCCGTAGTTATCATAAGCATAAATATGTGTGTTGTACATTCCTGTTTCATTATTATGCTCAGAATATTTAACCTTATAAGTTGCAGTACTGCCCGAAATAGATCCGCTCGGCCACGGGTTGGCTATATCGTCCTGACCGTTGCTTGATGTCCAAGTAGGGAATAATACACTGTTAATTCCACTTGAGGGACTGGCGTCTTGAACAGTGCAAGATATGGTATAACCTGTTGAAGTAACATTAGTGACCTTGATGTGTGAAATTTTCGGTCCGGTCGTATCGTTAACAGCGTTTGTTGATATACGAGCAGTTGCGGAATTTCCTGCAGCATCATACACATAAACATCGGTTACATAGGTTCCGAATTCATTATTATGTTTGGAGCGATCAATCCAAACGGAAGCCTTTCCGTTAGAAACAGTTCCATCATGCCATATCAAATCATCTTGACCATTGGCTGTGGTCCATGTTGGGAAAGAAACCCTAGTAACTCCAACATTATCTGACACATTGCACTCAACTCTGAAACCGTTAATTTTCTGTTCGTCATATCTCAAATTTGAAATAGTCGGGGGTGTGGTGTCATTTGTTAATGTTATTGAAGGTGAAGATACATACCAGTATTCCGATGAGTTTGAATATGAAACACCTTGATTTGCACTGTTTAAGTTTCGCTTATCTCCATAAGCTGGATCCGCACAATAAAATGTATCTCCACTATAGTCAGTAACCAACACAGCGTGTCCTTTTGACTGACTGTATAAAACAATTCCTTCAGGATGAGAATCTAAAATACTCTTTAATGAACTGGCTGTACCATTGAAAGATGTGTGTCTGACACTTACGCCCATATAATCAAAAGAGTAATAAACACTCCAAGATCCGGACACACAAGCTGTTCCCTTTAATGAGCTTTCAGTAACAGAAGACCAGTTGGAATTACCTGTTCCAATGAGAGTTCTTCTTATCATCATTGCACAAGCGTCAAGTACACAGGGACCGCTTTGACTTTGTTTAATCCAAACACCTGATTGGTTTAAGTCAGCAAATGTTGCCGCGCTTGCCGTCACTCCACCGAAACCGCACGCGATTGCACTCATTATAATCATAAGCGTGAGTGTCAGTGATAATAATCTTTTTGCTGTTTTTTTCACTGTTTCCCCTCCAAAATCAAACAATAATTTTAAAAATATACCAAAACGGGATATAATTAATATACCAGTTTGGTATTATAAAGTCAACAACAATAATTCCGGACGGGGGATTCTATGCGACTCAGGGAATTGCGCAAGGCAAAGGGGATTTCGCAGCTCAAACTTGCTGTTGACCTCAATATGAACCAGAACAGCATAAGCCGCTACGAAAACGGTCAGCGCGAAGCGGATTACAAAACCCTGATTATGTTCGCGGATTATTTCAATGTTTCAATAGATTATCTCCTCGAAAGAACAAACAACCCGATATTCCTTTATGAATAAGCCCGGTTCTGTCACAGCAGAGTGAAAGAACGGGATATTTTGTTTTTAAGGCGCAGTTTTTCGGTCATCACCGCCTGCGCAGGGCGTTGATGCTCCGTAGGGCACAGATTCGTCCGTGCTGCATAAGAATGCGCATGAGGAAAAATTTCCGCGCAGAATCCTTCAGTCTTTTTCACCGCGCTCACAAGCGGGCTGTCTCGCCTGCCGGCCCAGTCGGTGCTTTCGGCTTCGACGCTTCGCCCCCACCGGAGACCCGCGCCCCTCAATTCGGAATTCGGCATTTGGCATTCGGAATTATAAAAATTGCCTTGTTACTCTTTTGTTGCAATGAATAATTGTATATTCGATTTTTGTGCATTTGCGCCGTCTTTTGTACGACTTTTAATTATCACGGTGATTTCTGTACGGAAAAAGGCGGTATAAGTTGAATGCGGGCGGAGGCGTCCGGAGCGGCGAAAAGCGTAAATTTTCCCCCTTTAAAGCAGTAAATGCGCACAATATATAGGTTTTCAGCCCCATCCGGGGCAAAAATATGCCGTTCTGTTACAATTTGTAACTTTTTATGTTTTACACAAAAACTTGTAACTTTTGACTGTATAAATATTCCGTTTGGTGAATAATATGCAAAATAGCGGGGGAAGGGGGTCAAAGTCGAACAGCCCGTTTGTGCAAAGTGCACAATTTTGAATTTGAAAATAATTTGACAATTTACAAAAACATTATTATAATACGGGCAATCAGAAAAAATGTTCCGAGGAAAGCACCCCGGCAGCGCGGAATAAGTATTGTAATAAAATAATAGTGCTTATTACTGTGCTCACGGCGTGTATCAAAGGGAGGACGGGCTGAGCCGTTGCGGCAAAGCCGGCCCCTGTTTCCTTTCCACTCAAGAAACCCCGGCGCGTCACCCTCAACTTAAGGAGAGTTTTTAATGACAGAACAACAGCCGAAAAAGCTTCACGGCACGGCGTTCAGGGCAGTCACGGCAATAGTTGCCGTAATGCTTCTCTTTACGTCAACGGCGACCACCCTTGCCTACGCGCAGACGGTCAGAACCGTTACCGTAACCGACGGCGACAGCACGAAAGTTATTTCGACAGACAGCACAAGCCCCGAGGAAATTATCAGACAGGCGGGCTTCATGTTATCCGCAAACGATGCCGTTGACGCGAGCGGCCTCACCTCCGCGGGCGGCATTCTGAAAATCAGCCGCGCAAAGACCGTCAAGGTTATCGACAACAACGACATAGTTTACTGCATCGGATATGACACACTCGGCAAAACACTCGAGGACCGCGGCTTCGGCGCGGTTGAGGAGTACTCGCCCGAGATGCCTCTTGACGAGGATGTTTACAACGGCATGGAGGTTGTGCTTGTGCGCGCCTTCCCCGTTACAATCGTAGCCGACGGCGAGGAGCAGAAGCTCTACACCATGGGCTCGACAGTCAGCGAACTGCTTGACAAGGCGGGCGTGGAAGTCGGCGAGGACGACAAGGTAAGCCAGGCTCCCGAGGCGGATATTTCAGGCAGCTCGACCATCACGGTTGACCGCGTGGAATATGTTGAGAGAACCGTGAAGGAAGATATTCCCTTCAAAACCGAGACAAAGAAGACCAATGATCTCTACGAGGACGAAACCAAGGTTGTAACCGCGGGCGTCAACGGCGAAAAAGAGATTGTTTACAAAGATACGGTAGTAAACGGCGAAGTTACCGAAACGGTAAAAGTCAGCGAAACCGTAACAAAGGAACCCGTAAACGAAGTCAAGAACGAGGGCACAAAGAAACGCCCCGCCCTTATCAATTTCAAGGACGGCACGGAGCCCATCTCCGACCTTGATGTTCCCGCGAAGGTCAAGCTCGATGAAAACGGTCTTCCCAAAAAGTATGTTGACTACATCGAGGGCGAAGCCACCGCTTACGCGGGCGACACCGCCACCTCCACAGGCATGGTTCCCATGCAGGGCGTCGTAGCCGTTGACCCGAGAGAAATCCCCTACGGCAGCGAGCTCTACATCGTCTCCAAAGACGGTAAGTACATTTACGGCTACGCCATAGCGGCGGACACCGGCGGATTCATCTACACAACCGACACAGTGGTTGACCTGTTCATGGATTCCGAAGAGATGTGCGACGAATGGGGCAGACGCGACGTAGCGATTTACGTTATTTCCTACGGCGACAATCAAAGATAACAGCACCCGAATTTCGGGGTCCGCTCATAGCCGTCCGGCAACAGCCGGGCGGTTTTTATTTTGAAGTAAGAAGCGGACAGCCAAGGGCGGTCCTTCATAAACCGGTAATGCCTCAAAGAGCGACCTTCGCACATCTTTACAGATATTCCTCCTCGGAATACGGCAAGTATTCTTCGTCGTCATAACCTGCAAATATGCACAAATTTCATCTCTTTGAGGTGTGAAACAGTTTTCACGAGAAAAAAGAGCCACAGAACAAGGAAGATTTGTGAGAGCATACTTGATGTATGGTAAGCAAATCTGACGATGTTCTGTGGCTTTGGCTTTGGCGCGAAAACCAATACCGGTTTACGAATGACCGCCCAAAGCCCGGCACGGTTTCGGAAAACGAAACCGTGCCGGGTTCTTTATTCTCATCAGAACAGATGAACAACAAAATCAATTATGCCTTTGAAAAACGATGATATAACCATAAGCACCGCCTTGATTCCGGTTTCGCCCTCAAGCGTCACCTTCGTCTCAACCGACGGTGACTGCATACCGTAGGCGTTCTCGGCTACAACGCTTATTGTGTACTCACCCGCGGGCAGGTTTTCGAATGTGTATTCAATCTCGTCCTGCTCTATAGCGCGGTAGTAATCGGGCAGAACCCAATCCTTCGCGAGCGTGATTCCGAGCGAGTTTTTCGCGTAGAAACGGTAGAGTGTTACGGGCATTGTGTCGGTTGAATCCGCCTTGTGCACCGTCGCCTTGCAGCCGCCGAACTGCGGCTCGGTCTGAATCTGAGTTCCGGGAGCGAACGCGGGCGCCGAGGACTTCGCCTTTATTTTATCCTGCGCGAAATCCCTGTTCGCGGGGTCCGCGGGGTTCTTCATCATATATTCAACAAGCAGTTTGTTCTCGTTTACATCATATCCGCGCAGTCGCATGTTGTTCGAGGCGTCCAGCTCAACAAGCCAGAAGGTCGCCGTCTCTCTGCAATCGGGCGGATCGTAGGCGCGTGACTCGTCAATCGTGAACTCGGAGTAATAGATCGCCCCCGTGCCGATTGCCGTGTATTTTCCCTGCCACACCGAGCGCGGGTCGTTGAGCGGATAGTGCGAGTGCCCCGAGAAATCCACAACCTGCGGGTAATTGTTGAGAATCGACTTGAAATTCGTGATTCCCCAGCCGTCAAAGAACGAACTGCCGTAAACCGTGTCTCTGTTGTGCTCGTGGTGGATGAAGAACACGGGCTTGTTCGGGTCTTCCTTGATTGCCGCGTCAAACTGTTCCTTAAGCCAGCTTAACTGCTTCGAGTCATAGTGCTGCGCGTCGTCATCCGAGGCGGAAAGCCCTATGAAATGGAAGCCGTTTATAACAACGTGAAAATCGGGGTCGTTGCCCGTAAGCGACTTGTAATATTCGTGCACGTCCCTGCGGCTCATATTCCAGCCGTCGTGGTTTTTGGCGGCAACGCCGAGGAACCGCGTGCCGTCCCTGAGCGAGCCGGAAACCGCTTCCCAGAAGTTGTCAAAGCATTTTTTCGTGCCCTGGTCGGTCAGGTCTCCCGCAACAATCAGCGCGTCGAGGTTCGTGTATGACGGGTCGGCTTGCGCTTGGGCATAAGCGATTTCCATCATCATCGGAATCCTTTTGGCGTTTGTGTCGTCGTCCTCTTTTACATGCGTGTCGCTTGAGGCGACAAAGCGGATAACGGGCACAAACTCCTCCTGTGCGGCAGGGGCTTCATCCGCACCCGCTGCAACACCCGCTCCGGCTAAAACAAAAACCGCCGCGAGAAACAGACAGAGTATTTTTTTCATATATTTTCTCCTTTCGGCTTATTCCTTTTCTATCGATTTTCCCGTATCGCGCACCTTTATAAACACGGGTCTTTCCTTCGTTGAGGCGTTTGGCGTGTGATATGTGAGATAAAGCTGATTCTCCGCTCTGAACAGCATTCCGTGCCCGCCATCCTCATCGGCAATCGGGTCTAAATGGCGGAAATTCCCCTTTATGGTACCGCCCTCAAAAAGCACCTGACACTCGGCGTACTGCCCGCAAATGAATGTGCTCCACAGCATCAGCAGCTCGCCCGTGTCTGTGCGGTACATAAACGGTCCGTCGGTGACAAAGTGGTCGCCGTCTTTTTTTCTTTTTTCAACATCGTTTACATAGTGCGGCTCGGAGGCGTGAAACAGCGTGACGGGCTCGCCCTCGCTTATCGTCAGGTCGTCCCTCAGTTTTATATAGCACATTCCGCCGTCCGTAATCTGAGTGTGCTCGTGGCAGAAAACCAGATAAGGCACGCCGTCCTCAACATAAAGCGTGCCGTCAAGGCATTCCCAACCGCCGGGCGTGACCGCTCCGGTGCTGTGCGGCTCGAAGGGTCCGAGCGGCGAATCCGAGCGCAGTATGTATGTGCCGCGCAGGCCGTCCAGCTGCAGAAATGTGGCGAACATATAGTACGCGCCCTTGTAGGCGTGCACCTCGGGCGCCCAGTTTGCCCCGCGGTTCATACCGTAAAGCGTCGAGTTGAAGCATTCGTGCGGTCCGCTCCACTCTTCAAGATCGGCGCTCATATACACATCAAAGCCGCCGGTGTTTACTCCGAAGCCCGCTCCTCTCGTGCCGTACATATAATAAGTGCCGTCCTCGTTGAGAACAAAAGGATCGCGTATGTTTATCTCATTTAATCTCATTCCCCGCCGCCCTTTCCGTTTTGTTTTCAGTGTTCTTTTCAACATCTTCATTATATACACTCCTCCCCGTCAAGTCAACGCAGACTTTAACATATCCTTTCCTACAGAAAAAGGACTGCCGTGGCAGTCCTTTTATTAACTGTTATTTATTTTCGGGTTCGCTGCCCTTTTTCCTTTTTCTCAGGGCGAAAACCGCGGCGGCAACCATAATCGCCGCTCCGCCGCCGACAAACAGATATGTGCCGATGCCGCCCGTATCGGGCAGAAGGGCGCTTGTGCTGTTCGCGATATACAGCACCTCGGCGGGCGTGTCAACCAGTTCGGAAATAACCGTCACTTTGAAAATGTCACTCGATTTATGGTAGCCGAGCGGGGCTTTTGTTTCCTCCAAATAATATGTTCCGCAGGGCAGGTCTGGCGATACCGCCGTGCCGTCCGCGCCCGAGCGCAGAACAAGCTCCTCCCCTTCAACAGTTACAGGCACGGCGGTATAGGTGCTGCCGCTGAGAGCCCGCAGGGTGACATGCTCCGTATCGTTGTAGTTCGCGGGACGGTACACCTTGAACTCGGCGCCCTCAAGGCGTTTTTCCGTGTTGCCCGTTCTGTGTTTCACAATTGAGAACTTGCCCTTGACATTATCGGGGATAACAAGTTCATTCGGCTCATCGGGAGTGTTTTTAAGCGTGTTTTTCGGATAAACCGAAACTATGTCCGAGCTGCTTCCCGTTACGGAATCAACAGCCGGAATGCTTATATAGAACGGGTCGGCGGGCGCCTCGATTCTGTCGGAGTCGGGAGACTCAACAACAAGATATCTGCCGTCCTCCAGCGTGAGCGCCGCGTAGCCCGACGCGTCCGTCACAATGCTGCCCGCTTTCGCGGATTCAACGGCATAGCGCTCAACATCCGCCTGCGAGGGCGCGTCGCCCGTCGCCGTGTCCGCCCTGTAAATGTTAAACTCAACTCCCTCAACGGGATTGCCTGTTTCGTTGGATGTTTTGTAAATTCTCAGACCCTTTTCGATATCGGCGTTGAAAACGAACGAATTCACCGCCCTGACCCTCGCGGGTCCTTCTTTAACACCGACAAGCGACTGCGAAGCATCCTTGCCGCCCTCGGGCTCAAAAAGATAGACGCCCTTCGCGAGGTTCTGTATTCCCGAGGTCTCAACTGAAACGGTGTCGCCCTCTTTCGCGGTTATCGTAACGGGATATCTCGTTTTGGTGTCCGCCTTCACGGCAACGCGGTCGGTCTCGATGAAATTGCCCTCGCCGTCGTCGTGACCGCTTTTTACAACTATATTTATATCGTCGTCGCTCTCGAGTTTTCCGTTTATGTTCACATAGAGACCCACATCAAATGTGTCCTGCGAGCCGGACTTGAGTTCTGCGCGCACGAGTTCAACATTTGAGACAACAATCTGCTCCTCTGTCGGCTCCATGCCGTCGAGACTGTAGAGATAATAGACAAGGTTGTTGACCTTGTAGGCCGATTCCTCGTTATATGTGATGCGGTTTCTCGCCACGGGCGCCCAGTCCCACACCTCGTTGCTGTAGTTGTGATAAAGGGTCATTACCGCCTGCTTATTTAAATCGAGCGTGCCGCCGTAGAACACGGACTGCTCTATTCTCTCGCTGCTCATATTTGAATAAGCCCAGATTGCCATCTGCACGCCCGCTATAATATCGCTTCTCGTGAGACTGTCAACAAAATCTTCGTCCAGACCGCCCGCCTTGAGGCGAGTTTTCATCTCCTCAATAGTGATGAACGGGTATGCGTTTTCAACAATGGCTCTTATGTGCCTTGCCGAGTTCTCGCCGTAATGGCCGCTGTCTTCAAGGTTGCCGATTTTATAGTGCGTGCCGGCTACGGGAGTTACCTCAAGGTCGCAGCAGTAGGTCACATCATAGTTGTTCGTGCCGTAAACATAGGGTCCGTCCGGAGTCCACACACTGCTGTCAAGCTCCGATGTGTCGGTTATAAAAATCGTGGCGGGCATATCGATACCCGGCGAGCAGTGTGTGCTCAGCTCATACACAAAATTATTCGGAAAAATTACCTCGTAGCAGTATTCGTCATATCTGCGTGTTATACTTACATTGCGCGATTTGAAAACCGTGTTGAGCGTGTCGTCCAGTTTTGCGACAAGGGCGGCGGGAACCTGATCCTTCTCACTGTCGGAGAGCGCCCCGTACGCCTGAGCCGCCGCCTCTCTCTGAGCGCGCATACCGATTACATAGTTGCGGTAGCCGTTTTGCGCGGCAAGATGCTCCGCCACGGAGTCGGGATCCTCCGCGTTGTAGTTGCCCGAAGCGGTGAACTGCGACTTTTTGCTCTGCATCTGCGCCAAAGTGTCAATCGCCTCAAGCTGAGAGATAACATCGTCAACATCGCTCTGTGCCGAAAGGGCAAGCGGCGCCGCCGCGCCGAAAGCGACCAGCGCGGAAAGTATAAATGTCAGAATTTTAACAGCGGTTTTTTTCATTCAATCAACCTCACGGTGTTTTTCGCCGGTTCCCCGGCTCATTTTTATAAAGGTATACAATACAGTTATATAACACACCGAATAATTATATAATATAAAGATAAAAATATCAACCCAAAATTTTTCAAACAGTTAATTATCTGTACGGTTTTGCCTGCCTCGCTTTTCGCTTTTCCTCCCGAACGCGCACCCGCACACGAGAGCCCACACGGCAAAAGCCGCGGATGTGAGCACATTCCAGAAATACCCGGGCGAAATCATCTTTTCAAAAAAGCCCCTGCCCCAAGGCAGCTCCCAAAGATAGCCCGTCGGCAGCAGGAAAAATGTAACCGCCGCGAAAAGCACATAGCAGAACAGCGCCTTTTTCGCGAACGCGTCGAGCGAAACGCTTTCAACCGAACCGTCAGCCGTGTTGTAAATCTTCTTTTTAAGCACACGGAAGATGAACGCCGCCGCTGTAACGGACAGCAGCACCGTGCCGATAATGTCAAACGGGCTCTCGTCTTTTATAACACCCGATTCTTCGAGAAAATCCGTTATGTGAAGCGCTGCCGCCCTCATCGGAACCACCGCGAAAAGGTAGGTAAATGCCGTGAACGCGCCGAAAAGCCGCGTTTTCGCGCCCGCCTTTTTTCCGCTTGTCTGCGATTCCTTATTAACGGGGGTTTTCGACGCGAAAGCGAGAATGAGCATAAGCCCGAGCCCGATGAAAAAGCCCGTGAAAAACTCCCAGGTGCTCCAGCTGTTTTCCGTAAAGGGGCGCAGTTTCGGAATTTTCGCGATAACGCCCGCGCCGGTGCCCGAAACATTGAAAAAGTCGGCGGCGGTAATGGCGAACGCGCACACAAAATCAAACGCCAGCGACACAGCCGCCGTAATCTTATCCTTAAACACGGCGAGTGCCGTCACAACAAGGGCGAGCGCCCCCGCCGAGTGCGAAATGTGCTCGATTATTTCAAAATAGCACCTGCCGAATGGTATTTTCTTACCCCACGGAATGTTGTCGAAGTGGCTCATATACACCTTCCACGGCGAGCCGCTTTTACCCGCCGCGGCAATGCCGTCTTTAAAGTATTCAACCGCCTGCGGAGCGATAACTTTTATGAGCGCGTGCGAGAGCGTCGCTTTGAAAATATACGAAACGGCGAAAAACACCGCTATATAAATCAGATAGTGGTACGCCTTGTAACCGCGGTTCGAGAACAGCGTGCCGCAGAATGTGCCGAAAAGGCAGGAGAGCCCGAAGCCCATAAGCAGCATAACCGCGAGAGCCGAACCCTGACCGAAGGGCAGAACCTTCTCCGCCCCGTCGGGAAAGGCGGCAATTGACGAAATGCTGCCCGAGAGCAGCGAATTGCACGCTCCCCAGCCCGTTACGGTAAGCCCCGCGCTGATTGCGAGAACGGGCAGAAGTTTAAAGCCGTGTTTTATTCTTTTGCCGTAAAACGCGTAAATAAGCAGATTGAGCGCCGTGCCGACGGCTATGAGCCCCCACGAGCCGCCGTAGCCGTGAGTGCCGCGAAACCGCCACATCATGCCGCCGAGCGCAGCGCCCGCTATTACGCCGAGCGCCTTCATCCCCGCCGTTATTTCCGTTTTATCCTTTATTCTTTCTCCCATATTTCTCCCTCACAAAGCCGAAAACCGGGACTGCCTGTGCGAAGTCCCGGTTTGCCGATTTTTATACGCCTTTTTTCGCTTTTCTGAGAAGTTCGGTGTCGGTATAGCTCTTTTTAGCCGTGTAGCCCTTGAGGGGGACGATTCTTTCGTGAACGGCGTCAAGGAACCAGTCAACCTGCGGATAGAACTGCTCGGAATACTCGCTCGCGGGAGTAATCCAGTTCTGCGCGCCCACGATTACGGGCGGCGCGTCGAGATAATCGAACGCGAGACTTGTGATGTTCTGCGCCATATCGTTCAATATGCTTCCCCTTGCGCAGGCATCGCTCGCGAGCAGGATTCTGCCCGTCTTCTTTACGGATTCAATGACCTTTTCATAGTTGAAGGGAACAACGCTTCTCGCGTCAATAACCTCGGCGGAAATGCCGAATTCCTTCTCAAGTTTTTCAGCCGCGTCAAGCGCGGGATAGAGTGTGGGGCCGATTGTGAGGATAGTGAGGTCGCTGCCTGTTCTGCGTATCGCGGGCTCGCCGATTTCCACCTCATAGCTGCCCTCGGGCACGCCGCCCTCAACAAAGCGCTCGCCCATATCGTAAATCTTCTGGCTCTCGAAGCACACAACGGGATCCGTGCCGTTGAGCGCCGCGGTCATAAGACCTTTGGCGTCGTAGGGAGTTACGGGGTAAATGACCTTCAGGCCGGGCACATGAGCGCACAGCGAGGTCCAGTCCTGCGAGTGCTGAGCGCCGTATTTCATGCCGACGGACACGCGCAGAACGAAGGGCATTGTAAGCTTGCCCGCGCTCATCGCCTGCCATTTTGCCATCTGGTTGAAAACCTCATCGCCCGAGCAGACGATGAAATCGCAGTACATAAGCTCGGTTATGACTCTGCCGCCCGCGAGAGCGTAACCCACGGCCGAGCCGACTATCGCGCTCTCCGCTATGGGCGAGTTGAACAGACGGTGATAGGGAAGGGCTTCGGTGAGTCCTCTGTAAACGGCGAAAGCGCCGCCCCAGTCACGCACATCCTCGCCGTAGCTTATGAGCGTGGGATCCTCGTAGTATTTGTCCGCAATCGCCTCGAAAAGACCGTCACGGATGTTGTAAACGCGCATTTTCGGAAGCAGTTTTCCGTCCTCGCCGTAGGCGCTTCTCGAAAGTTTCGCTATCTTCTGATATCTCTCGTTTTCCTCTTTTGTCTGGTTGACCTCAACGGGTCTGTCGTCCATCTTTTCGATTTTCTTGTTTGAGAACATAACGCTCTCAATAAAATCGGGATGCTCGTTGTAGTCCGTATAGGGGGCAACGTTTAAATCGGAGGCGAGGTCGAACATTCTGCGGTTGCGGTCTATAACCGCCTCGTTGAGGGCGTCAAGCTCCTCTTTGGTGGCTATGCCCGCTTCGGCAAGCTGAGCCGGGAACACGGTCAGCGGGTCGTACTGCTGCCATTCCTCAACCTCTTCCTTTGTTCTGTAGGAACTCGCGTCGGATGTCGAGTGACCCGAGAAACGGTAGGTAACAAGCTCAAGCAGAGCGGGGCCCTCGCCCTTTTCTATGAGTTCTCTCTCCCTCTTGTAAGCGTCGATTACGGCGAAAACATTCCAGCCGTTCACGCGCTCGGCGTGCATACCTGTTTTGCTGATTGCTCCGAGACGGGCAACCTCGTCGTAGCCCATGGTTTCGCCCTTTGTCTGGCCGCCCATGCCGTAGAAGTTGTTGTTGAAGTTGTAGATAATCGGAAGTCCGCCCTTGTAGCCGTCCTCCCAGAGGTCGTTGAACTGGTCCATATTCGCGAAGGTCATCGCCTCATAGACGGGGCCTCTCGCCGCCGCGCCGTCGCCCGCGTTGGCAACGACTATGCCCTTTTTCTTGTTGCATTTCTTGTAGAGCGCAACGCCCGTGGCAATCGGAGCCGCTCCGCCGACTATCGCGTTGTTCGGGAAAATACCGAAGGGCAGGAAGAAAGCGTGCATGCTTCCGCCGAGTCCGCGCGAAAAGCCCATATCCTTGGCGAAAAGTTCGCAGCAGAGACCGAAAATGAAATACTCCCTCGCCATCTCCTTGATGTCGCCGTTCGACTTCGTGTATTTCTTTATGACCTCAAAGTTCTTGCCGTCGTTGTATTCCTGCATTATTTTCAGCAGTTCGTCGTCGCTGAGTTTTTTGATGGCGGAAAACGCCTTGGCAATAACCTCGTGATGGCTGCGGTGCGTGCCGAAGATATAGTCGTCAACACCGAGGGTGTACGCCTGACCGACGGCTGTCGCCTCCTGACCTACCGCGAGATGCGCGGGGCCGGGATATGTGAATTCCTTGTCGTTATAGTTGCCCTTCTGCTTAATTGTCAGAAGCATTGTCTCAAACTCGCGGATTGCCGCCATATCGGCATACATCCCGAGAAAGTCGTCTCTCGAATAAACCGCCTTCTCATCCTCGATGCTCCTGTCATAGGCGCACACGGGAATATCCCTGAGCTTTATGGTTCTCTTTTCAAACTGCGGTCCGGGTTTGACATATTGTGATTTAGGCATTTTTCTTCTTCCTTTCCTTATCTGATTTCAAACAGCGCCTCGCGGATTACCTCGCCCACGGTCGGATGCGGGAAAACGAGCTCCTTAAGCGAAGCGATGTCGGTTTCGGTCTCAATCATAAGCGCCGCTCCGTAAATGATTTCGGAGGCGTAGGAACCGATCATGTGAATACCGACAATCCTGCTGTATTTTTTGTCATAAACCACCTTGACTATGCCGTCTCCGCCCTCGTTTTCGGCAACATATCTGCCCGAATAGCGAAGCGAAAGGTTCACGCAGGCGGCGTCTATGCCCGCCTTTACGGCGTCGTCAAGAGTATATCCCACACTCGCGACCTCGGGGTTTGTGTAAATGACCGAGGGTATCGCGTTGTAGCGCATTCTGTCGCGTTTCGCGAGCATATTGTTTACGGCAACCTCGCCCTCTCTGTACGCCGTGTGGGCGAGCATGCTCTTTCCGTTCACGTCTCCCGCCGCGTAAACGCCGGGCACATTGGTGCGCATGTAATCGTCTGTTTTTACGGCGCCTCTCTCGGTTTCAACGCCGATTTTCTCAAGACCTATGTCGGCGGTAACCGCGCGTCTGCCTATGGAGCAGAGCACCTTGTCCGCCGCCGCCTTCACCTGAGCGCCGTTCTTGTCCTCATAAACAACGCCGTCCGCCTCAACCGCGGTAACCTTGCAGCCGAGTCTGAACACAACGCCCTTTTTCTCATAGTTCTTTCTGAGTATTTCGGATATCTCCTTATCCGTCGGGCCGGCGATTTTGTCGAGCATCTCGATTACGGTCACTTCGCTGCCCGCGGAATTGAAATAAGAAGCCATCTCAAGCCCTATTACTCCGCCGCCTATGACAACGAGCTTCGCGGGTATTTCGGTTAAGTCGAGAATCTCGCGGTTCGTCATAACAAAGCCGGAGTCAAGCCCCTCTTTAAGCCCCGGTATGGGAGGAATCACGGGGGCCGAGCCCGTCGCTATGAGCAGTTTTCTGCCCGCGATTTCGGTATCTCCCGCCTGAAGAACAAAGCCCTCGCCGCTCTTCGAAAGTATTTTTCCTTCGGCGTTTATAACCGTGACGCCGAGTTTTTTCATCTTCATTCCGATTCCGCCCACGAGCGAGGCGACAACCTTGTTCTTGCGCCCGATTACGGCTTCCTGATTGAGGTTCGCGCCCTCAAAGGTAACGCCGTAGTCCGCTCCGTGTTTCGCGTAATCGTAAATCTTCGCGCTGTTGAGAAGCGCCTTTGAAGGCACGCAGCCCTCGTTGAGGCAGACTCCGCCGAGCGCCCTTTTTTCCATAACGGCGGTCTTCATTCCGCCCGCCGCCGCGCGGTATGCCGCGTTGTAGCCCGCGGGGCCTCCGCCTAAAATAACAAGATCATATATTTCCATATCAACCCTCCTGTTCCTTCAGGAACCGCGTGAAGTTTTCGAGCGTTTCTTTAAGTTCCGAAAGGAATCTCGAAGCGGGACCGCCGTCCACCGCTCTGTGGTCGTAGGTCAGCGAAAGTCCCATCGCCTGGTAAGTGCGTATTCCGCCGTTTTCCGCCTTGATGCGCGTGGTTATCGTGTTCACGCCGAGAATGGCTGTCTGCGGAATGTTTATAACGGGCGTAAAGTGCTCAATTCCGTATGCCCCGAGGTTTGAAACGGTGAATGTGCCGCCCTTCAGTTCGTCGGGCAGAGCCGCTCCGTTCCTGCATTTCGCAGCAAGCTCCTTTGCCTCCTTTGAAATAACAGAAAGCGGCTTTTTGTCGCAGTCAAACAGCGTGGGCACGAGAAGCCCCTTATCTGTGTCAACCGCAACGCCCATATGAACGCCGCTGAAATATCTCATAACATCGTTTTCGAGCAGATGCGCGTTGAGTGCCCTGTGCTCGGGCTTCGCGAGAACCCTTGAAACAACATAGAGAATCATATCGTTGAGCGTAATGTTTCCCTCAACGCCCGCGGTGCCGTCCTTGACCGCCTTGCGGAAGGCGAGAATGTCGGTGGCGTCAAACGAGAGTGTGTGGGTAAGCTGCGCAGCCGTCTGCAGTGACGCGCTCATCTGCTTCGCAATGGTGCGGCGTATGAGCGGCATCTTCTCATCCGTGTAAGCCGCCGAACCCGAGCCGATGTCGGAGACGGTGAATCTTCCGCCCATTCCCGAGCCCGTGCCGCCGTTGTATTCGCCCGCGGCGGCGCCGCTTGAAAATCTGCCGGAGGCGACAGCCGCGCGCACATCGCGCTCTATTATTCTGCCCTGCGGGCCTGTGCCCGCCGTGTATTTAAGCGCCACGCCCGTTTTCTGCGCAAGCGCTTTGGCTCTGGGCGACGCCTTTATGAAGCCCGCGTTTTCCGCTGCCGGAGCGGCGGCTTCATTATTTTCGTAATTATTAATTACAATATTGTTTTCCCGCGCTTTTTCTTCGGGCTTTTCCTCAACGGGGGCTGAATCCCCGCCCGCGGACGGTCTGAACTCCTCAACGCTCTCGCCCTCGTTCCCTATAACGCACACATTGGTCATTACGGGCACGTCGGAATCCTCGCCGAAGAATATTTCAAGCAGTGTGCCCGACACGGGCGCCTCCTGCTCAAGTGTGGATTTGTCCGTCTCGTACCTGAAAAGGATTTCGCCCTCTGCCACCGTTTCGCCCTTCTTTTTGAGCCATTCGGTGAGCACGCAGGTTTCAACCGTTATGCCTACATTCGGCATCATTACGGGTGTTGCCATATCATTTCCTCCTTACCAAACTATCTCCGTTCCCGACGCCTCTGCCGCGGCAAGAACCGCCTTGTCCGGCTCGCGCTCGGTTATGATAATATCGATGTCCTCCAGCGAAGCGAAGGTGAAGGGCATGCTCTTTTCGAGCTTCGCGCTGTCGCACAGCACAATCTTCTTTTTTGCCTTCGCCACAACCGCTTTTTTAAGCTCGCACTCATCGGCGTTGCCCACGGTAAAACCGTTTTCAACCGAAAATGCCGAAGCCGCGAGGAAAGCGATTTCAATGTTGAAATTCCTTATGAAATCAAGCGATTGCCCGCCCGAAACGGAAAGCGTGTTTCTGCTGACCTGTCCGCCGACTATCGTCACGGACGGCTTGAATCTTTTCGCGAGTTCGCAGGCGACGTTCGGTCCGCTCGTCAGGATATAATAGGGCGTGTCGGGCAGGGCTTTGGCGAAAATCATACCCGTTGTGCCCGAATCAATGAACATTGAGCAGCCCGTTTCGGCGTATCTGAGAGCCGCCGCCGCGATTTTTTCCTTTGCCGCGCGGTTGCGCACCTCGCGCAGTTCGTAAACATCCTCAACATCGGTTCTGTTCCCGATATACTTCGCTCCTCCGCGCACTTTCGCCGCCTCGCCTATGTTCTCGAGGAACTCAATATCCCTGCGCAGCGTCATGCTCGACACATCGGGGAACATCTCCTCAAGCGCGTGCAGGTTCACATATCCCTTCTCACGCAGAATGTCAAGAATTATCTCTCTTCTCTGTCCTCCCAAATCGGATACCCTCCTTCTGAATTCACAATTATAATCTGTTAACTTTTGTGACTTTTAACAAAATCAATACGATTTTATCACAGTTTCACATTTTGTCAAGAAATTTTCCCGCTTTTTCACATCTCTTCTTTCCCCTGCCCTTTAAAAAATATTTACAAATTTTTTATTGATATATCTTTTATTTTAATATATAATCAAACTGTATATCTGTACCGTCCCCCGGGGCGGGCTGAAAAAAACACGCCTTCGTAAACAGGAGGTCACAAAAGGAGCGGCTTTATGAAAAATCCCATCTATGTTTTAGCTTACGACATCGGCACAACGGGTGTAAAAACCTGCCTGTTCCGTATTGACGAAACAATCAGTCTCGTGGCGGACGCCATGCGCGGCTACGAGCTCTACATTCTCCCCGGCGGCGGAGCCGAGCAGGATCCCGACGAATGGTGGAGCGCGATGTGCGAAACCACGAAGGAGCTCTTCACAAAAACAGCGGTCACTCCCGACCGTGTTGAAGGCATTTCCTTCTGCTCGCAGATGCAGGGTCTCGTTCTTGTTGACAAAGACGGCGTTCCCGTTCACCGCGCATTCAGCTATATGGATCAGCGCGCAACCGAACAGCTCAAGAGGATTATGGCCTACGGCCCGCAGATTGCCGGCGCGAACATCAAAAAACTGCTCCCCTCGCTCAAAATCACGGGCGCCGTTTCCGCCAGCGTAAAGGACCCCGCCTACAAATACGCCTGGCTCAAGGACAACGACCCCGACGCCTTCTCAAAGGTTTACAAATGGCTCGATGTAAAGGAATATCTTATCTCCCGTATGACCGGCGAGTTCGTTATGACTCAGGATTCCGCCTTCGGTACGCTTATGTATGACTACAAAAACGGCTGCTGGAGTGAAAAGATAGCGGAACTCCTTGAGGTAAATCCCAAACACCTCCCCCGCCTTGTGAAATGTACCGACAAAGTCGGCGGTCTTACCGAAAAGGCGGCTTCCGAGCTCGGTCTGGCTGCGGGTACGGCGGTATTCGGCGGCGGCGGCGATGCCTCCCTTATAGGCGTGGGCGCGGGTGCGTCCGCTCTGGGCGACACACACATCTATCAGGGCACATCCGGCTGGGTCGGAACGGTTGTTGACAGAAGTATTGTCGACACCTCCGCCATGATAGCCGCGGTTGTCAACTCCGACCCCGGCAGATTCAACTACTTCGCCGAACTTGAAACGGCGGGCAAATGCCTTGAATGGGTAAAGGATCACCTCGCTCTCGATGAAATCGGCATCTATCTTGAAAAAACCCACGTTGCCGAAAGCAAGGAATCCGTATATACAAGTCTTTACGATTATCTTTCAAAGATTATTTCCGAGGTTCCCGCAGGCAGCAACGGCGTTATCTTCACCCCCTGGCTTCACGGCAACCGCTGCCCGTTCGAGGACCCGAACGCCAGAGGAATGTTCTTCAACATCAGTCTCGACACCGGTAAGAAGGATATCATCCGCTCCGTGGTCGAAGGCGTGTGCATGCACCTTCGCTGGTTCCTTGAGACAGAGGACAAAAAGGTCAAATCCTCCGATGTTGTCCGTTTCGTAGGCGGCGGCGCTCTCTCGGATGTCACCTGCCAGATTCTTTCGGACTGCACGGGCAAGGTCATTGAAACGGTCGAGTCACCCCAGAACATCGGCGCCGTGGGCGCGGCGGTTCTTGTGGCTGTCGGTCTCGGCTTCCTCGAGAATATCGAGGCGTCAAAGCCCCTCATCCCCGCGGTCAAGAAATTCAACCCCAACAAGGACAACAAAGCGGTTTACGACAAAAACTTCGAGGTTTACAAAACCCTCTACAAGGCAAACAAAGCCGCCTTCTCCGCTCTTAATAAACAGTAAGATATCATACAACTCCGTATCAAAACTCGCCGTAGGGCGGGATGGTCTCGCCTCCCGGCTCGGTCGGTGCTTCTGCCTGCGGCAGAGGTCTCCACCGGAGACCCGCACCCCAATCCCGCCGCATACAATCGGGTACGGGCGGAGCCCGTCCTCAACTCCTCATTTCTCACTTCTCATTTCCAACTAATTTTTCCCGGAGGACAAAAAAATGAACAAATCCATACTTAAAACTCTCACCTGCTTCGTACTTCTGCTCGCGGTTATCACGGGCGTTATGTCGGGCTGCAAAAAGAAACCTCAGGACGCCACCGATGTCACCCTCCCCGCGGGTCAGGGCGACGCAGTGCTCCAGACCGATGAAAACGGCGATATAGCCCGCAACGAAAACAACCAGGCGGTTGCCGTTGTTACGGACGCGAACGGTTACGCCGTCACAGAAGAAAGCGGCGAAGTCAAAACCGAGGCGGTTCCCCTGACCCACGCCCTCGTGCTCGATGACAAAGTCGAGACCGCGACCTTCTCCGTAGGCATTCCCAAGGGCTGGATGGGCGACCACAGTTACGAGTATATCGTTATCGACTCCACCGATAAAAACGAAACCGACAAAATCGTTATCTACACCCGCCTTCTCGACGACACGGAGCACGACGACGGGCAGCCCCCGATGCATGACCTGTTCAATCTCATAAAGAGCGGCGTCACCGTAAACAAAGAGAAAAAGGACGACATAAAGATAGCGGGCGTTGACGCCACGCGCGAGAGATGCGATGTCACCTCCGAAAAAATCGAAACCCGCGTGCTCAGCTTCTACAGTTTCACGGGCAAAACCGCGACCTACGGCGTAATATGCTACTCAAAAGACGCGAAAACCGCGGACAAAACCTTTGAGGATGTTCTCAACACAATCGAGTTTTATTAATTAAGGAGGAGCCCCGATGTTATTCACTCAGGACATTGGCATTGATTTAGGCACGGCGAACACTCTCGTCTATGTCAAAGGCAGGGGCATCGTCACGCGCGAGCCCTCCGTTGTAGCGGTGGACCGCAAGATGAATCCGCCGAAAGTTGTTGCCGTCGGTACCGAGGCAAAGGAAATGATAGGCCGCACCCCCGGCTCGATAACCGCGGTGCGTCCCCTCAAGAACGGCGTTATAGCGGATTTTGACATAACCGCCGATATGATAAAAGAGTTCATAAAGCGCGTGTCGGTCAAATCCCCCTTCACCCGCACAAGAATACTTATCTGCATCCCCTCGGGCGTCACCGAGGTTGAGCGCAAGGCGGTCTATGACGCGGCAAAAAGCGCGGGCGCAAAATTCGTAAGTCTCATTGAAGAGCCCATGGCGGCAGCCATCGGCGCGGGTCTTCCCGTAACGGAGGCGGCCGGCAGTATGGTCGTTGATATCGGCGGCGGCACAAGCGAAGTGGCCGTAATCTCGCTGGGCGACGTTGTAACCGCCAAAAGCGTGCGTGTAGCGGGCGACAGCTTCGACGAGGCGATAGTAAACTATATCAAGAAGAAATACAATATGCTCATCGGCGAGCGCACCGCCGAGGATGTCAAAATAAAAATCGGCTCGGCATACCCCTACGACGGCGAGGGCACCCTCAATGTCAAGGGCAGGGACCTCTCAAACGGTCTGCCCAAAAATGTCGATATCACCAGCGAGGAAATCCGTGAGGCACTCGCGGACCCGGTGGCGCTGATTGTCGAAGCCGTAAAACAGACTCTCGAAAAAACTCCGCCCGAACTCTCGGCGGATATCATAGACCACGGCATTACCCTGACGGGCGGCGGCGCCATGCTGCGCGGGCTGGACCGTCTTATCTCGGTTGAGACAAAAACTCCCGTTATGGTCGCTCCCGATCCGCTCGACTGCGTTGTGCGCGGCACGGGCGTGTGCCTTGACGGCAACGCCGTTGAGGTTCTCGGCAACAAAAAATACATCTGATTCCGGAGGGCGCAATGCGATTTTTCCGCAGACCTGCTTTCAAAATTTTCATATCGGTTATTGCCGCGCTTGTGCTGGGCTCCCTTATTTCGGTGTTTTCCCACAGCGCCTCCTCGCCGCTTAACAAAGCGGTGAGTTTTGTGTTCAGCCCCGCCCAGAATCTCGCGGCGGCGGCTTCGCGCGAGCTTGCCGACCTCCCCTTCTCCTTCCGCTCCTCAAGCGTAATAAGCAAGGAGCGCGACGAACTGCAGGCGGAGGTTGATTCCCTGCGCAATCAGCTTGTTGACTACGAGGATATGAAGCGCCAGAACGAGCTTTACAGGGAATTCCTCGAGTTAAAGCGCCTTCACCCCGACCAGCAGTATTGCGAGGCGAACATCATCGGCCGCGATTCTCTCGATTTTGCCTCAGAGTTCACTCTCAACAGGGGCAGCATAGCGGGCATCAAGGTTCAGGACCCCGTAATCTACGGCGGCAACCTTGTAGGCGTTGTAACATCCGTGTCGCCCACCGTGTGCACGGTCAAAACGATTTTAAACCCCGATGTAAATGTCAGCTGCTATGAAATACGCACCGTAACCACGGGCTATGTCACCTCCACCGCCGAACTCGGCAGGAAGGGCCTTTGCCATATGCCCAACCTCGAGGGCACAACAGCCATCACCGTGGGCGGCATCGTCTGCACTTCGGGTGTCGGCGGAGTTTATCCCGCGGATCTCGTCATCGGCACGGTTCAGACCATAAACGACGCCACTCTCGATATAAGCGCGGCGGCAGTCATTGAGCCCGCCGTGGATTTCAGCACCCTCACGGGCGTATTCGTAATAACCTCATTCGAAAATCAGGGCGCCGAATGACGCCTTTTTAAGGAACTGCCATGAATCCTTTACTGCACAACAACCCCTTTTATCAGAAGGGGCACCCGAACTTCTGGCGGCGCTTCTGCCTTGCCGCCTTCATACTTCTTCTGAGCGTTCTTCAGAACACGCCGGGGCTTTTCCCGACCTTTTTCGGTTCAAAGGCGTATCTGCTCGTGCCCGCAGTGGTGAGCATCGCCCTTTACGAAAAGGATATGGGAGGCATCTTTTTCGGCCTGTTCGCGGGAGCGCTCTGGGACATTTATACCCCGGGCGGCGACCTTCACGCGATTTTTCTCGTGATAACGGGCTTTGCCGCGGGCTCGCTTCTGAATAATCTTATGCGAGCCAACATTCTCACAAACACGATTCTTTCCACCGCGGCGACCGCCGCCTTTGTAACAGCGGACTGGTTGCGGCGCTACATCCTCGGCGGTCTCGATTCGGCGGCTGCCTTCCTGCTCAGGTATTATCTTCCGTCCTTCATTTTCACCCTCGCCCTCTCCCCCGCGGTATTCGCGGTTGTGTTTTTCATAGAGCAGGCGTTCACGAAGGACACCTCCGTTCACGAAAACCTCGAAAAAACCGACTTCGCAAACTGAAGAACCGGCACAAAACTTTGCCTTATTCATAACAAAACTCATTTACACCGTAGGGCACGGATTCTTCCGTGCCGCCACCCGACCGTCCGTGCGGACAAATTTTTGCGCAGACTCCTTCCGTCACATCGTCACTTCGTTCCTCTGTGCCACCTCCCCCAAAGGAGGAGGCCACGACGAACGGAAGGTTTGCTGTAGACGTAGGGCGGTGTTCCCTAACACCGCCGCCACCCGACCGTCCGTGAGGACATATCAACCGGCGTAAGCCCTTAATCCGGAATTCGGAATTCGGCATTAATCTCCGCCTCTGCGCGGCTCACTCTCAACGAAAGGAGAAAAACCGATGTCATCAAAGGCGCGGCGTCTGACCGCCGTTATAATCCTGCTCGCCGTGTTCGGCGTATTTCTCGGCGACCTCGTGCGCCTTCAGATAGTCAACGGCAGCGAATACCGCGCGATGAGCAACGCCGTGTCACAGCGTACGGCGTCCATTCCCTCCGCCCGCGGCGAGATTGTTGACAGATACGGCACTCCCCTCGTTGAAAACCACCAGGGCTACGCTCTCGTGTTCGACGGCGCTTATTTCCCCACCGCCGAGGAGCAGCCCGAGCGCAATAAAATAATAATCGCCCTCATCCGCAAACTCGAAAAGGCGGGCGAGGCGTGGAACTACACCCTCCCGATGACCCTCGACTCCGACGGCAAGGTCGTTTTTGAGGAGGACCGCGATTCCGATATAGCCAAAATCAAGGGCAAGGATATGCTCAATTTAAACGAATACGCCACGGCGCAGAACTGTTTTGACGCCATTGTCTCCCGCTACGGTCTCGAGGATTATTCCGTTGCAGAGGCGCTCAAAATCGGCTCCGTCTGCCTCGCGATGAAGGAAATCGGCTTCGGTCTTTCCACGCGATATACCTTCGCCGACGATGTTGACGACTACACCGTCGCAACCATAAAGGAAAACAGCGTGTTCTACCGCGGCGTGGATGTTGAGGTTGTGCCCTACCGCGATTATGTTGACGGCACCGTAGCCCCGCACATTCTCGGCACTGTCGGCGCCATAAACGCCGAGGAATACGCCGAACTCAAGGAAAACGGCTACTCCATAAACGACACCGTCGGCAAAAACGGCATTGAGTACGCCATGGAGGACTACCTGCGCGGCAAGCCCGGCACAAAAACGGTCTATACCGATTCCGCGGGCAATGTCACGGGCACTGAGGTCACTCAGGACCCGGAGCAGGGCAACACCGTTGTTCTCACAATCGACACCGAACTTCAGAAGGTCGCCCAGCGCTCCCTCTCGAAGGCGCTGGGCGAATACGCGGGCACAAAGGGCAATATGGTCACATCCGCCGGCGCCGTTGTGGTAATAGACATACACACGGGCGAGGTTCTCGCCTGCGCGTCCTACCCCACCTACAACATTTCAACATATTACGACAATTACAAAGCCCTCACCGAAACAGACGGCGATCCTCTGTGGAACAGAGCGCTGCTGAGCACCTACGCACCCGGCTCCACAATGAAGCCCTCGGTTGCCTGCGCGGCTCTCGAGGAAGGGCTTATCGATACAAATTACACCGTCTACTGCTCGGGCACATACAAATATTTTGACCAGGTCTTCAAATGCGAGCAGGCGCACGAAACAAGCTATGTCAATGTAATAAACGCCATAGCCGAAAGCTGCAACACATTTTTCTATGTTGTCGGCAGAAACCTCGGCATTACCAAGATGAACGAATACAGAACAATGTTCGGCTTCGGTCAGAAGACGGGCTGCGAACTCCGCGAGGCGACGGGCGTGCTCGACTCCCCCGAATACCGCGCCTCGCTCAATCAGGCGTGGCTTCCCGGCTACACGGTTCAGTCAGCCATCGGTCAGGCGGGCAACCTCGTCTCGCCCATTCAGCTGGCAAACTACTGCGCCACAATCGCCAACGGCGGCACCCGCTACCGCACCCGCTTCGTTAAATCCGTTCTGCGCCACGACAATTCGAGCATCGTCCTCGAAAACAAGCCCGAGGTGATGTGCGAAACGGGAATTTCGAAGGAGACCTTCGACATAGTGCGCACGGGTATGCACAAGGTGTGCGCCACGGGCTACTGCCAGAAATATTTCTGGCACCTTCCGAGAAGGGTTGACCCCGCCGCCAAAACAGGAACCTCGCAGGAGTACAGAATCCTCGACGGCGTATCCACCAAAATCAACAACGGCTTTTTCATCTCCTTCGCCCCCTATGACGACCCGCAGATTGCCGTGGCTGTTGTGGGCGAGGGTATGATTTCGGGTGTCTATGTGGCTCCCGTCGCCGCCGACATTTACGAATACTATTTCGCCGCCCCCGAAAAGCCGGAATTGGCTCAGGCGGACAATGTTCTCATAAGTTAAAGGAGATTCCAATGGCAGAAAGATATGTTTTCGCTTCGGGAAAAGGCGGAGTCGGCAAATCCTCCGTCGCTCTCGGGCTTGCCCGCTGTATGAATGAAAAGGGTCTGCGCGTGCTTCTCGCCGATTTCGATATCGGGCTGCGCTCGCTGGACCTTATGCTCGGCGTTACCGAAACGGTCGTTTTCGACTGGGGCGATGTAGTACTCGGCAGATGCTCAATTAAGGACGCGGTTATCAACATCGGCAATCTCGCCTTCTTCCCCGCGCCCCCCGAATATGACGAAAAGTTCACTCCCGAGGCGCTCTCGCAGCTTTTCTCCGCCCTCGAAAGTGATTTTGATTTTATATTTATCGACGCACCCGCGGGGCTCGGCAGGGGCTTTGACCTCGCCTGCTCCCAGGCGGAAAACGCGGTTGTCGTCACCACTCCCGATTCCGTCTGCGTGCGCTCCTGCGCCTGTGCCGCGCTCAGACTGCGCAAGAGCGGAAAGGAAAAGATTTCGCTCATAATAAACCGCTTTGTCGAAAAGCCCGTTGTGAAGCACCGCCTTCTCAATATTGACGACTGCATCGACGCCGTCTCGGCAAAGCTCATAGGCGTAGTACCCGAGGACAGAGCGATTACCGAATCGAGCGTCACAGGTAAACAGCCCGATAAGAATTCACCCGCGTCAAAGGCGTTCGCCCGCATTTCACTGCGAATGAACGGCGAGCGCGTGCCGCTTTTTGAGGATTAAACTATGGAAAACCCGACAATCGCCGCAATCTCCACCCCCGAATCGGCGGGCGCCCTCGGTGTTGTGCGCCTCTCGGGCGACAGGGCGATAGAAATCGCGAATAAAATATTCACGCCCGTCAGCGGAGCGGATCTGACCGCCTCCCCCGGCTACCGCGCGCATTACGGCAGGGTCACGGGCGGCGGAAAACAGATTGACGAGGCGGTCTGCCTCGTTTTTCGCGCTCCCCACAGTTACACGGGCGAAAATGTTGCCGAAATCACCTGCCACGGCGGGCTCTATATAACAAAGGCGGTCCTGCGGGCGGCTCTGGAAGCGGGCGCCGTTCCCGCTCAAGCGGGCGAATTCACAAAGCGCGCCTTTTTAAACGGCAAAATCGATCTGGCGGAAAGCGAATCGGTTATGAAACTCATCTCCGCTCAGGGCGAGCAGGCGGCAAGGGCAGCCCTCAACACCCTTGACGGCAGGCTGAGCAAAAAAATTCACGCCATTGCCGACAGCATATCCTGTGTTCTCGCCTCTCTCGCCGCCTGGGTCGATTTCCCCTATGACGAAATTGAGGACACCTCCCCCGCAGATATGAAAAAGGTTTTCACCTCCGCCATAGCCGAACTCAACGAGACCGTTGAGCGTTACGACGCGGGCAGGGTATTTACAGAAGGCGTCGACACCGCCATAGCGGGCAGACCGAATGTGGGCAAATCAACGCTTATGAATCTGCTCGCGGGCTCCGAGCGCTCCATTGTAACAGAGGTTGCGGGCACAACCCGCGACATAGTTGAGGAGAGCGTTCGCCTCGGCTCAATGATTCTGCGCCTCGCCGACACCGCGGGCATACACGAAACGGGTGACATAGTTGAGAGCATAGGCGTTGACCGCGCGAAAAAGCGTATGCAGCGCGCCTCTCTCATACTCGCGGTCTTTGATTCCTCCGAGCCGCTCACAGAAGACGATATAGCCGTGCTTAAGGAATGCGAGGGCAGGCTGAGCATAGGCGTCGTAAATAAAACAGATCTCGAAAGGAAACTCGATATTTCCGAAATAGAAAAATACGTCAGTGAAACCGTCGAAATCTCCGCCTCCACGGGCGAGGGCGAAAAGGAACTTGAAAACGCCGTCTCCCGTCTGCTCAGCGCGGAGAACTTCGACCCCGAAAGCCCCTGCCTCTCCGGCGAGCGCCAGCGCATCTGCTGCGTAAAGGCGGTTGAATATCTCAGCGAGGCGGTCTCGGCTATCGATTCGGGTATGACTCTCGACGCGGTCACGGTCTGCGCCCAGTGCGCTGTGGACAGCCTGCTCGAGCTCACAGGCGAAAAAGCCGCCGACGCCGTCATCGATTCCGTCTTCTCCCGCTTCTGCGTGGGAAAATAAAAACATCACCAATCCACATCAAAGGACGATAATCATGAAAAAACTTCTCTCAATCCTCACCGTTTTCGCCATGCTCTTCGCGCTCTGCGCCCCCGCGTTCGCCGAAACAGCCGAACCTCTCAACTACCTGCTGCTCGGCGACTCCATCGCCTACGGCGCGGGCGTGCTCAACAACGAGGAGGCGTGCTACGGCAGAATTGTGGCGAACACCAACGGCTACAACTACAAAAACGACGCCGTCAAGGGCATAAAAAGCGGGCAGCTGCTTTCAAAAATCACCGGCGGCGGCTCTGTGCGCGCGGATATTCAGGAAGCGGATATAATCAGCATTTCAATCGGCGGCAACGATTTTATCAAAAACCCGCTCTACATTCCCGCCGTAATAATGTCAGCTCTCGGCTTTGACTCCCTCGCGGACAATATTGTTGACAGCTTTTACCCCAATTTCTGCAATATCATCAAGGAAATAAAAGCCCTCAATCCCGACGCTCTCATCCTTGTTCAGACTCTGTACAATCCCCAGAAGGGAGCGCTCCGCTCCGCCTTCGACAACGGCATAATGCCGCTCAACAACTGCATTTACAAATATCTCCGCGAAAACCCCGGCGCCTACGAAATCGTTGATGTTTACACGGCGCTGAGCACCGAGCGCGGAATAATGGCGATTGACACCATTCACCCCAACGCAAAAGGTAATGTGCTGATTGCGAAAGCCGTGCTCGCGAAACTCAGGGATCTCGGTCTCAGCGACACGGCGGAGCCCGTCATCCTCAAAGAGGGCATTGACGAGTACCGTTTCATCTATTATTTCTTTTTCTATTAATCGGAATCTCTTTTCTTGAATCACTCCACCGGAGTTTCGGCAAAACGCATCTTTTTTCTTTTGGAGAATTATGGAATATTTTGCATCACAATTTGACATAGCGGTTATCGGCGCGGGCCACGCGGGTATTGAAGCGGGGCTTGCCGCGGCGCGTCTCGGCTGCCGCACCGCCGTGTTCACAATCAATCTGGACTGGGTGGGCAATATGCCCTGCAACCCGTCAATCGGCGGAACCTCCAAGGGTCATCTCGTGCGCGAGATTGACGCCCTCGGCGGAGAAATGGGCGTTGCCGCGGATAAGAACACCCTGCAGAACCGTATGCTCAACCTCGGAAAAGGGCCCGCGGTTCACTCCCTGCGCGCCCAGATTGACCGCCGCGAATATTCCGCCTATATGAAAAATGTTCTCGAAAACCAGCAAAACCTGTATCTCCGTCAGGCGGAGATAATTGATTTATACAGAGAAGAAGGGCTCTGGTATTTAAAGACGCGCCTTGAGGCGGTTTACAGCGCGAAATGCGTGATTATAGCCACGGGTACCTTCCTCGCGGGCAAGGTCTATGTTGGCGATGTCTGTTACGACAGCGGTCCGGACGGCATGTTCCCCTCAACCGAACTCGCCCTCGCCCTCAAAAAACTCGGCGTGCTCACCCGCCGTTTCAAAACGGGCACCCCTCCCCGCGTAAACAGACGAAGCGTCGATTTAAGCGAAATGGAGCTTCAGCCGGGTGATGAGGTAACAACCCCGTTCTCGTTTACCACAAAGGAAGAAATCGAAAACAAACTCCCCTGCTACATAACCTACACGGGAGAGGAAACCAAAAAAATAATACTCGACAACCTCGACCGCTCTCCGCTCTATTCAGGCAGAATTGACGGCGTCGGTCCGAGATACTGCCCCAGCATTGAGGATAAAATAGTGCGCTTCTCCGAAAAGGAAAGGCACCAGCTCTTTGTCGAGCCCTGCGGCCGGAACACCGGGGAGCTCTATATTCAGGGGCTTTCCTCCTCGCTTCCCGAGGATGTTCAGCTGAAAATACTGCATTCAATTCCCGGGCTTCGGAACGCCGAGGTGATGCGCACCGCCTACGCCATAGAATACGATTGCGTTGACCCTCTCTGCCTGCGCGCGAGTCTGGAATTCCACGATTTTGAAGGCCTTTTCGGCGCGGGTCAGTTCAACGGCTCCAGCGGATATGAGGAGGCGGCGGCGCAAGGTCTTGTAGCCGGTATCAACGCCGCCAACAAGGTGTTGGGTAAAAAGCCGTTCATTCTCGACCGCGGCAGTTCCTACATCGGCACGCTGATTGACGACCTTGTCACCAAGGGCTGTTCCGATCCCTACCGTATGATGACCTCACGCTCGGAATACCGCCTTGTGCTGCGTCAGGACAATGCCGACCGCCGGCTCACCCCTCTCGGCTATGAGCAGGGACTTATAAGCGAGGAGCGTTACGCCGCCTTCAAAGAAAAACTCAATCTTATTGAAAAAGAGCGCGGGCGCGTTGAGAGCATTGTCATAGCCCCCTCGGAAGATATCAACGAAATGCTTGTTTCACGTGAAACATCTCCGCTGACCACGGGCGCGAAGCTTTCGGATCTCCTCAAACGCCCGCAGTTAAGCTATGATTCCCTTACGCAATACGACCCCTCCCGCCCCGACCTTGACCGCTCAATATTCGAGCAGGTCGAACTCGATCTGAAATATGAGGGCTATATAAAACATCAGCAGCAGCAGATAAACGAAATGCGCCGCCTCGAAGTTAAACTTCTGCCCGACGACATCGACTATTCAAAAGTCACGGGCCTTCGCCTTGAGGCGATTGAAAAACTCGGCAAAATCCGTCCCGAAAATATCGGCAGGGCTTCCCGCATTTCGGGAGTCAGCCCGGCGGACATAAACGTTCTGCTGATTTATCTCGAAAGGGGCGCGGGCAATGATTGACAAGAAGAAACTCCTCTCTCAAGCCGCCGCCATAGGCGTGAACCTGAGCGACAATCAGGCGGAGCAGTTTGACCTCTTTTCGCGGTTGCTGGTTGAAACAAACGAAAAATTCAACCTCACCGCCATAAAAGACCCCGATGAGATTGTCACAAAACACCTCGTTGACTGCCTCACCCTGTTTCCGGCTGTCGATTTTCCCGAGGGAGCGGGCGTTATAGATATCGGCACGGGCGCGGGTTTTCCCGCCGTTCCTCTGCTGATTTACCGCCCGGATTTAAAAATCACCGCCCTCGATTCGACGGGCAAAAAACTGAATTTCGTCGAATCCGCCGTAAGCGAACTCGGGCTCTCAATAAATCTCATCCACGGCAGAGCCGAGGAATACGGCAGAGGCGACCTGCGCGAAAGCTTTGATTTCGCTGTTTCACGGGCTGTTGCCTCTCTCAATGTGCTGTGCGAGTACTGCCTGCCCTTTGTAAAAGCGGGCGGAAAATTTATATCGATGAAGGGCTCGAAAGCCGATGAGGAGCTCGCCCTCTCGCGCACGGCGGTCAGAACTCTCGGCGGCAGATTCGCCGAATGCAGGGAATTCACGCTCGCGGACGGAATCGAGCGGAATCTCGTAATAATCGAAAAGGCCTCCCCCTCTCCCCCGAAATATCCGAGGCCTTCGGCTCAGATATCCAGAAAACCTCTCTGAGCCGTGTAAAACATAATTGGAGGTGGTACTATTCCCTGGTACTGGTCTTATTTTATCCTGTTTTTCATTCTGCTTATGATGTCCGCCTCGGCAACCGCCCGCAGACGCAGAATTGTAATCAAGAAACGAAATCTCAAGAAAGGAATAAAGAGAAAAATGCCAACTGAAATGTTACGAGCTTATATCGGCAAGAAGGTCACCGTGGTCACCGCGGGCTCGGCGATGGGCTTTGAGGGCACGCTGGTAAGACTCGAGGATAACTGGATAATGCTCGAGGGCAAAAAGACCACGCAGATTATCAACGGCGACTCAATAAACTACATCAACATCAAAAAAGAAGTCTGAGCACAACAGAATGAAGCATCTCCGCGGAGGTGCTTTTTTGTTTCACGTGAAACATTACGAAGGTGTTCTTTTTTGTTTTTTCTCTTTATTTTTCATTTTTTATATGCTATAATTCATTTTGCGGCGTGAAAAAGATGATTTTCCGCCCGAAAAACGTAAAAAAGGATGATTAAATGTCAAAAACAGTTGCGCTTGTCAATCAGAAGGGCGGAGTCGGCAAAACGACAACCGCGGTGAACCTTGCCGCCTCGCTGGGCTCGCTCGGTTACCGTGTGCTGCTCGCGGATGTGGATCCGCAGGGCAATTCGACAAGCGGTCTCGGAATAAACAAGAGGGAACTCACGGCGTCAACCTACGACGCGCTTCTCGGCACGGCGCCCGCGCAGGAGGTCATTCTGCAGACGCCCTATAAAAATGTGTTCCTTATGCCTTCAAACATGGAACTCGCCGGCGCGGAACTGGAACTCGCGGATGTTGAAAAACGCGAGGCGCGGCTCAAAACGGCGCTCGCGGCGGTGAAAGGGGACTTTGATTTTATTTTTCTCGACTGTCCGCCTTCGCTCGGGCTTATCACAATAAACGCCCTGGTCGCCGCGGATTCGCTGCTTGTGCCGATTCAATGCGAATACTACGCGCTGGAGGGGCTTTCACAGCTTGTGACCACCGTCAGAACGGTCAAGCGGCTCTACAATCCCTATATAGAGATGGAGGGCGTAGTCCTCACTATGTATGACGGCAGACTCAACCTTACACAACAGGTTGTGGCCGAAGTCAAAAGATGCTTCCCGAAAAAGGTCTATTCCACGGTTATACCGAGGAATGTGCGCTTAAGCGAGGCGCCGAGTTACGGCGAGCCCGTAATTTACTATGACAGAACCTCGCGCGGGGCGGCGGCATACATTTCGCTCGCGGAGGAATTCGCGGCGAGAAACAAAGAATAAGGAGGCGCTGATATGGCGGCAGCAAAGAAAAAGGGCGGTCTCGGCACGGGATTTGACACCCTGTTTATAAACAACGCGGTCGAGGAGCTTTCCTCCGCGGCGGCGGTAAAACTGAAAATTCTCGAAATAACTCCGAACAAGGAACAGCCGAGAAAGAAATTCAACGAGGAGGAGCTGACGGCGCTCGCCGAGAGCATACGCAGTCACGGCGTGCTTCAGCCGCTGCTTGTCCGCCCGATGCCGGACGGAAGCTACCAGTTGGTGGCGGGTGAAAGGCGCTGGAGAGCCGCGAGAGCGGCGGGGCTCAGCGAAGTGCCCGCGGTTATAAAGGAGATGACCGACGAGGACGCCGCGGTTTTCGCGCTTGTTGAAAACCTGCAAAGGGCGGATTTAAACCCCGTTGAAGAGGCGCAGGGCATGCGCAGACTTATGGAGGACTACAACCTGACTCAGGAGCAGGTGAGCGAAAAGGTCGGCAAATCGAGACCCGCGGTCGCGAACGCGCTGCGGCTTCTGAAACTGCCCGCCACGGTGCTTGAGAGCGTGGCGGCAGGGGAGTTGAGCGCAGGCCACGCGAGGGCTCTCGCCGCGCTGGATGACGACAAAACAATCGTTGAGGCGGCGCGTGAAATAATCGCGAAAAAACTCTCGGTCAGGCAGACGGAGGCGCTTGTGAAATCGCTTCTCGCCGCCCCGAAAAAGAAAGCCGGAAAGAAAACAGCGAAAATACCGTTTTACGATGAGGTTGAGCTTTCGCTCAGAGACACGCTTCACAGAAAGGTAAAGATTTCGGGCTCGGGCAAAAAAGAGGGCGGCACGCTCGAAATAGATTTTTACAATAACGAGGACCTCGCCGCCATAGCAAGGGTTCTCGGACAGCTGGAGGACTGAGTTATGATAAGAAAAGCGGACGATTGCAGAATTGAACTGCGCGAGCACATGCGCGATGGCGACGGCACGGTCAGAATAACGAATTTTATGGAAAAAGAGGAGTTTTACGGCAAGGGCAGACTCTTCAGCCGCATCACTCTTGAGCCCGGCTGTTCAATCGGCTGGCATATTCACGAAACCGACAGCGAAATTTTCTTCGTTGAGCGCGGCTGCCCGGTTTATAACGACGGCGGCGAGGAAAAGCAGGCGTACCCCGGCGATGTTCTCATCTGCCCCGCGGGTACGGGCCACTCCATCGCCAACAGAACCGATGAAACCGTCGATGTAATCGCGCTGATTGTTTACGCGTGAGAGAATAATACATTATATCCCGTGTTTATTGATTGAACACGGGGTTTTGTTTGTCTGTGCGCTTTCGCGGTTTAAACCGCAAAAGCGGGGCTGTGTGTCTTGCCGAAAAAAGATTTTATTATAATACATATTTTATTACATTTATTATTGACCACCGAATACCTTTCAACACAAAACTTTTATAATTTATTATTTTTGCGATAAAACATAAATCGAATCTGCCCTGAGCGGGTTCCGAGTTCTTAAGATTGCATTAATAATTATGATAATGTTTTATTAAAGGTATTGCATTTTTTCCGTTTTTCTGAAAAAATAGGTAAAGGAAATTAAAGTTTACCGTTCACGGGGGTATTATTTTGATTAATCTCAGCTATCTGAAAGGCGGGGCGGGGGTCTGCGACTCCTGTAAAAAGCCGTTTGACATGTTGATTGCCGTGACCGCGGAAAACAACGGCAAATCAAAAACATATAACCTCTGCAGGGAATGCGCTTTCAAAATGAAAACCGAGGCGGACAGATTCAACGCGAAGGAAACGGCTGCGGCTGAGGCACACACTCCCGCTGCCGAAAACGCGCAGGACCGGACCGAGGCACTCGGGGCGGACGCCTTTGAAAAGGAAATCGCGAAAATGACGCAGTTGACCTTCGGCGGTCAGCCGGACGCTCCCGCTCAGGCAAAAACGAATCCTCAGCCCGCGTTCGTAAGGCAGGAACCCGTTACCGGGAACTACACCGCTCCTTCCGCGGCAAAACCCGCGGCACAGGCAATGTTTGCCGCTCCGGCTTATCCTTCGGCGGCGGTGAAAACTCCCGAACCGGCGGCTGTGCCCGCGATTAAGGCGGGCAAGAAACGCAAAAGCGTGCTGCCGACAATCGCGGTAGCGGCGGTGGCACTGCTGACGGTTGTTGCGGTTGTTGCTCTTATAGTCCATTTCGGAAGCGGCGGCTCGGGCTCGGCCGGAAGCGCGGACTCCGGCGGCGGGCTGTTTGCCGGCGAAGAGGCGCAGGACAGCGAAAAGGTCGAAGGCGATTCCTTTGTAACCGATTATTTCAAAATGACCTTCGATTCCCTCGGAACAACACCCGACATGCAGTATTACTACAGTCTGCTCTGTGTGAATATCGAGAATAAGCAGAACGCGAATGTACGGATTTCACTTGAGGATATTTACATAAACGGCGAAAAATACATTCAGTCTCTGACCTACGCTCCGCAGTATTTCGGAGCATATGAGAGCAAAACCGTGTATTTTACGATTGCGGAAACCTACGACAGCATTGACGAACTGAAATTCAAGGTTACCTGTGTAAACGAGAACACGGGAGAAAGCTACACGACAGACAAATATTTTTATTTGAGTTTTGAAAACGCATAATCAACTCGGTGGTTTTAATTAAGTTTAATATATTAAAGGAGAGTATTTATGTTTTGTTCACATTGCGGCAAAAAGATTGATGACAGTCTGACAGTCTGCCCGAACTGCGACACACCGGTTCAGAATTTTAATTTTTCAGCCGGCAACCGGCAGCAGGACGCCTTCGGCGGCTACGCACAGGCGCAGAATCAGCAGAATCAGTACGGGAACAGTTACGGCTATCAGCAGAACGCGCAGGAAGCATACGGCGTTGAGCAAAACGCGAACCGGCAGTACGGAGGATATCAGCAGCAGGGGCAGGGGAGTTTTGTAATTAATCAGTCGCCCGCGCCCGCGCCGCAGCCTCAGAAAAAAGCGAAAAAGGCAAAGAACGGCAAAAAGGGCAAGTTCCCGCTCAAGGCGATTATTGCCTGCGTGCTTGTTATTGCGCTGATTGCCGCGGGAATTGTTGTTGCGCCGAACATAATGACCGGTTACGCGAAGGACAACGCCTTTGCCAAAACGGCAAAAGAGATGAAGAAGAAGGACAACAACTATCCGCTCGTAAACGCGCTGGCATCGGTTGACAACCTGCTTTTCAACGCGAAGAGTTTTACATTTGAAGCAAAGGCTTATGACGAGGCGAAGGTTTCCGGCAGGGTTGTCTGGGGCGAGAGCATTCCTAAACATAAACTTGCTTTTTCATGCGAAACCGATTGGGACGATTGCTATGAAGGCGCTATGTTTGACGGCGTTTTTACCGCTTATTATTATGATAAGGACTATGGCGTTGCTGACGGTGAAGGTGCTCTTGTAAATGTAGCCAAGCTCTATGAAAACAGGGCAAAATATGAGGATGAACTCTGGGACAAATTGGAAAAACAGGCCAGGGAAGAAAACGTTGTTGATGTGTTCAACGAAATGGTTGATATCTATAACAGTACAGACGACGGCGGCAAACTTGACGAATACTGGTTCTCTGTTATAAGCAACAAGGGCTTAAACCGCGACGCTCTGAATTATCTGGTGGCAACGGCAAGCTCAACATACAATTCAACGCTCGAGCGCATGGCAGAAAGTAATGGGGATCTTAAACCGTACAAAGTAAATCCCGAAGGTCTTAGTTTTGTTGACATCTATTCGCTTGCGGCGGACTTTGTTGCCACGCTGCCCGAGGATGTTGTTGAGATTGAGAAGGACGGAAGCTCGGCAAATTCCTTTGACTATGAAATCGACCTTAATGACGCGGCGGACGCGCTTTATGACTATGTCAAAAATTCCCCGGAAATAAAGGGAGCCCTCCCCGCGGAATGGTTTGAAGATATGGTTGAGGAACTTGAATATGTCAAGAGATATGCCGACGGCACATTAAAGGGACATGTTGAGATTGAAAAGAACTATCTCAAATCGCTGACCGTGAAATATGACAATGAAACGGTTCTCTCGCTGACCGTTTCCGACATAAACCGCACAAAGATAAGCGAAGACGATTATAAAGCGGTTGAGAAAAAGTATAAAAAATGTGATGATAAAAATGAAATTGAGGATTATGACGACATTTATAACGACATTGAAAATATAAATCCTACGATTGGCATGTATTTCCTTCCGCGTCTTGCCCCCATCGCTATAATTGCGCCGCAATATGTCCGAGCTGTTCAAACATCCCGAGATGCCAATATCGCTTCAGTGGCTGAGGATGTGCTGGCAGTAGTAAAATCGGAGTGCGCTCTCGGCAACATCGCAACCACGGGCACGGCTACCGTTACGGTACAGGCGGCGGGCGGCAACGGACCGATTGCCGTTACGCAGACGGGACTTTACCTTCCCTACGGCAGTGAATTATCCTCATGGGATGATTTTATCAATGTCTGCGGAATTGACCGGTCAAAAACCGTTCATTCGAATACGGTTTATACAATAACGATAACGCCTGACGGCTACGGCGGTTATACATTTAATATGACATCGAACTGACGGACATGATTTCTCCCGGGCTGCGCATACAGCCCGGGAGTTTTTGCCGTTTACGGGCTGCGGGCCGCGCTTTTTGTTTTTGCGGTTTTCGCCTTGAAAAATAATAACCGATATATTATAATTATTTTGTTATACTTTATAATAATTTCTGCGGCAAAGGAGATTGTTTATGTTTTGCGGAAAATGCGGTTCTCAGGTTGACGACGGACTTGCCGTATGCCCGTTTTGCGGTAGCGCGTTGCAGGCTCCCGTTCAGAATCCCGGCGTTTACGGCTATCAGCAAAACGCGAATCAGCAGTTCGGCGGTTATCAGCAGTATCAGAACAACGGATATCAGCAGGGCGGTCAGAACGGCTACGGCGCTCAGCAATACGGCGGATATCAGCAGCAGGGGCAGGGGAATTATGTAATTAACCGTCCGCCCGTACCTCCGGCTCCGCCCGGTAAAAAGGCGAAAGCGAAGAAGGCAAAGAACGGCAAGAAGGGCAAATTCCCGCTTGCGCCCGTTATTGCCTGCGTACTGGTTGTTGCGTTGGTTCTCACGGGTATTTTCGCAGGGCCGCACATCCCGTTTTTGTCAAACCTGTTCGGCAACGGATACGCGAGCGACAACGCCTTTGCCAAAGCGGCGAAGAAAATGGGCAAAAAGGATGAGAATTATCCGCTTATGAACGCCTTCGCGGCGGCGGACAATCTCATTTTCAACACGAAGAGTTTTTCGTTTGAATGTGAAGTTTATCATGAAATAAAAGTCAGCGGCAAGGTAACTTTCGGCAAGGATATTCCGTCAACGCAGGCTTATATTGAAGTAAAAGAAGACGGAGAAGTTCTGGGCCGCGCCGCGATGACAGACGGCAGACTTATTGTCGCGGAAGACGGCGGATACAGCAACTGGTCTGTGGATGTCAAGGAACTCTGTGACCACAGAGCCGACCTTGAAGACGCCTACTTTGATCTGATGGAAGACAGCTACAAGGGAAACAACTCGAGAGTCGCGTATTATAACTTCACGGTTGACACCTACAATGAACTGATTACCGACAGCAATTTTGAAAGCAGCTATTTTTCAATCATCAAGGACAACCGCGTAAACCGCGATGCGCTGAACACCTTCGCGGACTGCATGTGCGCCGCGTACAACAGCGCCGTGGAGCGCGGCAAAACGCAGTTCGGCATAACCGATGAGGAGTTTGTAAAAATCAATCCCGAGGGAGTGACCGTCAACGACGCGTTCACGCAGGCGGCGGATTTTCTTGCCGAGCTTCCCGAGGACGCGGTTGAAATTGACACAGAGGACCGCTCCGGCAATTCCTTTGACTATAAGATTAACGGCGGAGATACCGCCGACGCCTTTTATGACTTTTTCAAAAACTCTCAAACAATCAAAAAGGCTCTTCCCGGTTCCCTGTTTGCCTCATTGTGTGAAGAATCACAATATTATCTTGACGATTTCGACGGCGAAACCTTAAAAGGTCATGTTGAAATTGAAAACAACCGCCTTGCTTCCGTAACGGCAAAATACGGAAATGAGGAAATATTCTCACTCAAGGTAACCGATATTAACGGCACCAAAATTACCGAAGATGATTTCAGCAAAGCGGAAAAGATGTTCAAAAAGGCCGATAACGCCTATAAAGTAGACAACGCCAAAGATGTTCCCGATGAAGACGGCCCCGTGATGTTCCTCGCCCCGCGTTTTACAACTTCGATTTATCTCTCATCAATTGTTGAGGACCACGCTTATTACGATTCCTACAACGCGTTTAATTCCGCGGTGAGCAAACTGGAAGAAACAGCGGACGCGCAGTTCAGTCTCGGCAATCTCAGGTTCACAAACAGCGCCTACGGCGCGACGGGGCTTATTACAATCGGTGTTGACGGGAACGGAAAAATAACCCTCACCCTCGATTCAGGGCTTACATTCAACGAAGCCGCGGCGGGCGGATCTCTTTTAAAACTCAGCGGCGTTGACACCTCAAAATCATACTACGGAATGGAAAATCAGGTTATAGTATGTACCTCGGGTATCGGGGGATATGTTTCCACCGAAGTAAAGAGCGAATATGAATACAACAATCCGACAGACGGCGGTTATGACTATTACTGGTAATTGACTCGCGGCAGAAAGGGCTTTTTTAGATGAAACGCCTCCTGAAAAGCTTCAGGGAAAACAGAATAATCTGCGTTACCGCGCTGGTTCTTGCCGTGCTGCAGGCAGTATGTTGCCTCGCGGTTCCCGTGCTTATAGGCAGAGCCGTCGGTACAGGACTGCAGGGTAAAGGTTATCCCGACTCATATCCCATCGGTATGAGCCGGGACGCTTTTGCTCTGTTTTTGCTTGTTCTTCCCGAAGAAAAGGGGGCACAGCTCAGCGGGCTTTACGAACTGAAGGACGAAAGCCCGTATTCCGCAAACGGAAAATACGCCACAAACAAAAAATGCTTCTGGCTTAAGGATAACGCCGATACGCAGACAGCCCGCGAACTGTTTTGTGACGCGGCGACCTGCGCGCTCTATGAGATAAACAAAACGACAAACCTCAAGAGTCTCGATTCATACAATATGTTTGCTGAAAAAATCTCTATGCGCTCGCTTCTGATTTACGCGGGACGGCTGAATCTTACCGAAAGCGACCGGGCGGAGTGCTATGAGGCGGCTCAGCGGGCGGACGGACTTCTCAAGCAGCAGGTGGCGGCTGTGTTTCTGCCGTATATTTACGCCGATGCCGGTATGGACTGCGACGCGGTACAGTCGGCTTATCTTACAAAATCACTTATTAAAATCATTGCCGTTTCGGCTCTGCAGTTCGCGTGCGCGGTTGTTTCGGGGATTTTTACGGCGAAATGCTCAACGGACGCGGAATCCTCTTTGCGCGGCGAACTGCGAAACAGACTTTTTTCGTTTTCGGAAAACGGAAAAGTAAAATTCTCCGCCGAGGAGATACGGGATATATATCAGAACAGCGTGGCGCGGGTGGGAATATCGCTCAATTTCTTAATCTCGCTTATTGTCTATTCCGTTTCGGTCATTCTTATAGGCGGAATAATGACCTTTATAAATCAGCGTTTTATAAGTCTGCTCATACTGCTGTGCGCCGTTGCCGTGTTCATTGTGATTTTTGTTGTTTACAAACTCTCCTACGGAAAATACCTCCGTATGGATGAAAATTATCTCGAATACAGCGAAACCATTGAGGAACAGCTTTCGGACATTATTCAGATACGCGCGGAAAAAGGGGAATACTTTGTAAAGGAAAAGGTTGCAAACGCTTCCGCCGGAATACGCAGAGACGAGCGCTCGGTAATGAAAAGCGTGTATTTCGCTGTGGGCTCCATCGGATTTTTTGTGAATATCCTCACTGCCGCCGTTGTTCTGTGGAGTGGAAACAGAATGCTCAGCGCGGGGCTTACAATGGACGATATTGTGGCATATATGCAGATTGCCATAATCGTGATAACCTCGCTGACAACCCTCGGCGCGACCGTTCTTTTCGGACCGGAGGCGCTTATACAGTATAAAAAAGTGTTTGCAGTGCTCGATGAGGAGGAACCGCGGATATCGCACGGGGAACAGACCGCCGCAAATGTTGAATCGGTTGTGTTTGACCGTGTCAGACTTTTCGAAAACTCAAGGGAGATATCTTTCACGGCAAACCGCGGTGAGTTTGTTGTGATAAACGGAAGCTCGGGCAGCGGAAAGACATCGCTTATAAACGCGCTTCTGCGCGAAAACGGAGTGTACGGCGGCAATATACTCATAAACGGCGGAAACATTGAAAATCTTGATGAAAACTATCCGGAAAAATTTGTGTCGCTCGCCCCGACTCAGCCCGTTATTTTCTCCGATACCTTACGGAGCAACATGCTGTTTTACGGCGGGCGTGAGGAAAACGCCGGCACGGCGCTGGAAACCGCCGCCTGCGGTTTTCTCGGAGACACGGACACGGCGCTCGGCACCTTTCTTTCAAACGGCGGCGAGCATTACAGCGGCGGGCAGAGGAGCAGAATCTCGCTTGCCTGCGCGCTCTCCAAAAAAGCGGATATATATCTGCTCGATGACTGCCTGAGTTCTCTTGACAGTGAAACCTTCAGACGGGTCGCGGGCAACATAAAAAGGAATTTCGGCAATTCAATTGTCATACTTGTGACCCACTCGCCGGGGGCGGATGAGTTCGCCGATAAAACAATCAGTTTACAATAAAGGAAAGGGGGCGTAAACATGGCAAATAAAAGCTCGGCTTTTTCCGTCAATTTCGACGCGGAAAGGGCAGGGGGCTCCGACACCGTTTTCGCTCCTCCCTATTTCAGATTCTTCCACGATTACAAAAAACAGTGGCTTCGCCTTGCGTTTATTGTTCTGTTTTCCGTGCTTTCGGCATTCGTATTTGTGCAGATACCGTTGATTATAAGCGACCTTATTGACCTTTTTGTCGCTTCAATCATCTCGTCATTTGCCTCGGGCGAACCTGATATCGACAGCGCTGTTCTTACGCGGCTTATTGTCAATCTCTGCCTGGCGGTAACCGCATATACGGTTATAACCTACCTTCAGAACTCATTTGCCGCATCCTGCTGTTCGTCCGTTGCCGACTCCCTGCGCGTGCGCTCCTTTGAAAAAACGGCAAAAATCCGCGTTGAACGCTTTGATATAAAATCAAAATCGGAAACATTTGAAACAGCGACAGGTAAGATTGACATTCTGAATCAGAGTTTCAGTCTGCTTCTTACACAGACCCTGCCCGCGGTATTTATGACGGGCGCGATACTTGTGATGATTTTTACAAAAAGCATTATTCTCGGACTCGTTGCCTGCCTGACCGTTCCGTGCGCAGTCATTTTTGAACTGATTGTCTCTTATTTTGAAACAAACGCGGCACTCGGAGCCAAAACAGCGCAACCCGTGCCGGATATCGGCGAGTTTTACAGAAACGCCTCCCTTCTCAGGGTGGCCGGCAGCTCGGAATATATAAAAGAAAGGTTCGCTTCATCGGACGGCGCCGCGGCGGCAGGGATTTATAACGGCAGAAAGTATTCGGCTGTAAGGCAGCACGCAGCGGTTCTGTTTTCGGGAATTACAATAGCGCTTGCCGTCTTTCTTTCCGCTTCACAGCTCAACAGCGGCAGCATCACAATAGGTGTTCTGCTCTCGGTTATCATTTATCTTCGCCGTATGGAAACACCGCTTACTCAGATTTCGTCGTCAAAAACCGTTTTTCGTCTGTTCGGCGGCGCGCTTATGAACATTTATGATTATTTTGACGCTCCCGATGAGGACGGCGGCGGCAACAAACCTGTATTGGGCGAAACAAACACTCTTTCACTCAGGGATGTTTCATTCCGCTATATGACAGGACGCACAAAAATAATTGAACATTTTGACGCCGATATTCCCGACAGCGGCATAACCGTTGTTACCGGTGCCACGGCGGCGGGCAAAACAACCCTGATAAAACTCATTCTCCGTCTTTACACTCCCGAAAGCGGGTCTATTGCGCTCAACAATATCAATATCGGCAGCTTTGATACGCGTGAATACCGCGAATTGTTTTCGGTAATCTCGCAGGAGGCAAAAATACACGGTCTGTCATTACAGCGTAATATCGCCTATCCCGACAGCCGGGTGAATGAGGAAAAAATCCGCGAAGTCACAAAATTTCTGATGTTGGATAAGATTTTTGAAAACGCACAGGGCGAAATATACAGTCCCGGTTCCCTTTCATCGGGGCAGGTTCAGACACTTCTTATTGCCAGGGCGCTTTACCACGGCAGCAGATTTCTGATTCTGGACGAATCGTTTTCGCATGTGGACGGGGAATATGAAAAGTTCCTGATTGAGCGGCTTAAAACAATATCGCTCACCCGCGGGGTGATTGTAATTTCGCACCGCAGCGCCATACTTTCGGCGGCAGATAAAATAATAGCCCTTGAGGGGCAGGATATTTAATGATTCACGGCGGAGATTATCCGCCGTGCTTTTTTGCCCGTTACTGAAAAAACCGCGCCTCAATTGGCGGGCGGATGATATCCGCCCCTGCGTATACAATCCGGCGCTTTGCGCCGCTTAATTGTTCATTGCTCATTTACGATTAAACAAAACGGCACGGATATATCCGTGCCGTTTGTGTTTGTTTATTATTTAATTGTTAATAAAAATTGCGGTGAGAGTGCGTGCGCAGCACTCTGAACGCATATTCAGGTCATTTCAAGTGCGGAAGACCGTGATTTTCGGTTAAAAACCGAGAAAATTGACCGCTTCGTTTACAAGGTAGGCGATTCCCTCCTGGGCTTTGGCGCTCATTTCCGTAAAGAACAGAAGAAGCTCGGTGTCTTTGCCCGTGAGGTTTGAAATGATGATGTTCAAAAGAACAATCGCGTAGCTGAACATAGTATTCTCCTTTATTTTAACCCGCTTGAGGCGCTGCCGAGGCGCTTTAAAAGCGTGGCTGTGCCGAGCTGGGTAATATAGACGGTTTTTTTATCCCTTGCGGGGTTTTTACAGACTATGAAGGATTTGGGTAAATCCGTGCAGACATTGACAACCGTTTTGCTCTTTTCGCTTTTTGAGAGATAATCGCGCGTGTGTTTTGAAACAGTGGTGTTGTCAAGGTCGAAAATTCCGACAATGTCGTCGGTCAGTATCACTTTGTCAAGTCCTATGTGAAGGAACATTGTTTTCTCCGTTTATTCAGACTGTTTTTTCCTCGACCGTGCCGTTTTTGACCTCAAATATTTTTCCTGTTTCGCTGCGCAGCAGGGCGGAGGGGTCGCAGCAGGTGATAAAAACCTGCCAGGCGTCAAGGTAGTTTAAAATAAATCTCTGCCTGCCCTCGTCAAGCTCGCTCATAACATCGTCGAGCAGAACTACGGGGGCTTCGCCCGTAACCTCTTCCATAACCATTGCCTCGCCGAGTTTCAGAGCGAGGGCGCAGGAGCGCTTCTGACCCTGTGAGCCGTAGGCGCGCGCCTCACCGCCGTCCAGGGTGATTATGAGGTCGTCGCTGTGCGGACCGCCCGCCGTGTACAGGCGCCTTAAATCCGCTTCGCGCGACGCGACAAGGTCGTTGAAGAGTATCTCTTTTATTCGTTTTTCATCGGTTTCGCCCTTTGACTTCAAAAACGAGTATTCGAGGGCGAATTTTTCACGCGATGAACTTATTCCGCCGTAAATAGCGGCGGCTTTTTCCTTTAATTTTTCAATATAGTCGAGACGGTAGGAGATTACAGCCGCTCCGAGCGTGCTGAGCGCTTCGTCCCAGGCGTCGAGCGTTGAAAGGGGATAACTCTTTTCGCTGATTTTTTTGATTAAGGCGTTGCGCTGGTCGAGGGTGCGCAGATAGCGTGACATAAGCACGGCGTAGTTCGGTTTTATTAAACTTATCGCCACATCGGTCAGGCGTCTTCTTTCGCCGGGGGCGCCCTGAATTATTGACAGGGTTGAGGGCGAGAAAACGACACAGCTGAATTTGCCTATCATCTCGCGGGGGGAGGTGCAGTCCGCTCCGTTAAGCTTTATCTCCTTGATTTTGGTAATCTTCATCTGCGCGGTCTGCTCGCGCTCATTTGATGAAAAAACAAGCTGTGAACGCGCGAAAGGGGAGTTTTTGCACACAAGTTCGGCGTTTTTGTGCGTGCGGAAACTGTAACAGCCGGTAAACAGCCATATACTTTCAATTATATTGGTTTTTCCCTGACCGTTTTCGCCGAAGATGATATTCATTGAGGGGTGCGCCTGAATATCGGTGTTTTTAAGGTTGCGGAAACCGTCTGCGCTGTGGCTGATTACCTTCATAACTTAGTCCAATGTATATATTGTATTATTATATTCGACACTGTCGCCCCTGCGCAGTTTTTTGCCGCGCTGGGTGCAGATTTCGCCGTTTACGCGCACCTCTTCATCCTGAATGACGATTTTCGCGTGGCCGCCCGTCTGAACGGCATCGCACATTTTGAGGAAGGAGTCGAGTTTTATGAAATCGGTGTCGATATGCTTTGAAACGCGCTTTTTTTCGGCGACTTTTACTTTAATTTTCATTTTTGAGTCTTACGGGGCAGATGAGGAAGATGAAGGACTCGCCTTCGGGCGGGCAGATGAGAATGGGAGCCGCCTTGTTGGCTATGAGAATGCGGACCTCGTCTGTGTCACATACTCTGAGCGCCTCAAGAAGAAGACGGTTGTTGAAGCCGAGAGTGACGTTTTCACCCTGAATATCAGCCGCTATTTTGTCGTTAGCGCTGCCTATAGCGGTCTCACTCGAAATATTTATAAGGTTATCCGCAAATACACATTTTACGGGGGATTTGATTCTGTCGGTGATAATAAGCGAAGCGCGGTCAATGCTTTCAAGCAGGGCGCGGGTGTTTACTCTTACAACGGTGTTTGAAACCTTCGGGAAGGACGCCTCATAGTGAACGAACTCGCCGTCGAGAAGTCGTGAAATAATCGAATATGTGCCTATTTCGAATATGATGTGGCGCTTGCCTACATTAATTGTAATGTTGCCTTCGCCCTCGCCCATGAGTTTCACAACCTCGGAAAGGGTTTTGGCGGGCACTACGAATGAAAGCGGCTCGTCTGAATATGTTATTGTCTCGTTTCTCAGAGCGAGACGCACGCCGTCAATGGCTACAAGGCGCAGGCTGTTTTCGCCGACCTCGAATTTTACGCCGGTGTGAACGATTTTGGCGTCGTGAACAGATACGCTGAATATGGTCTTCTGAATCATATCCTTGAGTATCTCGCGGTCAACATTGACGGGGTAGCCGTTTGACACGGAGGGTAACTCGGGATAATCGCCCGCTTCAATACCGATGAGCTGATATTTGACATCTCCGCTCTTGATTACGGCTATCTGCCTTGAATCACTCTCGATTGAGACAAATTCACCGGGCATCTTGCGTAAAATGTCGCTGAGCATACGGGCGTTCAATACTATTGAGCCGTCCTCATCGTTCTTTGACGGAATAACCGTGGTTATGCCCATTTCAAGGTCATAGCCCGTGAGGGTGAGAGTTGAGTTGTAAGCGGTGATCAAAATACCCTCTATGGCGGGAATTGATGTTTTGCCCGAAGCGGCTCTGGAGACATTCTGACATGCCTGTGAAAACTCGGCTGTGTTGCAGGCGAATTTCATGGTTTATCCTCCTTTGAGTATGAATAATTGAAATAAATATTACAGTAGTAGTAGTAGAGTCTGTGGAATTTGTGGGAAAGTGCCGAAAGCGCTTTAAATAAAGGGATTCGAGCGCTGAGTGGGAGTGGTCTGAATGTTGAAACGGTGTTGAACAAAACGGGCTGTTCTGACCGTGATGTTGAAATGTTGAAGTATTGTGGGTGGATTGTGGAACGAACGGTGAAAAAGTTTTAACATTTTCACGTGGATAAGATGTGGAAGGATTTTTATTAAAGCTCCTGCCTTCCCTCAATCGCCCTCACCAGAGTTACCTCATCGGCGTATTCCAGATCCGCTCCGACGGGCACGCCGTAGGCAAGCCGGGTGACTTTTACGCCTATCGGCTTTAAAAGGTGGGAGAGATACACGGCGGTTGCCTCGCCCTCAACGGTGGTGTTTGTTGCCATAATGATTTCCTTTACGGAATCGTCCTGAAGGCGGAGAATTAACTCTTTCGCGCAGATGTCCTCCACTCCGATATCGTTCAAAGGCGATATTGCGCCGTGAAGCACGTGATATACGCCGTTATATTCGTGGGTTTTTTCAATGGCTATTACATCCTTCGGGTTTTCGACAACGCAGATTGTGCTCTTGTTGCGCGAGGGAGAGGAGCAGATGCTGCATATATCCTTATCCGTCAGGTTGCAGCAGACCGGACAGCGGTGAATCTTTGACCGCGCGTTTGTAACGGAATCAATGAACTTCTGCGCCGAGGCGTCATCCATTGAAAGCATGTGGAAGGCGAGCCGCTGGGCGCTCTTCCTGCCGATTGAGGGCAGGGAGGCAAATGAATCTATAAGCTCCTCAAGCGGAGCGGCGAAATTGTCCATATATCAGAACAGGCCGGGAATTGAAAGACCGCCGAGACCGCCCTTCGCTTCTTCCATACCCTTTTCCATGGCTTCGTTTGCCTTGCGGATGCTCTCATTGACCGCGGACATAATGAGATCCTCGAGCATTTCGGTATCCTCGGGGTCAACAACCTCGGGTTTGATTGTGAGGGAGAGCAGTTCGTGCTTGCCGCTGACTTTCGCCTCAACGGCGCCGCCGCCCGCGGAGGTTACAAACTCACTCTGCTCGACTTCTTCGGTTATGCGGGCCATATTGTCCTGCATATCCTGAATCATTTTCATCATATCGCCGCGATTGGGCTGGTTGGGTATTCTCGCTTTCATATTATCCTCCTCAGGAATTGAATTGGTTTATTTTATTCTTTAAATCCTCAAGCGGGTTTTTCGCTTTTTCTTTTTTTGCAGTTTTGTCGTCTATTTTCAATTTGTATTTTTTGCCGGTCACCTGATGAATCGCTATCATAAGCTCCCTTGCGTGCGATTCGCCCATAATGAACTGATGAAGCAGCACATTGTCAGTGTGGATTATGAGACTTTCGCCGTTTATTACCGTGGCGGAGGTGTCTTTTAGCATCATATAGAGCGGCATATCGTTTTTCTGAAGAAGGTCAACCGCGTTCTGCCAGAGGGTGAAATCGCCGTTTTCCGCTTCCTGCTGAGGTTCGGGGGAGGCGGATTCTTCGACTTTTTCATTCGCTTCCTCGGAAAAGGTCTCCGGTTCGTTATTTTTAACGGGAGCAGGACTTTCTTCCGCGGGGGTTTCCGCTTTTTCGGCGGGAGTTTCCTCATTTACAGCAGGGGCCGGGGATTTCTCGATTTTCACCGTGCCGCCCGAAATCATTTTTTTGAGGTTTTCAATCTCTTTTTCGAGTTCGGATATTCTCTGATTCAGAACATTGTCCGAAGCGGAGAGAGCGGGCGAGCACATACGGATAACCGCGGACTCGAGAAGAATCTTTTTGTTTACGGCGCCCTTTATGCTTTTGCCCGTCTCCTGAAGAATGTCGAGACAGGAGAGGATTTTTGAGAGTTTGTATTCGGACGAGCGCTGTTTTAATTCGTTGAGCTCATCGGCTGAGACGATTATGAGATCGGCGCAGTTTTTTACGGTTTTGGCAATCATAAGATTGCGGTAGTGTACGGTCAGCTCCGTGCACAGGCTTTCAATGTCGCACGCCTCGCGGTGGAGGGTGTCAACAAGCGAGATGCAGGCGGGAGTGTCGCCCTTTGAGATATAGCCGGACATTTCAAAAAGGTGCCTTGTGCCCGCTATGCCCGCGGCGCTGCTTACAACGGAGGAGTCTATATCCGTGCCCCTGGCGCAGCAGCGGTCAAGCAGCGAAACAGCGTCGCGCATGCCGCCGTCCGCAAGACGGGCAATGAGTGCAGCCGCGTCTGTGGTGATTTTTACGCCCTCGCCTTCGGCTATCTGAATAAGGCGCGCCGAAATATCCTCGGGGGAGATGCGCTTGAAATCAAAGCGCTGGCAGCGCGAAAGCACGGTAGCGGGGAGTTTGTGAACCTCGGTTGTGGCGAGGATGAATATAACATGGGCGGGGGGCTCCTCAAGGGTTTTGAGCAGGGCGTTGAACGCGCCCTGTGAGAGCATGTGAACCTCATCGATTATATACACGCGGTATTTGCCGCGAAGGGGAGTGATATTTACCTCCTCGCGGATGTCGCGGATGTTGTCAACGCCGTTGTTGGAGGCCGCGTCGATTTCGTAGATATCGGGGGCGGAGCCGTCGTCCGCCATACGGCAGAGTTCGCATTGACCGCAGGGTTCGCCGTCAATGGGGCTTTCACAGTTGACCGCTTTGGCGAGAATTTTCGCGCAGGAGGTTTTGCCCGTTCCGCGCGAGCCGGTGAAAAGATAGGCGTGCGAGACCCTGCCGCCCCTTAGCTCGTTTAAAAGCGTGAGGGTGACCTGCGGCTGGCCGGACACTTCGCTGAATTTTCCCGGTCTCCATTTTCTGTAAAGCGCCTGATACATAATAATCCCCTGAAAAGTAAAATAAAAAGGGCTCTGCCTCGGACATAAGGCGGCAGGCGAACTGCATCGCACAAAACGGCCCGCTTAATGCTGCTCGGTTCCCCGCCTGACATGGTTCACGGCGCTTCGCCGTGCAGGACCTGCCGTCTTATGTCCCAAACAAAGCCCGACACTGTTCTATTTATTATAAAATAAAATAAGAACAATATCAAGTAGTTTTTAATAAGAATATATTATAAAAAGAATTTTCTGCCATATAATAACAGAAGGAAGGGGAAATGTCAAGAAAAACGGATGATAGGATAATTCCGGATTAATGGAGGGCTGCGTCGGCTTCGCCACACCCGCCCCTACGGCGCAAAACTTCGTTTTGCCCGGAACGCCGAACGGCGTTCCCTACATTAATAAAATCGTCGAAGTCCTTTAATATAACATAAATCGAACCGCGAAAATGATATTGTAAAAGCCGTCCTGGAGGAGTATAATATTAATGAGCCGGATATGATGTGACACCGCTCAAAAAAGGGAGTTCGAAATGGAAGCCATTTGAGAATGACGGCGGTTATGTTATTAATTTTGGGGGAGACGGGATTTTTCAATATCATCCGGGTAAGAACAAACGACATGGCGGCAAGTATTGGAAAATTGGTAATGGAAAAATAGGACTGAAGAGGTATAGTTGCAATGGAAGCGAGATTTTTGATTAAAAATAAAATTGAACAGAAATTGTTAGAAGTATATCCTACCACAAATATTAACGGGGAAAGATTTTTTCTAAATAAGTCGGGCGTGCCCTTTCGCATACTAACCCTTGATGTCGAGAATGGTGCGCTTGTGATTGAATATGCCGAAACATGGGAAGACGGAGATTTGTTTTTCATTGACGAATTGAGTGAAGAGGAAATATATAAGGCAATGCTTGCAGAAATCGAGGGCTGATTGTGGCAAAGTCTAAGTTTGAAAAATATTTTAATAATGATATGACATCGGAACAAGCGCTGCATGTTTATGTGACGCTTTTAAAACAGGTGCCTGAATCAGACTATGACGAGTTAGAAGACGCCTATTCTTCGGTTTATAATATAATTTTAAAAAGAGAGTTGGAAGCGGTAGAAAGAGGAGTAATGTTCTAACTGAAACACAACGGATGAAAATTGAGAATTGTTTATTTAAAAGCCGTCCTTCGGGGCGGTTTTCTTATACCTGAAAAGAGGTGATGCCTTTGAGGGCAGATAAACAGCATACAGTATTTACAGGAGGATAATTCCATGGATACCGGACGGGGAAGACAATCCCCGACTGTATCCGTAATATTGCCTTACGAAGACACGAAAGGTCCTGAAGCGGTCGGGCGTGAAAGCGGCGGGATGGTCTCGCCTCCCGGCTCGGTCGGTGCTTCTGCCTGCGGCAGAGGTCTCCACCGGAGACCCGCACCCCAATCCCGCCGCAACAAGACGTCCGTAAGAACTCAGAATCGATAAAACGATTCTGTCATTGCGAGGAGCAAAGCGACGTGGCAATCTTTTTTGGAGATTCCCACGGTCGAAACAAGTTTCTCCCTCGGAATGACATAACTCAGTTATTACGTAGGGGCATATTACGAGCAGCGCGAGTAACAAGGTTCTGCCGTAGGCAGGTTCTTACAACCTGTCGCCCGCCTGTTCACACGAACTTCATTTACACCGTAGGGCGGGATGGTCTCGCCTCCCGGCTCGGTCGGTGCTTTCGGCTTCGCCGAAGGTCTCCACCGGAGACCCGCACCCCAATCCCGCCGCAACAAGACATCCGTAAGAACTCAGAATCGATAAAACGATTCTGTCATTGCGAGGAGCGAAGCGACGTGGCAATCTTTTTTGGAGATTCCCACGGTCGAAACAAGTTTCTCCCTCGGAATGACATAACTCAGTTATTACGTAGGGGCATATTACGAGCGGCGCGAGTAACAAGGTTCTGCCGTAGGCAGGTTCTTACAACCTGTCGCCCGCAACAGGGACGTCCGTAAGGACATATAAAAGGCGCTTTGTTGTCTCGCCTCCCGGCTCGGTCGGTGCTTTCGGCTGATTATCCCCCTCGCAAACGCAGGTCGCCTTGCTCGCTTGGAGCGCTTCGCAATTCTCCTGTTTGCTCACCTCAGCGTCTCGCTGTTTCGTCCGCAGGACGCGCTTCGACGCTTCGCCCCCACCGGAGACCCGCACCCCTTAATTTCTCATTTCTCCTTGCTCATTGCCAATTAAAAAAGGACGGCGTCGCCGTCCTTTTTTCTCAAAGTAAATTCCTCTGTATTTTGCCGCTGATGGTTTTGGGGAGTTCGTCGCGGAAGACGACGAGGCGGGGATATTTGTAGGGGGCGGTGTGGGCTTTGACATAGTCCTGAATCTCTTTCTTGAGTTCCTCTGTGCCCTCTGTGCCCTTTGTGAGCACGACGGACGCCTTGACTATCTGACCTCTGACCTCATCGGGAGCGGCGGAAACACCGCACTCAAGAACATAGGGCAGTTCCATTATAACGCTTTCAATCTCAAAGGGTCCGATGCGGTAGCCCGAGGACTTGATGATGTCGTCAACTCTGCCGACATACCAGAAATAGCCGTCCTCATCACGCCAGGCGGTATCGCCCGTGTGGTACATCTTCTGCCTGCGGCACTCCTCGTTTTTCTCATCCTCGTCGATATACTGCTTGAAAAGACCGACAGGGTCGCCCTCGTCAATGCGAACCACGAGTTCGCCCGTTTCGCCAACAGCGACAGGGTTGCCGTCCGGGTCAACAAGGTCCACGTTGTACTGCGGGCTCGCCTTGCCCATTGAGCCGAGCCGAGCCGCCGTGCCGATAAGATTGCCGACAACGAGGGTGGTTTCGGTCTGACCGAAGCCCTCCATAATGTCGAGACCGGTCGCCTCCTTGAATCTTATGGCGACCTCGGGGTTGAGCGCCTCGCCCGCGGTTGTCATATGCTTGACGGAGGAGAAATCGTATTTGGTGATGTCCTCTTTAATAAGCATTCTGAGGATTGTCGGGGGAGCGCAGAAGGTGGTTATCTGATATTTCGCGAAGAGCGGGAGAACCTGCTCGGGATGGAAGCGGATTTCATCGTTTACGAAGACCGCGCCTTCGCACATCCACTGGCCGTAGAGCTTGCCCCAGAGCGCCTTGCCCCAGCCGGTGTCGCTCATTGTGAAGTGCAGGCCGTCCTTCTGGCAGCAGTGCCAGTATTTCGCGGTTACGAAGTGACCGAGCGAGTAGGTGTGGCGGTGTTCGACCATTTTCGGGTTGCCCGTTGTGCCCGATGAGAAGAAGATGAGGGCGGTGTCGCTGCCGCCGGGGGTGTCCTCCGTGCGGAAATAGTGAGAGCTGTAGAGCGGATATTCCGCGTCAAAGTCGCGCCAGCCCTCTCTCTCGCCGCCTACAAGGATTTTGAGCTCAACGCTCGGGCACTGCTTTGCCGCCTCCTCGGCTATCTGAGCCGTATCGCCGAAGGCGGTGCAGACAATCGCCTTGACATGTGCGGCGTTATATCTGTAAACAAAATCGTGTTCCTTTAACTGGAAGGTGGCGGGAATCGCCACCGCGCCGATTTTGTGAAGGGCGACCATCGAGAGCCAGAACTGGTAGTGACGCCTGAGAACGAGCATTACCCTGTCGCCTTTGCCGATGCCGAGCGACGTAAAATAATTCGCGACCCGCGCGCTCTCCTGTTTTATCTGCTTGAAGGTGAAGCGGCGCTCCTGCTCCTGCATATCGAGGTGAATCATCGCGAGCTTGTCGGGATATTTGTCGGCTATGGCGTCAACACAGTCGAAGCCGAAGTTGTATTTTTCGATATTCTCAAAGTGAATGCTCCTGAGGGCGCCGTTTTCGTCCTCCTCGCATTTCGCGTATTTGTCAACAATAAGACCCGTGGCGGGGCGCGCGTCGGCAACGCTCTGGCGGATTTCCGCCTCCTTCGCCTTTTCGCCGGGGATGACGACGGCGAGGAAGGTGCAGTCCGCTCCGTCAACGGCTATCATACCGTGGGGCGTTGAGGAATCATAAAAAATGCTGTCGCCCTCGTGAAGGATTTCCTTGTTTGAGCCGACCTGCACAAGCAGTGTGCCGGAGACGATGTAGTCAAACTCCTGACCCGCGTGCTTCGTGGTGTGAATCGGCTTGTTCTGAAGCTCGGCGGAGTAGTCGTATTTGACAAAATACGGCTCGGCGAGTTTGCTTTTGAACTTGGGGGCGAGGTTGTTTATCATAATGCCCGCCTCTTTCGCCGTGTTGTGACCCTGACCCCTGCGCGTTACCGTATAGGAGGCAAGGTGGGTTGTGCGGCCTTCGATAAGGGCTGTGATGTCGATGTTGAAGGCGAGCGCGCACTTGTGGATAAAAGTGAACGGAAGGTCGGTCTCGCCCGACTCATAGGCGGTGTACTCCTCGGGAGTGACCTCGGTCATTTCCGCCATCTGCTCGGGAGTGTAGCCCAGGATTTCGCGCATTTCGCGGATTCTGCCCGCTGTGGCCTTAAGGCCGGTCATTGCTGCAAGATTACTCATTTTTCTTTCCCCTTTCGGTTTTTTCTGAGGCGGGAAAAAAAAGACCCGTCTCAAATTGCTTTGAGACGAGCCGGAAAATTCATCCGATACCCGCGGTACCACTCAAATTGCGCATAAAAGCGCCTCTCTTCGGGCTCTGACAAGCCCTATGCACTGACGCAGCATTCTCGGAGAACCCTAATTGCTCAAGGTGTTCAGATTCTCAGCTCGGAAGTGATGGGAGAAAGACATCCGTCTGCCGGGATTTCAGCGCCCCCGGCTCTCTGTAAGACTTCATCGCCTTTTCCGTCTTCGTCATCGCCTTTGGTTATTCGATTGAAAATGATATTAACACCAAAAAACGCCTTTGTCAATAATTTTTTTGAAGAACCGGAAATTATTTTTCTTTTTGCGAACAATCACCAGGTCAGACCGAGACCTTTCGCGAGGTTTACTATGAAATCCTGAACATTGGTGACTATGCCCTTCGCGCTCAGGCTGCCGCGGTCGGCGAGTTTGTTGACGACAAACTCGGAAATATCGACGCAGAAGAAATAAATCTGGCGGATTGTGCCGTCCGGCATAACGCGGAAGGAGGGGGTCATATTGCCCGTGGCTATTGTGTGGAGGGTGGTCGCCATACAGATTACCGTGGTGGCTGTTCGCACTTCGTTTCGCATGGCGTCCTGCGCCTCGTAGGCGTTGCCGTAAACCGGGGGCAGGGGGCCGTCATCGCGTATGGAGCCGCCGAGCACATAGGGCACTCCGTATTTTTCGCAGCTGTAAATTATGCCGTCGTTAATGTTTTCGTTTTTTATGAATTCGGGCACGCTTCCGTAATAGCGCACGCGGTTTATGGTGTCGAGGTGGTTGTAGTGGCCGTTCTCAACCGGCTCCTGGGTGTAGATATCCTGGCCGAGCGCGGTGTGCAGATAGGCGCCCTCAAGGTCGTGAGTGGCAAGGGCGTTGCCCGCTATAACGGAGTGGACATAGCCGTTTTCAATAAGCTTGCTCATCGCCTTGCGCGCGTCGGAGTCAAAGCTGAAGGCGGGGCCCATAACCCATACGATTTTGCCGTGATCCCTCTCATAATCGAGGAGGTGGTACAACTCGTCGTAATCCTTGGAGAAGGAGGTTTCACGCGAGCGGCCCGTGCGGAAGGCAAAGACATCGCCGGACTGCTTTTTTTCCTCAAAGCCGAAGGGGTGCACGAAAATGCCGTTTTCGCCGTTTTCCGTTCTGCCCACGGCAACGGGATCGCCCTGCTTCAAGTGGCGGAACTCGCGCACGGATACAGCGCCGTTTTCGAGCACGGCGACACAGTCCATACGGCTCTCCTCCGCGAGAATCCAACTGCCGTTTATTTTGAAATATTCGGGATAAATGCTCATCGCGTGATAGCCCTCGGGGGCAACGCCGTCACGCGGAGCGGGCACGAAAACCGCGTCGGGAGCGTCCGGAAGCGCGGTAAAATCGGGGGCGCGGTATTTTCTGAGTTCGAACATTTAAACCACCAGCCGTTATATATTTTTTTTATTATATCATCACACGGGCGGGGAGTCAATCAAAGAGTGCCGTGTCGCGGGGCGGCATTCCGCAGTCCCGCCGCGTTCAACCGTAAAAAACCGTCCTGAAAAAACGGGAGAGCCGCAACGACTCTCCCGCCGGGGATGTGATTGTTTTCAGCAGAGGAAGGCGTCAACGAGGTGGGGGTATTTCTGCTCGCCCTCATAGTATGTTTCGAACCTGCCCTGCACGGTAATTTCCGTGCCGAGTGCGGGGTAGCCGCCGGGGTATTCGGCGCCGGCGAGGATGAACTCGAGCCCCTGCTGGCAGCAGGCGGTGGCATCCTGAATCAGGCAGAAATAGTAAACCTCATTTTCATCGGTCTGAAAAGTGCCGCGCATACGCACGGTTTTGCCCACATAGTCATCCGGTTTTACACATAAATTGTAAACCTCGGAATAGACCATTGTGCTGCTCAGGGCGGTGAGGTCGATATCGGGTTTCGCTGCAGCGTTGAGCGTGACGGTCTGAAAAGCGGAATCAGCCGTCTGAGTCTCGGTGACGGGTTCGGTTTTTTCCGCTTTGCAGGAGCACAGCGACAATACAAACACAAGCGAGAGTAACAGACATAAGGTTTTTTTCATGATTTTCTGCCTCCTTTGACAAGACTTATCAGATAAAACGCGGCGAAAACAACAATATCGACCGCGACTATGGTTGAGCCGACGGGCGTGCCGAAAAGGACGGACGCGAGAATACCCGTGACCGAACAGCCGACCGACAGCGCGGCGGAACAGATTGTAACGCCGCGGAAACTTCGGAAAACGCGCATTGCGGAGAGGGCGGGGAAAATGACGAGGGCGGAGATGAGCAGCGAGCCGACAAGGTTCATCGCGAGAACGATTACAACCGCGACAATCACGGCTACGGTGAGGTTTACCGCTCCCGTTTTTGTGCCCGCGGACGAGGCGAAATTTTCATCAAATGTCACGGCGAAAATGCGGTTGTAAAAGAAGACGAACGCCGCCACCGTAACAACGGAAAGCCCGACGCAGAGCCACACCTCAATATCCGTGAGGGTCAGAATCGATGTTGAGCCGAAAAGGGTCGAGCAGACATCGCCCGAAAGGTTAGAGGATTTCGCGAATATGTTCATAATGAGGTAGCCGATCGCGAGAGAACCTACCGATATCATCGCGACGGCGGCATCGCCCTTGATTTTTGTTTTTCCGCCCGTGCGAAGGAGCAGAACCGCGGCGGCTGTGGTTATGACGAGAGTCAGCGGCATATCGTTTGTCAGGCCGACAACAGCCGAGACCGCCATCGCTCCGAAGGCGACATGCGACAGACCGTCGCCTATAAACGAAAACCTGCGCAGCACAAGGGTTACGCCGAGAAGCGAGGAGCAGAGCGAGATGAGCGTGCCCGCTATGAGGGCGTAGCGCACAAACGGGTAGTCGAGGTAGAGAACGAGTTTGTCAAGCATTGCCGTCACCGCCCTCCTCAAACATTAAGGCGTATGAGCTTTTCTGATATTCCGCCTTTGTGCCGTAAAAAACGGTTTTTCCTATATGAAGGATGTGGCTCGCGTATTTTACGGCGGCTGAAATGTCGTGTGAAATCATAATGACCGCGACGCCGCTTTTGTTGAGCGATTCTATGAGCGAATACATCTCGGCGGTGACCTTCGGGTCAAGCCCGGACACGGGCTCGTCGAGGAGCAGAAGTTTTTCTGTTGCGCACAGGGCGCGGGCGAGGAGCACACGCTGCTGCTGACCGCCCGAAAGTTCGCGGTAGCACCTGTCCGCGAGGGCGGTTATGCCCATTTTTTCCATATTTTCCACGGCAAGCGCCTTATCGCTCTTCGAGTAGAACGGGCGCAGACCGAGCCGCCCCTGGCAGCCCGACAGCACAACCTCCTTTACCGAGGCGGGAAAGTCCTTCTGCACAACCGTCTGCTGCGGAAGATATCCCGTTTCGTTTTTCTGAAGGCCGTCGCCCCTTTCGATTGTTCCGCCGAGAGGGCGCTGAAGACCGAGCAGCGTTTTCATAAGCGTGCTTTTGCCCGAGCCGTTTTCGCCGACAATGCACAGGTAATCGCCCGCCGAGACCTCAAAAGAGAGGTTTTCGACAATGGCTTTTCCGTCATAGCCGAGCGAAAGGTTTTCGCATTTAATAAGTGCCATTTTGTTTCTCCTCAGCTGAGAGCCGTTTTGAGACCCTCAAGGTTCTGTGTCATAATATCAATATAGTCCGCTCCGTTTTCGATATCCTGAGCGGTGACCGACTGCATTGAGTTGAGCGTGACAGTGCCGATGCCGTCAAGCCCCGAGGTTGAAATGACGGTTGAGGCGATTTTGCCGCTGCCGCCCTCGAGCACAACAACATTTTTAAGCCCGAGAGTTTTCAGCTTGCCGGCGAGGAAGGTGATTGTTTCAAAACTCGCTTCGCTCTCAGCCGAGCAGCCCGCGAAAGCGGCGTAATAATCGAGACCGTAATCGTCGGCGAGATAGCGGAACGGGAATCGGTCGCAGAACAGCAGAGTTTTGTTCGCGGCCCCGTCAACGGCGGATTTATAGAGGGAATCGAGAGCGTTCAGTTTTTCGATGTAGGCGTCCGCGTTTGCGGAATAGACGGCTCTGCCTTCGGGATCTTTCTCGCCGAGTTTTCCGGCTATATATCCGCAGAGTACGGCGGCGTTTTTAAGCGAGAGCCAGACGTGCTCGTCCTTTTCCGCCTCTTCCCCGCCTTCCTCCTTTTCCGCCTGCATGCCCTCTTTTATTTCCTCGTCCTTCGCGCTTTCGCCGAGAACCTCAAGCAGGTTTATAACGGTCATATCCTTATTGACCGCCTGAGCGAGAGCGTCATCAACCCATTCATCGGATTCGCCGCCTACATAGATGAACATATCGCAGGACGAAATCTTTACAAGGTCGTCGGCTGTGGGCTGATAGCTGTGAAGGTCCACGCCGCTGTCGAGCAGAAGGGTGAGATCCGCGTTCACGGAGCGGTCGCCCAGAATGTTTTTTACCCAGTCGTACTGCGGAAAGACCGTGGCAACGATTTTGAGTTTTCCGTCATCTGCGGCGTCGGGGGAGGAGCAGGATGAGAAAAGAGATATGACGGCGATAACACATAATATAATGGATATTATTTTTTTCATATATAAAACCTCTCTTATGAATCGATAGTTGAAAAAGGGTATAAAAAGACAAGGGTACGCCGTAAAACGGCAAATCCGCTTTGTGAAAAAGCAGATTTTTACCCTTGTTATTTTATGGTTTTATTCAGTTGAGAAGTTTTACGCGGAGAATAACGGGTGACTGCCTGCGGAAAGAAGCGCGGCGGGAGCGCACAACGGACGCGCAGCGGAAAAACGCCGCGAGAACAAACGCGAGCGCAGCCGCGGCAAGCCCTGCGAAACGCAGAAAGCCCGCGCAGGAGGCGACCGCAAGGCAGATTTCACAGTCCGCGCCGGAGCATTCGTGTTCCGATTCACAGACTATGACGGCGCAGGAGAATACAACGGCAAGGGCGACAAGCGCCGCGAGCAGCAGCGCGGTTACGCGTGTTTTTCTTTTCATGCCGTTCACTCTCCTTTCATGTTATCTGAATATCTGAAAATCAGAATCTGAAATCGCGGCTGTCTGAGGTTTTGATGTCCTCAATGTGTTGAGCGGTGATTTCGCGGACCTTGTCCTTGGGAATGCGCTTCAATTCCTCTTCGATGAGTCTGAAGCCCGCCTCTTTAGTTTCGGGCGAGGCGTAATCGACGAGATATTCGGTGAGCGTCATAAGGGCGTTCGGGTGGCAGCAGTTGAGAATCTGACCGTTTTTGCAAAGCGACATGAATCTGTCGCCCGTTCTGCCCTCGCGGTAGCAAGCCGTGCAGAAAGAGGGAACCTGACCGTTGTCAATGAGCCAGTGGATAACCTCGTCGAGCGAGCGCTGGTCGCTGACATCGAACTGCTCCGTGTCGTGCGGGCGTTCGTCGGGAGTGTAGCCCGCGTAGCCGCCCACGGATGTACGCGAGCCGCCGCTGACCTGGGAGACGCCCACTTTGAGCATCTTCGCGCGGACCTGCTCGTTTTCGCGGGTGGAAACAATCATACCCGTGTAGGGAACGGCTATGCGTATGCAGGCGGCGATTTTCGTGAACATATCGTCGGATATGGAATTGTCAAATTCGTCGGGGTCAATGTCGTCCGCGGGCTTTACCCTCGGCACGCTTATTGTGTGGGGACCCACGCCGTGAACCGCCTCGAGGTGTTCCGCGTGCATAATGAGACCCGCGAACTCGTATTTATATGACTCAAGCCCGAAGAGCACGCCCAGACCGACATCGTCTATGCCGCCGTCCATGGCTCTGTCCATTGCCTCGGTGTGGTAGGCGTAATCGTGCTTGGGGCCTGTGGGGTGCAGGTATTCGTAGCTCTCTTTATTGTATGTTTCCTGGAAAAGAATGTATGTGCCGATGCCCGCTTCCTTGAGCTTGCGGTAGTTTTCCACCGTTGTGGCGGCGATGTTGACATTTACCCTGCGGATGTCGCCGTTTTTATGGTGAACCGAGTAAATCGTGTTGATGCAGTCAAGGATGTACTCAATCGGGTTGTTGACCGGATCCTCGCCCGCCTCAATCGCAAGGCGTTTGTGACCTAAATCCTGAAGCGCTATGACCTCCTCGCGCACTTCCTCCTGAGTGAGTTTTTTGCGCGGGATGTGCTTGTTCTTGAGGTGGTAGGGGCAGTAGAGACAGCCGTTGACACAGTAGTTTGAAAGGTAGAGCGGGGCGAAAAGAACAATGCGGTTGCCGTAAAAGGCGAGCTTTATCTCCTCGGCTACCTTGTACATTTTTTCAATCTTTTCGGGAATTTCGCAGGCGAGAAGCACGCTCGCCTCACGGTGGGTAAGCCCTCTGCAGGTGCATCCGCCGCCGTTTTCATTTTTGACGGGGCGCGCCTTTTCGAGGATTTCGTCGATTAACTCGACATTGTTTTTGTTCTGCTCCGCGTATTCGAGCGTCAGGCGGATTTCCTCATCGTTGATGAAATCCTCCGCTTTGAGTGATTTGGGATTATAAACTGCCATTTTTATTTCCTTTCTTCGGGGTCAGGAGACTTCCCCCTCAGTTGATTATTTGTTTGAATATACGATTTTTACGCTGACATTGTCGAGCCTGCCGATTTTGCCCGAAAGCGCGGAGATTATATCCTGCGGGGCGTCGAGGGCTATGCTGATGATGTTTATCTCCTTTGCCTTGTAGGGGATGCCCATTCTGCCGATGATGTATTCGCCGTATTCGTGAAGAAGGGCGTTGAGCGCCTCAACACAACCGGGGTCTTCGACTATTATCGCCATTATGGCAACGCGTGTTTCCATATTGATACCTCCGTGAAGGGTTGGTGTATAACTCAGTCCTCTTCGGGGAAGAACGCCTTGTGAACCGCCGCGACGGCGTCGTCCGCGTCTTTCGCGTCGATGAGAACGGAGATTTTGATTTCGCTGGTGGAAATCATCTGGATATTGATATCGCGGTCAAAGAGCGCCTCGAACATTGTTGAGGCGGTGCCGGGATGTGTTTCCATACCCGCGCCCACAACGCTGACCTTTGCAACATCGGTGTCGCACTTCATGGCGAGACCGTCAAGGAAGTCGCAGCCGCCGAGCAGTTCAACCGCCGCGGGGCCGTTCGCCTTGCTGACGGTGAAAGCGATATCCTTTGTGCCGTCTCTGCCGACGGACTGAAGGATGATGTCAACATTTATGTTCTGGGAAGCGAGTTTGCCGAAAATCTTGTAAGCGATGCCGGGGATATCGGGCACGCCGATAATTGAGATTCTCGCTACGTCTGTATCCTTTGTTACGCCTCTGATAAGCATTTTTTCCATTTTTGTTACCTCCTTGACAATCGTACCGGGTTTATTTGTGTAGCTTGAAAGCACCTCAAGCTGAACATTGTATTTCTTCGCCATTTCAACCGAGCGGTTGTTGAGCACCTGCGCGCCGAGAGTGGCGAGCTCGAGCATTTCGTCGTAGGTGATTTCCTGAAGCTTCTTCGCGTTCTTTATCTTGCGCGGGTCGGCGGTGAAAACGCCTTCAACATCGGTGAAAATCTGGCATTTGTCGGCGTGCATCGCCGCGGCTATGGCAACCGCGCTCGTGTCCGAGCCGCCTCTGCCGAGGGTGGTTATGTCGTCATATTTGCATATTCCCTGGAAGCCCGCCACAACGACTATATTTCTGTTGGCGAGTTCCATTTTGATGCGCTGGGTGTCGAGCTTCTTGATTCTCGCGCTGCCGTAAACGGAGTTCGTGTTGAAGCCCGCCTGCCAGCCGAGGAGCGATTTCGCGGGGCAGCCGAGTTTTTCGATTGCCATCGCGAGAAGGGCTATTGAAATCTGCTCGCCCGCGCTCATAAGCATATCCATTTCGCGCTTGGAGGCGCCGGGGTTTATCTCCTTCGCCTTCGCTATAAGGTCATCGGTGGTGTCGCCCTGGGCGGAGACCACGACAACAACCTGATTGCCGTTTTTGTATGTGTCTGTGACTATGCGCGCAACATTCATCACGCGCTCGGCATCCTTGACGGAACTGCCGCCGAATTTCTGAACTATAAGTGCCATTTATTAAATAACCTCCCGGTCAAATTATCAATAATCGGTAATGCGGATAACGCTCTCAACGGTAATGCCGTCAATCTTCGCGAGTTTTTCACGCAGGTCGCCCTCTTTGGCGACGGGGGTGGCGAAAGCGCCTTCGTTCGCGGGGGCGTCCTTTCTTTCAAGAACCTTCACGCCGCCGAAAATTTCCTGTGCGTCGGAAAGGGCTTTTTCCTTATTGTCCGAGGTGAAGCGGACATAGAGGGCGTTTTCTGTGTCGAGATAACTCTGCACATAGTTCTCCTCGCCTTCGCCCCAGCCGAAATCCTTGCGCTCTTTGATGTGAACGGCGCAGTCGATGACATCGGCAACAACAGCGCTCGCCGTGGGAAGCTTGCCCGCGCCCCTGCCGTAGAAGACGACATCGCCTATGGCGTCGCCGCGCACGAGAATCGCGTTGAAAACATCGTCAACGCCCGCGAGCTGGCTGCCGTATTCGACAAAAGCGGGGCTGACAATGGCTGTGATTTTGCCGTTTTCGAGTTTCTTCGCTCTGGCTATGAGTTTGATGACTCCGCCCCAGTTCGCCGCGTAATCGACATCGGCGAGGGTGATTTTTGTTATGCCCTCGGTTTCGATATCGGCGGGGTAAACATGCTTGCCGAAGCAGAGAGCCGCGAGAATCGCGATTTTTCTGCAGGCGTCGTGACCCTCGATATCCGCGCTCGGGTCGCGCTCGGCGTAGCCGTTCCTCTGGGCGAGACGAAGCGCCTCGTCGAAGTCCATACCCTCTTTTATCATCATTGTAAGAATGAAGTTCGTTGTGCCGTTGAGTATGCCCGCGATTTCGTTTATGTCGTTTGCCGCGAGGCACTGGGTAATCGGGCGGATAATCGGTATGCCGCCGCCGACGCTCGCCTCAAACAGGAAGTTTACATTGTGCTCCTGCGCGGCTTTGAGCAGTTCGCAGCCCTTTTCGGCGACGAGCTCCTTGTTGGAGGTGACAACGCTCTTGCCCGCGTTGAGACATTCGAGCACGAACTCGTACGCGGGGTGAAGACCGCCCATTGTCTCAACAACAATCTTCACGCTGTCGTCCTCGATTATCTTTGAGAAATCGGACACGACGAGGTGCTCGTTGACATCGCCCGGGAAAGTGCGCCTGTCAAGAATATATTTGAGCTGCATGTCGTCCTGACGGCTTTTTCTGACTATCTGATCGTGGTTCTTCGCGAGAACCTCGGCAACGCCCGAGCCGACGACACCGTAACCCATTACTGCAATGTTCATAAAAATTCTCCTTTTTATACGGGCTTGCGTATGTGTATAATATCGCAGTTTTAAATATTATCACAAAAAAATTACTTTTTAAAGTATTATTTTAATCTTTTTTTGTGAATTCACAGTTTTTCGTTGATTTTATATAACTTATGCAGTAAAATAATTCGGGTAATAATCAATTTATACACAAGGAGGCGCGGATTATGGCTCCCGAAACCGAATCCCGCCGCGCGACGCTGATAAATATTGCGTATCTCGTTGTGCTCGCGACGGCGTTTTTCCTGTTTCTGAAGTACGCTTTCTGGCTGTTTTTCCCGTTCGTTTTCGCTCTCGCGGTGGCGGTGATTCTTCAGAAACCCATCAACAAAATCAATGAAAAAACCAAAATTAAAAAGGGAATTATCTCGACGGTTTTCCTTATTCTTTTCCTGCTCATAGCGCTCGGTCTGTTAGCCCTTATCGGCTATAAAATTTACACGAGCGCGGTGGATGTCAAGGACTTCGCGGCAAAGAAACTGTCGAATCTGCCCGTGCTTGTAAGAGACATTGAAAATGTCGCTCTCAGGGTGGTTTCGGCCGTGCCCGGAGAGCCCGGAGCGGCGGCGAGAACCGCGACCGCGGACTTCTTCGACCGCCTGTATAAATCCGCAGAGGACGGAGCGGGAATCACCTCGCTTTTAAAGCTTTCGGGGCTTTCATTCTCAACGATTTCCGACACGATTTCGGGCAAGTCATTCAATGTCTCGTCAATCGCCCAGCCCGTTATTTCAACGGCTATGTCGCTGCCCTCAAAGCTCCTCGCGGCGATTATCACCATTGTTGCCTGCTTCTTTGTGACCGTCGGCTACGACAACCTCACCGAGGCGGCGAAAAAGGCGCTCAAAAAGACTACCGTCAAAAAGATTTCGACGGTAAAACGCATCACTTTATACTCCCTCGGGCAACTTGTGAAAAGCTACGCCGTTATAATTTTCATCACATTCGCGGAGTTGACAATCGGGCTTTTCATACTGAAACTCTGCGGTGCGTATGAAGGCGAACACCTCATTCTTGTCGCCGTTCTCACGGCGCTGCTCGACATACTGCCGATATTCGGCACGGGCACGGTGATTATTCCCTGGGCGCTCTACAGCTTCATAATTTCGCACGAAATCGGTATGGGCATAGGGCTTTTGATAATCTACGCGTGCATCACGATAATACGCCAGATAATCGAGCCGAAGCTTGTCGGCTTCAACCTCGGAATACCCTCGATTCTGACCCTTATGGGTATGTATATAGGGCTTGAAACCATCGGTGTTATAGGCATGTTCGCCTTCCCGATAACGATGGTTGTGCTCAAAAAATTAAACGAGGACGGCGTCATTCATCTCTACGGCGAAAAGCACGAGCTTGCCACAAAAATTCCGCCCGAGCAGGAGCTTTTAAAGCCCGTCATAAGCGGAATCTCGGACGCCGTGAGACACCCGAAGAGGATAGTGGGAAACTTCTCGCTCACCGAGCAGGAGCCCTCGCCCGAATCGCCCGCGGACCCGCAGGAAAAAGCCGCGGAAAAGGCGGAGGAAAACCGGCAGGCGGATAAGCCCGGCACGGGGAATTAAATTGAAAATAAAAAAATTATTTTTATATTGAATTAAAAAAAGCGTTATGATATAATAACCCGTGATATCGCGTTTTATCAAATCGCGGCTGACCGCCTCACCGGCGGAAAGGCATAACTTAAGGAGGAAAATTATTTGAAAGCCTACAGTGCAAAAGACATCAGAAACGTGGCGATAGCAGGTCACGGCGGCAGAGGCAAGACGACTCTTGCGGAAGCCATGCTCTTCCTCGCGAAAGCGACGGAACGCCTCGGCAAGGTAGCCGACGGCAATACAACCCTCGACTATGACCCCGAGGAAAAAGCCCGCAAAACATCAATCTCTTCCGCTATGGCTCCGCTGGAGTGGAAGAATACAAAAATCAATATACTTGACGCCCCCGGTCTTTTCGACTTTGAGGGCGGCGTGAGCGAGGCAATCCGCGCGGCGGAAAGCGTACTCGTTGTTCTCGCGGCAGGCTCCGGCTTCGATGTAGGCGCGGAAAAGGCGTGCAAGGCGGCTTCAAAGAGAGGCATCGCCAAGATGTTCGCCGTTACCCGCTGCGACGCGGAAAACACCGACTTCTACAAGACATTCGACGCCATCAAGGCGGAATATGAGACTCAGGCGTGCCCCGTAGTCGTTCCCGTGGTTGAGGGCGGCGCGGTTACCGCTTATGTCGATTTCGCCACAGGCAAGGCGTTCAAATACGCAAACGGCAAGGCAACGGAAGTTCCCGTTCCCGACAACGCCCAAGTTGAAGAGATGAAGGCAATGTTCACAGAGGCGGTCGCGTCCGCCGACGAGGAGCTTATGGAGAAATTCTTCATGGAAGAGCCCCTCACTCCCGAAGAAATCGCAAAGGGTCTCAAGGCCGGCATCGCGGGCGGAGACATCTACCCCGTATTCGCCTGCGCGGGTCTTCTCACCGACGCAGTTGACCTCATCCTTGACGGCATCGTCTCCTACGCTCCGGACGCTGCTTCCGCGGCGGGCGAAGGCGACCTCAAGTGCGACGAAAACGGACCTCTCGCGGCAATCTGCTTCAAGACCGTAGCCGACCCGTTCGTAGGCAAGATGAGCTTCTTCAAGGTGGTTTCCGGCAAAATCACAGCCGCGACTCCCGCATACAACGCCCGCACAGGCGAGAGCCAGAAGATGGGCAAAATCGTTACCGTAAAGGGCGGCAAGACCGAGGACGCGGCGGCTATTCCCGCAGGCGATATCGGCGTTGTTACCAAGCTTGACGGCTTCAGAACAAACGACACAATGTGCGACGAGAAAAACGTTGTTGAACTCGCTCCCGTTGACTTCCCGGCTCCCTGCCTGCGCAAGTGCGTAAAGGCAAAGAAGAAGGGCGAGGAGGACAAGGTAGCCGCCGGCTTCACCCGTCTTTCGGAAGAGGATTCGACAATCAAGTTCTATACCGACACCGAAACAAAGGAACAGATTCTCGAAGGTCTCGGCGAACAGCACATTCTCACAATCGTCAACAAACTCAAGAATAAATTCGGCGTTGAGGTCGAACTTTCCGACCCCAGAGTCGCTTACAGGGAAACAATCCGCAAGACCGTTGAGAAACAGGGACGCCACAAGAAGCAGACCGGCGGCCACGGTCAGTTCGGCGATGTATGGATCCGCTTTGAGCCCTATGACGGCGAAGAGGATTTCGTGTTCACCTCCGACGAGGTTGTAGGCGGCGCCGTTCCCAAGAACTACTTCCCCGCTGTTGAAAAGGGTCTGCGCGAGAGCATCGCGAAGGGCATAATCGCGGGTTATCCGATGGTCGGCATCAAAGCCGCCCTCTATTTCGGCTCCTACCATCCGGTTGACTCCTCGGAAATGGCGTTCAAAACCGCCGCTCAGCTCGCTTTCAAGGCGGCTGTTCCCGAAGCCCAGCCCACAATTCTTGAGCCCATCGGCACACTCAAGGCATATATGCCCGCCGACAACTTCGGCGATGTTATGAGCGACGTTACAAAGCGCCGCGGCAGAGTTCTCGGCATGGGCGCGGCGGACGAGCCCAAGATGCAGGAACTTGTAGCGGAAGTTCCCATGGCTGAAATGAGCGACTTCTCCACGGTTCTTCGTCAGATTACCGCGGGCAGAGGCCACTATTCACTCGAGTTCACACGCTATGAAGACGCCCCCGCGAATGTAGCGCAGAAGGTTATTGAAGACGCTAAGAAAGCGGCTGAAGAAGAAGACTGATAAAGTTTTTATGCCCCGGTTCCCGGTCGGACCGGGGCAGATGTTTATAATGAGTTTTTTAAGGAGGAGTAATTGATGTTCTGTACAAAATGCGGAGCAAATGTAGGAACCAACAAATTCTGCACACAGTGCGGAGCCCCGGTTTTACCGATAGGCTCGTCTGCCGCGCCCGAAAGGCAGGCAAACATTCCCGATGACGACAAGACGGTGCTGCTTGCGTCAAACGGAGTACCGCCCGTAAACAACACGCCACCAGCGAATGAGGTTCCGGCGGAAATTCCGGAACAGCCGGCGGTTGAAGAAGTAAAAGAAAGCAATGTTGAGCCGGAATCCGAAGTTTCGCAGGAAAGCGTTGAGATTCCCGTTAACGAGGAACCGCAGGTAAAAGAGGAACCGGCGGAAAACGTTGTTGAGCCGGAACCCGAAGTTTCGCAGGAAAGCATCACGCCTCCCGCTCCTCCGGCTCCTCCGGTACGGAACGACTACAGCGCTCCGGTCAACCCGGCTCCTCCTTTTAATCAGACCGGGCAGTATAATCCCGTGCCTCCGGCACCTCCCGCTCCTCCGGCATATATTCCTCCCGAGCCGAAGAAGGAAAAGAAAAAAGGCTCGGCTAAGCTTATTGTCGCGATCCTTGCCGTGCTCGCTGTTATAGCGGGAGCGCTTGCCTTTATATTCTTCAGACCTATTCCGATAACCTCGGTGGAATTTGAGACACCCGCGACAACGATAGATATAGACTCCGAGTATGAAGTGATATATACCGTTCTTCCCGAAAACAACAAGGAAGAGGGGCTTGCGTGGTCCTCATCCGATGAGAAGGTCGCGACGGTAAAGGACGGCAAGGTAACGCCCGTGGGCGAAGGCGAATGCACAATCAAGGCAACGAGCGAAAAGGGTGTTTCGGACAAGATAATTGTTACCGTAGTTATTGAGCCAAAGGAAATCAAGTTGTCACAGAGCAGTATAACGCTCAATATGGGCGATACAATGCAGCTCACCGCGACAATCACGCCCGAAAAGGTGACAGATGGCAAAATAACCTGGGAAACAGACAACGACAAGGTCGCAACGGTTGATGTAAAAGGTAGTATTGCCACAAAAGGACTCGGAACCTGCACAGTTACCGCGACGGCGTCAAACGGAATCAAAGCCGAGTGCAAGGTCACGGTTGAAAGACCTTTTGCCGAGACGCTGATTATAGGTGACTGGAATGAAGAATCTACGATAGTTCGCACAACCAGACAAACGGTGTCTTTAAATCAATCATTGGTTGTAAACGGCGATTATACTGCAAAAGTAACCTTAACTAACGGCACCACGGTTGATTTTACATGGAAGTTTATCACAATCGACGGCGATGGTGATTTCAAATATCAATTTACAAACACCAATGGCGGAGAATTTGAGGTATTTGTCATTCAGGATACTTCAAACTCAGCTTATGGAATGTTGGATTTCACCATGGATGATTATCTGATTTTCTTTGAAAAGGATAATTCTCCCCAAATTTAAGTAAAAAAAGAAACGGCCGGGCTGCCTGAGCAGCCCGGTCTTATGTTTTATCAGCGCAGGAATATCAGCACAGCCGCCGCGATTGCCGCAATAAGCAGAGGCGTGCCGCATCCGCCGCATCCGCAGCCCGCGCATCCTCTGCGGCGCCTGCGCGAAGAACGGTTTTCATATTCAATATACATTATAATCAGCTCCTTGAAAAAAGGGGGAGGTAAGGGTATACGGCGGGATGAAGCACCCCGCCGCACAGGAAAAGGAAGTAAAACAAATGAAAAAACAAAAAGGTTTAAATCAAAGTTGGATTTTGCAGACCGCTCAGCCGGCGTGGTTTATCCTATTTACGGGGAGATGAATGGCTTTGTGAGTGAGGGTTTAACCCGGCAGGAGCGCCGGCTTTGCGACCTGCGGGCAGCCGCGAGGGTGGCAGCCCGTTGAAGAGAAAATAAGAAAGGAGACTTATAAAAAGGAAGTATTTTTAAAAGGGAAAGGTCCGGTTAATCGGGATTGTCCGACAGAACAAGCGCCGCGATGAGATAGAACAGCACTCCGCTGCCGCCCGCGAGTACAAACAGCACAAGGCCGAGGCGCACGATTGAGGAGTCTATGCCGAAATATTCCGCTATGCCTCCGCAGACTCCGAAAAGCTTGCGGTCGGTTGTGCTCTTGTATAATTTTTTATTGTTCGTCCACATAATTAACACCTCTTATATCTTTCTCGGAACCGTACCACGATTCGTGTTCGGTTCTCTCTCTTTTTCTGCCGGTCAGCTTCTTTGTAAGCATATAAGCGAGAATCGCCACGATTACATCGTCAACCGGTCCCGGCAGAAGGTCGGGCGCTATGAAATAGAGCGCGACCGCGATTACTGCTATTGTTCTGATTGCGCTGCCGTTCATTTCGTTGAGCTCCTTCCGGTTTTTTTGCAGGGGCTTTTTCCCTGCTGCGATTATAATATAGCGCATATACGGATGAAAATAAACGGTATTTTCGGGGAAATACGGCCGGGAAAAACCGCTTTCGGGGAGAAATAAAAGCATATATTCCGCCGGGCGGGGATAATTGACAAAGGGTTTATAATCTGTTATCTTTTTAGTGGTAAAAAAACTCAAACGGCTGATACGGCAGTACGGTTGAGACATGTTATAAATAAAGCACACCGGCAATGCCGGAATAATATCTGGAGGCAGAAAAATGAACGCACTTGAAAAAGCAATTATTTTCGCGGTTAAAGCGCACGAGGGTCAGCTTCGCAAGGACGGCAGCCCGTTTATTCTTCATCCGCTCGAGGTGGCGGTAAACGCCGGCAGAATCACCGACGATATCGATGTTATGGCGGCGGCGGTTCTTCACGACACGGTTGAGGACACCGATGTTACGGCACAAGACATACTTGAGAATTTCGGCGAAAATATAGCGGCAATAGTCGCGGGCGAAACGGAGAACAAGCGCCCCGAAATAAGTGCGAGCGAGTCGTGGAAAATCCGCAAGGAGGAGAGTCTTCGCGAGCTTAAAGACAGCGACATCAAAATAAAGCAGCTCTGGCTTGCCGACAAGCTCGCGAATATGCGCGCGCTTTACTGCGATTATGACAGAATCGGCGACCTTGTTTTCGCGCGGTTCAACGAGAAGGACCCGAAGGAACAGCGCTGGTATCACGAAACGGTGCTCAAATACATCTCCGAGCTCAGCTACACGGAGGCGTATGAGGAGTATATGGAACTGTTCAAAAAGGTTTTCGGAGAATAAAAGAAAAAGACCTGCCGCGCGGCGGGTCTTTTTTTGTCGGGAGTCAAGTACATGCTGTCTCGCTTTACGGCAACGAAAACCGTGAATTGATATTAATCATTGACATTTTTATTATATTGTTTTATCATATTTCCTTGAATTGTATATATAAGGAGCGCATTATGGAAAACACCGAAAAAACGATGGAAAAAATTGTAAACCTTTGCAAGAGCAGGGGCTTTATCTTCGCCGGAAGCGACATATACGGCGGGCTCGCGAACACCTGGGACTACGGCCCTCTCGGCGCGAGAATGAAGAACAATGTAAAGGACACCTGGAGAAAGAGATTTATTCAGGAGCGCAGAAACAGCTTTGAGGTTGACGCGGATATCCTCATGCACCCGAGAGTGTGGGAGGCGAGCGGCCATGTGGCGAGTTTCTCCGACCCGCTTCTTGACTGCAAGGAGTGCAAGATGCGCCACAGAGCCGACAATCTGATTGACGATTTCGACCCCGACGCGCACGCCGACGGCATGACCAAGGAGGAGATGTTCCAGTATATAAAGGATCACTCAATTCCCTGCCCGAACTGCGGAAAGCACAACTTCACCGACATCCGCGAGTTCAACCTTATGTTCCAGACCTTCAGGGGCGTCACGAACGACTCGAAGAGCATCATATATCTGCGCCCCGAAAACGCTCAGGGCGAATATGTGAACTACCAGAACGTTCAGCGCACAATGCGCGCGAAACTCCCCTTCTCAATCGGTCAGATAGGCAAGGCGTTCCGCAACGAAATCACGCCCGGCAACTTCACCTTCCGCACAATCGAGTTTGAGCAGATGGAGTTCCAGACCTTCTGCAAGGAGGGCACGGACGCCGAACTTTACGACTACTTCAAGGAATACGGCAGAAAGTATTTTGAGGATCTTGGCATCGCTCCCGAGCACCTGCGCTATCACGACCACGAAAAACTCGCGCACTACGCCAAAGCCGCCTGCGACATTGAGTTCCTGTTCCCGTTCGGCTGGGGCGAAATCAACGGCACACACAACAGAACCGATTTTGACCTTACCCGTCACCAGGAATACAGCGGGCAGAAACTCGAGTATCTTGACCCCGAAACGAACGAGAAATTCATACCCTACATCATAGAGAGTACCTACGGCCTTGACAGAACCGTGCTCGCGCTTCTCTGCGAGGCGTATGACGAGGAAGTGCTCGACGCCGAGAAGAACGACACGAGAGTGGTGCTTCATTTAAGCCCCGCCGTGGCTCCCTACAAGGCGGCTGTTCTGCCCCTTTCAAAGAAACTCAGCGACGACGCTCTCAAGATCTATGAATCGCTTTCGAAGAAATATATGATTGACTTCGACGAGACCGGCTCCATAGGCAAGCGCTACCGCAGGGAGGACGAAATCGGCACGCCGCTTTGCATAACCTTCGACTTCGACTCGCTTGAGGACGGCTGTGTAACCGTGCGCGACCGCGACACGATGGATCAGGTGCGCATAAAGATTGAAGAGCTTGACGAATATGTCGGCAGAAACATCGCGTTTTAATCACAAAGCGGAGAGGCGCATAATGTCTCTCCGCTTATTTAAAATAAAGGGGGAATAACAATGTCCGTACCTCTTGCGGAGAGGCTGCGCCCCGGGGAAATTGAAGATATAGTCGGGCAGAAACACCTGCTCGGCGAAGGAAAGCCGCTCGGGAACATCATAAAATCGGGCGAGCTTCCGAATATGGTGTTCTACGGCCCTCCCGGTGTGGGCAAGACCACGCTCGCGGGAATAATCGCGAAATCCACCGACCGCTGTCTGGTAAAGCTCAACGGCACCACCGCGGGCACGGCGGATATAAAGGACGCCATTTCAAAGCTGGACACCTTCCTCGCGCCCAACGGCATTCTGCTGTATCTCGACGAGATTCAGTATTTCAACAAAAAACAGCAGCAGACGCTGCTTGAATACATTGAAAACGGCGCCATTACGCTGATTGCCTCAACAACGGAGAACCCGTATTTCTATGTTTACAACGCGATTCTTTCGCGAAGCACGGTGTTTGAGTTCAAAAGCGTTGAGCCCGCCGAAATCGAAAAGGCGGTTGAGCGCGCCTTCGGCTTTATGAGTGAGGAGCGCAACGAAAAATACGAAATCGAGGACGGGGTGACCGATTATATTTCACGCTCGTGCGGAGGGGATGTGCGCAAGGCGATAAACGCCGCGGAACTGTGCGCGCTTGCCGCCGAGGGGAACGGTGACGGGGTAATCACCCTTGAATCGGCGAAGGAACTCACGCAGAAAAGCGCCATGCGCTATGACAGAGACGGCGACGAGCACTACGACATTGTCTCCGCCTATCAGAAATCGATGCGCGGGTCCGACCCGCAGGCGGCGCTTCACTATCTGGCGCGCTTACTCGAGGCGGGCGACCTGCCCTCCGCCTGCCGCCGGCTTATGGTGTGCGCGTGTGAGGATGTGGGGCTCGCCTATCCGCAGGTTATCCCCATTGTGAAGGCGGCTGTGGATATGGCGATGGCTGTCGGTCTGCCCGAGGCGAGAATACCGCTCGCCGACGCGGTGATTCTCGTTTGCAATTCGCCAAAATCCAACTCGGGAGCGATGGCGATTGACTACGCGCTCTCGGATGTTCAGAAGGGCAACACGGGGCCCGTGCCGCGGCAGCTTCAGAACAAGCATTATGATGGCGAGGACAACCCGAACAAGGGGCAGAATTACAAATATGCCCACAGTTTTGAGAACCACTGGGTAAAACAGCAGTATCTTCCCGACGCGATAAAGGACCGCGTCTATTACGAATTCGGCGACAACAAGATTGAGCAGGCGGCGAAGGAGTATTGGGAGAAGATAAAGAAGTGAGGAGTTAAGGTCGGACTCCGTCCGCGGCGGATGGCACACCTCATCCGGGTTCGCAGCGCTCACCCACCTTTTTTCTCCAAAAACGGGCACCCTTTTGTCGTCTTCGACGACATTTCCCCTGACAGGGGAATAACCTCGATGGGAAGGCTTTGTCCTCACGGACGGTCGCGGAGACGGCGGCTTTAGGGGGAGCCGCCCTACGGTTACAACAAAACTTCCGTCCGTCGTGGCCTCCTCCTATGGGGGTGCGGGTCTCCGGTGGAGACCTCTGCCATAGGCAGAAGCACCGACCGAGCCGGCAGGCGAGACAGGTGGCACAGAGGAACGCAGTGACGATGTGACGGAAGGAGTCTGCGCAAAATACCGTCCTCACGGACGGTCGCGAAAGCGGCACGGAAGAATCCGTGCCCTACGCGAGACTAAGGCAGTTATACTGTGAATAAAACCCGAAAGGAAAAGATATGATTAAACATACGGTTTGTTTTAAACTTAAGGACAACAGCGCGGAAAACTGCGAAAAGGCGAAGGAGGTTCTCCTTTCCATGGAGGGGAAGGTTCCTCAGATAAAGTCAATCGAGGCGGGTGTGGATTTTCTTCATTCCGAGCGCTCATATGATGTGATTCTGCAGGTTGTTGTTGAGGACGAGCAGGCGCTTGCCGACTATCAGAAGGATCCGTACCACTGCTCGGTCGTGAAGCCGCATATGCACGCCGTGCGCGAGACGAGCGTAGCGGTTGACTGCGTAATCGGCTGATGACGGGGGCGAAATCAAAAAAACAAAGCCCGTGCCCGCACGCAAAAAAATGCGGCGGGTGCCAGCTTATGAATATGACCTATGACGAGCAGCTTTCGTGGAAGACGGCGAAATGCATAAAGCTGCTCGGTAAATTCTGCCGCGTAAACGACATTATCGGCATGGAAAATCCGTTTCACTACCGCAACAAGGTGCAGGCGGCGTTTCAGCTGACGCGCTCGGGGAAAATCGTTTCGGGCGTGTATCAGGCGGGCACGCACAATGTTGTGAATGTTGATTCCTGCCTCACCGAGGACGAGACGGCGGACAGAATAATCGTGTTTATCCGCTCGATTCTGCCGGATTTCAAAATACTGCCCTACAACGAGGACAGCGGCAGGGGCTTTCTGCGCCATGTGCTTGTGAAAAGGGGCTTTTCGACCGATGAAATTATGGTTGTGCTGGTCGGGGCGAACCCGCGTTTCCCGATGAAAAACCGCATCGCGGAAAAAATCGTGAACACCTTTCCGCAGGTCACAACCGTGGTTTTCAACATAAATCCGCACAAAACGAGTATGCTTCTCGGCGAGCGCAGCGAGGTGCTTTACGGAAACGGATATATCGAGGACGAACTCTGCGGCTGCAGGTTCCGAATTTCGCCGAAATCGTTTTATCAGATAAACCCCGCGCAGACCGAAATCCTCTACCGCACGGCGGTTGAGTTCGCCGAAGCGCAGGGAAAAACCGTGATTGACGCCTACTGCGGCACGGGAACCATAGGAATTGTCGCCGCGAAAACGGCGAAGAGCGTAACCGGCGTTGAATTGAACGGCGACGCCGTGAGGGACGCCGTGTCAAACGCGAAGGCAAACGGGGTGAAGAACATCCGGTTCGTCAAGGCGGACGCGGGCGAATTCATGCGCGAGACGGCGAAAAGCGGCGGCAAGGCGGATGTGGTGTTTATGGATCCGCCGAGAGCGGGGAGCGACATAAAATTCCTCTCGTCGCTTGTGAAACTCGCGCCGGAGAGGGTTGTGTATATCTCCTGCAACCCGGAAACGCTCTCGAGAGACCTTGCGTTCCTTACAAAAGAGGGATACAGGGTGAAAAAAATTCAGCCGGTGGATATGTTCCCGTTTACGAATCATTGCGA
>JAEERC010000040.1 GCA_016285645.1 Clostridiaceae bacterium | reverse complement strand
GAAGGTATAATCCTTGAGTGCAAAGAAGGCCACAGGTTTCACTTCCTGTGGTCTTTTTTGCTATTATTTTATGTTTGCCGCCCAGATTCTGAACTGAATACCGCGCTGAGACTTCACACGGTAACCAACGGAAATAATCATTCATTGTAAATAATTTATATATGGTATGTGTTATTGTTTTTCTTATTATTATCATTCATAATATCGCCTCATTAAATCCCGATTTGTATTATTCTTTCTGTGTGATTTATCCCGATAAACCGGAATTTGCGGAGCCACGGTTTACATACCGGAATACAGAAGAATCCATTCCCGCAGCGTTTTGCAACGCGGGAATTCCGCGAACCACGCACCTGTGCCTGACCAGCCGTTATCGCGAATCTGCATGTTTTCACAATATGCGCCGAAGGACAGTGCGTTACGGATACTGTCGGCGTTTACGGTGTTATCCGCAAAAAGAAAACCGTTAACATTTGACGCGTTGACAAGCCTGCCCGGGAACGCAGTAAATGTGTTGCCCGTGATTTCTATATTTTCAAACGCGTAACCGTCGGCGGGTCTGCCGTTTAAACCGGTTGAAAGAGTGATAACCTCACTGTTTTCACCGACAACGCACTGCTCAAAAGTATTGCCGCGGATCTTGAGCGTGTTGACACCTGTGCCTTCCTGCCATAAATCCGGAATGATATCCACAACAATTTTGATTGCCTGCATCTGCGTTTTGTAAAAACGGTTGTTTTCACAAAGTCCGCAAGAGGACTGAAGCAGAAATCCGCGAGCACGGTTTTCGTGAATATAGTTGTTTCGCACAACATAACCGCTGCTGTCCGCGGCGGTGTTGATTGCAATATATCCGGGGTGAATCACATCGGACACATCACGGTCAAACCGGACCGTTTTGAGCGTGCCGGAAGTGTCGGCGTCAACAATGACGGCGGAAAAGTCCGTAATGTTACGATATGTCTCATCTTTGAACCGCAAAGTGTCGCCGTTGAAAAGTCTGAATGCAGAGGCATACATTTTCACGGTATCGCCGGAGACGGATTCGACATATCCCAAGCCGTCGTGAACATTGAGCGCGTCGTCGCCCTGACGGCTGATGTCGCAGCCTTCCACGCGGAAACATCCGTTTGTATTGGCGATGTGAATCGCATCGGCGGCGGTTGAAACATGCGCTCCGGTTTTATCCTGCGGATCAACGCCGACAAAAGTGTCAAGTATCTGAAAATGCGACGCTCCGATGCCGAAAACAAAGAAGCAACCCGTTCCGCCGTATATCTTCATACCGCTGTAAGTGATGTGGGAACTGTTTTCCGTCCGGATGCCCTCCCCGTCATAGACGTGGTGGCGCAGAATATATGTTTCGCCGTTCTCAAAGCCGTCCATACAGCCGTCGTGCGTCACGCGCAGCACATTGGAAGATACTTTGGTTACGCTTTTTACGGGTTCATCAAGCGTATAAAAATAGACTTCCTTTTCACTGCCCGACGCGCCGAATGTAAGTGTGTTTGGATCGCATTGAGTCACGGCTTTCAGCACCGTGGACTCGTCAATATCTGTTTTTTCAAAGAAACAAAAATCCAGTGTGTGAGTGTCAGGGTCAGCATTACACACCGAAACCACATCGTCAATCGGATCGTTGACGCGGTCATGGTCGATTGCAAGCCCGTGGATTTCGAGTCCCTCGCAATCATACACAAGAATCTGCCTGCCGGGCGTGCAGAAAATAAACTCCGCGCCCTCTCCATCAATGAAGACATTTCTGAGCCCCTGTAAGACAATCTGATTAGTCTTTGTAAAACGATAGATACCGGGAGGAATAATCAGCTTTGTGTCGGGATGCGAGCGACAGTATTCTATCGCATCCGTAAACGGCTGTGTGTTATCCGGCATATTTTCACTCATGCCGAACGAGTCAGCGTTTACGGATGTCAGTGTGTCGCTTTCAGGTCTGAGAATATAAAACTTACTGTCCGCAGCGCCGCATACAGTATCAACCGTCTGAAAAGGCGAACACTCCGGCTCGTCCTCGGTCAGCACGGTTTGAGCGGGAACGGCAGGCGGAGGACTTATGCGTATATACAGCAGCGCAAAAGGCAACAGTAAAAGAGATAACAAACGTTGCATCATATGACTCTCCCGGGGGTTAAATTATTTGAACATATTCTTTCTTTGAGTGTTTTTTTATCCGCAGTTTGATACAATCCGTTCCATAAACTGTGACGGTGAGACAAGATGTGTATCCGGGTTAAGACCGCTGACAAGCTTCTCAACCGCCGCCATGGTGTTGCCGCCCTCAACAAATTCACCGTTGCCGTCAAGCCCCGACCAGGCGTGAACGATGATGAAGACATAGGAATCGGGGTTTTTCGGGTCTGCGGGCAGAGAGTTGACCGCGGCGGCAATTTCCTCAGGTGAACAGCCCGGCATATTGTTCCAGAGCTGATATTTTGCCGATACCACCGGTTTACCGCCGGCAAAACGAATTTTTCCGTTTAAGCCCGCGTATTTTTCATAATCAATATAGAAGATGCCGTTTGCCCGGGTTTCACTCATAATAATGTCAAGCGCGTTTGAATCAAATCCGCCGTCATCAAGCACCAGCAGTTCGCGGGTATCCAGCATTTCCATTTTTTGAGACAGGGTGCCCGCCATATTCCGAAGCGCCTTGCGGCTTGTCCATTTTGACGGGAAAGTGTAGCCGAGGCCGCTGAGCGAAAGCACAAACGAATCATTGGCGGTCATTTCGCCGTAGTATTTTTCGGCAAGAGGCACCGCGAGGTCTGCCGCGGAAGCCGGAACGCCCCAGGAGACGGGGAACTGCCCTCTGACAGGCGACCCGTAATGAGATGAATCTTCATAAGAGCCAAGAAACCACTGCAGGTTGTCGCCGTCCGACATCAGAATACAAACTGTGCGACCTCCCGCTTCGGAAGAAACATCGGTTTTCTGCTTAAGATTTTTGCCCGGAAAGCCGCTGAGCACCGAGAGATTGCACGCCCAGTCCGAAGGAATCAGGCAGGCATTAAGTGATGAGAGCGAGGATACCGTATTATACTCGCCGAGGTCATTATTCCAGCCGAATATCAGCGCGTTGTCACACAGAAAACGGAAAGCGTTTGTATGCTCGGCGCGGTTTGCATCGGCGTCATACCATATGTAAGCGTCGCTCATAACGGCATAATCCAGAAGGCGCGGAGCGAATGAAGCATACTGCTCAAACGCGATGTCGCGCCTGAGGTTTTTAAACTCGGGGGACATTCTGAATTTAATGTCATCCCAATCACGCACATCCGCGGTCATCTTAAGCCCCGCATCCCGGACGGCATTTTCATATCCGGGCAGAACAACTATGCTGTTTTTCTGATTTGCCGTGGAGAGAGCAATCAAAGCGCTGTCATCATCGCACAGAATGTAGCCGTCAAAACAGGGCGCAAACTCTTTGAGCAGAGCCGTAAAATCCCACGGCGAGCCGTCCGGCTGAGATTCAATAAGCTGAGCATTTGTAAAGGGCAGCCATTCCCTGAATTTTTCAGCCCGGAAGAGGAGATTCTTTTCGCTTGTATTCGCGAGCAGCCCCTGCATTGAGGCAAGAGTCAGGGCAGTGCCGTCTTTCGGAATATCGGTCAGCAGCAGTGTTGCGGCTTCTTTTGCCGCCTTCGGGAAATCCGTAACCGACTGCCCACCGCCCGACGAAAAAGGAGACAGCGAAAGCAAAAATACAAGAATATATATAAATATCCGTTTAATAATCTTCTCCGCCTCCCTTACTCACTTTTTCATAAAATCCCGGTTTATCGAATTGATTATATCAGCCCGCATCGGTTTCCCGATGCGGGCATGGTTGTTTTTACTCAGCAGACTGAGCCGAAGCCTTCGATAAGCGCTTCAATTACCATCCTGAGCAGGTTATTGAAGAACCATTTGAGTCTGTCAAAGAAGCTGTTTTTGACTTTGACCTTGATTTCGCCGCTTGATGCGATTTCGTTGCCTTCGGCATCGAGGACCTTGCACTCGACGGTGTAGTCATCGGTGGGCTCTTTGACTTCAATTGAAGTGCCCTCGCCTCTGTCTTCGCCGTTATAGAATACGTGTGCGGTTGCTCCCTCGGGAACGAATTCGGGCTCAAAGACAAATCTCTTTGATTCTTTGTAGTCCGTTGTGATTTCGCTCTCGCTGTCGGTATTTACGACCGTTTCGCCCGCGAGAGTGTAAACGGGTTTAATCGTTATGTCATTTGCTCCGAGCGTGTATTCTTCCCACTCTCCCGTGTAATTCGTCTTTTCGGGAACGGCGGGTTCTTCAATGCTCTCTGTTTCAACGGTGAATTTGACTTCCTCAACCGTTTCTCCGTTTTTGTCAACGAAGGTTGCTGTATATTCTATGGCTGTGTATTCCGCCTTAATTGTTATATCGGCCGCGGCGAGAGTGTATGCGGTCCATTTTCCTTCATAGCCCTCTTTTTCGGGAACGGCGGGTTCATCTATGCTGTCGTCCTCAACGGTGAATTTAACTTCCTTAACCGTTTCGTCGTCCGCTGTAAATGTCGCGGTGTATTCGATTGCTTTGAATACCGCGTTGAATTCGAGATTCTGTGCCGGCATTGTATCGGGGATTTCCGCATCCCAGCCGGTGAAATCATAATATTCCTTCTGCGGTGTGCGCGGGCTTGAAACCGGCGCGCCGAAGGGAACGGTGGACTGCGAATACTGCTTGCCGTCAACGAAGAAGGTTACGGTGTAGTCAACCGGCGTTTCGGTAAACTGCGCCGTGTATGTTATGTCGCTTTCAGCCGCGGGGAAAGCCGCGCCGGGAGCATATTCGTTGTTGTTGCCGTCTTTCCAGCCCGAGAAGGCGTAGGTGTATCCGCCCGAGGGGTCTGTGCGGGTGGGCGCTGCGCCCTTGTATTCGGGATTCGCTCCCTCGAGCACCTTGGTTTTGTATAAAACCGTTTCGCCGTCGCCGTCAAGGAATGTCACGGCATATCCTTTGCCTATAACTACTTTCTTTGCCGCGGTGTTATCGTCGGCATTGTAAACCAATTTATAATCGCCGTTATTTTCAAGTCTGTAATTCCAGGGTTCTGTAATATCGTTCCTGTCATCAAATACAAATTCTCCCGCAATAATCGCGCTGTCCTCATCTGAAGCGCATTCGGCAATAACGGTGCTATTGCCGCTGACTGATAAAGTCGAAGAAGCTACAGCGATATTCATTTCGGACTCGGCGGTAATTACGCTGTCAGTTATTTTTATTGATGTGCCGCAAATTCCGTTTCCGAATTCTGAACCCGTTGCGGATACCGCGCTGTTGCGGATTGTTAAATTATCTGTGATAATACCGCTTCCGTCGCCGTTCGCTCCTCCTGCTCCTTTCGCCGTTATATCGGCACCGTCAATGAACAGGTCAATACCCTGAATCGCCATTATATCCGCTGTTACATCAAGAGAGCCGTCTCCCGTAATCGTCAGAAGGCGGGAATTTGAGTCGCGGATGCCGTATTCCGCAGCGCTCAGTTTGTTTTCCCCGATAAGAACAATTGTGAGCTCTGTATCATTGACCGGATAAGCTGTCACAATATTGGCGGTTGTATAAGCGTTATCAAATTCCTCATAACGATATGACTCTGTAATATCCGCGTTTTCGAGAGTGAGAATATGCTTGCCGTCAACCGCCTCAAATCTGACAGTTCCGTCTTTAAGCACATCATCCATATTGTCGCTCGTTACCTGATTGCCGCCGACCCAGAGGGGATATTCAATAACATTCACAATTTTGGGCGGCCAGTTTTCCGCAGTCGGCTCGCTGTCGTAGGCAAAGCCCTTAAGGTGGGGATAAAAAGAATTGATGTCATCGTTTGCCCTGGTCAGCCAGGGGTTTTCTTCGCCGGCTCCGTATTCAAAGACCATATTGTCAAGCGCGTTTGCGCCGGTCATCTGCGCGGTGGTGAGACCTTCGACATTGGTGTGTGTTGCAATGTCTTCGTACCCTATTGCGGGAATACCGGGGGCTCTGTCTGAGTCATAACAGCAGTTTTTAACCGAACTGTTTTCAAGAAAATTCTCTCCGGCCACGCCGCCGGCATAAGCATTGTTACCTGTTGCCGTAACACTGCCCGTGTTATAGCAGTTTTCAACCGAACTGTTATTAACATTATATCCGACCACACCGCCGACATCATAATCGCCGGAAACACTGCCCGTGTTATAGCAGTTTGAAATCGTGCTGCTCATATAATTATATCCGACCACGCCGCCGGCATAAGCATATTGTTCTGTGGCGGTAACACTGCCCGTGTTATAGCAGTTTTCAACCGAACTGTTTGCACAATTCTCTCCGACCACGCCGCCGGCATAAGCAAAGTTTGCTGTTGCCGTAACACTGCCCGTGTTGTAGCAGCTTGAAACCGAGCTGTTATAATTATATCCGACCACGCCGCCGACATAATCTTTGCCGGAAACACCGCCCGTGTTATAGCAGTTTGTGACGGTGCCGTAATTAAGTCCGATGACGCCGCCGACATATTTTTGTCCTGTTATGCTTCCGCCTTCAAGGCCGACATTCCGGACTTTACCGCCTTCGCCGACACAGCCGAAAAGACCGGCGTAATCCTGATTTGGGTTGTTGTAAGTAAGCCCGGTTATTATATGGCCGTCGCCGTCAAATGTGCCGATATAATTGTTGCTCAAATTGCCGATGGGAGTCCAGTCTTTTGCGGCTGTTCCGTCATCGTTTTTGCATTCAATATCATTCATCAGTATTGCGTTGAGGCCCGTTTCACCGCTGTTTACGCGTGAGGCGAAATCCCTGAGGTCGCTGTAAGTTGAAATTTCCATAGTCTCGTTACCGACAACTATTTTAAGGGGGTCAGCCGACACCGTGTAATTAAATGAGGTGTTATCTTTAAAAATCTTGCAAGATGAAAAATCAACATAATAAACGCCGTCCGGTGTGCCTGCCGGCACCTCGACATCAATCATAAAAGCCGATTTGCCGCTCTCCGCGGTCATGGGTGAGTCACCGTCAAGAGTCGTATAGTTTGCCCTCAGATTTTCAATATTTCTGCTGACCGTCACGCCACGGAACGCTTTCACACTTCTATAAATCTCACTGATTTTTATTCCGTTTGTAACGGTGAACTGAACATCAAGAGCGGAAATCGGATTGCTGCCGGCATCAATATTGACATCAACTCCGATTGTTCTGTTCTCACCGGATGCCAGATTGACTTTATTGCTGCCGTCTTCGTCCATGAACGAGAAAGAAACATCTGCGTTAATATCCGCGTTCTTGTCAGAAACAGTCGCGGAAGAAGATGCGCCGGTGCCCCTGTTCGGGTTCAATGAACTTATCTTGCCGAGCAGATACTCCTGAATTTTTGTTGTGTCACCGGCAGTAACTCCATTGATACTGTTGTCAACATCGGCATTAACTTCGCCCTGTAAAGTTATATGGGAATAATCGGTGCCGTAACGCCCGTACCTGTTCGGATTTGCCAGACTTTGCATAATCAACACGATGTCTGCCATATCCACCTGATTGTCGCAGTTGGCGTCACCCCAAAGGGTTACGGCAGGAACCTCCGCCGACACGCTGATTCCCCCGACACTAACCGTGCCGAGCACGAGCATCAGCGAGAGCAGAACTGACAGAGCTTTCTTTGTTATTTTCATAATTCTTCCTCCAATAGAGTTTTTATGAAATACCTACGCGTATATTTTACCATAAGTTCACAATTCTAGATGAATCTCTTCTTCTATAAACTTGTCTTTCATCCAAGATTTGTAAAAATTGATTTTAAAATCCATACTGTCAATTTTGTCAATTCCGTATGGCTGCAAATCATCATTATCCAGAATATAATCATTGTTGGGATAAGCAAGATATTTGCTGTGAGAAGGAATCAAGACACAGTCCCAATTTGAAAGATCAACAACACATCCATTAGCTCGAACATCCGACAAGATAAAATAAAAATCCTCATCTTGATTATTCTCGACATAAATATTAATAATATAACTATCATCAAAATGTTTTTCAAGTCCCCTGAATTCCACAAGAATATTATCTGAATCATAAAGGACCATATCTCTAGCGCTCGCCCGGTCTTGGGCTGCACCAGTCGCATTCTTCTCAGGGATGGTACTGTTTGATTCAGTTCCGAGTCTAATCAACAAACCAAACAGGAATGCAATCGGGATCAACGCAATCAGGCAACCGATCTTAACCTTACTCGTCTTTCCGTTTGGCACCGATTGCCTATAGTGTGTGACCGTTTGATCTGCGCTTTCGCAAACCGGTTTGTCATTCTCCGGTTCTTTATAATTAGTAGCAACTGCTTCGATCGGTGTCCCACAGTTTGGACAGAACTTACTTGTGCCTGCATCTATTCCGCATTTGGAACAAACCATAAATTTCACCCCATAATTAATGTTTATTGTCTATAATACATATTATATCACTAGAGAGTGATAATAATACTGCTTGTTACTTGGCTTATTCATACTGTCATAAGCGCACATCACTGAGAATTTGTCATAAAAATTGTGCTCAGATATAAATACAAGTTCACTTATTATATGTCGCTATATGATAATTATTGTAGTCTGTTTCTTCTCCACGCCTTAACATGCCAATTAAATCTAAATCAGGGAAAAATTCTTTTACCGGGCTGATGTACGCTTTAGAAATCAGGTCTTCAGCTTCGTTCAAAACTGTGGCGATTTCATCTTCTGTTTCTGCAACCTTGTAAAAAGAATAAACCGTATCGAGAAGTTTTACAGAGAAGCCTTCTAAGTCTTTCTTTTTTGCTTCACCGTTAGAAACAGACAAAGAGAGTTGATTAACTTTCATCATGTCTTCTGTCGGCTCAAACATACGCATGTTCATTTCCATTCTATACGGGCCGACCAAAGCATCTTTTTTTACTAGTTCCCAACCAGATTCCAAGTTTTCAGCTAAATACAAAACATATTTGATGTATACAGAATCCTCAAGAGAGAGAATAATAATCATTTTACTTATCTTCCTTTATTTTAATAATTCCTTGAAGTATCGCCTGCGGAAAAACTTGTTTTGTCGATTATTATAAAAACATCATTTTCGTTTGTCTGTGTCGCTACGGGCACCATTCCGATAATCATTTTACCGCTCAGAACTAATGATAGTACTTTTCCCACATACCCACTAGAGACTTCTTAAAATATATTTTATCATATAAAAAGGTTCAAAAACAAGAGTATATTTAAGAATAAATAGAGAGCGGTTCAAATTGCAACTGCCATTGATGTCCTTATTAAAATAACATCACAACACGGAAAAGAGCACTTGCATCTGCAAGTGCTCTTTTCAACTAAATCCGTCCTTACGGACGGGTGAAATCACTTCGTGATGAAATCCTCGCTGAGGGAAAACCGTGCGTTTTACCGGGGTCAGTCTTCCTTCACCCACACAACCGCGCCCTGGTGGGGAGTGTAGGGAACGGGAGTTTTGTAAATCTGCGGTTTTTCCATAACCCAGGCGACCGGGTTCGGATAACGGGCGGTGACTTTCTCCCAACTGTCGTGGATGCAGTGCTTGTCAACATTCTTCTCAAAGAGTTCCCTGGTGAGAGAAATGCACTTGACAAGGTTAACTTCGCCGAAGCTCTTCTTGGTTTTGCTGTAAGCAATCTTGATACGCTCGATATGGTTTGTGGCGGATCTGCGCACTTCCCAGGTCTTTTCGCCGTTGAGAATCTTTTCTCCCCATTCGGGGTTCATAATGAGAATGTACATTGTGTTACCTCCTGTGTTTCGGTTGCTTATATTCTTGCGCAACGGATTTTTACACCGTCGTAATCGGGGTCGGAATCATCAAGAATGACTAACGCCAGACTGTTTTCTCCTTCGCCGATAATGTATCTGAAAGAATTGCCGTCGGGCTTTTCTTTGCCGTTTGACATGCTTCTGAGATATTTTATGAGGGAATCATAACAGTCAATAAAATCGTTGACATCGTCTCCCTTGATTTTGCCGCTGAAAATGTTGAGCCCCTGAAATACATATTTGCAGTCCTCTTCATCGTCTTCGTGCGGCGATTCACTGTATCGCTCCACTTGTGCGCCGAGTTTTTTAAACAGCGGTTCACATTTTTCAATTGCCTTCTGCGACCATTCTTCCTCGGAAAGCGCGAGCCAGGTGTAAATGTCATTGTAGTCATCGATGTTTATTTCGCTGAGCTCCCATTCCTCTTTTGACTCGGGGATAAAATCACAGTCAACAGGCATCACACATCCGCGGCGCATCGAATTGAAAACATATAATGTGTAGTCATTATCCTCCGCGTTGCCGGTATTTCGGTTGAACCAGAAATTGTAATTGTTATCCTCCGCTCCCGCTTTTACCGAAAGGCACCTGTATGTTACGGATTCACGCAGCTCATCGCAGTCAAAAGCATAAAATAATTTTTGCCAATATCTGAATCCGACATCAGCGGCAACAGCCGGCTCGCAAATATAAGAAATGCGGAAGGTGATAATGTCGTTTGTTTCGTCATCATCGGAAAAAAGAGCGCATATCGGGTTTGACGAACTGTCTTCAAAATCATTTTCCGTAATGACGGGCCCTAAAAAATCATCATTCAGAATCCACGCGGTGCTTTTACCGACGGCTGCGGAATTATCAAATCTCATATTCCCGCCGGAAATCACCTTGTTGTTATGAAACAGCTCGAAACTTTCGATTGAGATGTCTTGCATAAATGTCGGTGACCTGAGATTGCGGATATACTGCTGAAGCATCTGAACAACATAGGCGGTTTTTTCGTTGTCGTTGACAATCGTCATGTGTTCTTTGACTATGTATTCTGTCATTATTTTACCTCTTTCCGGAGATGTTCTCCTGTTCTTTGATTATATTTTATCAGACACGGAGTCCTATAAAGCGGACACGGTTTATTTCAGCGAAATCTCTTTTGATTCCTCGGAAATGTAGTTCCAGAAGAAGTCGGAATCGATTGCGGTAAAGTTCTTTCTGCCTTCAAATTCGGGGCAGTGTGAGAGCATGCTCAGCGTGATGAGCGCCGCCGTTTCGTGCTTGCAAAGGCAGTCATCGCCGAAGAAGCAGGAGCAGTAAAGATCTGACACGGTCTCGCCGTCAAAACTGAAGTCGATTTTATAGATTTTTCTGCCTTTGATGTAAGCCGCGCCTTTGCCGTCTTTAACAGAAAGATAAAGAACTTTACCATCCCTGCAGCAATCGAGAGCGGGCTTGATAAGGTCGCGGTCAACAATGTCGCTCTCCTCAAAGCATTCAAGGTCAACGCTCCATCCCTCACCGCAGATAATTTCCTCTTCTTCGTCGCTGTCGGGATCACGGGGAGGAATCATAATCGCTCCGAATCTGTCGGCGTCGAAACTTGTGTCAAAGCTTACCATCTTATCGATGATGTTTATAAATTTGCCGTCAATGTGCCTGTCGGGCTTGCCGATAACCTTCTTATACTTTGATTTGTCGATTCTGAAGTGCGTGGTTACGCTTTTAACAAACCCGAGCTGACCGTAGAACTTGCCCGTAACAAAAACCTTGTCGCCGGGTTCGAGATAAAACTCATCGTTGTAGTAAGAAAGAGGTATGTTGGCGCCGCTGAACTTGATTTTCGCAACGCAGCACACGGGTTCTTTTTTCTCCGCGCGGGCGGGTTCGCCGCTTATTACTTCTTCGTTTTCATTTTCCCGGGATGTGTCGTGGAATCCGATGGTGTTTTTCATAATAACCGTTCCTTTCATTTGTCTGAGTTGATTGTATCACAACCACTGTCCGATAATTCGTACTCGTTTCTCCCGGAGCTTTTCCTCCGTCTTCGATGTTATTATACAATAATCGCAGTACGATAAACGGGACTTTGACGTTATGAAAGCAAAAAATAAAACCCGCGGTGAAGCAGGTTTTGCTTTATTATTCTTTTTACGGGCAATATTATTTGAGATACCGCCGGGCGTAGTCGGTCAGCAGGGTGTTTGCCTGTTCCGCTTTGCCGGCGTCTTTGTCGAGGGCGTGGCCGGAATTTTCATAGCTTATGAAGTCGCAGGGCACTCCCCTTTTTTCAAGTTCGTTTATAAACGAAATCACCTGACCGCGGGGGACGATGTCGTCCAGTTTACCCTGACACACCGCAACGGGAATGCGGGCGCTTTCAATATAACTGAGCGGAGAAATGCCTTTGAGCGCTTTCTGCGAAGGGGCGGACAGATAATTCTGTTTTGTAATCTTCACTCCGCAGCAATCCGAGAGCACTTCATATTTCCAGTCCTCAAACTCGCCTTTTATGCCTGTAAGGAAATCCGGAGCGGCGCAGTCAACCGGAGGGCAGAAGCAGAAAAGAGCGACGGGTGTGAGCGGCGATTCATTCGCCCTCGTGTAAGCGTAGAGCATTGAGAGATGCGCTCCCGCGCTCCCGCCCGAGAACATAACTCGGGTGAGGTTGCAGCTGTGCTGCGCACAGACGGTTTTAACCGCTTTCATCGCCTCCGTTATATCGTCAAGTTCATCGGAGACGCTCACATTTTCCGACACAAAGCGGTAATTCATAGCCGCGCAGATAAATCCGCATTCGCATCTGTACCGCGTGTCCGGGGCGAGAATAGATTTGTCGCCCTGTCTCCAGCCGCCGCCGTGAATAATCAGAATAAGCCCTTCGCGGGTTTCGGGGCTGTCGGGAATATAAATATCAACCCTGTGCCTTTCGTGGCTGCCGTAGGGAACATCATTGAGAACCGTCATTTTTTCACCCCGCTTCAGAACCACACCGTAACAAGGCTTTTGCCGTCCTGCCCCGCGGAGGAGTAGTCGGTAAGTATAAGATCGCCCGAGTCGGTTTTCGCGATTACGCGCAATTTTTCGCCTTCGGACGGCGCGACTTCTTCGTAAATGATGCCGCCGTTTTCATCCCTTGAAAAATTGATTTTTTTGCCCGGATTATAGGCGGAAGTTTTCGCTGTGTCGGCGGCGAGAGCATAACCGCCGAGGTTGAATGTGCTTTTTGAGTTTACGCGTTCCTCTTTTAAAACCCGGACGGTTTTGAGTGAAAATTCATCGCCGTTTTTGACGCCCTCAAATATATAATATCCGTTCTCGTCCGCTTGTGGTGTTCCGCCGTTTTTTACTGCGGATATTTTAAGATATTCATCGCCCGATGTGACTTTGAGATTGAATTTTACATCCCCGGGCGCGGTGATTTTTATTTTATCATCCGAAACGAGAACGCGGATTTTCCCGAACTCATATTCGCCGCATAAGATATAATTGACGCTTACGGTCTTCTCATCCCCGGTGACGCTCATAAGCGGATAAAGCGCGAAACCCGCCGAGGCAATACAGGCGCAGCAGCCGAAATGCGAGCCGTCCGCGAAGCGTTTGAAACCGCCGATTCCGAGAGCGCGGGCGCCGTCGCAAAGCGGGGAGTAACTGTCAAAAACCATACCGGGCAGGTATGCTTTTGTTTCGCGGCTGAACTGTTCGTATCCGTTTATGTTGAGCGCTCCCGCGAGGGCGTTGAGCGCGCTTTTTCTCACGGCGTTTATGTATTTTTTATCGCCCGTAGCAAGGAAGAGGCGTGAGAGCAGCCGCATGAGCGTAACCGTGACGCAGGTCTCCTGCATAATATCGTTTTTCGGCTCGGTCTGCATAAGTGTTGAATTGTCAAAAAGTTCGTGAGTGCAGCCGCAGGAGCCGATTGCCGTGTAATCCGTCTCAAGCAGACGGTCGGCGAATTTTATTACATAACCGAGGTATTCCTCTTTGCCCGTGACAAGATAGTAAGCGAGGAGCCCCTCAAAGAAACTCATTGTTTCATACGCCTTGGTTTCGGGGAATTCAAAGGGCGCCTTACCCTCCTTCACGCAGTCAATCAGACTGCCGAGATTGCAGCCCCCCGTGCCGATTATATACTCCGCGAAATCGAGATATTTTTGCTCTTTTGTGTCGGCGTAAAGGCGCACAAAGGGTTCGAGGATGCTCGCGGAATTGACACTGCCCCAATAAAGACCCGTTTCGAGAAGGTCGATTCTGCCTTCGCCTATATGCTCAACAATGTAATCCGCGTGGGCTGTGAGCGCCTTCATTATTCTTTCGGAGAGGCCGGAGTCCCTGCAGATATCGATAAAATGCTGAAGACCCGTCATAACATATTTGCGCGCCCAGATATCCCAGCCGTAGAACTCGTTTTCAACGCTGTACGCGCTTATTCTGCCGCTTGCCTCCTGCTTTTTGAGAAGCCCCTCAACTGCTTCGGTGAGCACGGCGTAAAGCTCTTCGGACTTTGTTACGGAGTAAACAAGGCAGGCGCCTCTCATCATCTTGCCCCAGTATTCGCCGCGCCAGCCCCTGTCCTCATCGTCTATGCCGGTTGAGAACACGCCGACGCAGTTTTTCCAAAGTTCCCTGTTGAGAAGTTGCTTTTCCGAAATTACGCGGAGATATTCTCTGAAATCCCCTTCAGTTAAGTTTATTGCGGGAAACATGTTTTCCCCTCTTTCGTTCCGATTATCACTGTGCCGCGAATCCGAACAGAGCGGAAACGCGGATAAAAATCTTTTTGAAAAACTCAATTATTCTTCCGATGAACGACACGGGCGCGTTGTCCCCTTCTGCCGCTTCGGCTGTATCGGCGGGAAGGAAGACATCCCTGTCGGGAAGACCCGAATCCACCGCGAATTTGTCGAGCAGCGGGTAGAGCACCCTGCCCGCGATTTTATAGGAATCCTCCCTGCCGAGGGCAACGGCTGTGAAAAGAGGGCTGAGTTCCTCGGTGTTCACCTGCGTTCCGATAACATCGAGCAGGAGGTTGAGACCGCTTCTGCCCGTTCTTGTAAGAACATACTGCAGACCCGTGTTGAGACCCTTGACGAGGATTTCGCATTCGGGGTTTTCGCCCGAGGGCATATTTTCGTCGCCGTAATAGTGCATTGCCACCATAGCGCTCGCGAGTTCTATAAGCGAGCCGTAATCCGAAGCGGGAATTCTGACACCCTTGGAAGAAGCGAGTTTTTCAATGCTCACGCCCTCCCCGCTGTCGTAAAGCGGCATTTCGAGGGCTTCAGATATGGCGGTGAAAAGAAGTTCGACGGTTGTCGCAAGGGGTCCGTCGGTAACATTCAGCACGCCTTTGATATATTCAGGCGCGATGAGTCTGAGAATCTTTCTCTCAACGGAATATCTGAAAAGCCCGTAGGCAAACTCCTCGTAATCGCTTTCAAGCAGCGCCTTCTGCGCGTCGGTGTAGCCGTCAACAAGCGCGTCAACATTGCACTCGTCAATCTTTCTCATCTTTATATCCGCGCCTTCGGGCGACATTGTAACAGACCTGTATTCGAGCGGATACGACGAGAGTGAGGTTGTAAGAACATCATATACAACTTCGCCGTTTTTGCCCGTGAAACTCGAAATGTCGTTGCCGTGCTCGTGGCCGGAAAAGACATATTTTATGCCCCATTCGCTGAATTTTTCGGCGAGTGCCTCGCTGTCTCTCACAATAAAATCCTTCATAAGCAGATGCCCGAGGCAGAGGTGCTCAAGCAGGGAGTGGTGCATCATATATATTATTTCCCTGCCGTCCTCGTGCGCCTTCTTAACCTGGGTCTCAATCCAGCCGAGCAGGGCGTCATCTATGCCGTCGCCGTCCTCGCCGGGGTCGTTTGAGTCAACGGCTATAAGGCGGTAGTTCCCGCCCACATCCGCGGTGTATGAAGCGGTTTTTTCATCCTCGGCGAGCGCCGTGTCGTAGCCGAGCGCACTGTAGCAGTTCCTGAACTCCTCACGGGTGGAGTTGTAGTAATCGTGGTTGCCGGGAATAACATAGACCTGAACGCCCGTTTCCTCCTCGAAATCCGAAAGGAGCGAGGCGACAAAGGTGTGCTGGGCGGCGTTTCCGCTTCTTGTGAGGTCGCCGGCTATCAGTATAAACTCCGCGCCCTCGTCAACGCTTTTGTAAAGAAAACTTTTTGTAAGCTCCGCCGCCTGGTCATAGATGTTCCCGGACCCGGACGCCTGAAAATACAACTCGTTTTCGGGGTAGTATTCCTCAATCTTTGTCTGCGTGTTGTCAATGTGAATATCCGTGCCGACGGTGAACAGCACCTTGCCGTCATCGGCAAAGGCGGTGAACACAAGCTGAGCCGTGCCCGCGAGCATAAGCAGGCAGAGAAAGACCGAAAGCGCTTTTTTAAACAGTGAATTCCTCATACAGACCTCCGTTTCGGAAAGTTTAATCGGGATAGTAATGTACTGTTAAATTATATTATATAATAAATTGCTTTTCAACAAAAATAAAAAAGATTAATCGTAAACCTCGCTTAAATGTGACGAATCAGATTTTCCGTTTCCGAAAAAAATTGAATGGAAGTTCCCAACGGATTGACAAAATATACATAAATGCTATAATGTAAAAGTAAATTTTTTACAAAAAAACAATTGAAAGAGGTATTGTTATGAAGAATTGTATCAATTGCGGTATTCAGTTGGAGGATTACCAGAATTTCTGCCCTTCCTGCGGATCACAGCAGCCCGCGGCGGATGCCGGCGCCAACCAGTATTACGCTCAGCCGAATCCGGATCAGGCGTATCAGGCATACGGTCAGCAGCCCGTTTACAACTATGATCCCACCGATCATACCGCGGAATTTGACGCTCAGGATATTTCGGAAAACAAATGCTACGCCATGCTCCCCTACATTCTCGGCGCGGTAGGTATTGTTATCGCTCTTCTCGCGAGCAACGACTCACCCTATCTTAAGTTCCATATCAGACAGGCAATCAAAATAACCGTCTGTGCCGCTCTTGCCCTTATTTGCCTGTGCATCCCCATCCTTAATTTCCTGCTCGCCATACCGGTAGCAATATTTGAAATCATTCTCTTCGTTGTTAAAATCATCTGCTTCTTCTCAATCTGCTCCGGCAAAGCAAAAGAGGCTCCGATTGTAAAGAGCTTCGGTTTCCTTAAATAATATAACTGAAAAGTTAAACAAGGACCTGAAACATTTTTCGTTTCAGGTCCTTTTCTTTTATCTCTTTATCAGCCCGGCGATGCTCTCGAAAATGCCGGTGAAGAAGGTTTTTATCGCGTCGGCTACAAGCGGGAACACGGCTCTCAGAACATTGTCCGCTCCGTTATAGATGCTGTCGGGGTTGTTCTCAAGGGTGCCGTTTGCCTCAAGCGGCTCTCCGTCATAATCAGAGGTGTATGAGCAGAGCCACGAAACAACGCCGTCGGGGCTTACAAGTTCAATTTCGTTGCCTTGGGCGTCCGTTGTGACCGCGCCCGGATATTTACCTCCGTCATAGGCAAACATATCGTTTGCCAGCGCGAACCATACATGGTGGTTGCTCGGAGTTTTTTTGCCGTCCGGGTATTTCACAGTTCCGAAAAGGGTGAGTCTGCAGTCGGAAGGCACATTGGTTTTTTCGCACAATTCCTCCCAGATATCCTTTGAAAAGGTGTAGTAGCCGCCGATTATGTCAAAGCGGCTGACTATGAACCACAGCGGCAAATCGGAGAGCGCCTCAATCTGCTCCGAGGTCGGCTCATAGGCGGGGCAGAGCGGGAAGGCGGCGGCGAAATATCCGGGATAGCTCGACGCCATTTTGAGAGTCATCTTACCGCCCATTGAGAAGCCGCCGACATATATTCTCGTTATGTCGATTGAATCGGCGTTTTTCTCAATGAAATCATCAATTGCCGCCTTCACCGCGGCAACATGGTTGTCGCTCCAGTTCTCGCCGTTTTCCTCGTGGCTTCTCGGCACAAGCAGATAAGCTCCGCCGCCCGTGAAACGGCTCTGGATTTCATCGCCCGCCCAGAGCGGGAAATTGTTCTCCTCAATCTGCGCGCGTGGAGCCGCGCCCTGACCCGCTCCGTGGAAGAAGATAACGAGGGGCAGTTTCGCGCCCTGCGGATTTTCGGGGGCGTAATAGACATAGTCTATTGTCATTCCGTCGGTTTCGGGACCTTCGCCGTCAAGGAATTTTTCTTTGAGGGTGGGAATCTCGTTCGGATCCGCGGCAAAGGCGGTCACACAGACGCCGAGAATCATAATAAGACTCAGGAACAGACACAACGATTTTTTCATTTTTTCATATCCTTTCGCCGTTTTTTTCTTTTATGTAATTAAATATATCACAAACGGCAGAGGCATTCAACATTAAATATCATTTTTTACAATCATACATAAAAGCCGCCGGAGGCGGCTGCCTCCGGCGGAAATCGCGACATTTTTTCAGTTATACTTCGGCAGGAAGTCGCCGTGGGCTTCGATGAGGTCGTCAACCATCTTTCTGATGGTGTCGATGTCGAGTTCGCTGCCCGTGTGCGGGTCAAGCATCGCCGCCTGATAGATGTGCTCCTTCTTCTTTGTGACGGCGGCTTCGATTGTGAGAAGCTGAACGTTGATATTCGTCATATTCATCGCCGCGCACTGCACGGGAAGGGCGCCGACATGGCAGGGATTTACTCCGTAGCCGTTTACAAGGCAGGGCACCTCAACGCACGCCTCGGCGGGAAGATTCGTGATGAGATGGTCGGTGTTGAGCACATTGCCGCCTATCTGGAAGGGCTTTGACTCCGTGACCGCCTCCATAATGCGCGAGGCGTACTCGTTTGAGCGCTCGTGCTCCTTTACGCCGTTTTTTACCATATCGGCGTAGTCCTCTTTCCAGCGCTCAATCTGGTTTACGCAGCGGCGGGGGTATTCGTCGAGCGGGATATTGTATTTTTCAATGAGTTCGGGATATTTCGACTTGATGTAGAACATATTGTATTCGGAGTTGTGCTCGCTCGATTCCGTTACATAGTAACCGAAGTTCCTTATATATTCGAGACGGACTTTGTTATAACATTCGGGGTCATCGAGTTTGTAGTTTAGTTTTTCGAGGCGCTCCTTGATTTCGGGATAGAGGTCGTTGCCGTCCCTGTCCTTTATCTCGAGCAGCCAGGCCATATGGTTTATGCCCGCGATAAGTTCTTTTCTGCCCTCGAGTTTGTCCTGCATATCAACCTCGTTGAGAAGCGATTCCGAGCAGACCTGAACGGAGTGGCACAGACCCACCGTCTTAATTCCGGTGTATCTCTGCATATAGCCCGAAAGCATAGCCATCGGGTTTGTGTAGTTTAAGAAGAGCGCGTCGGGGCAGACCTCCTCCATATCCCTCGCGAAGCCCTCAAGCACGGGAATTGTGCGAAGCGCCCTCATAATGCCGCCTATGCCGAGGGTGTCGGCTATTGTCTGGCGAAGCCCGTATTTTTTAGGCACTTCGAAATCGATTATGGTGCAGGGGTCGTAGAGGCCGACCTGAATGGCGTCAACCACGAAGTTCGCGCCTCTTAGAGCGTCCTTCCTGTTTTCAACGCCGCAGTAGCATTCAATGCTGCCGTAGCCGCCCTTTGCCTTGCGTATGGCTTCGAGAATAACGCGGCTCTCCTCAAGGCGCTGAGCGTCGATGTCGTAGAGAGCGAAAACGCTGTCGCGAAGCGATTCGGCGCACATACAGTCGCCTATTACGTTCCTCGCGAACACGGTGCTGCCCGCACCCATAAATGAAATTTTCATAAAAGCTCCTCCCGTGATTGTATTTAAAATTGTTAATTGATTGCCGTCAGTTTTTCATTTCAAAGCGGAGTTTTTCCGATTCATCGAGCAGACGGGCGAGTATTTCGTCCCTCTCCTCATCGGGAGCGACAAGGGACTGGTGGTGCGCCTCCATAACGCAATCGCCGGTGTAGCCGATTTCCTTTAAAACGAGGATGAACTCATCCCAGTCGATTGTGCCGTCGCCGGGTATGAGGTGACCGTCACCCGTGCCGTCGTTGTCCTGAATGTGGAGTGAAAGCGGAACAACGCCGCATTTTCCGAGGATTTCCGGCTCATAGCCGCAGCAGTGCGCGTGACCCACATCGAAGCACCAGCCGAACCAATCGGAATTTACCTCTTTTACAAGTTCGGCGATAATGCGCGGATCCTTGGACGCTCCCCAAAGGATGTTTTCGGAGAGAAGGATAACTCCGCACTCCTCGGCAAGCGGCAGCCACTGTCTTATCGCTTCGGCGTTTATCGAAATGAAATCGGATTTTTTCTCTATTGTTTTGCCGTTTTCGTATTTCCATACGGGGTGGATTACAAGGTATTCGGCGCCCATGACCGCGGCGGCTCTTATTAAGCGCTCAATAACATCGCCGGAGTTTGCCTCGCCCGGGGCGTGCGCGTGGGTGTACCGCGTTCCCGCCGTTTCGGCGCATTCCCTGAGCGACGCCGCCCAGTTGAGATAATCATCCTGCAAAAACGGCGACTCGGGGCCGTAAACCCAGTAGTCAAAGCCCATATCTATACCCTCGTAACCGAGAGCGGCAAGGCGCTGAGCCGCCCTGTCGGCGGGGTAGCCCGCCTCGAAAACATCGGTTGTGGTGACGATTTTCGGGCTGAAAACATAAAACACCTTCGAGCCGTCCTTGGCAACATAGTTTTTCTTTACGCCGAGGTCGTCAATCCAGGCGCGCACCTCGAGGGTTTTCAAGTTGCCGTTTGTGTTTTCCCACACCCACGAGGGGGTGGGCCACAGGCAGACCTCGGGCGAGACCGCCTCATAGAAATTTCTGTCAACGCCGTCCTGCCCGTGGTGCGCCATTTTGCATATCTCGCAGTCGAGCGCGCCGCTTTCGCCGTATTGTTCAACAACATAGTTGCCCGCGTTCACTCCGGCATCGCCCGTGAACATAACACTGCGCCCGCCGAGATCCATACGCATAATCGTCGAGCCCTCGTTGACATTTTTCCACTCGGGGTTGAAGGTGTAAAAAACGGTGAATTCCGCCGCCCCGACATTGAAATTGTCGCCCTCGTGAAGCTCCGCCGCTTTATCCGCGAAGGCGGGAAGAAGGCGGTTATACTCGTTTATGATATATACTCCCCACTCGTCATATCCGTCATAGAAGGACGCCTCGGGGAAATTCGCGTAAACTTTATCAAAGCTGACCTCGTCGGCGTGATTCTCGGCAACCTCAAGGAAAACCTCGCAGTGGTCATCGTGGGCGTGGGAGAGAAACCACGCGTCAATATGCGGTTTTTCCTGCCCTGTGACCGCTTTGAGATATTTAAGAAAATATTCCGTTTCCGTTCTGTGACCGCCGTCTATGACAATAACCTTACCGTCTTCCGTTGTGATTATAAAGCTGTCGCATATTGTGTCGGTGACGGATTTGAGCATATGAATGGCGTTTTTGTTCATCGTGTTCGGTATAACCTCTTTTTTTGAAAAGTCAAAGATGTTTTTGAAAAATGAAATGATTTTGTCAAACAATTCCCTGAAAAAAGAAATAATGCCGGCGAAAATGTTCCCGCCGTCCGTCGCGGCATCCGCCTGAGCCGTCACCTGAGCGCCGAGCGCGAAAGCGGGCGCGGCGGAACCGCAAATCAGGGTAAAAGCAAGAATCAGACCGATGATTTTAATAACTCTCTTTTTCATTTATCCTCCTTGCCTTTCATCGAATTAACTATTATTTCAACGGTTTTTTCAGTCTGTTGCGCCGGGGTGATTTTCGCCCTGCCGTCGCCGTCCTGATTGCCGTATGAACCGAAAAACGCGTGGTTGCCGCCTTCAATAACATACTCGCGGAAGGAAGCGGGCAGAAGGGACTTGCTCTTTTCATATTTTTCCATATTGAGCACTCCGTCTTCCGAGCCGTAAACGAGCACGGCGCCGGTGCTGTCCGCGAGTTTTTCCGCCGGATAGGCGGCGAGCAGAATAACACCGTCAACCAGATCCGGATTCTTTGCGGCAAACGAGGCACAGGCAACGCCTCCGAGCGAATGTCCCGCGATAAAGAGCCGGTCGTAATCGCCGCGCCGCGCTATTTCCCCCGCCCTGTTCACGCCGAAAAAGGCGAGGTGAAACGGCATTTTGACAAGGAAGGCGTCCACACCGTTTTGAGCAAGTCTGTTCAGCAACGGAGCGTAGGCGGTCTCCTCAACCTTGCCGCCGGGGTAAAAAATCAGCGCGCAGTCATCACCGGGCCCGTCAAAGAAAAATCCGTAATCCGCCTTCTCAACGGTTACCCCGCCTCCCGAAACAAGCGCTTTTTGCGCCCGCCCGTCCGCGTGATAATAATCGCCGGTATAGATAAAAAACACTGAAATCAGTATTATCACTACCGCGAACGGTAAAATTTTCAGAATCTTTTTCATCTTTTTACTCCGTACCGTTCAGAATTGAACCGATTGTCTTTTCATAATCTTCGCGAATAAGCGTGACCTTTTCTCCGCTTTTTTCAAAGCCGTTGATATAAAACCCGTTCTCCGCCTTGAGATATTCCGCCGTGAGGGTTTCGTCCCTCGCCTCTATGGCGGACGCGCGCAGGTTGATTTCGTCAATATGGCTGTCAATATACTCATCCGTCATCGCGAGACAGATGATTTTTATGTTTTCAAGATAACGGTCGGTAAAATCCTTTCGCCAGTCAAACGGAACATAGCAGCCCTCGACAATGAGGTTCTGTTTATTCTCAACGGCGGTTTTGATTATTTCGCGCACAACGGGCCAGATATACACGGTCATCTCATCGTCATCCTCGGCAGTAAGAGCCGTATAACCGCCGCGGATAAGCCCCATTTTCAGATGATCGATTGAGAGGTACGGATATTTGTATTTTTCAAGCAGGCGCTGAGCGAGCAGTGTTTTGCCCGTGTGCGTCGCTCCCGTGATTATGATTATCATTTTTCCGTTCCCTCAATTACAGCTTTTCGTTTATATAGTACGCCCTTATTTCACCCTCGGTTATCAGCACGGATTCCTGGTTGAAAAACGCGCAAAGGTCCTTCGCCATTTCGTTTACCGCGGCACTGTCGGCGTTGATGAGTGAGATAACAAGACTCTTTTCCTGTGTGTATTCGCCGTTTTCGTGAATATAGCCGCCCTGAGTGACAGAAAACGAAAAAGCGACCCTGTAACTTTTGCACACATTTTTGAGAATGTTTATATATTTCTCGGTTTCGAACTCCTGCTTCATCGTTTTCGAGTCGTTTAATCCGATATAAATCTTCGTTTCGGTCATATTCTCCCCTTTTCAGGTCCACAGACTTGTTATGAACATGGGCGAGGCATCCTTGCTTTTTACAAAGCCGCAGTTTTCATAGAAGTTCAGTTCATCGTTATAGGCAATAACCGCTATTCGCAGATAGTCCTTGTATTTTTCCTTTACCATTTCCACAAGTGTTCTGCCAATGGTGTTGCCGTGGTATTCGGGGTCAACAAGCAGGTAGTGCACATAGGCGTTCATAATGCCGTCATCCATAGCGCAGACCATACCGATAAGTCTGCCGCCGTCCCACGCCGAAAACACCGTGCTGAAATGCTTCATCGCCGTTACCAGTTTGTCGGGGAAATGCCCCGACGACCACTCCACCGAGAGAAAGAGCCGCTCGAGCTCCTCCCGCGTAAAATCGTGCGTGTCCTTATATGTTATTTCCATATTTACCCCTTTTTCAAATGCGCGTGCGTGTTTCATTTTGTAATAAAATTATTATAGCAATAAGAAAAGAATATATCAACATAAAAACAAATAAAATCCCCGGAATCCGTTGCGGAAACCGGGGTGATTTTCTAATTTTTAATTCTGAAAAGCCCGTGGCGGTTGCAGTAAGCGTAGATATATTTAACGCGGTTTTTCTTAAACCTCGCCTCTGCGGCGCCCTCGGGATAGAGTTTTACAAACTGAACCTCGGAATCGGACACGCAGGCGATGAAACTTATATAATGCTCCTTCGTCATCGGGTGGTCGATGTGAACAAAGTATTCGTCCTCAACGGATTCAATGCTTATCGCGTGCTCACCGTCCGCCTCCTCCGCCTCGAGCGGCGGCAGGGTTATGCCGCAGCAGCTTACAAGGGCGCTGCCCGTGGAGCGGACAGCGTTGCCGCATACGGGGCACACATAAAAACTGCTTTTTGCCATATTCGAGGAGCGGTTGACATTGCTTATGTGCTCACCCGACAGCAGTTCTATAACCGATATGCCGAGCGCCCGCGCGAGGGGCTCGAGCAGACTTATATCGGGAAAGCCCTGCCCCGTTTCCCATTTGCTGACCGCCTTGCCGCTTACATAGATTTTTGACGCGAGTTCCTCCTGCGTCATTTTTTTGTTTTCCCTGAGCGTTTTTATAACCGCTCCGGTTACATATTTATCCATAGCTTATGCCTCCTTACGGAGCAAAGTCTATCACAGCGTATAGCCGGACACCACCCACGCAGCGTGGAGTCAGCGTTTTATTTCAAAAAGTTTTGTCTCGTTTTTCTCCATAGGCACGCTCATAACGCCGCCCGTGCCCTCAATTCCGTTTTCACAGAGAAGTTCGCGATACGAACACCCGCCGTCAAAATAAATCTTCTTCGTTCCCGCTTCGGTCGCGTGAACGGCAACGAAATTGTCGTTTACATATACGACATCGTCCGTTTCGCAGAAAATGTGAACGCCGTTTGCCTCATAGAAAGCCCTGAGTTCGGAAGGCGTGTATTTCTTTTTCATGTCCGAGGTTGAAATATACTTTACGCCGTCTTTTTTGCAGAGATCAAGCGCGCGCGTCATATATTCCGTCTTTAAGTCAGATAAGAAAACTACCGCCTTGTATTTTTTGTAAACCGCCTCAAAATCGCTTATGTCATAAAGGTCATAAGGCGCGCCCGCGAAGCCGAGGGATTCCCTCATATTGAAGGCGGTGCCCCTCAATGAGCAGTCGGTCATATATTTGTAGGCGCTCTCGTCGACAAACGCCGCGACTTCGGCAACGGACGCCCTGTTCGCGTTGTTCAGAGACGAGGCGTAAATATTTCTCATCTCCCGCATCTCGCCGAGAATGACGGGGTCGTTATACCAGCCGCCCCACATATCGAACCACCAGAAACCGTTGCCTTTAATGAGCTGGCGGCTGAAGGATTTGCGCACGGCGCTTATTGACTGTTCCCTGTTTTCAAGCGGGCGCCAGACCTCGGCGGAAAGAAGTTTCCCCTCGTCATATTCGGGAGCGCACTCCGACAGGAGCCTTGTGAGGTAAGTTCTTATATCGCACTCCTGCAGGCAGACCTTGCCGTGAAGCCGCACGGAATCGGCGGGGTACATCTCAGTCCAGTCGATATTGTTGTTCCTTGTGCCGATATATGAATTGGGCGAGCTTATGAAATCGACGCTTTCACACTCGAGCACGGTTTTCAGCGCGTGGGTGCCGTGAAGCGAGCCCGTGACCTCGAGCGAGTAGCCGTAAAATGTTCCCACGGCGAGGTTGTTGCCCGTCGCCTCCTTGGCAACGGAGCAGAAATAACATATGTCGTCCGCCACGGCGTTGCTCGCGAATTCCAGATAGCGGGCGAGGTGCTCGTTTTTATGATAAGAACCCTTCCCGTTTAAAAGCGACAGGTCGGGAAGCCCCGAAAAACCGCAGCCGGGGTAATATTTGTCAAGATAGGCGTTGAACGCGCTTTCGGCTGTTTGGCAGTAACCCGCGTTCATATCGAAATGGAACCACTCCTCGGTGTTTCCGCCCGCGATGTGGTAGCCCGCTATGTTTTCGGCGTAATCGCTCGAATTTACGTGTTCAATCACCTCACGGAGCATATCCGCGGCGGTCTGCCTGAATTTTTCGCTGAAAAGCGATTCTCTTTTGCCTGTGCCGTCGAGACAGTCCGGGTTTTCCTCAATCCACCAAAGCGGCATTGAAAGGTTGACTCTCGGGATTATAAAGGCGTCCGGGCAGGCGGAGAGGATTCTTTCAACGGACGAGTCGAGAGTTGAGAAATCCGGCTGACCCTTTGTGTCGAAAATGCCCGCGTGAAACGGCTTTTTCATATCCATCGCGCTTATCCACCTTCCGGCGAAAAGCACGGGCACGGAAAACAGGCAGTAGCCCGCCTGAGCGAACCCGGAATAGTTGTTGAACTCCTCAAGATATGTCATATACGCGGCGGCGGGAAACGCCTCGCCGTTTATGAACAGAGTCGGCACTCCGCCGCAGTCGCCGACGCGGGAGTATATTCCGTGGTATTTTTCCATATCTCTTTCCCCCGAAGGATAATCCGCCGTGAACTCAGTTTCTTTCCCCGGACGGTAAGTGTTGAAAGCGCCGCCGAAAAAGGTTAAAAGCGCCAGAAAAAACGCGATTATTCTGTTTATCATAAATTCACCTTTTTTTCGTAAAACTCCGGGCGGTTTCCCGCCCGAAGCCCGGTTTTATCCGTTCAGAAAAGCTGACCCGGCAGTTTGAGTTTTTCTTTACAGGGGAAGCCCCTGTCGAACTCCTCAACATCGCCGTCGTCAACATAGTAGCCCCGCGGAGTCTGATAGACTCCCGTTACCCCGTCAAGATAACCTTCTTTGAGTTCCCTGCACAGGAAGAAGGACGAGTCCGCTCCCTCGGGAAGATCGTGATATCTTATGCCGAAATTGCGGGCGTAATCGAAGCCGCTTTTGCCGTAAAAGGCGATATTGCCCTCAAACAGCACCGCTCCGAAGCCCAGAGCCGCCGCCTTTTCCAGAGAGTAATCGAGCAACGCTTTGCCGAAGCCCCTGCGTTTGAGTCCGGACGCTATGCATATCGGTCCCATAGTCAGCACGGGAACATCCCCGCCGCTGTCGGAGTTTATGACGGTTTTCATAAACATATTCTGCCCGATTATCGCGCCGTCCTTCTCCATTACAAAATCGAGTTCCCTCACAAAAGCGGGGTCATCGCGCAGCACATGAATAACATAGTGCTCGCTGCAGCCGGGGCGGTAAATGTTCCAGAACGATTCCCTTATAAGATTTTCGACCTCTCTGTAATCCTCTTTTTTCTCCAAACGGATTGTGATGTCATTTATATTCATTGTTTTTCCTCCTGAAAATTGTTGACTTCAATGCCCTCAGGCGGGAGGTCCGGTTGCCGGCAGACCTCCCGTCAGCCCGCAATCTCCGGTTTTGCGTACTTTTTCAAACAGTACTCTCCTGTAAATAAAAATTTATAATCAGCCGTGAGGCGTGATTACCGCACTTAAAAGTATATCACACGGCGGCTGACATTTCAACGAAAAACCGACCTGCGCATTAAGATTGCATTAAGATTTGATATGATGTTTTATTAAAGATATTGATTAAAAGAAAAAAATGATTTATTGTATATTCAGTTAATTTTCATCGCCGCGCCTAAAGGCGGCGCAATAACCGGGAGGAAAAAAGATGTATAAAATACTTATCTGCGACGACGAAAAGGATATTGTAAGGGCACTGAGAATCTACCTTTCAGCCGACAACGGCGAATACGACATAATTGAGGCGTACAACGGCAAACAGGCGCTTGATGCGGTAAAAAACGGCGGCATAGACCTTCTGCTCATGGATGTTATGATGCCCGAAATGGACGGCATTGAGGCGCTGTGCGAAATACGCAAATTCTCGGATATCCCCGTGATTCTGCTCACGGCGAAAAGCGAGGCGGAAGATAAACGAATGGCGTTCCGCCTCGGCATTGACGACTACATCACAAAACCGTTCAACAAAATCGAGGTCGCGGCGAGAGTCGAATATCAGTTAAAGCGCAACTCTTGGAAAAACAGCGGCGCTCCCGCCGCGCAGAGCAAGAATGTTATCGCCAACGGTCCCATAGTGATTGACGACGATTCCAAGTCGGTTGAGGTTGACGGCAAGGCCATAAACCTGACCCCTACCGAATACTCCATTCTCAAATTTCTCGCGGAAAACGCCGGCACGGTCTATTCCCCGAAGGATATTTACAAAAACGTATGGAACGCGGACCCGCTCGGTATGGAAAACGCCGTGCTTGTTCACATAAGACACATCCGCGAGAAAATCGAAATCCTTCCCGCTCAGCCGAGATATATTATTTCCGTTTTCGGCTACGGATATAAAATGGAGAAGATGAACTGATATGAAATATATGATAAAAAGCCTGTCGGACAAAATCACGGCGATATTCATATTCCTGCTTCTCGCGGAGCTCGCCGTGGCGATGTTCCTCGCCATAGACTGCCTTGCGGATTACCGTTTTTATTCGGACGGCGGCGAAGCCTACGCCGTTGAGGAAACTCTGCGCGTAAAGACGAATCCCGAATTTGAAAACATAGAGTATTACACAACCCTCAAACTCGAAGGGCGCGATTACAGCGATGTTTACACCCTATATAACAGGGAGAGGTCAAACATTGTTTTCGCGGTAAGAAGCGAAGAGGGCGGTCTGATTCTTTCAAACCTGCTTGACAACGACAATTTCAACCCCGATAACGACGCGGAATACAAAAGCGTAAAGCCGCTCAATATATGCACCGAATCGGGCGAAAACGCGCAGGGAACAATCACCCTCTACCTCAGAAAGGGTCTGCCCGCGAACGACAGTTTCCGCCTTGCGATGACCCTTATCAAAACAGCAAATATTGTCAAATACCCGCTGCTTGTTATGCTGGTGATTTTCCTGCTCGCCGCAATAATCGACCTCGGTATGATAATGAGCAGTATAGGCAGACGCTCCGGCGACAGCACCGACGATACCCCCACACGGTTTATCGACCGCATTCCGTTTGACCTTATGGTTATTATAATGTCGGCGATTGTGGCGTTTATCGTGATGCTTATGGTGCTCACCTCCGTGGCGGATATAAAGAAGACGAACCTTGTTTTGTGGAACGCCGTAATACTGATTCTCTCCCTCGTCTTCTCCTCGGTTCTGCTGCTTTTCAGCATAACGCTCGCAACCAGAATAAAATACGGCCACGTTTACAGAAACACCCTCGTGTTCAGGATTATTTCGGGCATAAGGAAAAAAGCGGGCAAGAAAAACGACGGCTATTTCAAGGTTCCGTTTATCGGAAAGGTCATTATCACAATCTCAATAATGGCGCTGCTTGAGCTTATGGTGACGCTTTTCTTTATGTTCAACTACCGCACCCACGAAAACGAGCTTCTTTCGGAGTTCAAATTCCTCTACTACGCCATTTTCCAGGTTTTCGTAACCGTTGTGCTCGCCTCGCTTTTCTTTATGATGGCGCTCAACCTCTACCACCTGCGCGTAAGCAGCAAAAAGCTCGCCCACCGCAATTTCGATTATACGGACGACACCACGATTCTTTTCGGCGACTTCCGCGAAATTTCAAACGATTTCGAGTTTATCCGTGACGATATGATAAAGGCGATGGAGGAAAAGAACAAGAGCGTTCAGCTGAGAAACGAGCTTATAGCGAACATCTCACACGATATCAAAACTCCGCTTACATCCATCATAAACTACGCCGACATCGTCTCGAGCGGCGGCTGCGACGAGGAGGAACTCAAAAACTACCTCGGCGTTATAAGCCACCAGTCCGAAAAACTCAACGACCTGCTCCAGAGTCTTATTGAGGTGTCCAAAATCTCAACGGGTCAGATCGAGGCGAATTTCGAATCGCTCGATATAGGTCTCTACCTTTCACAGGTTATTGAGGAGTTCGCCCCCGCGTTTGACAAGAAGGGGCTCACCGCCGATATAAGCACACCCGACGAGAGCGTAATCATCTCCTGCGACAGTTCGATGCTCTGGAGAGTGTTTGAGAACCTGCTCAACAACATAGTCAAATACGCCATGCCCGACACAAGAGTTTATTTTGAAATCGGCAAGGCGGACAGCAGGGCGGTCATATCCATAAAGAACATGTCCGCGCAGAAGATAACCCTCTCCGCCGAGGAACTTCTCCAGCGTTTCAAGCGAAACGACAAATCCCGCTCCACCGGCGGAAACGGTCTCGGTCTTTCAATAGCCAAAAGTTTCACAGAGTTTCAGAACGGAACCTTCGGCATCGAAATCGACGGCGACCTTTTCAAATCCATACTCACATTTGAACTTTCGGAATAAAAATATAACAGCAGAGCCTCCGCGAAAGGGCGGAGGCTCTTTTTTAATTCAGAAAAATTTCCACTTTGAAAGAAAGTAACCCGGCAAAACAACAACGGCGAAAAACGCCCACGAAATCAGCGTGAAGGTCTTTACGAATTTTCCGCCCCTGCCGGGGTATTCGCGCACATAGATACGGTAGTTTATAACCGAGGCGAGCGAACCGATAAGCGAGCAAAGCCCCGCCGTGTCCGCCCCGTAGATAAGCCCCGCGAAATTCTTTGAAAACGGGTAGAGAACTATTGACGCGGGCACATTCGAAATAATCTGGCTCAGGCCGATAGCCCACCAGTATTCGCGCCCCGCCACCCACGAGCCGAGGTACTGCGAAATTTTCTCGTTCCCCGCTATTGAGGAGGAGAATATGAAGAAGCAGAGGAAGGTGAGAATGAGCACATAATCGACTCTGAGAAAAATCTTTCTGTCCGCGATAAAAATCGCGGCAATAACGGCAATAAGCGCCGCCCACCAGAGCGATGTTCTTGTTACAATGACAATCATCACGAGCACAAACAGCAGAATATAGGTTATTCTCTGCGGCTGTCTCTCCTTATCCCACTCCCCGCTTTCGTGCGTGAACACTATCTTTTCCCTTACATTTCTGCGATAGAGCACAAGTACGAAAATTATCAGAAGCACGGCGCTCATCACGCACAGGGGCGACATATGGAGCATAAAGCGCAGAAAACCGACCTGCTTTGCCTGACCGTATAAAAACAGATTCTGCGGCGAACCGAAAGGCATAAGAAGCGAGCCCCTTATGGCGGCGATGTTCTCCATGGAAATCACGGGCAGTATAAGTTCCTCACGCTCGCCGCTTCTGAAAAGCAGTATTGTAAGCGGCACAAAAATAATCAGCGAAACATCGTTGGTGACGAACATCGATGTAAAGAAAACCCCGAAAATAAGGAACAGCGAAAGCCCCGCCGCGGTCCTTATGCGCGAGGCGAGGTTCTCAACGGGTTTCAGTACATTCTCCTTTTTGAAGCCCTCCAGTACGCAGAGCATCATAAGCAGGGTGCCGAGAGTGCGCCAGTCTATCGCGGCGAAAAAATCCGCTTTCGGAGGCGTGATTATAAGCCCCGCTGCCGCCGCGAGCAGCGACACCGTGAGCATGAGTTCCTTTTTAAGATATCTGAAAACTTTTTTCATCGGAGTTTATGTCTTTCTTTTTGTTCTGTCAAACTACAATAATATATTTCAAATAAAAAAACAAGTGTTTTCTTAACCGGAAGCAATAAATACAGCCCTCTTTCGAACGGAAGAGGGCTTGTTCCGTATTTATATCTGTCGTCAGACAATCTTTAACATCACCGCGGGGAGGCTGTCGCTTTCATAATACGAAAAGCCGGGCAGGGCGGTTTCCAGTCCGCCGGGAACGGTCAGGCGGCTGCCGGAGAGCGTGACCTTATCCGTAACATCGGCGGCTTCATCCGAGAGCATATTCTGAGCGTAAACTTTTCTGCCCTCAACCGTTTCATCATAATCTATTGAAAGCGATTCGAAACTGCCGAAGAGACCTGCGGGAGCCGATATGCTGCCGCCTTTGACTTTGATTTCGGCGGGCGGGGTTATATAAAAGCCGTAAGTGAAGGTCCGCGGAGTTACCGCGACACATAGCGCTCCGTTGTCGGGGTGAACCGAACAGAGCACATAGGGCTTTTCGCCTTTGGCAGATACTTCAGGCAGGGGCATATTTCTTGAAACCGACAAGGGCGCTGTCACATAATAATCGCCCTCGGAAACTTTCGGCCAGAGATTCTGAGCCCTTTTCGGGCAGCGCCATACATCCTTGAGCCGTTCGGAGGATATGTGCAGTTCTCCTCTGTTTGCCGCAAACGGCGGGGCTGTACGCTGCCAGCGCAGAGCGCATACCGAATCCGTTACGGGTCTCGGAGAAAGCGGCAGATATTTGCGTTTCTTTTCAAACTCGTGGCGCATAACGCCGATTGAGCACCCGAGCGCGGCTCCGATTAAAGCGGTGTCCTCAATATTCAGCACCGCGCACGCCCCGTTTATATTTTTCGCTTCGTTGAGGCAGACCGCCGCGCGGTCAACCGTGGAGGCGTATTTCAGTTCGTGAACCACATCGTAGGTTCTCAGATAATCGCAGGCGGGAAGAACCCTGCGAAGATATTCCTTCACCCTGTCGGGAACGGCGTGCCCGACCTCCGGGGATTCGAACAAGGGCCGCCTGACCAGTCCGTGCTCAATAAGCACATCGGGCGCGTATTTCCTGAAGCACTCCGTCATCATTTCGCAGTAGTCCGCGTCGCCCTGATGGGCGCCCCAGTCCGCTTTGATATAAACTACTCCCGCTTCGCGGCACCATTTTGCGCGCTCATCCCAGTATTCGCGCTCTTCCCGCGGCGAGAGGAAAATCTCCCTGCCGTTTACAAGCGAGGGCGTCTGCGTGGGAACCCACAAGCCGAGCCCCCTGTAACCGAGTGAGCGCACCCTTTCCGACAGCGTTTTGAGGCGCTGCGCCGGCTGCATTTCCGCAAGAGACGGAAAGCGTTCCTTATCCGCTTCGAGAAGGCCGAAAAGGCGGGTGTCCGTCGCGCCGTAAGGCACATCCCAGCCGTCATCGAGCACGACGATAAGATCGCCCCTTACACCGTCAAAACTGTTGAGAAGTCCGTTTTCGCCGAACAGGAATTCCTCACACATAGCGTCGCGTGAGGATAAGCCCTCCGGCACGGGGCGGCGGGTGTTCATCTCATCGCACTGCGAATCCCAGGTGCAGAAATAACTGCCGGTGTTTTCGGTTTTATCGGGTATAAGATTCATAAATCAGTTCTTCCCTTCAATCGCATTTATGAGCATCTGAATAAGGCAGCGGGAACGGCGCCCGCTCCTTTATTTGCAAATCAGTCAAGCGTTATTTCCGCGCTTACCGCCTCGCCCTGAGCAAGCCAGACATTGAGCGGAACTACTTTTATTATGTATTCGCCCGGCGCGGGAGCGTCAACGGCGCAGGAGAGCGTTTCGGGCATCGGTTCAAAGTAGTAGCCCGAATAAATCTCCTTTTCGAGCACCGCCTTTTTCGGGTTTGTCTTTTCGAAGAATGAAATGCGGTAGCCGTAAACGCAGATGTCGTCCTTCGCCTGGTCAAAGGTGACTTTCACTTTGCCGTCCTCGGTTTTTTCGGCGGATACACGGGCGTCCTTTTCAAAATACGGAACGCCCGCCGTCTTTTTGCGCGAGGATGTGTAGGCGTAGTTTGCCGTGTCAAAAACATCGTCAATCTGCCAGAGAAGCTGTTTTTCGGGGTCATCGGTGTTTGACGGGGTTCTGATGAAATCTTCCGTCAGAACATTAAAGGGCTGAATGCGCACCCTGTTTTGGGCGTCAACCTCAACTATGAGATACTGTGCGGCGTTTCTGCTGCCCTCGGGAACGGTGTTGTCGCCTATATCGCGTTCCATCTCAAAATAATTGAGCGTGCCCGTGCCGAGCTGGGTGTAGCTGTTCTGCCATATTTCAAGCGGATTGTTTACGGGGCCGTGCGAGTGACCGGAGAAATTTATCACCTGCGGGTACTGCGAATAGACCAGATGAAGCGGAATTGACATTTGTGTGTACCAGCTTCTCGAAACATAGACGGTGTTCCAGATATGGCCGTGCTGCATTGTGAAAATCGGCTTGTCGGGTGCGTCCTTCTCCGCTTTTCGCAGTTCGTTCGACATCCAGATAAGTTGGTCGGGAGTCTGCCAGGTGTCGGTCGGGTTGGGAGACAAACCGATTATGTGGAAGCCCTTTATGACAACATGCTTGTCGCGCGGTTCATTCATCTGCCTTTCGTAGCCGTCAAGCCCCGTTTTGGCGAACTCGTGGTTGCCCATTATGGTAACCGGCTGAGTTTCCTCACGGATATTCTCATTTATAACCCGTTTGAGAACCTCATACTCCTCGTCCGAGCCGGAGTCGCAGTTGTCGCCCGCGAGCAAAACGGCGTCGAGCGTGTTGTATGAGGGATGGCTGTCGCTGTAGCGGTACGCCGTTTCAAACATTTTCGCAAGCCGCTCGGCGTTTGTGTTGTCCGAAGCGGAAATGTGCACATCCGAGGTTATGGCAAAACGGAACACGGGCTCGAAATCCTCGGCGAGTTCCTTTTCGAGATTCGCCTCGAGCTCCTCCTGTTTTGATTTGGGAACAAAGGATATTCCGCTTATGAGCGTTATCAGTGCCAGCGGAAGAGCCAGCAGAGTTGTGATTTTACGCAGGATTGTCACAGTGATACCTCCGGTGAATGATGTCAGTTTTCAAGAATGAAACGGGCTATGTCGCCGATTACCTCTTCGCCTATGTGGCGCTCGGTGCCGTATTCCTTCGACGCTTTGAGAATGTCGTTGTAAATCGCGTTAACAAAGCAGTGGTTGAGCCCGGGATAGAGTCTGAACTGAGTGTTTTCACGCCCCGCGAGCAGTTCTTTGAATTTGCTGAAATCCTTATCCGCGAGCACCTGAAAATCACTGCCGCCCTGCATTATCAGAACGGGCTTTTCGCTTTCAAGAAGGTAGTCCGCCGCGGTTTTTCTGCCCATTTCCTTGAAATAGTAGAGGTTTATTCCGCCGGCGAATTTCTTTTTCTTCGCCTCCTCGTCGCTCATCTCATAGAGCCCGTCGAATTTTTTTGAGAATATTTTGTTTTCGAGAGAGACAATGCCCCTGAGCAGCGGGTTCCCACCGCCCGCCTGACCGAGCTGCCTTACAACAATATCCTCAAGGCGGAAGGGCGTGCCCGCCATCATAATAAGGCCCCTTACATCAGCGCCCTCGGCGTCAATTCTCGGGGCGAGCATAGCGCCCATACTGTGACCGAGTATGAAGATTCGTCCGCTGTCGATCAGCGGCTCGTTTTTAAGAATATCAACGGCGAGCAGAGCGTCGTCAATCGTTTCCTCCCTCACGGTGACGGGGGCGTTTTTCATTTTACGCGCGTGGGCGAAGGTGCGTTTGTCGTAGCGCAGGGTGGCAATGCCGTTGCGGGCAAGACCTTCTGCAATATCCTTGAACGGGGTCAGTTTCATAACCCTTTCGTCCATATTGCTCGGGCCCGAGCCGTGAACCGTCACAACAGCCGGCACTGGCGATGAAGTGTCATCGGGCAGTGTGAGAAGCCCTTTAAGCGGGTACTCCGTGCCCTTCCCGACGGTTATTTCTCTGCTTGTCATATTTACACCTCATTTTTATCGGTCATATTCTTCGCATTTTATAAACTTATACCGTGAGTTCAATTTCCTCGCCGGGAGTCAGAATAAGGCGGTTTGCGGCGCCGAAGCCCTCGGCGCGGCTTATGTCAAAGAGCCGTCCGGGCGCCATATGGTAGGGAATACAGTGCTTCGCGCCTACAATTGAAGCGCATTCCGACGCTTCGTCAAGATCCATGTTGTAAATGCCGTCACAGCAGAAAAAGGCGTAATCGATGTTTCTCTGAGCGAGCAGAGACATCTGCTTTGTTTTGCTTGTATCGCCCGATACATAGACCGTGGCGCCGCCCGGGAGAGTGAGAATATATCCGACGCATTCGGTTACGCTGTGATTGCGGTTGTAACCCGCCTCGACCGCCTCAACACCGACATAATCAAGGTTAAATACACGGTGTATACCGCCCTCAAGCGCCTCTTTATATGTTATGACGCGGCAGTCCGGATTGCGGTTTTTAATAAGACCGACTCCCGTGTGATCGGAGTGGGCGTGGGTTATTAAAATCAGATCCGCCGCCGGCTCGTAGCCCTCTCCCGCGTAGGGGTCAATGTAAATCACTTTTCCCGAAGCGGTTGTTATTCTGAGACTCGCGTGCCCCTGGTAGAGGAGTCTGTCTGTATTGCCGTTCATAGGTCTTTCTCCTTTATAATCCGTAACGGGCGTGTATCTGTCTTTTTTGTAAAGCAGGAAGAACGCGCCCAGAAATGTAAGTATGCAGAAAGGCGCGAATATCGCTTCAAATGCCCACGGGGAAACATTCAGCACCTTCGCGAGATACAGCCCCGCTGTGAAATCAAGTGCCGTGTGGAGCGCCACCGCGAGCGGATAGAGGAAGAATTTACCTTTATCCCTGCAGGCGTAAAACACAAGAATTGACGCGCCCGTGTGGAAAAGGCAGGCGAAAACTCTTTCGAGAAGCCCCGTTCCGAGGTCGGCGAACGAGAACGCCGCGAGCTGATCGGCAAGTGTAAAGAGCGATTCCGCCTGGGCGGGAGCCGCGGCTCTGACCTGTTCGACAACAGCCGCGAAAGCGCCCGTGTTTATCATCACGGCGTAGGCGATGTATGTGATGTATGTGTATCCCAAAAGCAACATAACCTCGGCGCCGCCGTGGCCGATGCCGTGCGATATGGAGGTCTCTCTGTTTTTTCTTCTTTTAAGCGCGGTTTTGAACGCGACAAGGCGCCCCGTCTCCTCGAACACGCCCGGAAAAAGCCCAACAACAAACGCCCACAGCACGGGTCTCGCGTTTAAAAAACGGCTGACGGCGTGGTCCGGAACAATGAGCAGATTCTGTATCGGCTTTTCAAGAATCAGTGCGAACACAATAAATGTCGCCGCGCCGATGAGGATAGTTGAAACCGGCTCTTTTTTCTTTATTTTCCAAATTATCGCGACAATAACCGGTATTGTGAAAGCAAGCGCCGCTCCTGCAGCCAGCGCAGCAATCGACTGATTTGAAACATTTTCAAATTCCATTGTAATTTTCCTTTCTCCGAAGATTCTCAATCCGCAGAGAGCGGTTTATTTAAACAATATGTCAAAAACGCTGTTTTCCGTTATTCTTTTCAGAACCGAGAACAGGAATCTTATAAAATTCAGGAAGGTCGGGCTGTTTCTGAACCTTGCCGCCTCGTCAGGCGCGCCGGTAACGGGATATACCGTGTCGGCGTCATCGTCCGCCTCGAGGAACTGCGGGAATTTTTCAAATGATGAAATATTTACTTCATCGCTTGTCATAACAAGATTGAAAAGTTCATCGATGCCCGCGTTGCCGTTGCAGTGAAGCCAGTCGCGCACAAACCAGGTGTTCTCCGGCAGGGCGCAGGTGGAGGCGTCAATCATATTGTCGGGCGAAAGATAATCCCTGCTCCGCATCGCGTTTATATAATCGTCGTCGAGCGGTTCCTTAACATCGGCGCAGGTGGCGCCGAGAGAGGCGTATTTCGTATCCACCGTTCCGTCGGATGTGGATTTCCACAGAGTTACAAGCGGCGTTCTCTGAACATTGTAGCCGCAGATAACGCATATTTTCACGCCGTCGTCCCTTGCCGCTGCAAGATTTTCCTCAATATCAGCCATGGCGTTTCTGTAGGCGAATACTTTATCGTGAAGTCCGCCCTCGGAGGGAAGATTCATAAATTCAACGGCATCGTCAAAATATTCCTCGGGAACAAACGACCATATACCCGGCAGAGTGCCGAAAACGGGGATGAGCGCCTCGCGGTAAACTTTATCGCCCGCGTCTTTTATCAGTTTGTCGCCGAGAGCGCAAAGCCCGTCAACAACTCCCGCGGCTTTGAGTGTGTCGAGAAGGGCGTAGAGCGTGCCCTCAATGAAATCGTCGGCGAAACCCGTCTCGAGGAACGGAATGGCGTCCTCGCCGTAGCGTGTGAGCGAGGTTGAATTGAGTTCGATTTTGCCGCAGAACGCCTCGCCCGCAACCGCGGTTCCCTTGAGGGGACAGCAGCGGCATATGATGACATCAATTCCGTCGTGCCCGTATTTTTCAAGATAAGCCGAAAGCACTACTCCGCCCATACTCGAGCATTTGAGTTTTACGCTGTTATGACCGGTAAGCGCCTTGACCTGCTCAATGAATTCGTGCAGTCTGTCCGCGTGCTCAAAGGGGTCAAGCCGGAAATCGTAGTCAAAATAATAGTCGCTGTCGGGGCCGTGCCTGTCACCGGCGGGAACATTGAGTTCGGGCGTGGTGACATTCGCCTTCGAATTCCCCTCGCTGTTGAGCGCGAGATCGCCGAAACAGGCGTTGACAAACCGCACAAGCGCGTCGCCGAGCAAATCGGCATCTCGTGTCAGGAGCGCTTTTGTTAAATCCGGCAGAACGCCGCCGAGATTGGAAAGCAGGAATTTCGTGTCGATTTTCCAGAGCTGCTGCTCGTTTTCGGTGCCCGCGTCACGCACTATTGACGAACAGCCGAGAGGACCGACATATATAACCGGCGAAAAACCGCAATCACATCCGCCATCCGCAAGGGCGGGCGACGCCGCGCATAAGATAAGCGCAAAACATAAAACAACCGACAGAACTTTTTTCATACGGAATCTCCTTCCTTTTTCTGCTTAAAACCCGGCAAAGCGGAAAAGCTCCGCGCTTGCCGTCACTCCCCGAGGAGGGCGGGATAAGAGGGATAAACGGTGCTGTCCGTGGGTATTCTTTCAAACGTGCCCTCTTTCGGAGCGTACGGCAGACGTATGGTCCATGTTCCGCAGCCGGTAACAATCATCTGCTTAAGTTTCGGGCTGTTTACGAGCCACTTGTTCTGCTGATACGAGAGCATTCTTCCAAGACCGCCGTTCCACACGGGAAGAAGGGCGTAGGTCGGGTCAACTTTTGAATAGAACTCAACGGTGCCGTTTATACCGTGGTGCGCCATCTGCAGTATATCGGCAGACAGGGCGTCCGTGTATTCGCTGAGCACAAGCTCCGTGGCACCGAAAGCAAAGTCGCCCGTCCACAGAATGCTCTGATTGCCGACTGTCATTTTAAGAAGCAGTGAGTTTTCGTTCATACCGCCGTTGAGAATGGTTTTCGGGTAATAGTCGTCATAGGCGTAAAGCGTTTCAAACGTGACATTCCTTACCGCGAAGCGATTGCCCGAATGCAGTTTTACAACGGGAACGGAAGAATAAAAATCAGCAAAATTCTTTCTGAACTGATTGTAGCGGTAGATTGTGCCGTCAAACATATAGGGCGAATCCGACTCACGGATTTCCTCATCCTTAGGGAAGTTGAAATAAAACCTTTCAATCACCACATCGTCGTGGTGGTCAAGCGAAAAGCAGTTGAAAACGCCGATGTGGTCGCCGTGAAGGTGGGTGAAAATCCACGCCGCGATTACCGGCTTGCCCTCTCCCGCAGGCTTCTGCGAAAGAAGAATGTTCATAAGCTTGTTTGAGTCGATATGGTCGGGGTCGCCCATACCGCTGTCGATTATGCAGAAGCTGCCGTCCTCAAGGCGGATTATATAGCCCATTCCCTCGTTAGCCACAACGGTTTCGCCCCTCATGCCCGTAAGGAGAGTATCGCACACGCGCTTATATGATTCTTTAAGCGGATATTCCGAGCTTTTCGGCTCGGCGATTATTCTGAACGTGCCTGTTGATGAAAGGTCCTCACCCTTGCCGAACCACGAAAGGAAAACCGCGGTATCGCCCCTGTAAAGAGTGGCAAAACGGTTTGTGTCAATCGTGTTTGTGTCATAGAGCGAAAAGCCCGCCAGACGCAGCACGTGAACATACGCCTCAAAATGCTTTTTCTGTATGTTCTCATAGCGGGCGATTACGGTTTCACCCGAGCTTTCGTAAGTTCCTTCGGGAGTACCCTCGGAAAAAGCAGGAAGCGAATAGCGTTCAAAAATGCCGCTGTTATATTCTGTTTTACCGGTAAGCCCGGCAAACAGCAGCTGAAGCGCCATTATAAGCGCCGTTATTCTTATCACTATAAAATCCATTAAACGCTCTCCTTTTTTTCTCTCAACTTGCGGCCGGCCGGTGAATATTAACCTTTTTCAGTGCGACCACTTTTTGTCGGGATAGACAGAGTTTTCAATTGACTCGCGGCCGATAACCACGCGCGGGCTGTCAATCTTAAAGGTGTAAATGTTTTTGTAATCCATATTGCCCGCGATTCTGAGAGTTCCCTCTGAGGTGTTGTAAACCGCGCTCCACAGGGCGTTGACATTCCACGGGTAAACGTCGTGCTTGTAATTGAGTTTTACAAACGAGAGCAGGTCCATCGCCTGCATCTCCGAAAGCACGCCGTCCTTTGCCCTGAGCACGCTTTTGACCGCCTCAATACGGTCCTCCCCGTGCTGTTCTATTTTAAACGCGCCGATATCCTTTGTAAGGCTGAAGTTGGCGGCATACAGCTGATTGAGGCCGTCATCCTCATAAACGGAGCCCGCAACGGGATAAGCCGCGCCGCCGCGCCCGTAAACGTGCAGAACATTGTCGATATATTCAACAACCGCGCTGCGCCCGCGGGAGTCGGCTATCTGGTAATGGTAATTGGTCCACAATGAATCGTGCATATTGTAGCTTTTTATAAGCTCAACCGCCTCGTCAACATCGGCGCAGGTGTCAAGCACCGCGCGTATCATGGCGGTGGTGGTGATATCCTTTTTCCCGCTCTCCGTCTGATTTGTCGCCTTCGCTCTGAGCTGAAGAACGGCTATGGCAAGCCCCTTCTCGTTCATACCGTCCACACAGCAGTAAGGCGCCAGAAGGGTTCTGAAGGAATTGGCCGCGTTCAGGCGTGTGGCATTGCCGTAAGCCATAAAATTGTTGTCAACAACGGATATGGAAGCGTAGCCTCCGTCCGGATGAGTCCACACAACAAAGCAGGGCGCTGTTCTGAAATCAAAGTTTCTCGCGAGGATATGACCGCCCTGCGGCGTAAACGCCTCAAATGTGGTGCATCCCGCGCCCTCATCCGTGCCGGGTCTGAAAACACGCGCCCCGAATGTAAGGGAGTCGGCGGCAAACGCCATAAGCCCGCCTATTGACGACACCCCTTTTTCAAGCAGCTCCGGCAGATGGTAATCGCAGCGGTAATCCAGCAGATAAATGCTGTCGCTCAGTTTGATTGTTGAGCGGATTGTTGAAAGCTGATTGTTTTTGAAATTGTTTATAACTTCCCCGATTTTTTTCATTGAATGCCCCTCCCGGTTTTTTAACATATACCATCCCCGTTTTACGCTCAGACGGTTTTCAACCGCGGTCCTGCGGATATTCAAGTGAAATGATCTTTCTGATTTCATCGGACAGGGCAATCATTTTAAGCGTGTGGGCGTGAGTGATTACGGGGCTCTCGCGAAGCCCCTGCGAAACGCAGGCACAAAAATGCTCAATCTGTTCCTCAAAGCCGTTGCCGGCGTAAGGGACGGATATTCTGCTCTCGCCCGACTGTTCGGTGTTTAGTATAATCTCCTGCGGGGCATAGAACCTCGGCAGGCGGGCATAACCCTTTGTACCGTAAATATAACCCTCATTCGGTTTTTTAAGCAGAGTGGCGCTCGAAATATCGGCTATCGCTCCGCTTTTGTATTTAAGAAGAACGCAGGTGTGGCAGTCCGTGCCGTTGTAGAAATCCGCCTGCGCGCTGATGCTCTCAATCTCATCACCGAGATACCAGCTTGCGAAATTCAGCCCGTAGCAGCCCACATCGAGAAGCGAGCCGCCGCCGTGCTCCGGTCTGAACACGTGATGGTCCATTTCATCGGCGTCCATTGTGTAGCAGAATTTTCCCTCCACGCCGAGTATGTCGCCGAGGACTCCTCCGCGGACGATTTCGAGCATTTTAAGCGTGCCGGGCACAAGCCGCGCCCACATTGCTTCCGTAAGAAGCACATTGTTCTTTTCAGCGCAGTCAAACATCTGCCTTGCCTCACGCGCGTTTACCGCCATCGGCTTTTCGCAGAGCACGTGCTTGCCCGCGTTCATCATAAGCATTGAGCAGGTTATGTGCCCCGAGTGCGGAACGGCTATGTAGGCGGCGTCAATGCAATCCGACTGCGCCATATTTTCATATCCCTCAAAGCAAGCGGGAATACCGAACTCCCGTGCGAAGCTCTCCGCGCCCTCACGCGTTCTTGACGCCACGGCCGCGAGCTCGGCGCCCCGCGTATTCTTTATCGCGTTGGCGAAACGGTGGGCTATGGTACCCGTGCCAACAATTCCGAATCTGACTTTTTTCATTTTTCCCCCTGCGCTCCTGCGCCTGCGAAAGATTTTGTAACGCTTGGTTTATTTTTTCGCCTGTACGCCGAGAAGCTCGCCGAAGCCTTTTACTATATCGGAGGCGCTGTGGCACGAAACGGTCATAAGCATTGAGTTGCTCACCTCGTTGCCGCCGTCGCCGTTATAGATGAGGAGCGGAGTGAGTATGCCTTTTGTTGTGATTGTGTCGGGGAGGTTATATCCTATGGCGTCGTTGGTAAGGCCCATAACAAGAACCTGCTTGTTCTCATCGCCGGACGCCTCTTTTACCATATCCTCAAGGGTTCTGTACTCCCAGTCCTTGCCGCTCCAGGACTGAGGTCCCGTCCACAGCGTGGATTCGTCGTAGCCCTCTTTTGTGCCGTAAACGCAGGCGGGCGCGAGTTCGCCGGGAACGGTTATGAAAGCGACATCCTCGCCGAGTTCGATGCAGCCGAGCTCAACCATAATGCCGTAGCCGCTTTTCGCCGAGGAGGAGCGCACGCCGTTGAAGCCGAGCACTCCCGTAGCCGCGCCGACCTCCATAAGGCCGAAGTCGCAGTCGAGGAGTATTTCGGTTGTTTTGATATTCACAACGGGTTCAACCGCCGTCTTTGCGTTTGCCGCGTCGATTACGAAATGCGCGAGGGCGTAGCCCTTTTTATACATATCGCCGAAGCCGGGTTCGCAGCCCTCATAGAGTTCCGCCGTAACCTCTTCGCCGTATCTCTCAACCCATTCGTTCCTTGTGAGCGCTTTTGAGGCCGCCCATTCCTCGGCATCCCTGCCGATTTCGGCGTCCGCCGTGGAAACGCCCGCCTGGGAGCCCTGTATGAACATAAAGTCGTAGCCCGCGTCTTTCATAGCGAGTTTCATATAATAGGGATAGTCGCAGTCGGTCATATGCGTGCTCTGCGCGTTGGCGGAAACGGGATGGGCGCCGATATTTGAAACTATGGTCTTTTTGCCGCTTTCGGATTCAAAAATGAATGAGGAAAACTTATTCTGGGTTTTGGCGCCGCTGTGGAATTTATCCCTCACGCCCCGGGCTTCATCTGTGGTGAAGAACGAAAGACTGCCGTTTTCCATACCCGCGAACGCCCTGTCAACGGCGTCGGACGCCTTATCAACGAGGGTGTCGTGCATATCCTCTTCGAGTGTGAGCATATACTGTCCGGGAATAAAGCGCTTGAAGAGATTCATCGCGAGAACGCTGAGAATCCTTTTCCAGTACATTCCCTGAATATCAAGCCCCGCGTGGCAGTGGGTGGCGCTCACCGTGCAGGAAAGAATGTCGCCGTGGGTTATACCGTATCGGCTGAGTTTTTCCTCCACGCCTTTTCTTATATCGCGGCAGGTCACGCTCGTTATGCCAACGCCGTCAACACTTATCATAATAATAATGTCTTCCTTGCCGTTGCCGTTTGAGTCGCTGCCGTTTGAAAGGACCAGAACATTTACATTCTGACCCGAATAAATTTTATCTATTTCCGCCTGATATCCGCCGCCGCAGTGCATTTTGTCGAGGCACCAGCCCTCGGGGTCGGGGTTGCCCTCTGCGTCACAGCGCCATTTTTCGGGTATGACGCTGTTGTCGGCAAAGCCCGCTTTCCAGCCCGTGCCGCTTACCTTGCCGTCGGTTCCGGGATAAAAGTATTCACCTTCCCCCACCTTGTAATCCTTCGCGTTTTTCAGATCGAAACGGATGTTGATCGCGGTGAGAATCGCGAACAGTCCGTCCTGAACAACGCCGAAAACACTGTCAACGGCGTGTTCGAGCACTCCGTAGCCCTCCTTGCCGTCCGCGGCGAAGGCGCCGACCGAAGTGACCGTAACCATTGTAACCGAGAGAATAATTGCGATTGCTTTTTTCAGAGCTTTCATTTTTCTATCTCCTTTGTTAAAGAACCGATACCGTAAAAATATGTTGCGCCGCTATTATACGGCGGATATTATTTCTGATCTATGATGAACGCCGCCGCGTTGAAGAGCTTTTTGAAGAAGGCGATAAATCTGCCGAAGAAGCTTGTATTCACATCGACTTTTTCGGATTTTGATTCGGAGATTGTTGAGCCGTCCTTCATAAGGCGTGCGCTCACGGTGAAATCGGCTTTAGCGTTCTCAACCGTATAATCCTCGCCCGTGCCCATATCCTCGCCGTTTATATACCAGTGTATCTCATATCCGTCGGGGATGAAGTCCGCCGAGGCGTGGAAGGTGATCGTTGTGCCGTAGTCCGCGCTTCTTACCGCCTGATAGCCGGCTATTGTAACAACGGGCTTTTCATCTTCGCTTTCAGTGTTTGCCGCGGGCTTGCCGGCGTTTATTTCCGTGCCGTCGGACATCTGAACAACGAGCTCGCCGTCTTCGTTATAATACATTCCGGTTATTGTCGGGGCGTCCTTGCCGTCCTGACCGTCGACACCGTCTTTACCATCCTGACCGTCTTTGCCATCCTGACCGTCAACACCGTCTTTACCGTCTTGTCCGTCTTTACCGTCCTGACCGTCAACGCCGTCTTTGCCGTCGGCACCGTTCTGACCGTCCGCGCCTGCCGCTGTTATACCGAGTGAGATCCAGTTCGCACCGTCGTCGTAGGAAACTTCCCATTCAAGTGTGTCGGGATTTATGCGCAGTGAGGGTGTTTTGCCGTCCGCGCCGTTTTCGCCGTTCTGACCGTTCTGTCCATCCTGTCCGTTTTGGCCGTCGGCGCCGTTCTGTCCGTTTTCACCGGTGACTTTGCCGAGGTCAAACACTCTGTTATTTGTAAGCGTAACGATGAGGTGGCCGTTTTCATCTATTTCAACACTTGCGATTCCGACACCGTCCTGTCCGTCCTGACCGTCTTGTCCGTCCTGACCGTCCGCGCCGTTCTGTCCGTTTTCACCCGTCGCTTTTACACCGAGCGACGCCCATGTCGCGCCGTTGTCGTATGATACTTCCCAATAATTCGTTTCTTCATTGATTCTGAGCTGAGGAGTGATACCGTCGGCACCGTCCTGTCCGTCCTGTCCGTCTTGACCATCCTGACCGTCCGCGCCGTTCTGTCCGTTTTCACCCGTCGCTTTTACTCCGAGCGAAGCCCAGGTTGAGCCGTTGTCGTATGAAACTTCCCAATAATTCGTTTCTTCATTTATTCTGAGCTGAGGGGTGATACCGTCGGCACCGTTCTGTCCGTCTTGTCCGTCTTGACCATCCTGACCGTCGGCACCGTTCTGTCCGTTTTCACCCGTCGCTTTTACGCCGAGCGAAGCCCAGGTTGCGCCGTTGTCGTATGAAACTTCCCAGTAGTTGGTTTCTTCATTGATTCTGAGCTGAGGAGTGATACCGTCTGCGCCGTTTTGTCCATCCTGTCCGTCCTGACCGTCCGCGCCGTTCTGACCGTTTTCACCCGTCGCTTTAACGCCGAGCGAAGCCCAGGTTGCGCCGTTATCGTATGAAACTTCCCAATAATTCGTTTCTTCATTTATTCTGAGCTGAGGAGTGATACCGTTTTCGCCGTCGGAGCCGTTCTGGCCGTTTTCACCCGTTGCCTTAACGCCGAGCGAAGTCCAGGTTGAACCGTTGTCGTATGAAACTTCCCAATAATTCGTTTCTTCATTTATTCTGAGCTGAGGAATATCCCCCGTGGGCTGCGAGGCGGGTCTGAACGCCTTGAGAAGCGGATAAGAATCCGCAACATACCAGTCATCGCTCGTATATGCTCCGCCCGAAAGGGTAAAAAAGCCGGTCATATTTTCACAGGCGGCTATTCCCGTCATCTGCGCCGTGGTAAGCCCGCGGACATTTTCCGCGTTTACATCAATACCCACGGCGTTTACTCCGGTCACCTTATCTGTGTCAAAATAGCAGTTCTTCATTTCGTGAGTTGCATCATAATTAGCATAAAGTCCCACAATACCGCCGACATAATCATCACTGCCGTATACACTGCCGGTGTTGTAACAGTTGATTAAATCACCTTGTGATAAGCCCGCAATGCCGCCGACATACATATTGCCGCCCGAAACACTGCCGGTGTTGTAGCAGTTCTTTATGGTTCCGAAATTAATTCCCGCGATACCGCCGACATACATACCGCTGCCCGAAACACTGCCGGTGTTATAGCAGTTCTTTATGGTTCCCTCGTTAAATCCCGCGATGCCGCCTACATACATATCTCCATGTATGGAACCGCCTTCAATGCCGACATTTCTGATTGTGCCTTCCTCATAAACAGAGTCGAACAATCCGGCAAAGTTTCCGTATTCCTGCGGTGTGGAAAGTCCGGTTACCTTGTGCCCCTGACCGTCAAATATGCCGGAATAATTACTTATCGGAGTCCAGTTTTCATCATCCGCGGTAATATCCGCCGTGAGCACGGCATTGAGTTCTTCTTCACCGCCGTTTACACGGCTTGCGAATGCTTTGAGTTCTTCATAAGTTCCTATCTGCACAGCTTCGGCGGGAATTTCATCATCACCGGAGCCTGAAGCGAACACCTTGAGAAGCGGATAAGAGTCGGTAACATACCAGGCGTCGCTCGTGTATTCACCGCCCGAAAGGGTGAAGAAACCAATCATATTTTCGCAGGCGGCTGTGCCCGTCATCTGCGCCGTGGTAAGCCCGCGGACATTTTCCGCGTTTACATCG
>JAEERC010000039.1 GCA_016285645.1 Clostridiaceae bacterium | reverse complement strand
GCGGAAATGATAGCGGAGGACTGCGTTTTTATCGGCACCGGATTCGGCGGAACGCCGTTGATAAAAGCGGACGGCGCTTCGGCAGAATTCAGCGGCTGTCTTTTTGACTCTTGTGTCTGGCTCATCGAAGCGGAGTCGTCAACAGTCCTGTTTACCGGATGCGAACTTGACAACTGCAGACATTTTGCGGTTTGCAGAGATTCTCGCTTTGACCTCATCGGGTCAAAAATCACAATCAATGATGATCTCATAAATCCTTTGAGAGTTTTCTCTGAGGTTCTTATCTATACCGAAAATTGCGAGGGCTCAATTAATGAAGTGCAGTATATCGGCGGCAGAAAAGCAGATATCTGCCTTTATCCGAAAGGGCTTACTGTTGAGAACAGTCTGTTTCAGGATATGGGACACCCCATTCACGGAGCGAAAGAGATAAAGAATTGTAATTTTGTCAACTGCAACGGAGCGGTAGGAACTCCCGATTGCAGATACAGCAAGTTTCTTGAGCTTGACGGAACACAGATAGTTGACGGTTGTAACTTTTTCTGCTGTGAAAACACAATTCACAATGCGTTAACCGTGAAAAACTGCACTTTTGACTCAAATTACGGAACGGCAATCACAACACAGTTCGGCAAGGGCGTAACTGTTTACGGCTGTTATTTCAAAGATCTTTCGGGCGAGGGTGCAAAAGAGCCGATAATATGTTACTGCGTCAGTGAAAAAATGAATGTGAATATCGAAAGATGTGTTTTTGAGGATTGCGATTTCGGTATAAAATGGGGTATAGGACCGAAGGAGAACGGTGTTTTCATCGATAATCCGGTTAATCCCGAGGTGAATATCAGCTTTTGCGCATTCAAAAATTGTACGGCGGCAGAGGAATTGCACGGCGCTTTCGTCTATCCCGGACCGCTTTACAAACAGAGGTTAGTCCGTGAAAACAAGCCGGTTTTCGGAATAATCAGCATAACCGGATGCACGGGGCTTGCGAAGGACGACCCGTGGACAAGGTATGAAAACGCGGCACACGCCCGTGAAATTTCACATGGTTTATACAGAGGCTTTAAGGAATCGGAAATAAAAATCCGATAATAAAACGGAGCGCGCGGTTAATCCGTGCGCTCCGTCTGCCGGTTTATTGAAAATTATTATTTCAGATTTCCGCCTTCCACAGGCCGTGGAGGTTGCAGTATTCGTAGGCGGCGAGGGGCTTTTCGCCGGGGGCGAGGGCGAATTTCGCAACGGGCTCGTCGGCGGGGGTGAGATCCTTTTTCTGATATCCCTCGCTCGTTTCGAGCACGATGAACTGAATGTAATGCGCCTCAACCATGGGGTGGGCGACGGAGCCGACCGCGACGGTGACGATATTGCCGTCAACGCTTACGGCGGGCACATGCTTTTCAAAAGCGCCGTCGGTGGTGTTCGGGGTGAGTTCAGCCATCTTTTCGCCGCAGCACATGGGCGTGCAGGCGGTTTTTTCGGTTAAAAAGGTAACAAAGTTACCGCATTTTTCGCATTTGTAAAAAGTCATAACTGCCTCCGTTATAAATCAATAGTTTTCCGCGCTGACTTCGAAATAGCTCTGAGGATGGGCGCATACGGGGCATACATCGGGCGCCTTTGTGCCCACGACTATGTGGCCGCAGTTGCGGCATTCCCAGATTTTTACCTCGCTCTTTTCAAACACCTGACTTGTCTGAACATTTCTGAGCAGGGCGCGGTAGCGCTCCTCGTGGTGTTTCTCTATCGCGGCAACACCGCGGAATTTTTCGGCGAGCTCCGTGAAGCCCTCCGCCTCGGCGGTTTTCGCGAATTCCTCATACATATCGGTCCATTCGTAGTTTTCGCCGTCCGCCGCGTCTTCAAGGTTCTCATCCGTTGAGCCGAGCATATTGAGCTCCTTGAACCACATTTTGGCGTGCTCCTTCTCGTTGTCGGCGGTTTTGAGGAAGAGGGCGGCTATCTGCTCAAAGCCCTCTTTTTTGGCTTTTGAGGCGAAATAGGTGTATTTGTTCCTCGCCTGAGATTCACCGGCAAAAGCGGCAAGAAGATTCTTTTCGGTCTGTGTGCCGGCGTAGGGATTTGTTTTTTTCATTTGTCGTATCCTCCTGAATTTAATCAATAAGCGGGCAGTCAGAAAAACCGCCCGCTTAAGTTTTAATACTTGATATTATAGACTTTTACGTAGTTCACAAGCTCCTGTTTATCGACCGCGATTGTTACGAAACCCGCCTTGCCGCTGCCTTTGATTGTGACATTGCAGACCTGGTCGAGCGAAACAACGTGGTTGTTTTCGGGGTTGAAAACAAGCTGTGTTGAGCAGTCGTGATAAGTGAGGCTGTATGTGATATCCTTGAACACCGCGGAAACAAGTCCGCCGGAAAGGTTCTCATCAATAACCTTTTTTGAAAGGGGATTGAAGATTGCGCCGTGATTGCTTACCGGTTTAGCCGCGCTCTTGGTGGGCTCGGGGTTCGCTTCACTGTTGAGAACTATAGTGATGCGGACATTGCCGTTGGGAAGTTTCTCACAGGTTGCGCTCTTTATCGCGGATGTGTCCGTAAGCAGACAGCCCGCCTTATTGTCAACCACCGGGAAGGCGTGCATATCGCCGCCCTTTTCGTAAACTTCGGGCTTCTTGTAGGCGTCCTTTTCACTCGTCATGAAATTGCCCGCGAGGTTGAGCGCCGCGTTTACGAGAGCCCCGCCCTCGGAAACCTTTCTGGAAGCGGCGTCATCGGGAAGCACCTGATAAAGCACCTTGTTGAACGCGGGAGCGTCCTTCTTCGCCTGATTCATAACCTCTGTGTAGAGAGCGAGAATCTCCTCCTTGGTTTCGGGAAGCTTTGTTTCAGCCGTTACATCCTCGGCGGTCACGGTCTCGCCGTTTTCGTCTGTTGAGGGCTCTGTATTTTCGTCGCCCGTGACGGGTTCGGAAGAATCCGTGACTGCTTCATCCGAAGGCTCGGTTTCAGCGTTCTGCGCCTGTGTTGTTGCTTCTCCGCCCTCTTTGCTGCCGCAGGCGGCAAAGGTGAAAATTACAAATGTAAGAGCGAGGAGAAGCGCGAGTACCTTTTTGATGTTCATAATACGTAAAATTCCTCGGTTAAATCAATTATTGCCGTCAGATAACAACTTTGTAGTCAACAGCGCCGGAAACGTTCTTAAGTGTTGCGGAGAAGATTGTAACCTTAAGAGAGATGGAGCTGATGTTGATGTTGACTCTGTATTGCCATGTGCCGCCTACTATTCTGCCTGTTTCGTTGTCGATTTTCGCGGTAACCTTGGCGTTTTTGTATGTAAGTTTGATGTTCTGGATGCCGTCTTTGACTTCAACGCCGCTGAGCTCTTTAAGAGCGTTGTCGATACCGTCAAGAACGCCTACTGTACGGCCTACGGAGCCGTCGCCGCCCTTGGTGGAAGCGCCTGCGGACTGGTCAACAACGTCGAAAGTGATGGTTGTGTATTTGCCGTCGTTAACAGCTTTCGCGTTTTTAACGTCGGAAACCTTAACATCGTCGTGGTCGTGAGCGGGGATGTAGTCTGTTTCGGTGGAGTTCTTTTCAAGAGCGGATTTCGCGATGCCCTCGAAAGCGCTGATGATGCCGCCTACGATGCCGTCGCCGCCGTCAAGAGCAGCGAGAGTCATTGTCTGATGACCTTTGGGGGCGTGGCCTTCGGTGGCTTTTCTTGCCGCGTTGTAGTAAGCAACGATTTCAGCCGCGTCTGTTGAGTTGAGGCCCTTGCCTGCTTCTGTTGTTGTTTCGGAAGCCGCTTCGGTAACTGTCTGGCCGTTCTCGTCTGTTACGGGCTCGGTCGTGTCTGTTGATGTGCCTTCGCCGGATACGGGTTCGGTCGCAACGGGCTCTGTTGCCTCTTCTGTCGTGATTTCATCTGTTACCGTTTCGTCGGGTTCGGTCGGGTTTTCCTTGGTGCCGCCGCACGCCGCAAGGGTAAATACCATTGCGAGAGCAAGCATTAACGCAAGAATCTTTTTCATTACTTTTTTCCTCCTGAAAAATTTGTTTTTTGCGATATCTGCGCCGAACCGATAAAATCGGCACACAAACGCATACTATCATTAAAAATTTACAACATAAGGCGGGGTTTGTCAATACTGCTTTATTAAAATAAAAGTTACAAAATAGAATATTATAGGCACATTAAACAACCCGGCGGGCGCTTATTTATGAATAGTTACCAAAGCGGGCTTTCTGTGAGAAATCCGCGGACGAATCGCGGAAATCAACGGAAAATATAAAAATGAATAATCTTTTAATATAGATATAATTTTAGTGACATTTGATTTTAAGTGTGTTATAATACAATTTCAGTACGGCAGGGAGGAAAAAACATGGCTGAAAAACACTTTGTATCGTGGAATGTCAACGGAATAAGGGCTTGTCTCAACAAGGATTTCGCCGCGAGTTTCCGCGCGCTCCATGCGGATGTTTTCTGCCTGCAGGAGACTAAGGTGGTTGACGGTCAGGTTGAACTCGACCTGCCGGGATATCATCAGTACTGGAACTACGCCGAGAAAAAGGGCTACTCCGGCACGGCGGTTTTTTCTAAGGAGGAGCCGCTCTCGGTAAAATACGGTCTCGGTATTCCCGAGCACGACACCGAGGGCAGGGCGATAACCCTTGAATTTGAGAATTTTTATTTTGTATGTGTCTATGTGCCCAACGCCCGGGACGGGCTTGTGAGAATTGACTACCGTATGAGCTGGGAGGACGCCTTCAGGGAGTATGTTTCGGCGCTTGACAAAAACAAACCCGTGATTTTCTGCGGCGACCTGAATGTGGCGCACAACGAAATCGACCTGAAAAACCCGAAGGCGAACCGCGGCAACGCGGGCTTTTCCGACGAGGAGAGAGGCAAGTTCAACGAGCTTCTCGCGGCGGGTTTTGTTGACTCATACAGATATTTTTATCCCGATGCCGAGGGGCAGTATTCCTGGTGGTCCTACCGCTTCCGCGCAAGGGAGAACAACGCCGGCTGGCGCATAGACTATTTCCTTGTTTCGGACAGGATCAAGGATAAAATGATTGACAGTAAGATTCATCAGGAAATATTCGGCTCCGACCACTGCCCCGTGGAACTTGTGATTGAGATATGAAAAAAACCGCCCTGCGAAGCAGAGCGGTGTGAAAGAGCGGTTAAACTTTTTCCGGGTTGAACTCGATTAAAATGCTGTTTTCCGACGGGGTGAGGCAGGTGTATTTCACGCCCGCGGCGTCGAACATTCTTTTTGAGGCGCGCGTGCCGTCTGTGTCGCGGTATTTGTCGGAGAGATACACAACCTCCTTTATTCCGCACTGGATAATCGCCTTCGCGCACTCGTTGCAGGGGAAGAGAGCGACATAGATTCTGCAGCCGTGAAGGTCACCGCCCGCGCTGTTGAGAATGGCGTTCAACTCCGCGTGGCAGACATACAGATATTTTGTGTTGTAGTCATCGCCCGTGCGCTCCCAGGGGAACTCGTCGTCGCTGCACCCGGCGGGAAAGCCGTTGTAGCCGACCGACATAATCTTATTGTTCTGATTGACTATGCAGGCGCCTACCTGCGTGTTCGGGTCCTTGCTGCGCCTGGCGCTCAGCAGGGCGATTCCCATAAAATATTCATCCCACGAAATATAATTGTCTCTTTTGGGCATAAAACCGCCTCCCTTTTTAGGATTATCTGACTGAGAATATTCTACCATAACGGTATCCGAAATACAACAAAAATTATCATACACACGAAAGGTAAAAAACTATGGGACTTCTCACCAAAATTTTCGGAGATTACTCCGCAAAGGAAATCAAGCGCGTGCGGCCGCTGTGCGACAAAGTTCTGTCGCTTGAGAGCGAATACGAAAAACTCAGCGACCCGGACCTTCGCGCAAAAACAGACGAATTCAAGGAGCGCCTCGCAAACGGCGAAACCCTTGACGATATTCTTCCCGAGGCGTTCGCGGCTTTCCGCGAGGCGTCCTGGCGCGTGCTCAATATGAAGCACTTCCCCGTGCAGATAATAGGCGGAATCATTCTTCATCAGGGCAGAATCGCCGAGATGAAAACCGGTGAGGGCAAAACCCTCGTCGCCACTCTGCCCGCTTACCTCAACGCCCTTTCGGGCAACGGCGTGCACATAGTAACCGTAAACGATTATCTTGCCCGCCGCGACAGTGAGTGGATGGGCAAGGTTTACCGCTTTATGGGGCTCACCGTCGGTCTTATTGTTCACGACCTTGAGAACGAGGAGCGCAGAGCCGCCTACAACGCCGACATAACTTACGGCACAAACAACGAGATGGGCTTCGACTATCTTCGTGACAATATGGTTCCCTACGCCGAGGGCAGGGTTCAGCGCGGCCACAACTTCGCCGTGGTGGACGAGGTTGACTCCATCCTTATAGATGAGGCGAGAACACCCCTTATCATCAGCGGAAGGGGCGACAAATCGACCGACCTCTACAAAATAGCGAACTCCTTTGCCCGCACGCTCAAAATGGCGATGGTCAAGGAGACGATGAAAAAAGACAATATTGAGGATCTCGTTGACGAGGACGCGGACTATGTTGTTGACGAGAAGGCGAAAACCGCCACTCTCACCCAGCACGGCGTTAAAAAGGCGGAGCAGTATTTCAACCTCGAAAACCTTATGGACGCCGAAAATATGACGCTCCAGCACCATATAAACCAGGCGATCAAGGCAATCGGCGTTATGAAGCGCGATGTTGACTATGTCGTAAAGGACAATCAGGTGCTCATAGTTGACGAGTTCACCGGCCGTATCATGTACGGCAGACGCTATAACGAGGGTCTTCATCAGGCGATTGAGGCGAAGGAAAACGTTGAGGTCGCCCACGAGAGCAAGACTCTCGCGACAATCACATTCCAGAACTATTTCCGCCTTTACAAGAAACTCTCCGGTATGACCGGTACGGCTATGACCGAGGCAACAGAGTTCCGTCAGATTTACAACCTCGATGTTGTCGAAATCGAGACGAACAAACCGATGATCAGAATTGACCACCCGGATGTGGTTTACAAGACCGTGAAAGTCAAATACAACGCGGTCATAGACCAGATTATCGCCTGCCACGAAAAGGGTCAGCCCGTGCTTGTGGGTACCGTTTCGGTTGAAAAATCCGAAACGCTCAGCAACATGCTCAAAAAGCGCGGCATAAAGCACGAGGTACTCAACGCGAAATTCCACGACAAGGAAGCGGAGATAGTAGCCCAGGCGGGTAAGTTCGGCGCCGTTACAATCGCTACCAATATGGCGGGCCGCGGTACCGACATTATGCTCGGCGGCAACCCCGAATACCTCGCCAAGGCGGAGATGCGCCGTATGGAGGGGAAATATGACGAGGAACTGATCGCAGAGGCGACCGGTTACGCCGAAACCGACGACGAGCAGATTCTCGAAGCGCGCGAGACCTTCCACGCTCTTGAAAATAAATATAAGGAAGCAATAAAAGACGAAGCCGAAAAGGTGCGCGAGGCGGGCGGTCTGTTTATAATAGGTACGGAACGCCACGAGTCCAGGCGTATTGACAACCAGCTGCGCGGCAGATCCGGCAGACAGGGCGACCCCGGCGAAAGCCGTTTCTACCTCTCGCTCGAGGATGACCTTATGCGTCTGTTCGGCGGCGAGAGAGTAACCGCGGTTATGAACACCATAGGCGCGGACGAGAATATGCCCATTGAGGCGAAGATTCTTTCGAGAACAGTTGAAAACGCCCAGAAGAAGATTGAGGGCAAGAACTTTGAAATCCGTAAGAACACGCTCGATTTCGACGATGTTATGAACCGCCAGAGAGAGTTGATCTACGGTCAGCGCAATCAGGTGCTCGACGGCGAGGACTTAAAGAAGAGCATTAACAGGATGATGCGCGAGTGCATTGAGGAGAGCGTTGATTTCTACTGCTCGACGAAGGTGGAGAAGGACGACTGGAACATCGACGGCCTGCGCGAAAAATTCCTCGGCTGGCTCACAACCGATGACGACTTCAGGGACGGCGACTTTGACCCCGAGGAAGTCAAGGAGATGCTCATAGAGCGCGGCGAGAAGAAATACGAGGAGCGCGAGGAGATGTTCGGTCTCACTCCGGACGGCACTCCGCTTATGCGCGAGCTTGAGAGAATGATTCTTCTTCGCAATGTCGACAACAACTGGATGGACCACATCGACGCCATGGACCAGCTTCGCAGAGGTATCGGTCTTCGCGCCTACGGTCAGACGGATCCGATAGTAGCGTACAGAATGGAAAGCTACGATATGTTTGACGAGATGACCGCGGCAATCCGCGAGAACACCGTCAAGCAGATGCTCACGGTTATTGTAAAGACCGAGGAGGACACAAAGCGCGAGCAGGCGGCTAAAATAACCTCCACAAGCTCGTCGGGCTCCTCGGACGGCAGCGAAAAGGGCAGAACCATCCGCAACAAGGCGAAAAAGATAGGACCCAACGATCCCTGCCCCTGCGGCAGCGGCAAAAAATACAAGAACTGCTGCGGCGATGTGCGCAAAATCAACGGGTAAAAAGTACAAATAAGAATTATTTGAAAACGGGGTGACGATATGTTTGACGCGAAAGCGGTAAAGGACGAGTGCGTGCGGTGGATACGCGATTTCTTTGAGGAAAACGGCAGGGGGTGCAACGCGATTGTCGGCATTTCGGGCGGAAAGGACAGTTCCGTCTGCGCCGCTCTGTGCGTTGAGGCGCTCGGTAAAGACAGAGTCGTGGGCGTGCTTATGCCCTGCGGCGAGCAGAGCGATATTGATATGGCTTATCTGCTTGTCAATCACCTCGGAATAAAACATTTTGAAATAAATATCAAAAACGCGGTGCAGGGTGTTCTTGAGGAACTCGATGTGCTCCCCGAAGTCAGCGTGCAGACGCGCACAAACCTGCCCGCGAGAATCCGTATGAGCGTGCTCTACGCCGTGGGTCAGAGTATGAACGGCAGGGTGGCGAACACCTGCAACCTTTCGGAGGACTGGGTCGGCTATGCCACTCGCTACGGCGACGCCGCGGGCGATTTCAGCCCTATGTGCTCTTTTACGGTCACAGAGGTAAAGGCGATAGGCAGAGTGCTCGGTCTTCCCGAAGCGCTCATTGAAAAGCCCCCGATTGACGGGCTCAGCGGCAAAACGGATGAGGACAACCTCGGCTTTACCTACGCCGAGCTTGACAGATATATACGCACCGGCGAAATCGAGAACAAGGCAACGAAGGAGCGTATTGACCGCCTCCACGTGTTAAACGAGTTCAAGATGCATATGATGCCGGGCTTCCGCCGCGAAGCGGAATAAACCATATTTAATAATCTTTTTAACGGAAGAACAAAAACGATGACACTAAACGAGCTGAAAACAGGACAGACCGCGCTGATTGAGACGGTCGGCGGCGAGGGAGCGCTGAGAAGGCATTTTCTCGACATGGGGCTCATACCCGGAGCCCGCGTAAAACTTATAAAATTCGCCCCTATGGGCGATCCGCTCGAGGTTCAGATTCACGGCTACGAGCTGACTCTCCGCCTTGCCGACGCCGAAAAGATAGCGATAACCGCCGATGACGGCAACCCGCACGAGCCCGACGGCTTTGATGACAAAATAAGTTTTCATCACCCGGGTCTCGGCGAGGAGGGCAGATTCCACCCCAAGGGAACGGGCGATCCTCTCCCCGACGGCACGCTTCTGACCTTCGCCCTCGCGGGCAACCAGAACAGCGGCAAAACCACGCTTTTCAACCAGCTTACGGGCGCCAATCAGCACGTCGGCAACTTCCCCGGAGTAACTGTTGACCGCAAGGACGGCGCGATAAAGGGCGAAAAGAATACCCTTGTGACCGATCTGCCCGGCATTTACTCGATGTCTCCGTTTTCAAGCGAGGAAATAGTGTCGAGGGATTTCATAATAAATGAAAAACCCAAGGCGATAATAAACATAGTTGACGCCACCAATATCGAACGCAACCTTTACCTTACAATGCAGCTGCTCGAGATGGATATACCCGTTGTTGTGGCGCTCAATATGATGGATGAGCTTGTCGGCAACGGCGGCTCAATCGATGTAAACACAATGGAATATATGCTCGGCACTCCCGTAGTGCCGATTTCGGCTGCTAAAAGGCAGGGTGTTGACGAACTTATCAACCACGCCTTGCATATAGCGAAATATCAGGAGGCGCCCGAAAAGCAGGATTTCTGCGGGCCCGACGACAACGGCGGAGCGGTGCACAGATGCCTTCACGCCGTGATTCACCTGATTGAGGACCACGCCAAACGCAAGGGTATTCCCGTGCGCTTCGCCGCGAGCAAGATAATCGAGGGCGAAGAGCTTATTCTCGATGAACTTGAGCTTGACGACAACGAAAAGGAGACACTCGAGCACATAGTGCTTCAGCTTGAGAAGGAGCGCGGGCTCGACCGCTCCGCGGCTATTGCCGATATGCGCTTCTCATTCATCAAAAAGGTCAGCGCCGCCTGTGTGAAGAAGCCGGCGGAGAGCAGGGAGCATATCCGCTCGGGCAAAATCGACAAAATCCTCACAGGCAAATGGACGGCCATGCCCGTGTTTGTCGGAATTATGGGGCTTGTGTTTTTCCTTACCTTCAATGTTATAGGCGCGGCGCTTCAGAGTCTTCTCGAAAAGGGCATAGACTACCTGACCGCTCTGACCGACACAGCCCTCACTCAGGCGGGAGTCAGCGGAGTTCTGCACGGTCTGGTGATTGACGGCATATTCGAGGGCGTGGGAAGTGTGCTCAGTTTTCTGCCGATAATAGTAACCATGTTTTTCTTCCTGTCGCTCCTTGAGGACAGCGGATATATAGCGCGTGTCGCGTTCTTTATGGATAAACTGCTCCGTAAACTCGGGCTTTCGGGGCGCAGTATAGTGCCTATGCTCATCGGCTTCGGCTGCACCGTGCCCGCCGTTATGTCAACCCGCACACTGCCCAGCGAGCGCGACCGCAAAATGACGATTCTGCTCACCCCGTTTATGTCGTGCACGGCGAAACTGCCGATTTACGCCTTCTTTGTGGACGCGTTCTTCGCCTCGAAAAAGGCGCTTGTAATGACGGGGCTCTATGTTCTCGGAATAGTGCTCAGCATAATTGTCGCGCTTATATATAAGCGCACGGCGTTCAGGGGCGAAGCGGTGCCGTTCGTGATGGAACTGCCGAATTACCGCCTGCCCGGAGCGCGCAATGTAATGCAGCTTCTCTGGGAAAAATCAAAGGACTTCCTGCAGAGGGCGTTCTCGGTTATTCTCATAGCGGCTGTGGTCGTCTGGTTTTTGCAGAGTTTCGATTTCCGTCTCTCGCTTGTTGATGACTCGCACAACAGCATTCTCGCCGCCCTCGCGGGCGTTATCGCCCCCGTGTTCAGGCCCGTCGGTCTCGGCGACTGGCGGATAGTCACCGCGCTGATAAGCGGCTTTATGGCAAAGGAGAGCGTCGTTTCCGTGCTTGAGGTTCTGTTCGGAGCCGAAGGCGGAGTCACCGCCGTTATGGCGCCCGTCGCCGCGGCTTCGCTGCTCGTTTTCAGCCTGCTCTACACACCCTGTGTAGCGGCTGTCGCGTCAATCAGACGCGAACTCGGCAGAAAATGGGCGCTCTATGTGGTGGCGTTCCAGTGCGCCGTTGCCTGGCTTGCCGCCCTCGCGGTCAAAGTCATCGGGTCATTTTTGATGTAGGAGTCACGGGATGAGCAATATCTGGAATATCATTATAATCGCGATTGTAGTCTGCGCCGTTGCCGCCGCCGTTATTCATCTTGTTAAAAACCGCAAGAAAGGAAAATGCTGCGGCTGTTGCGACAACTGCAATATGAAATGCAATAAAAAAGACCTGCCTTAGGGCGCGCAACTTAGGAATTTAACAGCCTCAAAAAACATCCTTCGGCGTAAAACTTCGTTAAAAATGCTCGGAATACACAAAGTATTCCTGCGCTTTTTGCCTTGTTTTAACACCAAAATCTGAATTTTTGAGGTGCG
>JAEERC010000038.1 GCA_016285645.1 Clostridiaceae bacterium | reverse complement strand
TCCACCCACCCACCGTAATCACCAAATACAGCGACGGTACAGTTGCCGAAACAAGCGAAGACTTCACATACCACACCAACGAAGCTTATGATGTGACTCCCGCCGAGGTTGCAGGTTACACATGGACTTCAGATGTGGATGTAACAGGCAATATGCCCGCTGACGACCTCACCATCACAATCACTTACGAACCCGATGAGCAGACCCTCACCGTAATCACCAAATACAGCGACGGTTCAGTTGCCGAAACAAGCGAAGACTTCACATTCCGCACCAACGAAGCTTATGATGTGACTCCCGCTGATGTGGCAGGTTACAGCTGGACTGCTGACAATGCCGTAAGAGGCACAATGCCCGCTGACAACCTCACAATCACAATCACCTACACGCCTCACGCGGCAGGCATCACAATCAACTTCAAGTATGAGAACGGCAGACAGGCGGCCGAATCCAAGACTATTACAACGTATTCCGTAAATGAAGCTTACGATGTAACAGACGAGGTTGAAGAGATCACAGGTTACTACTGGACTTCGGATGTCGATCTCACCGGTACGCTTACAAGCGAATCTCTTGTTATCAACGTAACCTATATAGCCAACACCTACAGCGCATCGTTCACAATGCCCGACGGCACAACAGTAGATGTTCCGGTTAAATACGGCGAAGACATCACGGCGCCCGCAGAAGAGCCCACAGCACCCGAAGGTCAGAAGTTCGACGGCTGGTCAAGAAATCCCGACGCAACCGTTCCCGATGAAAACCTCGGCACTATGGACAGCACAAGCGGCGTAGCGTTCTACCCCGTATTCTCCAACGAAAGCTACACGCTTACAATCACTTATGTTGATACAAAGGGCGCAACAGTATCACCCGCAGTTGCTGCCGAGTATGAGTTCGGAGCTCCGTACAGCGTGATTTCACCCGACCTTTCACCCGACTACAAACTTCAGAATGATAATCAGGCAGTCATCGCCGGCAATATGCCTTCAGGCGACCTTGAAATCACCGTAATCTATGTCGGCAAGGTAACAATCACATATTCAGACGCAACAGGCGACCACACCATCGAAGGCTTCCCGGGTGACCCGATAACCGAGACTCCCACTCCTGCAACAGTCGACGGTCAGGCATTCACCGGCTGGGTTGACGGTAACAACGACCCCGTTGACTTCCCGACAGTTATACCCGAAGATGATGTAACAATCACCGCGACCTACAGAGTACTTCCCAAGCTTATCGCAAGGAACACCGAAACAACCACCGTTGACAGAACCGACTATATCGTTTACGGTTTCGCAGACACGGACGGCGATGTTTACGTAACTCATGACAAGCTTATGAATGTATTCCTTGATGTTGAAGGCGACGGCTACATGGTAATTACACCTGTTGACACCTACAACAACAACGGCCTCTACGGCACCGGCTCAATCGTTACCGTTTACGACAACTACGACAACAGCGTTGTTGAAACCTTCACGGTAGTTGTATTCGGCGATGTCAACGGCGACGGCAGAGTAACAACCGCGGACGTATCCGCTATCAGAGCCGAATTCGCGGGCAACACAGGCTGGTCCGACGAAACGGATCCTGAATACAACAAGTACAAGGCACTCGCGGCTGACGCGAACCACAACGGCGGCATTGACAACGGCGACATTTCAACAGTTAGAAGCCACGTTGCATATGTCACCACAATTAACCAGAATCCCTGATTGACTATCGGTGATTTAAACTATCTTGTCAAATCTTCCTGCAGGGGAGAAATCCCCTGCAGGAGAGCAAAATATTGAGTGGAAACAGGTAATTAATTCCGGGCTTTACGGCATTTTGCCGAAAAGCTGAAGAAGGAGGAATATAGAGCATGAGTAAGGTTAAAAGACCCATAGCTCTTTTGCTTGCTTTTATTCTGATGTTCAGCAGTCTTGCTGTTGCCGGCTCTGCCGCCGACACCAAGAGCGCCGACATTGAAATAAAAATGGGCAAGTATGAGAACGGCGCTTGGGTCGAAACCACCGAAGTCAGTCCAGGTGAGGAGGTTACTGCCAGAATATTCCTGACGACCGATTTCTATTGCGGTCTCGGTTCGTTTATGTTTTTCTATGACAGTAGCTTCTATGAGGATGAATACACCTCGCAAATGAATGAGGTGGATGTAAATCCCATTTACACTACCTCGGATTATATGTTCGAGGGTACAATTCAGTCATCAACAGGAGCGCCCGACAGAGTCAAAAACGGCGTTGCGGGAATCATCGGTCCCGAAAACTCAGCCAAATACGGCTGGATAAGAGCTTTCGTCAACGGTGTTTGCGACAACATGATTTTTGACGGCTCGGACTACCTGTTTGAATTCAATCTCAAAGTCAAGGCGAACGCTTCCGGCATGGGTTATGTCACAATCCTGCCCGAGGCTATCTGCTCGCCGACAAATCCGATTGTTTACAGCGTCAACTTAAGCTTCGGCGACGCCGATGAAGGCATGGGTCTCAGCGGCTATGATATGTACAGCGAGGAAATCAATATCAATGTACTTCCCGAAGACAAAGGCGACTATACCGAAATAGTTGACAATGAGAACCAGGTTTCGATTATCACCAAGTTCTTCCGCAAGGAAAACGGGGAGTGGGTTGAGACCGACAAAGCCAAGCGCGGTGAAACGCTCAAGGCGAGAGTCTATCTTGAGTCCGACTATCCCACCAACGGCGGCGAACTGATATTCTTCTATGATAATACGTTCTTCACCGATTCTTACAGCGATACCGCTGCCAACACTCTCACGGTCAACACCAACGCCGCGTCATTCAGCGGCGCAAGCGAAGCGTTCGGCACATTCTACACCGACGGTTCCGCAAGCGCTCAGAGAAGAGTTGCGAAGCTTGTTGCCAACAACGCCGATCTGAACGCGGACAGCTTCAAGGACATGGGTTACTTCTTCGTTTCCTATGAATTCGGCGATGACTATGTGAACACTCCCGCCTACGACGACAATGAAAACGACGGCGCCGACCTCAGCTATGAACCCGAACTCTGGTTCTGCGAGTTCGAGCTTACTGTCAAAAATGACGCGGGCGAAAACGCTCAGGGCGAATTCGACCCCGATGCCGAAGGCAGACTCGACACCATCGAAGAGACTGTTGCTTCTCAGACCAATGTCTGGGGTATCATCAATGTTCCCAGAGGCAACGACGGCGATGTAAACACCTACGGCATGTGGCTGTGGGATGCCGATGTTCTTCTGGAAAACAACCCCGTCAAGCTTTACAGCGCAGTAACCTTTGACGCGGACGGCGGTATATTCGAATCCGACAACGAAGATGTTCACGAGTTTGAGGACTTTATCGGCACAACAGTTACCGCTGAAGAGCCCGTCAAGGACGGCAGCGTCTTCCTCGGCTGGTACGAAGAGGGCGACACCACCCAGACTCTTGTTACGCCCGTAACCGAAATCCCCTATGACGAGATAACTTACATCGCCAAGTGGACGGATGAGGTTACCGTATCCTTCGACACGCAGGGCGGCTCGGCAATAGAAGCCAAAACAGGCGGCGCAGGCACGCCCTTCCCGGCGAGTGAAGTCGGAAAACCCACAAAGGATAATTACGGCTTTGCCGGTTGGGCTGAAGCACCCGGCGGCGAGCCCGTCGCGCTTCCCTCTGTGTTCCCGGATGCCAACAAGATTTACTACGCTTTGTGGGAAGAAAACACCTACAAGGTACAGTTCATTGTTGAAAAGCCCGACGGCTCATTCGACACCTCACATCTGTTTGATGTAGCTTACGGCGATGTAATCCCGCTGTGGACTTACACCGTCCCCTCGGGATACACTCTCCACGCCTGGTACACAGACCCCGGTTATGAGACAGCTTTTGTTGAAGGTACACAAATGCCCGGCAACGATGTAACCCTTTACGGTTACCTCGAGGCAAACAAATATAACGCCATCTTCAACCCGAACGGCGGTAACTGGGACGGCAGCACTGAGAACAAAACTGTTCCCACTGCATATCTCACCCAGATTCAGGCGCCCGCAGACCCCGTATGGGCAGGCCACAACTTCCTCGGCTGGACCCCGCAGGTCGGCATAATGGACGTTATGGAGGACAAGTACTTCACCGCTACATGGGAAGTTGTTGACTACACCTTCAAATACTATGAGAGCGACAGCGCGACCGAACCTCTCCACTCGTTCACTTACATTTACGGCCAGACTCTTGACGAAGTAGCCGATCCCTACATCGAAGGCAAGACCTTCGCCGGCTGGAAATACTTCAAGGATGACGGCTCAGGCACGGAAGTTTCCATCGGAACAACAATGCCCGACTACAATGTCAAAGCGGTCGCTCAGTGGGTGGAATACACCCTTACAATCAAATATCAGTATGAGAACGGCGAAGAGGCTCAGCCCGATTATACACAGGCGATCACCGCGGGCGAGGACTACTCGGTAGCCACTCCCGCAATCATCGGATATACGCCCAGTGTTGACCCCGTTGCGGGCACAATGCCCGAGGACAATGTCACCGTTACCGTAACTTATGTTGCCAACAAGCACAAGGTCACTTACGACCTCGCCGGCGGTAACTATGACGGCAGCACGGACGACATAGTCTTTGAGAATGTCGCTTTCGGTTCACCCGTTCCGGGCCCCGAAGATGTTGACACCAAACTCAAGAAAGACGGCTACGATTTCGCGGGCTGGGCACCCATTATTGACAACCAGACCACAATGCCCGACAGAGATCTTGATTTTGTGGCTCAGTGGACTCCCAAGGATCTTCCCCTTGTAATCAACTATATAGTTGAGGGCAAGGATACCCCGTTTGACAGCTACGAAACCACAGTCGCGTTCGGCGAAAGTTATGAAAAGGCTTCGCCCGATAAGCCCGGTTACGAGCTTGTTGATTCCACTCAGGCAACTGTAAGCGGCAATATGGATGATCCCAACGGCAAAACCATACCCGTTTACTATAAGCCCATCGAGTATACTCTTACGGTCAACTATTACATCCAGGGTCAGACCGATCCCTTCAGAACCACAACCGATCAGGTATTCTTTGACGCTCCCTACAGCGTAACATCACCCGCTGTTGAGGGTCACACACCCGACAGAGCCGTAGTGGAAGGCACAATGGATACAGTAGGCGGCAAGACAGAGAATGTTTACTACACTCCCAACCCGTATACGCTTACCATAACCTATGTTATGAGCGACGGTACCACTCCTCCCGCCGAATACAGCCAGGATTACGCTTTCAATGAGGATTACAGCGTCGCTTCACCCGAAGTGTTCGGTTACACGCCCGACCCGGCGACGGTTTACGGCAAAATGGACAATACCGCGGGCAAAACCGCAACCGTAACCTATTCGCCCAACAACTACAACCTCATCATTTCGTATGTTGACACCGAAGGCAATCCGATGTCTTCGGATTACACCGAGTCCATTCCCTACAACACGGCTTATTCGGTCGATTCACCCGAAGAGACCGGCTATCTTCCCGATATCGCAACCGTTTCCGGCACAATGACTCAGAGCGCAATGACTCAGAACCCCGTCACGGGCGATTATGAGATAAGAGTCACTGTTACTTATACCAAGCAGTCCTACAAGGTAACTTATGAACTTGCGGGCGGCGAATACAACGGCAGCGGCAACGATATCGAGTTTGAAAATGTTCCGTTCGGCGATCCCGTTCCCAAACCCGATGCCAATGATATAACCAGAGATGGTTACACATTCGCGGGCTGGTCAGAGGATGTTCCCGCCACAATGCCCGCCGAGAACAAAACCTTCACGGCACAGTGGACCAAGAACAGCTACACACTGACAATCAAGTATCTCAACACAAACGAGCAACCCGTTTCCGCAGAATATACGGATACTGTCGAGTTTGAAGCGGCTTACAGCGTTACTTCACCCGACCTTTCCGCGAACGGCTATGTTCTTGTCGATCCGACGAACTATGCGACCGTCAGCGGCAGTATGCCCTCCCGTGATGTGGAAATAAAGGTTTACTACAAACTTGAAACCGCTAACCTTTCAATCGTGTATCAGTATGAAAACGGCACCACGGCGGCTCCTCCCGTTGCGGCAGAGCTTGACTTCGGAACTCCCTATACATACACCTCGCCCGATATTACCGGCTACACACCCGACAAGGCGGTTGTTTCCGGCACAATGGGCAACACCGCAATCAATGAAGTGGTTGTTTACTCACCCGTTAACTGCACTCTTACCATCAAGTACATAATTCAGGGTCAGACCGAGCCCTTCGACACCTACACCGCTACCGTCAAATACGACGCGGATTACGGCCCGATAAGCTCGCCCACAAAGACGGGTTATGAGCTTGTCAACGCAAGCCAGGCATCCATTTCCGGCACAATCAGCCAGACCGGCGAGACCGTAATCGAGGTTTACTACAAGCCCTCCGACTTCACGGCGAAGGTTACATACAAGATGCCCGACGGCGATGACACTGTTCCTCCCGCCGCGGTCACCCAAACCGTTCCCTACGGCGAGTCCTACAACATCGTAACACCCGAAGTTCCCGGCTACACACCCAGCAAGGATGCCGTAACCGGCACAATGGATGAAAACGGCGTTGACGAGATTGTCACCTACACACCGATTGATTATCCTCTTACCATCAACTATGTGATTGCAGGCGAGACAACTCCGTTTGACACTCACACCGAGGATGTTCCCTACAACCAGAACTATTCGGTTCAGTCGCCCTCCAAGACGGGCTACACACCCGATCAGGCGGTTGTAAGCGATAAGATGGATACAATCGGCGGTGAGACCGTAACAGTCACCTACACACCGATTGATTACCCCGCAAAGGTTACTTATGTAATGTCAGACGGTTCAACACCTCCCACGGCTGTTGATACAACCGTTCCTTACGGCGAAGCCTACAACTACATTACACCCGAAGTTCCCGGCTACACGCCCGACAAGGATAATGTAAGCGGTATGATGGATGAAAACGGCGTTGATGAGACCGTTACCTACACGCCCAACAACTACCCCGCGAAGTTTGACCCGAACGGCGGTAAGTTCGGTGACAGCACAGATCCCGTAACAGTCAATACACCCTACAATTCAGACATCACCGCTCCCGCGACTAATCCCGCTCAGGAAGGCTACTCCTTCAAGGGCTGGTCAACAACACCCGGTGGAGATCCTCTTACCAACCTCGGCAAGATGGATACCACAGATGACAGCGGCAAGACCTTCTACGCTGTCTGGGATGTTAACGACTACACAATCTTCTATTCATTCGAAGATGCCACCAGCACCAACCCCGATCCCATAGGCGTCAAAACAAACAGCCACGAGCAGGATGTTGATTACGGCAAGGCGTTCACAGTTGAAATTGCCGACCCCGTAAACAACGACACAAACTACTCGTTCGAGGATTGGGCATGGTACACGCTTGAGGGCTCCGAAGCGGCGCACGGCAGAGCCGTTCCCGTAATGGAAGCCCCCGGCACATACACCTATAACGGCAGAACAGCAACTCTCCTGCCCGACGGCAAGCCCGATACAATGCCCGCGAGCGACCTTCTCGCTCTTGCCATCTGGAAAGGTCCCGGCTCGGCAGTCTTCTACTTCGACTATGCCAACGACACAGTCCGGAAAGTAGACGAAAAGACCGACGCTGACGGCGTAGCGATCACCGCTCCCGCTCAGCCCGACAACCCGGGTTACACCTTCCTCGGCTGGGCTCCGATTAACAGCGACAACACAATAGGCGCTGTCACTACGGACTTCGGCACATTTGAAACAGGCAAAGAGAAGCGCTTCACAGCCGTATGGGAAGATGATCTCGGCACAGCCAAGTTCTACGCCAACGGCGGTACCTGGTCAACGGGCAACGATCCCGAAGAAACCACAGGCAACAAGACCACCGATGTAAAGGATCCCAGAGATGACGGCAAGACCCTTTCCAAGACCGGCAGCGTATTTGTCGGCTACGGCGCGACTCCCGAAGCGAGAACACCCGTTGACACGCTCGGCAAGTACAGCGACACCGAAGCTGTATTCTACGCCATCTGGGAAGACAACAAGCTGACTCTTGACTACAACGGCGGTGTTGACAGTGAAGACCGCACAGGTCCTATCGGTATCCAGGGCTTCGACGCAGGTGACGATATCTCCTCCATGGTTCCTCAGGACGGTCAGATCACCAACGGCGATCTGGTGTTCGACGGCTGGAAGGATGAACTCGGCAACAAAGTTACCGATCCTACCAAGATGCCTCAGGGTACTCATACCTGGACCGCTCAGTGGAAGTCACCCGGCAGCTTCAACATCAACTACTTCAGCCCCGACGGAACCACCACTCATTACACCGACACTGTTCCCTACGGTGAAGCAACACCCGCCCTTCGCGACGGTCCTGCCGTAACAGGCAAGACTTTCAAGGGATGGTCTGAGACACCCAACGGAACAACTCCCATAACCGCTCTTCCCGCAACGATGCCGGCACACGACATCAACCTCTACGCCATCTATACGGATAACGAATACACAGCGAAGTTCGACCCGAACGGCGGCGCTTGGGAAGGCGACACCAATGCCAGAACAGACACATACAAATACGGTGACACCGTAAACGTTCCCACCACACCCACAGCACCCGGTGAGAACTATGTGTTCGGCGGATGGGAACCCACGGATGAAGTAACACCCGCTACAGTTCCCGGCACAATGCCCGCGAACAACATTTCGTACAAGGCGAAGTGGACTTATGTTTCACCCGACCAGTACACAGTAACTTATCAGACCGAAAACGGCGACACTTATAAGGTAGTTCCTTATAATGCGGGCGACCTTATCACTTCAATACCCGGTCCCTCCAAGCCCGGCTACAAGTTCACCGGTTGGGAATGGTACAAGGCGGACGGCACAACCAAGATTGACAAGCCCACGGATATGCCCGCTGAGAACCTTATAGCCAAGCCCACCTATACACCCGTTCAGGCAGGCGGCTATACAGGCACAAGCATAAACACAGGCGCGTACCTCAGCAGACACACACCCGACGGCTCGCCCGCTGAATACTCAGGCGAATACGGCGGCGAATACTCGGCACCCACCTACAGCCATCCCACAGGCACAATCTACGAGCCCAGCTATGAGCACCACGACACCGACCACGGCGAAGCGGTTCCTCACACCGGCTCGAACGAAGGCGCTGCAATCTTCGCTCTTGTATCCGCTGTTGCTGCGGCTGCTTATGTCACAATCGCGGCTAAAAAGAAAAAGGAAGACGACTGATAATCTGATTCCTGACTAAAACCGAAAAAGGGAGTACATCGAAAGGTGTACTCCCTCTTGGTTTAATTAGCAGTGAGCAATGAGAAATGAGCAATTAAGGGGTGCGGCGCAGGTTTATAATGAGAAATGAGCAATGTGCAATGAGCAGTCAAGGGGCGCGGCGCAGGTTTATAATGAGAAATGAGCAATGAGAAATGAGCAATTATGGGGCGCACAGCGCCGTTTGTATGTCCTCGCGGACGGGCGTGAAATTATTTCACCGCACCCGTCGGCTCCGCCGCCACCTGCCCCTTCGCAAACACAGGTCGCCTTGCTCGCTTGTAGCACTTCGCAATTCTCCCGTTTGCTCACCTCAGCGCCTCGCTGTTTCGTCCGCCGGACGCGCTTCGGCGCTTCGCCCCAGTTCTCGGAGAGGGCTATTATAATCATAGAACTTGTTTTCCGCCGTAGGGGCGACAACCTGTCGCCCGTGTTTAACCGCAATATTCCGTTTTCCGCCGTAGGGCACGGATTCTTCCGTGCCGTTTTTAATGAGAAATGAGAAATGAGCAATGAGCAGTCAAGGGGCGCGGCGCAGGATATATTGACAGTTTTGATTATATTTGATAAAATTATTTTTATTAAATACCGAAAGGAGTAAATCCATATATGGATGACCCCGACCCTGCGATGATAATAGTCAAAATAATACTTCTGTTTGTGCTCGTTATGATAAACGCGTTTTTCGCCATGAGCGAAATAGCGATAATATCGTTAAACGACAACAAGATTCAGCGCCTTGCCGAAGAGGGCAACAAAAAGGCGAAACAGATTGTAAAACTGACGGAAAACTCATCGAACTTCCTGTCAACAATTCAGATAGGCGTAACCCTCGCCGGCTTCCTCACCTCCGCCTCCGCGGCTGAAAGTTTTGCCGGTCCGCTGGTGGCGCGCCTTATGCAGACACCGCTTTCCTCCCACATTTCGGAGGGCGTGCTCAGCGTAATCTGCGTTGTTGTAATTACAATAATCACCTCATATTTTTCGCTCGTTTTAGGCGAACTTGCCCCCAAGCGTATCGCCATGCAGATACCCGAAAAAATATCCTTCGCGGTTGTTCCCGTTCTGCTTTTCACGGCGAAAATCACCGGACCCTTTGTAAAAATCCTCTCCCACTCCACAAACGGCGTTGTGCGCCTTTTCGGCTTTGACCCCAACGCCGACGAGGAGCAGGTGACCGAGGAAGAAATAAGAATGATGGTCGATGTCGGCGAGGAAAAGGGCGTAATAGAAGAAGTCCAGAAGGAAATGATTGACAACGTCTTCGAGTTTGACGACATCGATGTCGGCGATATTATGACTCACCGTACCGATATGGCGGCAGTGGAAGTGACAAAACCGATTGAGGACGCGGTTGCCATAGCGATGAACGAGGGCTACTCGAGAATACCCGTGTTCGAGGAGGATCAGGACAATATCGTCGGCGTGCTCTATGTAAAGGATCTGCTCGGCTTTGTCGGCAAGAAAGTTCCGGCGAATGTCTCGCTCAGGGATCTTATGCGCAAGCCCTACTGCGTGCCCGAAACAAAGAGCTGCGGCGACCTGTTTACCGAAATGACCGCCTCGCACGTGCAGTTTGCCGTTGTTGTTGACGAATACGGCGGCACGGCGGGCATAGTCACCATTGAGGATCTGGTGGAGTCCATAGTCGGCAACATTCAGGATGAATACGACGACGAGGACGAGGAAATATCGCAGATTGACGAAAACACCTTCACCATAGACGGCGTGACCGACCTTGACGAGGTTCAGGAGCTTGTGGGCGTTGAACTGCCCGAGGGCGATTACGACACCCTCGGCGGCTTCCTTATAAGTCTGCTCGGCTACCTTCCGCAGGAGGGCGAGCGCACCGAGGTCGACTATGAAAACATCCATTTCACCGTGCTCAACGTTGAGGACAGACGCATAGGCAAGGTCCGCGTTGAGATAACTCCCGTTGAGGAAAAAGAAGAAGAAAACGAAGATTAAAAAGGGCGCCCCGGCGTCCTTTTTCAGAAGGAGAATATATTATGGAACGGCTCAATGTAATCCCTTACCCCAACAGGGTCCGGTTCACAGGCGGAACGCTTAAAACGGAGAATCTTCTGACCGCCGAAATGCCCATAGACCTCGTTCCCGGCTCAATGGGCGACGAGGCGTATGTTCTGGAGATTACCCCCGAAGGCGTGAGCGCTAAATGCGCGACAAAAAGGGGTATGTTCTACGCTCAGCAGACTCTCATTCAGCTTGTGGCGGATGAGGAGATTCCCTGCTGTGTAATTGAGGATGAGCCCGCCTTCCCGTACCGCGGGTTTATGATTGACACCGTGCGCCACATTGTCTCCGTTGAGGACACAAAAAAGATGATTGACGCCGCCGCGAGTCTTAAATTCAACGCCTTTCACTGGCATCTTACCGATGACCAGGGCTGGCGCGCTCAGGTGGATTCACGCCCGCTGCTTTGCGAAAAGGGCAGTGTGCGAAGCGGCTCCTATTTCGGCAGGGAGGAAAGCGGCACCGAATACGGCGGATATTTCACAAAGGATGAAATGAAGGAGATTGTCGCCTACGCCGCTGAAAGATTCATAGATGTAATTCCCGAAATAGATATGCCCGGCCACTCCTCGGCTCTGCTGCACGCTTACCCCGAAATCACCTGCAGCGGCAAGGATGTTGAGGTAAAAACCAAGCAGGGCATTTACAGCGATATAATCTGCGCCGGCAAGGATGAGGCGTTCAGCGTTGTTTTTGACGCCATTGACGAGCTGTGCGATATATTCCCCGGCGAGTATTTCCACATCGGCGGCGACGAAGTGCCCAAAACCGAGTGGTCGCAGTGCCCGAACTGCAAAAAGCGCAAGGCGGAGCTCGGCATAAAATCCGACAATGAGCTGCAGAGATGGTTTATGCAGAAGGTAGCCGACCATGTAAGAGAGAAGGGCAAAACCGCCGTTGTCTGGAACGACGCCGTCAAAGCGGGAGAAGTGGAGGGGGCTTCGGTCCAGTTCTGGATGGGAAGAAAGAAGCCGACCGTAAAAATCGCGAACGGCGGCGGCAGAATAATCGTCTCCGATTTTTATCACTACTACACCGATTACAACTATTCAATCACTCCGCTCAAAAAAACATATAACTACAACCCCCGTTTAAAGGGCGTTACGGCTGAGGGGCTTAAAAATATCGCGGGTGTGGAAACTCCCGTGTGGACGGAATACATAAAGGATTTTGACCGCCTTTGCTTCCTCACCTTCCCCCGTTACGCCGCGGTTGCCGAAAACGGCTGGACATTGCAGGAGAACAAGGATGAGGAGGATTTTGAAAGAAGATTTGAAATTTTCACAAAGTCCCTCAGGCAGAAAGGCATAACTCCCGCCGACAAAGAGGAGTGGAATCCGCCCCTTATGAAGAGATTTACGGGCGCGAGACTCTATTGATATAGTTCCGAAACAGAATAATAAGCCGTTAAATGCGTGAATTCCCACAAGGAAAACACGCATTTTTTGTATCTTCCTACAAAATTCGTTAAAAAACTGCTTTATCGCTTTAAAGTCACTTGACTTTAAAGCGATTAGATGATAAGATATGTTCAGCACTTAACCTGGAGGTAAACCCAAAATGAACACAGTATTTATCACTTCGGTATTCATCATCCTCTTTTTCGCGGTGATGATAACAATCGGCGTGCGCTCGAGAAAACACGCGACCGATGTTAACGGTTTTGTTCTCGGCGGCAGAAGCGTAGGCCCGTGGCTGAGCGCCTTTGCCTTCGGCACCTCGTATTTTTCAGCCGTTGTTTTCGTCGGCTACGCGGGTCAGTTCGGCTGGAATTTCGGCGTATCGAGCACGTGGATAGGTCTCGGCAACGCCTTCATCGGCTCGCTGCTCGCGTGGGTTGTTCTGGGCAGAAGAACAAGGGTTATGACTCAGCACATCGGCTCAAAGACGATGCCCGACTTTTTCGGCAACCGCTTCCAGTCAAAGGGGCTTAAAATCGCCGCCTCGGCTATAACCTTCCTGTTCCTTATCCCTTACACCGCGTCGCTTTACAACGGCCTTTCACGCCTTTTCACAATGGCTTATGACGGCATTCCCTACGCGGTTTGCGTTATTGTTATGGCAATTCTCACGGGCGTTTACGTTATTGTCGGCGGATATATGGCCACCGCCCTCAACGACTTTGTTCAGGGCATCATAATGCTCATAGGCATCTGCGCGGTTATAGGCGCTGTGCTGCACGACAACGGCGGCCTTGTAACGGCTCTTATGGACCTTTCAAAATACGAGGCGGTAACGGCGTCCGGCGAAGGCTGGGCGGGCGGCTTCGCCTCATTCCTCGGGCCTCAGCCTCTCTTCCTGCTTATGGTTGTCATCCTCACATCGCTCGGCACGTGGGGTCTTCCCCAGATGGTCGGCAAATTCTACGCCATCAAGAATGAGGACGCCATCAAGAAGGGCACAATCATTTCAACCGCGTTCGCGGTTGTTGTGGCGGGCGGCTGCTACTTCCTCGGCGGTTTCGGCCGTCTTTACACCGAAAAAATCGGCATTGACCCCGCAACGGGCAAACCCGTGGGCGGCTTTGACGCGATAATTCCCTCAATGCTCTCCACCCTCGCGCCCGTGCTTATAGCTGTTGTTGTGGTGCTTGTGCTTTCCGCTTCAATGTCCACGCTCTCGTCACTCGTTCTCACAAGCTCCTCAACGCTTACCCTCGACTTTATAAATTCGATAAAGAAGAAGGAATCGAGCGAAAAGAAAAAGATGCTCACAATGCGCGTCTTCATAGTGGTTTTCATAGTTATCAGCGCCGTTATAGCGATTAAGCAGGCAAACAGCTCCAACCTCTTCATAGCGCAGATGATGGGCGTTTCCTGGGGCGCTCTCGCGGGCTCGTTCCTCGCACCGTTCCTCTACGGTCTTTACTGGAAAAAGACCACGAAGGCGGCTGTTGTGGCAAGCTTCGTGTTCGGCGTATGTCTTGAGCTTGTTCAGCTGTGCGTGTCACTCGGCTGGCTCGATGTTTCCGGCAGCGCCTTACTCGGCTTCGTTTTCAAAAACTCGCTCTACTCCGGCTCAATAGCGATGCTCGGCGGACTTGTGATTGTTCCCGTGGTTTCGCTTCTCACTCCCAAGCCGAGCAAAGAGCTTGTTGACGGCTGCTTCTCCTGCTATGAGGAGAAGGTGGAGGAAGTAAACTCCGTAGAGTTCTGATAAAGAGAATAAAAAAAGAACCGCCCTTCACGGGCGGTTCTTTGATGTATTTTTGAGATTCCCACGGTCGAAACATGTTTCTCCCTCGGAATGACATAACTCTGTTACACCGTAGGGCACGGATTCTTCCGTGCCGTTTAAGCGTTTCCGCCTCAAAACTCCCTCGGGTTGTGAAACCGCGCCTTATCGCTTCCGATATACTCCTCATACTCCTCTTCGCCGAGGGTGTGAGCGGGAGGGGAGTCGGCGCGCGCTTTCAGAAGATACACTCCCTCATCAAGCAGAGCGGGATTGTCGAGAACACTTTCATTTACTTCAAGAACTGTGCCGTCAACGGGCGAAATCAGGTCGAAAACGCCCTTTTTCGCCTCGCAGTCACCGAACGGCTCGCCCGCCTTTATCTCATCGCCCTCATCGCAGAGGTTTATAAAGGAAACCGGGCCGTATTTGCCCGTGCCGAAGGCGGTAAGATACAGCGTGACTGTGTCGCCGTCGCATACGGCTTTTATGTTGTTTTCGGTGTAAAAAACATTCATCGTTCAAAAAAGCGGATGGAAAACCATCCGCTCATTCCTTATTCGAGTTCTTCTTTTATTTCTTCTTCGATTTCTTCCGCGGCGTCCTCTGCGGCTTCTTCAATTTCCTTAGCCGCTTCCTGAGCCGCCTCTTTTTCTTCCTCGATTATTTCGGCTGCCTTCTCGGCTTCCGCCTCGCCGTATTCCTGCATCTCCTTCGCGAAGAGAGCGTCCGCCATCATCTCGCGGAGAGTCGCTTTATCCGTTCCTTTTTCAACAAGCTCGAAGTATTCCTCCGAGGGAATGCCGCCGATGTAGGTCTGTTTGTATTTTACGGGAATGCCTTTTTTGGCTATAAAGATGTTGAGGGCTAAAAGAAGCACGAGGAAGAAAATATAAATAAACGCGCCGATTCCGAGCGAGCCCGAGTAGAATTCGGGGAATACCGAATGAACCGAGTTCGAAAATCTGGTAAACGTAACGGCGCTTACAACCGCGAGAATCACCATAAGCGAGCTTAAGGTTATGCTGCGTATGTTCCCTTTGGGTCCGCAGGCGGCAACAAGCGAGATAAGACTCACAATGATAAGCACCGCCGAGAGCAGGGCGGTTATCATACTCACAAGGAAGAATGTGAAGCCCCTGCCGAGAAGCGCGGATTTCATCATGGCGAAAAGAGAGTCAAAGTTGAGAGAGGAAACATAATTGTAAAGCGTGAGTATGTTTACATTCGTCGTTTTCTGCTCAATGAACGGGCCGTTGTAACTCAGCGAGCACAGAGTCAGAAACAGCGGAGCGAGCGGCAGAATGGTGAACACAAGGCGCACGATTGAAAGGGGAGAACCCACAAACGACGCCTTGAGACGGTCAATCTTCTTCTGCATGTGGGCATGCTCGACTTCCGCCTTGTCGGCGTCGTTGAGGAGCCCCTCTTCCATGCCGTAATAGACAAGGTTTACCTTGCATTGCGGGCAGTCGGGTTTCCAGTCCGTCAGCTTTAACTTATATCCGCAGTTCGGGCAGGTTGCCATTCATATTCCTCCAGACATATTGAAAGATATATTACTGAATTATTATACTATAAGCATATTTAAAAATCAAGCATATATATTAATGAGCAATGAGCGGTGAGAAATGAGCAGTTAAGGGTGCGGATCTCCGGTGGAGACCTCTGACGCAGGCGACGGAGAGGGTGTGGCGAACGGCACGGAAGAATCCGTGCCCTACATTACAAAACTCCGCTTTACCTCTGTACCCCCTGTATTGATAATTTCTTTTTTCTGTGTTATAATTTTCCCAACATTCTTTTACGGGAGAGTTTAAATGAAAAAAATTAAAATACTCGCCGCGCTGGCGTTTTGCGTTGCGCTGATTGTCATATTTGTTATGATAATCAAAAACCTTTCGTTTTCAAAGCCCGAAGGCGAGCCGGAAACCGAAACATACTCACAGCAGTCCGCCGCCACCGTAACCGTAACAATTCCCGAGGGTACGCCCTGCATTGAAATAGCGGAGCTTCTCGAGAAAAACGGCGTGTGCTCAAAACAGGAGTTCCTCGACGCCGTGGCGAACCCCGAAAACAAGGCGAAAATACCCGGTGTTATTGAAAACGACAGCGAGCGTCCCTATCTGCTCGAGGGCTACATTTTCCCCGACACATATGAGTTTTACGCGGGCTGTTCGGGTCAGGCGGCGCTTGACAGATTCCTTGAAAACGCTGACAGAAAAATCAACAGGGATGATTACAGGGAGCGCGCGGACGAGCTCGGGCTTACAATGGACGAGGTCATAATAATCGCCTCCATCATTCAGGAGGAGGCGGGCAATCCCGCCAATATGAAGGGCGTGTCCTCCGTTATTCACAACCGTTTAAACAGCAGGGATTTCCCGCGGCTACAGTGCGATGTGGCGGTCGCCTATCTTCAGAAATACGTAAAGCCCTACTATGACCGGGAAACCTACAGCGTCTACTGCGACTACTACAACATAGTGACCGACCGCAAAGGTCTGCCCGCGGGCGCGATTTCCAACCCCGGCACTGATGCCATTGAGGCGGCTCTCTACCCCGACGACACGGATTATTACTACTTTGTGACCGATGAGGATGAAAACTACTATTACGCCGAAACCTGGTCTGAGCACAAGGCGAACTGCCGCAAGGCGGGAATACCCGGCTATTGATATTTATATAAATAAAATAAATATAAATACTTGACTATTAATTATATAGGTTGTAAAATTTATTTAATCGTTTAAAATCATTAATATATCAGGAGGAAATTGTACTATGAAAGTGTTTATGATCGGCGGCACGGGTCTTCTCGGCTGCGAAGCGGCAACCCAGCTTATCAAACGCGGACACACGGTTAAATCCGTGGCTCTTCCGCCCCTTCCCGAAGGCGCTCCCATCCCCGAGGAAATGGAGCTTGTTTTCGCCAACATCAACGAAAAGAGCGACGAGGAAATTCTCGCTATGCTCGAGGGCTGCGATGTGTTCATCTTCGCCGCCGGCGTTGACGAGAGAGTTGAGTTCAAAGCCCCCGTTTACGAGTCATACTACAAGTTCAACATAGCCCCTCTCGAGAGGATTTTCCCGCTTTGCAAACAGGCGGGCGTAAAGAGAGCGGTTGTTCTCGGCTCATATTTCTCATATCTCGCCAAGGAGCACCCCGAAAGACCGGACTTTGTTACAAAGAACCAGTATATAAAATCGCGTCTTGACCAGGAAAAGGCGTGCGAGGACGCCTGTGATGAAAACTTCAGCGTAAAGGTTCTCGAACTTCCCTACATCTTCGGCACACAGCCCGGCAGAAAGCCCGTGTGGGTTATCCTCATTGAGCAGATAAAGATGATGGACAAACTGCCCTGCACCCTCTACCCCAAGGGAGGCACGGCGATGCTCACCTGCCGCCAGGTCGGCGAGGTTATAGCGGGCGCCGCCGAGAGAGAAAAACCCGGCTTTGAAGCGTTCCCGATTGGTATGTACAACCTCACCTGGAAGCAGTTCCTCAAAATCGTCTATGCCGCGAGAGGCATGGGCGAAAACCGCAAGATTATCGGCATCCCGCCCGCGTTTATGAAAATGGGTATGGGCAAGATAGTCAAGGATTATCAGGCGAGAGGCATCGACTCGGGCATTGACCCGCTCAACCTCCCCGATATTATGGATATAAACCTCTTTATCGATCCCAAATACGCAAGGGAACTCACAGCTACGGAAGATGACATCAAAGCCGCCATCACCGATTCAATCAAGGTCAGCCAGGAGTCCTATGACGGCAAGGTTAAACTGCTTGAAATGAAGGGCGAATAATGACTTGTTCGGGGCTGTTTCCGTTACGGTTACAGCCCCTTTTTTATCACGGCGCAAATTATTATTGTGAGGAGATATTATGGAAGAGAAAAAATATGTCGGCAAAAAAGAACTGTGGATGTTCGCTCTCGGCGCGGGCGGTCAGGGCATGATTTACGCCATGATGTCAAGCTACATCAGCGATTATTATGTCAATGTTCTTCAGCTCAATCTCTGGTTTGTGCTTGCGCTTATGCTTCTCGCCAGGGTGTGGGACGCCATAAACGACCCGCTTATGGGTATGATTGTTGACAGCCACACAACAAAATGGGGCAAGATGAAGCCCTACATTCTCTTTGCTTCCGTTCCGATTGCCGTGCTCACAATACTTATGTATTTAAGCCCCGGAATAAGCGGCACAAAACTTATGGTTTTCAGCGCCGTGGTCTATATCGCCTGGGGTATGTGCTACACAATGGCGGATGTTCCGTTCTGGGGAATTCCCAATGTCATCACTCCCGACACAAAGGAGAGAGGCTCGGTAATCTCGTTTACCAAAATCATCAACAGCGTCGGCTCGGCGTTCCCCGAAATTTTCTTCCTTATAGCGAGTCTTGTGCTTCCCAAAATCATTGACAGCAGCAATGTCATTGAATACAGCAAAAAGAAGTATCTTATAATCGCCGTGCTTGTTGTGGCAATCGGCTCGGTGTTCTACATCAACTCCTATTTCCACATAAAGGAAAGAGTCGTTCCACCCGTTCACAAAAGGCAGAAGGGCGAAGCGAGCGCTCTTAAAAGAGTTTTCACCTGCAAACCCCTTGTGCTTGTGCTTATAATGGGCGTGCTCTCAAGCGGCAGATATATGGTGCAGGCGGCGGCGATTCATGTTGCGCGCTACGCTTTCTACATTCCCACGGGCGAATTCAAGGGCGTTGCCCTCGAATCCCTCTCCTACGCAGAAAGAGTCGCGGCAATAGATGCCAGCGTGGGTCTTGTAAAGACGGTGTTCCAGATTTGCGCCATTGTGGGTATGTTCGGCGCAACGCTGCTTATGCCCGCTCTTATGAAAAAGGTTGACTACAAAAAACTTCTCATATACACCTGCCTCGCGGGCGCCGCATCAAGCGTGTTCACAACGCTTATCGGCTGGTTTACAAACAATCTTTACGCCTGCATTCCCTTCATCATCATCTCGAGCATTCCTCTCGGCGTAATTAATGTTCTCACCGGCGCTCTCATAGGCGACGGTCTGGATTATCTCGAACTCAAAACCGGCTACAGAGACAACGGCCTCGGCTCGGCGATACAGGGCTTTGTCAACAAAATCGGCTCCGCCCTCTCAACCTGCGGCATAATCGTTATGTATATGATTATCAACATAGACCCGACCGAAATGTATTCCGCGACCGCGGTTAAATCCGCCCTCGACCTCACCCACGCGCAGAACTTCGCGGTGTTCTCACTTGTGTCGGTTATCCCCGGCGTGAGCCTGCTTCTGTGCGCCATCCCGATGTTCTTCTACAAGATTTCGGGCAAAGAAAAAGAAAAAATGATTGAAGACCTCAGAGCCAAGCGCGAAGCGGAAGGCTTTACGGTTGAAGAATAAAGCGAAAATACATAAATAATCTCAAGCAAACAGGTGATTCCGATGTCCGAAGAAAAACAACTCAGAAATATTGCCATCATAGCCCACGTTGACCACGGCAAGACCACTCTTGTTGACGAAATGTTAAAGCAGAGCGGCACCTTCCGCGAAAACGAGCAGGTGGCGGAACGCGTTATGGATTCCAACGACCTTGAACGCGAAAGAGGAATTACAATCCTCTCAAAAAACACATCCATACACTATCAGAACACAAAAATCAACATTGTCGACACGCCCGGTCACGCCGATTTCGGCGGCGAGGTGGAGCGTATTCTTATGATGGTTGACGGCGTGCTTCTGCTTGTTGACGCCTTTGAGGGCTGTATGCCCCAGACCAGATTCGTCCTTAAAAAGGCGCTGGGTCTCAAGAAGAAGGTGCTTGTTGTCATCAATAAGATTGACCGCCCGAACGCCCGCCCGAATGAGGTTGTTGACGAGGTTCTCGACCTTTTCATAGACCTCGGAGCGGACGAGGACCAGCTCGAGTTCCCCGTCATTTACGCCTCCGCCAAGGAGGGCTACGCCTCCGACGACCCCGAGGCGGACGGCTACACTCTTGACAACAAAACAATCGGCGCGAAGGGCACGATGAGACCGCTCTTTGACGCCATACTCAAATATATCGACCCGCCCGCGAACAATCCGGACGGTCCGCTTCAGCTTCTCATCTCCTCGCTCGAATATGACGATTTCATCAAAAGAATCGGCGTGGGCAGAGTGGAGAGAGGCCACATCCGCAAGGGCGAAAATGTTACCCTCTGCAAGGCGGACGGCTCAACGCAGAATGTAAGAATAGCCAATCTTTACCAGTTTGAGGGGCTTAAAAGAACGGAGTGCGAAGAGGCGTCGGCGGGCGATATAGTCTGCATTTCAGGTATTGAGGGGCTCTATATCGGCGAAACAATCTGCGACCCGAACTGCGTTGAGGCGCTCCCGTTCATAAAGATTGACGAGCCGACCCTTTCAATGAATTTCATCGTAAACGACAGCCCGTTCGCCGGGCAGGACGGCAAATACGTCACCTCGCGCAACATACGCGACCGCCTTTTCAAGGAGGTTGAAACGAATGTGAGCATGCGCGTGGAGGAGACGGATTCCACCGACACGTTCAAGGTCTCCGGCAGGGGCGAGCTGCACCTTTCAATACTCATTGAGACAATGCGCCGCCAGGGCTACGAATTCGCGGTTTCACGCCCCGAGGTAATCTACAAAAAGGGCGAAAACGGCGAACTGCTTGAGCCGATTGAGCAGCTTGTTGTGGAAGTGCCCGACCAGTATGTGGGCGCGGTTATTGAAAAACTCGGCTCAAGAAAAGCGGAGCTGCGCGATATGAACTCAACCGAGGGCGGCACCACCCACCTCGAGTTCCGCATCCCTTCAAGGGGGCTTATCGGCTACCGTCCCGAGTTTATGACCGACACCAACGGCAACGGCATAATGAACCAGATTTTTGACGGCTACGAGGAATACAAGGGCGATATACAGACCCGCGAGCGCGGTTCGATAGTTGTTCACGAAAGCGGAACATCCACGGGCTACGGCCTTTTCAACACTCAGGACAGAGGCCGCCTTTTCATCGGCCCCGGCGTTGAGGTCTATGAGGGTATGATAGTGGGCGAGTGCGCCAAAAACGAGGATATTGTATGCAATGTCTGCAAGGCAAAGCACCTCACCAACACCAGGGCGTCCGGCTCTGACGAGGCGCTGCGGCTCGTGCCCCCCTCAACAATGAGCTTAGAGCAGTGTATGGAGTTCATAAAGGACGACGAACTGCTCGAGGTAACGCCCAACCATCTGAGACTGAGAAAACGCATTCTTTCAAAGGAACTGCGCATGAAACAGCAATTCAGAAAAAAATAATCCGGGAGTTTTTATGGACTGCGAACGGTTAAACAACACCGCCGTCGCCTTAGGCAGTTTTGACGGCCTGCACACAGGTCATAAAAAAGTAATCGCCTCGGCTCTCTCAATGAGAGCGTCGGGGCTTTTGCCTGTTATACTCCTCTTTGACGAGCACCCTCAGGCGGTTCTCGGCAAAGCTCCCGATGAGATACTCCAGAAGCATATACGCGACAGAATTCTTTCGGAATACGGCATTAAAGCCGTAACCGTCCCGTTCAGGGAGATTTACAAAATGACCCCGGAGGAATTCTTCAGCGGGATTCTTATAAAAGAACTCGGGGCTAAGGCGCTGTGCTGCGGCGAAAACTACCGTTTCGGAAAAGACGGCGCGGGCGACAGCGGCGTTCTTTCGGCGCTGTGCAAAGAAGCGGGAGTAAAACTCAATGTGAGCGAAAGCGTCAATTATTACGGCTCTCCGGTCAGTTCAACAAGAATCCGCAAAGCGATAAAACAGGGCAGAATCACCCTTGCCAACAGAATGCTCGGCAGACCTTTCTGTTATGACGGAACAGTGGAAGGGGGCGACAGGCGCGGACGCCTTATGGGCGCTCCCACTGCAAACCAGTATTTTCCCGCCGATTTTATTGTTCCCGCCTTCGGGGCTTACGCCTCGTCCGTCATCGCGAAGGGCAGGGAATACTGCGCGGTCACAAATATCGGTGTGCGACCGACCTTCGGCAAAACCGCGCTTCTGAGCGAAACACACATCATTGACTTTGAGGGCGACCTCTACGGCGAAAATATCGAGGTGCGCCTGCTTGAGTTCATGAGAGCGGAGAAAAAGTTCGGCGGTATGGACGAACTTGCCCGCCAGATAAAGGAAGACATTTCGGCTTCACGGCTGATATATGAAAAGAGAGGGGGGAACGGCTTTGGCAGACAGATATGAGCAGCTTAAAGCGGAGTGCGAAAAATGTGAGAAATGCGGCCTTTGCAAAACGCGCACGAATCTCGTTTTCGGCGTAGGCGTTACGGATGCCGAGGTTATGTTTGTCGGCGAGGGGCCCGGCGAGAACGAGGACCTGCAGGGCGAGCCCTTCGTGGGCAGAGGCGGTCAGCTTCTCGACAAATTTTTAGCCGCCGTTGACCTCGACAGAAAAAAGAACATATACATAGCGAATATGGTCAAATGCCGTCCGCCTCAGAACCGCGACCCGAAGCCCGAGGAGCAGGAGGCGTGCATCGGCTGGCTGAGGGAACAGACCAGAATAATAAAGCCGAAAATAATAGTCTGCCTCGGCAGAATATCGGCGCAGAAGCTCATATCGGCGGATTTCAGAGTCACTCAGCAGCACGGGCAGTTTATCGAAAAAGGCGGAATACTTTTTATGGGCACTTTCCACCCCGCCGCCCTTCTCAGGGATCCGAACCGCAAGCCCGACGCGCTCGAGGATTTTCTCGCCCTCAGGGATAAAATCAATGAAATCTGCGACCACACTTATTAATATTTACAATTATTTTAATTTTAAATCCTTTACACATTTAAAAGTTTAGTATATTATATAAATTAATATAAGAACAAAAGGGGTGTCTGAGTTGCAACCTGTTTACAAAAGAATACTGCTGAAAATCAGCGGAGAGGTGCTCGCCGGCGAAAAGGGCACGGGCTTTGATTCCGCCTCGCTCAACTCAATCTGCACGGCCATACGCGATGTTCAGGCAATGGGCGTTGAGGTCGGCCTTGTGGTCGGCGGCGGCAATTTCTGGCGCGGGCGCTCAAGCGAGAATATGGACAGGGCGAGAGCCGACCATATCGGAATGCTCGCCACCGTTATGAACGCGGTTATGCTTGAGGAGACGCTCAGAAATCTCGGTGTAAAGGCAACGGCGCAGTCGGCGATACCGATGAACACCGTGGCGGAGCCCTTCTCACAGCGCGAGGCGCTCAGGCGGCTGTCCGAAGGCGAGGTTGTTATTTTCGGTGGAGGCACGGGTTCGCCCTTCTTCTCAACCGACACCTGCGCGGCGATAAGAGCCGCCGAAATCGGCGCCGAAATCATCTTCAAGGCGACAAACGTTGACGGCGTTTATGACAAGGACCCGAACAAATTCCCCGACGCCGTAAAATATGACGAACTCACAATGGACGAGGTGCTTGAGAAAAATCTCAAGGTTATGGATTCCGCCGCCGCTTCCCTGTGCCGCGACAGCAGAATAAGCATTCTCGTTTTCAATCTCAGGGACCCGCAGAACATCGTTCGCGCCGTGAGCGGCGAAACAATCGGAACAACGGTAAAAAATTAACTTAACATAAACGGAGGTAAAAAAATGGACACTGTATTTGAAACAATAAAAGAAAAAATGGGCAAAACCATAAGCGTTCTCGAAGCGGATTACGCCGCCATAAGAGCGGGCAGAGCGAACCCCGCCGTGCTCGACAAAATCAGGGTTGACTACTGGGGCACTCCCACTCCCATCAACCAGATGGCCGCCGTCTCCGTGGCGGAGGCGAGAATACTTACAATCCAGCCCTGGGATGTTTCCTCCCTCAACCTTATCGAGAAGGCAATCCAGGCAAGCGACCTCGGAATTAACCCCCAGAACGACGGCAGAGTTATCCGCCTTATATTCCCCCAGCTTACCGAGGAGCGCCGCAAGGAGCTCGTCAAGGAAGTAAAGAAGATGGCTGAGGATTCCAAGGTCGCCATCCGCTCCATCCGCCGCGACGGTATGGACAAGCTCAAGAAGATGGAAAAGGCCAGCGAAATCACCGAGGACGACCTCAAGGACAGCGAAGAGGAACTTCAGGAAATCACCGACGACTTCATCAAGAAGATTGATGAGAAGGCCGCCGACAAGGAAAAGGAAGTTCTTTCCGTATAACATCAGATGAAAGGGCGGTCACCCGCCCTTTTTAAAACGGATAAAGTGAATTGCCATGGATGAAAAAATTCTTAAATCCCTCGTTCTGCCCCGCCATATCGGCTTTATTATGGACGGCAACGGCCGCTGGGCAACGGCAAGGGGGCTTGAGCGCAGCGAGGGTCACAAGGCGGGAGCGGAGACCTTCCGCACAATCAGCACCTACTGCGCGAAACTCGGAATAGAATCCGTCACCTTCTACGCCTTCTCAACCGAAAACTGGAAACGCCCGAAAAAAGAGGTCGGTACTCTTATGAAACTTTTCAGGGCTTTTCTGGAGGAAGCGCAGGAGCGTGAGGGCGAAAACGAAGCGCTCGGCTTCCGCATAAAATTCGCGGGCGATATGACGGGCCTGCCCAAGGATCTCATTCGTCTGTTCAGAACCTGCGAGGCGCGCTCGGCGAACAAGACGGGCACAACCGTGAACATAGCCGTAAACTACGGCGGCAGGGCGGAAATAACGGCGGCTGTGCGCAAAATAGCCGAAAAGGTCAGAAAAGGCGAAATGGGCGTTGACGACATAACGGAAGACACCGTTTCAGCCGGGCTTTACACCGCGGGTCAGCCCGACCCGGATTTGATAATCAGACCGGGCGGGGAGAGCAGGCTTTCCAACTTCCTCATCTGGCAGGCGGCGTATTCCGAGTTCTATTTTACAGACATACTCTGGCCGGATTTCACACCTGAAGATCTTGACAAAGCGATTATTGATTTCTGCTCCCGCAACCGCAGGTTCGGCGCAGTTAAATGAGAGGTATCCTATGAAAAAGAGAATTATCACGGGCGTAAGCGGCGCGCTTTTCGCGATCGCCTGTGTGGTGTTTATGCAGTTCCCGCTTGTTTTCGGCATTCCGCTTGCGTTTTTCGCGGCAACCGCCGTTCACGAAATAATGCACGTAATCGGCTGCAAAAACAAGGCGATAACGGCTATAGGTATGACAGTGGCGGGGGCGATTCCGCTTTGCAGCGACATTATCGCCTATCTGCGTTATCACAGGGGAGTTGAGTTTTTCGATTCCTACCGTCTGCCCGTGTGGGTGCTCGCCCTTCTGCTTATTTTCGTGATTTTTATCATTATGCTCAAGAATTACGAAACGGTGAAATTCGAGCACGCCGCCATGGCGATTTTCTGCTCACTCGCTGTCGGCTTCGGAATGGCGACTCTCATTTATCTCAGGGATCTCGACCACGCCTATCCCGATTTTTTCCAGGAGGCGCAGTCAAGAACAATCGTGCTCTGCGCACTTTACGCCGCGTGGATAGCCGACGCCTTCGCGTATTTTATCGGCAGAAAATTCGGCAAGCATAAATTAGCTCCCGTTATCAGCCCCAAAAAATCAATTGAGGGCGCAGCGGCGGGCGTTATCGGCAACGCCGTTGTAACAGCGATAACCTGGGTTATCGCCTCGCACTGGTTCAACATTCACCCGGATACCGTAGGGCTTGCCCCCGTTCTCGTTGTAAGCGTAATCGCCTGCGTGGCGGGCATCTGCGGCGACCTTTCGGCTTCGGTTATAAAGCGCAACTTCGGCGCCAAGGATTTCGGAACATTCTTCCCGGGTCACGGCGGAATTATGGACAGGTTCGATTCCACCCTTTTCGCCCTTCCCGCGGTTTATCTTATAATCACGGTCGCGATGAGCTTCGCTCAGTAGGAGAATTATGACATCATCACTTGCGATTCTCGGCTCAACCGGCTCCATCGGCACTCAGGCGCTCGATGTCGCGGAAAAGCACGGCATAAAAATCGACGCGCTCGCCGCGGGAGCGAACACGGCTGAACTCGAAAAACAGATAAGACAGTATAAACCCCGTTTGGCAGCCCTCTTTGACGAAAGGGCTGCCGCGGATTTAAAGGTAAGAGTCGCCGACACTTCCGTAAAGATTTACGGTGGCGAACAGGGCGTGCGCGAGTGCGCCTCCTGCGGCTCGCAAACCGTTCTGAACAGTATTGTCGGCATAGCGGGCCTGAAGCACACCGTGGCGGCGATTGAGGCGGGCAGCACCCTCGCCCTCGCGAACAAGGAATCCCTCGTGACGGGCGGCGAACTCGTAATGCGGCTGGCAAAAGAAAAGGGAGTTTCAATTCTGCCCGTTGACAGCGAGCACTCGGCGATTTTTCAGTGCCTTCAGGGCTGCAGAAGCAAAAGCGATATAAAGCGGCTCATTCTCACGGCGTCGGGCGGACCGTTCTTCGGAAAAACAAAGGACGAACTGCGAAATGTTACTTTAAAAGAGGCACTCAGGCACCCGAACTGGTCGATGGGCGAAAAAATAACCGTCGATTCCGCTACAATGATGAACAAGGGGCTGGAACTCACCGAAGCGCGCTGGCTCTTTGATGTTGAACCCGACGATATCGAAATACTCGTTCACCGCCAAAGCGTCGTTCACTCGCTTGTCCGCTTCAGGGACAATTCCGTGCTCGCCCAGCTCGGCGTGCCGGATATGCGCGTGCCTATTCAGTACGCGCTCACTTACCCCGGCAGGGAGGAGAGCCCCGTAAAAGAACTTAAACTTGAGGAATACGCCGGTCTCACTTTTGAAAAGCCGGATTACGATACATTCATCTGCATTGACCTGTGCAGACGCGCCTGCAAAAAAGGCGGGCTTTACTCAGCCCTCGTAAACGGCGCGAACGAACAGGCAAACGAAATGTTCCGTCAGGGCAAAACGGGTTTTCTGAGTATAGGCGAAAGCGTAAGTTATGTTCTTGACAATATAAAGCCCCTTACTCCCGGAGGGCTTGAGGAGATTTTTGAAACCGACCGTCTCGCCAGGCAGGCGGTAAGGGATTATTTCAGCGGCAGATCGGAGCAATAAAATGCATATTATTCCACTTGCGATATCTTCGGCGGTCACAACAAAAGTGCTTCTCATAGTGATTGCCATTGTGTTTTTCGGCCTGATAATCATGTGCCACGAGGGCGGGCATTTTCTGGTCGCTAAACTTTTCAAAGTCAAAATAAACGAGTTCTCAATGGGTATGGGCCCCTGCATTTTTAAGCGCAAAAAGGGCGAAACTCAGTATTCTCTGCGCCTTTTCCCGATAGGCGGCTTCGTTGCCATGGAAGGGGAGGACAGCGAATCGGAGGATGAGCGCGCCTTCTGCAACAAGCCCGCGTGGCAGAGATTCCTTATTGTTGCCGCGGGCGCCGTTGTTAACCTCATAATGGGCTTCATAATCGTTATTATAATGCTCGCCTTCGCCACGGGCGATGAATCGGGCATCGGCACAACGCAGATTCTCTATTTTCAGGATGACGCCGTGTCGTGCGATTACGGGCTCGAAGAGGGCGACATAATCAAAAAGGTCAACGGCAAAAATGTTTTCTCGCTCTATGATTTAAGTCTCATTATGACGAGCGACAGCGACGGCGTTTTCGATATGACGGTAAAACGCGGCGGCGAAAAGGTGAACCTCGAGGGCGTAAAATTCAATATGGCGGAGTTCAACGGCAAAAATACCATGGTGCTCGACTTCATCTTCAAGGGCGTTGACCCGACTGTAGGAAATGTTCTCAGATACGCTCCGTTGCAGACGGTGAGTCTCGGCAGAATGGTCTATATGAGTTTCTTCGAGCTCATCACCGGTCACTACGGCTTAAACGACCTTTCGGGTCCTATAGGCACGGTGGCGGTTGTAGCCGAATCGGCGCAGAGTCAGTCCGGCGGAATAGACTTTGAAACGATGTTCCTCGTTATGGCGCTCATAGCCGTGAACATCGGCATATTCAACCTTTTCCCGATTCCCGCTCTCGACGGCGGCAGGCTTCTTTTCATTCTTATTGAAATGATTTTCCGCAGACGCGTGCCCGAAAAATACGAAAAATGGGTACACGCCGTGGGGCTTGTAATACTGCTCGCCTTTGTGGCGGTTATTTCGGCAAACGATATCATAAAACTCATAAGAGGTCAGTTTTAAGGGGTGATTGAAACGGAACGCAGAAAAACAAGGCAGATAAAACTCGGCAACATCTATATAGGCGGCTGCGCTCCGGTTACGGTTCAGTCAATGCTCAATGTGCCTTCAACGGATATTGAGGGCAGCGTCAGGCAGGCGAAGGCGCTCGAGGACGCGGGCTGTCAGATAATAAGAGCCGCCGTGCCGGATATGCAGGCGGTAAAACTTATTTACGAGCTTAAAAAGGCGCTCACCGTTCCCGTTGTGGCGGATATTCATTTTGACTACCGCTTAGCCCTCGAAAGCGTCGAGGCGGGCGTTGACAAAATCCGCATAAATCCCGGCAATATCGGTTCCGCCGACCGTGTGAAGGCGGTTGCCGACGCGTGCAGGGCAAAATCCGTTCCCATAAGAATCGGCGTAAACTCCGGCTCGGTCGAAAAGGATATACTCGCGAAATACGGCGGGCCCACAGCAGAGGCGCTGGTTGAAAGCGCTCTCGCTCACGCGAAACTGCTCGAGCAAAACGATTTTTATGACACCGTGATTTCAATAAAATCCTCGGATGTCGAAACGATGATAAAGGCGTATGAACTGTGCGCCGAAAAATGCGATTACCCTCTGCATCTGGGAGTTACCGAGGCGGGAACGGCGCGTATGGCGCTCGTCAAATCCTCAATCGGCATCGGCTCCCTGCTCGCGAAGGGCATAGGCGACACAATCCGCGTTTCAATGACCGCCGACCCGCTTGAGGAGGTACGCGCGGGCTTTGATATCTTAAAGGCGCTCGGCATCAAAAAAGACTGCCCGAGCATAGTTTCCTGCCCGACCTGCGGGCGCACGAGAATAGACCTCATCGCCCTCGCGAATGAGGTGGAAAGCCGTCTTTCAAACTGCAAAAAGCCGATTAAGGTCGCGGTTATGGGGTGCGCTGTCAACGGCCCCGGTGAAGCGAGAGAGGCGGATATAGGCATAGCGGGCGGCGACGGCTGCGCCCTGATTTTCAAAAAGGGCGAAATCCTGCGCAAGGTGCCCGAAAACGCCGCGGTTGACGAATTGATGAAAGAGATAGAGAACACAGATGAATGAATCATTACTCTTTTTTATAGGCGATTACATTGACCCTGAAATGCAGAGTGTATTCGGACGCGCTCAGGTTCTTAACGTGCGTCTGCGCGATGACCGCGAACTCTTCATTGAGGCAAGGTTCAGTGTTTACGCCGGCTACAGAATGGTAAAAAAAGCCGCTCACAAAGTCCGTGTGGCGCTCGGGCTTGAGAGCGTTACAATAACGGAACGCTACTCGCCCGAGGATTTCGACGCGCGATGTGTGCCGGATTTAATCGAATACTTAAAAGAAAAGAAAGCCGCGTCAAACGGCTTCCTCGACAGCGCCCAATTTGATTTTGACGAAAACGAGCTTGTTTTCCACATTGACAAGGGTGGCGACATTTTAAACGATATCGGCGCCGCCGCCTGCCTCGAGGAATATGTGAAAGGCGCGTTCGGCGTCAATATAACCGTCGGCTTTGACGATTCCGCGGCTGAAAAAATAGAAATCAGTTCCCCGGAATATCTCGAAATGCAGAGGGCGGCGACCGACCCCGTGAACTTCACCCTTCCCGATGAAGAAAAAAAGCCTTCGCGCGAGTTTGAGGGGCTGCCGCTCAGTTATCACAATTTGAAAATACTTCTGGGCGGAAGAATAAAATCAAAGCCCAAACCGATAAGCGAGGTCAGCATAGAGGACGGCTATGTCGTTGTGTGGGGCAGAATCTTTCAGCTTGAGCAGAAAGCCACCCGCGACGGCACAAGGCAGATTATAAACTTTGCCATCACCGACCTCACAGGTTCTTACAGGGTAAAGATTTTCGATATAACCGAAAATGTCAAGGCGTGCGTTTCAAACCTCGCGACAGGCGCCGTAGTGGTTGTCAGAGGCCATGTTGAGCAGGATAATTTCCTGCACGAAAATGTAATTATGGCGCGCAGCGTTATGCTTGCCGATGTTCTGCAGAAGACCGACGACGAGGAGGAAAAGCGCGTCGAGCTTCACCTGCATACCAAGATGAGCGCCATGGACGGCGTCTCCGATGTAAAGGATATAGTTGCCCGCGCAATCAGCTGGGGTCACAAGGCGGTTGCCGTGACGGACCACGGCGTTGTTCAGGCGTTCCCCGACGCGCGTGAGGCGGCGGGTAAAAAAATAAAAATCCTCTACGGCATAGAGGGCTATCTGGTTGACGACTCGGTCAGGATACTGAACGGAAAAACCTCCGAAACGCTCAGCGGCGAATTCGTTGTTTTCGACCTTGAAACAACCGGACTTCGCCCCGGCTATGACCGCATAACCGAAATAGGAGCCGTGCGCTATAAGGACGGCTCGGAGTGCGACACCTTCTCAACCTTCGTAAATCCCGGCCGCCCGATTCCCAAAAACGTAACCGAATTAACCGGCATAACGGACGATATGGTCAGGAACGCCCCGGGAGAGGCGGAGGCGGTTAAAAAATTCATAGAATTCTGCGGCAGTGCCGTGCTCGTTGCCCACAACGCGGATTTCGACACCTCGTTTATCAGGGCGGTGTGCGCGAGAAACTGCATGGAATACGACTTTGCCTACATCGATACCCTTCTTATGGCGCAGACTCTCATTGACACTTCCGACAAGAGCGCGAAACTCAGAAGATACCGCCTTGACAATCTTTCGGATTATTTCAATCTGCCCAAATTCAATCACCACAGGGCGACAGACGACGCCATAGCGGCCGAGAGAGTGTTCAGAAAACTTATAGAACTTGCCGAGGCGCACGGAGCGGTGACGGCTGAGGATTTAAACACGAAACTTCCGCCCGTAAGCCCGAAAAAACTCAACTCCTACCACATTATCATTTTTGCCAAAAACACAAGAGGACTCAAAAACCTCTATCAGCTCATAACAAAATCAAATCTCGAATATTTCTACCGCAACCCGAGAATGCCCAGAAGCGAGATTATGAAGCATCGCGAAGGTCTCATAATCGGCAGCGCCTGCGAGGCGGGCGAACTCTACAGGGCTGTGCTCGAGGGCGCGCCGGACAGGCGCCTTCTGGAAATCGCGGATTTCTACGACTATCTTGAAATACAGCCCAACGGCAACAATATGTTCCTCGTCCGCTCAAAAACGGTTAAAAATGTAGAGGAACTCGAGGAGTTGAACCGCGTTATCATCCGCCTGGGCGATGCCGCGGGCAAGCCCGTTGTCGCTACGGGAGACGTGCACTTCCTCGACAAAGAGGATTCAATATTCAGAGAAATCGTCATGACGGGTCAGGGCTTTTCGGACGCAAACGAACAGGCGCCCCTCTATTTCAGAACAACCCGTGAAATGCTCGATGAATTCGCCTATCTCGGCGAGGACACGGCGAGGGAGGTCGTAATAACCAACCCGAACAAAATCGCCGATATGTGCGAGCCGCTCAAGCCCTTCCCGGACGGTACATTCACACCATTTATGCCCAACGCCGACGACGACCTGCGCCGCATCTGCCACGAGCGTATGGAGGCGGAATACGGCTCTCCTCTGCCCGATCTTATTGAAACAAGACTCGACAGGGAACTTGACTCGATTATAAAGCACGGCTTTGCCGTTCTCTATATGATTGCCCAGAAACTTGTCAAAAACTCTATGGACAACGGCTACTATGTCGGCTCGAGAGGTTCGGTCGGCTCATCTTTTGTCGCCTACGCCTCGGGTATTTCCGAAGTCAATCCGCTCGTTCCGCACTATCTGTGCAAAAAATGCTTCCACTTTGAGGCGTTCGAAAAGGGCGAATACGGCTCGGGCTTCGATATGCCTCCGAAAAACTGTCCCGTCTGCGGCGAGCCGATGAGACGCGACGGCCACAACATTCCGTTTGAGACCTTCCTCGGTTTCCACGGCGACAAATCGCCCGATATAGACTTAAATTTCGCGGGTGAGTACCAGTTCAGGGCGCACCGCTACACAGAGGAACTCTTCGGCATAACCAAGGTTTTCAAGGCGGGCACAATCGGCTCTCTCGCCGAAAAAACCGCCTTCGGCTTCGTCAAAAAATGGGACGAGGAGAGGTGTAACAAAGCCCTTGAGGAGGGCAAGGTTGTTGAGCCGCTCTCACAGGTCGAACTCGACCGACTCGCGCAGGGCTGCGTGGGAGTAAAGAGAACAACGGGTCAGCACCCCGGCGGTATGGTCGTCATTCCCGCCAACAGGGACGCCGAGGACTTCACGCCCATTCAGCACCCCGCGGACGACACGGACAAAGGTCTTCGCACAACACATTTCGACTTCAACTCAATGCACGACACAATCCTCAAGCTCGACGAGCTCGGTCACGATAATCCGAACATGTATAAATACCTTGAGGATATGACGGGCGTTTCGGTTATGGACGCCGATATATGCGACCCCGAGCTTTACAAGCTTCTTACCTCTCCCGAGCCGCTCGGAGTTACGGCGGAGGATATAGACTGCAAAACGGGCACTCTTTCGCTGCCCGAACTCGGAACCTCGTTCGTTATTCAGATGCTCATTGACGCGCAGCCGAAGAACTTCAGCGATATGCTTCAGGTGTCCGGCCTTTCGCACGGTACCGATGTCTGGCTCGGCAACGCGCAGGAACTCATAGCAAACGGCACCTGCACCATTTCGGATGTTGTGGGTACCCGTGACAGCATTATGGTCTATCTCATAAACAAGGGTATGGACCCGGGACTCGCCTTCAACATTATGGAAATCACCCGTAAGGGCAAGGCGCCCGACAAACTCACCCCCGAGCTTCAGCAGAAGATGCTCGATTGCGGTGTTCCCAAGTGGTATATCGAATCCTGCCTCAAAATAAAATATATGTTCCCCAAGGCGCACGCCGCCGCCTATGTTATAGCGGCAATGCGGCTCGCCTGGTATAAACTCTATTATCCGCTCGAGTATTACGCCACCACGCTTACCGTCCGCTACCAGGATATCGAAATGGAAACGGTGCTCGCGGGCAAGGCGTCGGTTATGAGCAGACTCAGGGATATAAAGGACAGAATGAACCGCAAGGAAGCCACCAAAAAAGAGGAGGACACGGTCTATCCCGCCCTGCAGGTCATCAATGAAATGATGGCGCGCGGAATAGAATTTCTGCCTGTTGATATTTACAAATCCGCGGCCCGGACTTATACTATAGAGGACGGCAAAATACGGCTTCCGTTCTCCGCCATTCAGGGCGTGGGCGACACCGCAGCGGACAGAATGGAACTTGCAAGATACTGTGTAAACCCCGACGGCACGCCCGACAAAACCAGAATCGACGAATACCTTTCGGTTGACGATTTTCAGGACAGAAGCGGAGCGACCAACACTCTTATTGAGTACCTCGACGGTATCGGCGCTCTCGAATGTCTTCCCAGAAGCACACAGCTGAGTCTGTTTTAATTTAATATATCAGGAGGAAAAGCAATGAACAACAAAGTCAAAGCGGCGCTCGCGGGCGCGGGAGCGCTCACTGCCGTAAACGCGGTGAGGGCGGCTATGTTTGTGCCCGAAAAGAAGGACTGGGGCACTGCCGAGCCCGAAAAGATTGATGTTGAAAGGGCGCAGGAGCACATCTCGGGAGCGATTCAGATTAAAACCGTGAGTTATCCCGACAAATCCCTTGTTGATTTCGGCGAATTCGAAAAATTTCATAAATTCCTCGAGGAATCCTTCCCTCTCATCCACAAAACAATGGAGAAGGAGATTGTTCACGAGGCAAGTCTTATGTACCGCTGGAAGGGCACAAACCCCGACCTCGACCCCATGGCCATGCTCTCCCACCAGGATGTAGTGCCGATTGAAGAGGGCACGGAGGACGACTGGACTCATCCCGCCTTCAGCGGCTACAATGACGGCGAGTTCATCTGGGGGCGCGGCGCTCTCGATATGAAAAACCACCTCATCTGCGTTATGGAAGCGATTGAAAATCTCATAGCGGAGGGCTTTCAGCCCGAGAGAGATGTCTATCTCTGCTTCGGTCAGGACGAGGAGGTTGTCGCCTCGGGCGATTCGGGCGCGAAAGCGATGATGGAGGTTTTCAAGGAGAGAGGCATTCACCTTGACAGCCTTGTTGACGAGGGCGGAGCGGTGCTCGATCTCAACATCCCCGGCGTTATCAAAAATAAAAAGTTAATCGGTGTCGGCATTGCCGAAAAGGGCTATACCGATATCAAAATATCCGTGCATTCGGACGGCGGCCACTCCTCACAGCCCCCGAAACACAGCGCCATAGGCGAAATAGCCGATGTGGTAAAGGACCTTGAAAACCACCAGTTCAAGTCAAGTCTTATGCCCTTCGTGTCGGAACTTTTCTCCGGCATAGGCAGAAACTGCACCTATCCCGCCAGACTTGTAACCTGCAACATCCCGTTTATGAAACCCCTCATCAAAGAGGTTATGAAGCAGATTCCTCCCGCCGCCTGCCTTGTAAGAACCACCACCGCCGTTACAATGACGGAGGGCAGCCCCGCGGCGAACGTGCTCGCGCAGAACGCGTCCATTACGGTAAACTTCCGCCAGATGCCCGGCACAACGGTTGAGGATGTTGTAAAGCACATACGCAAGGTGTGCAGAAACAAGGATATAAACATTGAAATACTCAAGCAGAAGGAGGCCTCAAAGTTCTCGCCTACGGATTCCGTTCCTTTCAAGATTCTCGAAAAAATCTGCAAGCAGCAGAATCCGGACAGTTTTGTTGCCCCCTATCTCGTAATGGGCGGCACGGACGCCTGCTACTACGAGCCCGTGTGCGAAAACATACTGCGCTACTCTCCGTTCAATGTAACGGTTGAGGAACTTCGCTGCACTCACAACACCAACGAAAGATTACCACTCAAAACCATCGAGGAGGCAATCACCTTCTTTATGCGCTGGGTTCGCAGAGCGTCAAGCGAAAACGGTCTCGAAGAATAATTGAGTCATAACAAGCCCGGGGAACCTCTTTGAAGGCGCCCCGGGCGGGTGCTTTTATAAGCGGATTATTCGTGCAAAAAGGCAGGAGGATTTTAGATGAAGAACAAAATACTCTCCGTAACGGCGTGCGTGTCCGCGGCCGCGGCGTCGGCTCTCTATTACTATTATTTCACAAAATGGGTGCCCGTTCTGTTCGGAGTGTCCGCCGTTCTCTACGCGCTGGCGGCGGGCTGCATAGCCGCGAGGTTTTCCGAAAAGAAACCGCTCTTAAAGGGGATAATCGCCTTCGCGCTCACCTGCGGCGGTTTTTTCGCCGTCAATTTCCTTGTTAACAATGTTATCTACAAAGCCGTAAAAGCGCAGACAGCCGCGGCAATCGTGAGTGTGATTACGCTTTTGTTCTTTATTGTCTATTATCTCCTGAAATCGCGCAAAAAGGAGAAAAACAGACTCATCGCCGTGCTCGCCTTTGTTCTGAGCATAGCGGCGACCGTCTGCTCAATGGCACCCGCGCAGGTGCAGTATTTTTACAGAAACAGCAGTAAAAAAGTTGCTTCGCCCGTTGCGGGCAGGGAGATTGCCGTGAAGGAAAGAGAACTTGTAAATGACGCCGATTTCTATATCGCGCCGGACGGCGACGACGCGAATGACGGAAGTTTTGAGCACCCCTTCGCCACATTTGAAAAGGCGAGCGCGGCGAAAGCCGTCTCGGGAAAAAGAATAAAAACAATTGCCGTAAAGGCGGGGGAGTACCGCGTTGATTCTCTCGAATTCGGCGCCGTTGACGGCGGAACGCAGGACTGCCCCGTGACATATACCGCCTACGGCGACGGCGAGGTCATCATAAACGGCGGAGTCACCCTGCCGGGGGATTCGTTCAAAAAAGTCAGCGATTCGAAGGTGCTCGGCAGACTCGCGGAAGGCGCGAAAGAGAAAGTGCTGTGCGTTGATCTTTTCTCACTCGGCATAACTCCCGAGCAGTACGGCAAAATTTACACCATAGGCGGCTACAACACCGCCGACAAATATGACGGCGACTGGACGGGCGACATCTACTGCGAACTGTTTATAAACGACAAAAGGCAGACCTTAGCCCGCTACCCGAACGGCAGGGATTACCTCTACACGGGCGATGTCGTGTTTGAGGGCGAGGGCGGCTCGGGTCAGAACGGCACAAAATTCGAGTTTGAAACAATCCGCAACCCGAAGCCCGATGTCTATAAAATGGACAGGGAACTTTCCGACAGAATCGCCTCCTGGCAGACGCTTGACGATGTGTGGATGTTCGGCTACTGGGCATACGACTGGGCGGACGCCTCCACACCCGTGGGCGAGGTTGACCACAGGAATCTGACCCTCTCGCCGAAATTCGTCAGCCGCTATGTTCCGAAAGAGGGAGCGCCCTACTACTTCTTCAATGTGCTTGAGGAACTCGACTCCCCGGGCGAATGGTATCTGGACAGGGAAAACGGCGTTATGTATTTTTATCCGCCCGAGGATTTCTCATCCTCATCAAGCGTTGAACTTTCGCTCTCAACGGGCAATATCATAAAGAGCGAAGCGGATTATATGACCTTTGACGGCTTTACGGTTAAGGGTACTCGCGGAGACGCGATAAACATAACGGGCAATCACAACACGGTAAAGAACTGTGTTATAAAGAATGTGGCGGGCAACGCCCTGCTTATGACGGGCTATGACAACCTCGCCTTCGGCAATGAAATCACCCGCACTGGCAAGGGCGGAATAATCCTTGACGGCGGCGACCGCGAAACGCTGACTCCCGGCAACAACAAAGCCGAAAACAACCTTGTTCACGACTGGTCCGAAATCTATGAGACATACCAGCCCGCGGTCACACTGGGCGGCGTGGGCAATATATGCGCCCACAATGAGATGTTCAACTCGCCCCACGAGGCGATAACCTACAGCGGCAACAACCATATTATAGAATATAACCTGATTCACGATGTAAATCTCCTGACCGACGACGGCGGCGCGATTTACGCGGGCAGGCGCTGGGATTTCTACGGCAATGTAATACGCTACAATCTTATTTACGACCTCGGCGCAAACGGGCACAAGCCGGTTGGAATCTATATGGACGACGCCCTCGCGGGTCAGACCATATACGGCAATATAATCATAAACGCCCCGAATTACGGGCTTCAGCTCGGGGGCGGGCAGGATCTCGATGTTCACGACAACATAGTCATAAACTCCTATGAGCCGATAAGCTTTGACGACCGCGCCCTCAGCGGCCTTGTCGTAAATGAGAGCAACAGTTTTTATCAGCATTTCAAGAAAAACGGCGACCTGTGGAAACTCCTCCGGGATTCGCCCTGGGAGAGTGAAGTCTGGCGCAAGGCATATCCGCAGTATGAGCGTTACAGCGACGATTACTCTAACACCGATTCCGCCGATTTTGTGCTGAACCCCGGCCACTGCACCGTGACTCACAACATTCTCATATCGCTTCGCGGAACAATCGGCTACATAGCCGACACCGCCTACAAATACAGTAAAATCGAGAACAACGCCCTGTTCAAACTTTCGGCGCTCAACAAGATTTTTGTTGACCCCGAAAACGGCGATTACACCATTCGCGATGACGCCCCGGTTGATTTTAAAATCGATGTGCCCGCCATGAGCGAGTTCGGGCGCTATTGAAAACAAAACTTAAGCCATCGGTTCAACCGATGGCTTTGTTTTTATATGATGTTTCAGTCAACAAGTTTCTGCAGGTCGGGGAAGAGCGAGAGCGAGCGGGAGAGTATTCCGTTGAACGCGGCAATGGCAACGCCGTAGTTCGTCATCGGCACTCCGCAGTCCTCCGCGTGCTTTTTGCGGTATTTCATCTCCCTTTCATTGAGCATACAGCCGCCGCAGTGGAAAATAAGTTTATACTTTGAAAGGTCGTCGGGAAAATCCGCGCCGGATGTTACCTCAAATTTTATATCCTTACCCGTGTACGCCTTTATCCACGCGGGTATTTTAACCGTGCCTATGTCGCCGCACTGCCTGTGATGCGTGCAGCCCTCGGAGATGAGCACCGTGTCGCCGTCACTCAGTGTTCTGAGAGCCGCTACGGCTTTTACGGAGCTTTCAAGGTAACCCTTGCGCCTCGCCATAAGAATCGAAAACGATGTAAGCGGTATGTCATCGGGCACCGCCTTGCTGACCACCCCGAACGCCTGGCTGTCGGTTATAACCATTTTCGGCTTTTCTTTGAGTGAGACGAGCATTTCGCCCACGGCGTCTTCTTTGACAACGCACGCCATGGAGCCGCCGTCCAGAATGTCGCGGAGCATCTGCTGCTGCGGAAGAATCATCCTGCCTTTGGGAGCGGCGGAGTCAATCGGAGTTACGAGTATAACGGTGTCGCCGCTGTTTAAAAGATCGCTCACAAGCGGTCTGTCCTCCGTCAGAACGGCGGTTTTGCCGATGAGTTCCTTGAGTTCGTTTATATTCGTTTTGTTTAAAGCGCTTACATAAATCTCATTTTCCTTCGGCTCGGGAACGCTCTCAAGCAGGTCGGATTTGTTGTAAACGATGACATAGGGGATTTCCTTCTGTCTGAAAATCTCAATCAGTTCACTGTCTGCAAAGGTCAAACCCTTTACAGCATCCACACATAGCACGGCGATATCCGTTCTGTTGAGAATCTGCTTTGTCTTTTTTACGCGCAGGTCGCCGAGCGCCCCCTCGTCGTCAAAGCCGGGCGTGTCGATTATCACAACGGGACCCAGCGGCAGAAGTTCCATCGCCTTTTTCACGGGGTCTGTCGTTGTGCCCAATGTGTCGGAAACAACGGATAAATCCTGCCCCGTAACAGCGTTTACAACGCTCGACTTGCCCGCGTTTCTCACGCCGAAAAAGCCGATGTGGAGTCTGTCCGCGGAGGGTGTATCGTTAAGAGACATCTCAATTTCTCCTTTTGTTTGATAAGTAAATTAAAACACCATATTTTGAAGTTGTCAACAATACCGCAACAATATATTTGATTTTTTCACAAAAAAATTAAGTTTTCATATTTACAATATTTTTACTCAATGCTATAATACTTTTTGTATTTATTCCGTGGGGGAGGCCTGCATTTTGAATAAAATCGGTTTTGACAACAACGAATATATCCGCCGTCAGAGCGAGATGATAAGCAAGCGCATAAAGGAATTCGGCGGCAAGCTTTATCTTGAGTTCGGCGGCAAGCTTTTTGACGATTATCACGCGTCGAGAGTGCTGCCCGGCTTCGCGCCCGACAGCAAACTGCAGATGCTCAAGGCGATTGCCTCCGATGTTGAGGTTGTGTTCGCCATAAGCGCCGGCGATATTGAATCCAACAAAATCCGCCGCGACCTCGGCATAACCTACGACATCGATGTTCTGCGCCTCATTGATGCCTTCACGGACGCGGGCCTCTATGTGGGCAGCGTGTGCATAACCCGCTACAACGGTCAGCCCGCGGCAAAGGCGTTCAAGGCAAAACTCGAGGCGCTCGGAATAAAGGTGTTTATCCATGTGCCGATTGAGGGCTACCCCTACGATGTGGCGAACATCGTCAGCGAGGACGGCTTCGGCAGAAACGAATATATCGAAACAACCCGTCCGCTCGTGGTTATCACGGCTCCGGGTCCGGGCAGCGGCAAAATGGCAACCTGCCTCTCCCAGCTTTATCACGAAAACAAGCGCGGCAACAAGGCGGGCTACGCGAAATTTGAAACCTTCCCCATCTGGAACCTGCCTTTAAAGCACCCCGTAAACCTCGCCTACGAGGCGGCGACCGCCGATTTAAACGATGTCAATATGATAGACTACTACCATCTTGAGGCGTACGGCAAAACCACGGTAAACTACAACCGCGACCTCGAAATATTCCCCGTGCTCAACGCCCTGTTTGAGAAGATTGAAGGCGAGAGTCCCTACAAATCACCTACCGATATGGGTGTCAATATGGCGGGCTACGCCATCTGCGACGACGAGGTGTGCAGGCAGGCGTCAAACGCCGAGATAATACGCCGCTATTTCGCCGCTCTCGTTGACCAGAAAACGGGCAGGGGCACCGCGCAGGCGGTAACCAAAATTGAAAACCTGATGAATCAGGCGGGCATAGGCATCTACGACCGCAAGGTTATAAGAGAGGCGCTTTACAGAAGCGAGGAGACGGGCGGAAAGCCCGCGGCGGCGATAGAACTTGCCGACGGAACAATAGTAACGGGCAAAACGAGCGAACTGCTCGGCGCTTCCTCCGCGGCAATACTCAACGCCCTCAAATATTTAGCCGATATCGATGACGAGGAACTGCTCATTTCCCCCTCGATTATCGAGCCGATTCAGAAGCTCAAAACCGACACTCTCAAGGACCGCAGCCCGATGCTGCACATAGACGAGATGTTCATCGCCCTCACAATGAGCGCCGCCGAAAACGAATTCGCCGCCAAGGCGCTTTCAAAAACGGAAGGGCTCAAGGGCGCGCAGGCGCACTCAACGGTCATCCTCTCTCAGACCGACCAGGACACCTTCCGCAAGCTCGGCGTGGACCTCACCTGCGAGCCGGATTACGAAAACAAAAAATTCTATCACAAATAAATAAGAACCGCGGGAAAAACTTTTTCCTGCGGTTTTCTTTATGCTTTTACTCCGACATAAGAACCTGAATGCTCCCGGGTGATTTTGAGAAGATCGGGTCGTTTTTGTCAAGTTCGATTATTATGTGCCAGCTTGCCATATCGGCTGTGCAAACATCGGGTCTGAAACGGTAAACGGCTATGATTCCTTCGTTTCCGTTTACGCTCACCCCGTCATAATAAACCGAGCCGCTGCTCTCGCGCGTAACGACCATAACAAGGGCGTTTTCACTGAAAAAGTCATCGTCATATTTTTTGACGGCGTTGTTGAATGATGAAGAGGAGCCGGAACCCGAGCCGAAATAATATTTATCCGAATTCGCGGAAATGTAGTTTTCCAGTTCATCCGCGCTTTTTATAATCACAACCTTCGGGTATTTTTCATTCATATAACCGCTCTCGTTCGTTCTTATATACTGAACGCCCGGCTGTGAAGTGATGGAGGGTGTCTGCCTGCCCGTCCCCGTGACGGCGATCGTTGTCGCAACCGTGGTTTTTTCATCTTTTATCGTCGGGGAGTAGGATGAAAATCTTTCGGCGGGGTCAAGCGGAGTGGCAACGGGTGTTTCGCGGCTGACCGTTCTTTCGAGCGCCTTGTCGAACATTTCCTTCTGTTCACCGCTGAGAGTCTTTACAGAGGAACTGCCTATCTCGCCGCTCGAGGCGTCATAATAATAGGTGTTTCCGCCCACGGTTATCTCATAGTCCGCGTAGCCCGAAAACGCCGTTTCGTGCATTTCGCCCGTGAGCAAATCCGCTATGAAGCGCGAGTCCTCGGGCGAGGCGGCGTATCTCGGCGAATCGCCTTTTCTGATGGTGGCGATTATATCCGCTTTTTCCTTTTCAGTTTCGGATTGAGCGGTAAGCTCCGATGAGGATATTTCCGTTTCGCTTGCCGTTTCATCCTGCTTTTTACCGCAGGCGAAAAGGGCAAAGCAGAGCGCGAAAACCAAAAATATACATATAATCCTTTTCATTTTATCACTCCTTTTGCTTATTATACGAAACATAAGCCCGAAAGGTTACATTTATGAAAAATCCCCCTTAAGGGGATTCCCGTTTTATTGTTATTCTTTTTCTTCCGTCTCTTCCCGCGGCTTTTTCTTTTTGAAAACAATCAGTTTTGAGAGAAGGTAGTTTATTACAATAACGATTATTCCGACAAAAATCTTGGAAATGAGTTCGCCGAAACCGCAGATTGTAACAAGCAGGAACATGCCGGCAAGCTCGACAAAAAGCGAGAATATTCTCGCGCCCATAAAGCCCGCGAACTCCTTTGACGCGGTTTTCGGCGCCCAGCTTTTTGACTCGAAAACAAAGAGTTTGTTCGTAACAAAAGCGAAAATCACGGCGACAAGCCAGGCGATGAATGTCGAATCGAGGTATTCGCTGCCCTTCGCGCTGAAAAGTTCAGCCGCCTTGGTCCAGCCGTTTTTCACAAAAAGACTGCCGAGAGCGCCCTCCCAGCCCGCGGCGCGGAAAGCGCGGTTGCAGAGGAAAAACACCGCGAGGTTTACAGCCGTTGTAAGGAACCCGAAAACGAGGTAGAGAATGATTTCCTTTGTCAGCAGTCTGTCGGCGATTTTTCCCAAAAAGGATTCTTTTTTAACTATTTTAAAGGCGATTCTTCGCAGAAATTCAATCATTGCCGATGTATCTCCGAATATAAAAAGTAAAATAATTTTAATGTATCGGGCGGTCAATGTCAAGAAGCACTTGAATTTTTGAAAAGAACTTGTTAAAATATTAAATTGTATATTTTAATTAAAGCGAGGTATTGTTATGAGTGAAACACAGGGCTGCACGGGCAACTGCGAAAGCTGCTCGGCAAACTGCGATTCAAAGCAGCCGCAGGATTTACATATTCCCTCGGGCGAATTCAGCGACATAGGCAAGGTCATAGCCGTTGTAAGCGGTAAGGGCGGAGTCGGCAAATCGACCGTCACCTCCCTGCTCGCGTCGGCTGTGCAGTCACAGGGCTTTTCGGCGGCCGTGCTCGACGCCGATGTAACGGGTCCCTCAATTCCGCAGGCGTTCGGCATTCATCAGAAAGCGCAGGCGGATGAAACGGGCCTTCTTCCGATTGAAACCAAAACAGGCATAAAGATTATGTCGGTTAATCTCCTCCTCGAGGATGAGGAATCGCCCGTGGTGTGGCGCGGTCCGGTCATTTCGGGCGTCATCCAGCAGTTCTGGAAGGATGTCGCGTGGGGCGTGGTTGACTATATGTTTGTCGATATGCCTCCCGGCACGGGCGATGTGCCGCTCACTGTTTTCCAGAGCCTGCCCGTTGACGGCATAATCGTTGTGACCACCCCGCAGGATCTTGTTAAAATGATTGTCAAAAAGGCTTACAATATGGCGGGGCTTATGGATATTCCCGTAATAGGTCTTGTTGAGAATATGAGTTATGTCTCCTGCCCGGACTGCGGAAAGAAAATTGAGATTTTCGGAGAGAGCAAAGCCGAAGCGGTGGCGGCGGAACTCGGTGTTCCCGTGCTCGCGAAACTTCCCGTGGATCCCGTTACCGCCTCCCTTATTGACAAGGGCGCCGTGGAACTCGCTGACACAGACGGCGTTATGCAGGCGGTTGAGGCAATCAAAAATTTCGGTAAATAATTGAGTGAGGTATAAAAAATGCTTGATATCAAATTTGTGCGTGAAAATCCCGACATCGTAAAGGAAAATATCAAAAAGAAATTTCAGGATTCAAAACTTCCCCTCGTTGACGAGGCGATAAAGCTCGACAGCGATTTCAGAGCCGCAAAGACCCGCGCGGACAATCTTCGCGCCGAAAAGAACAGGGTTTCAAAGCAGATAGGCGCGCTTATGGCTCAGGGCAAAAAGGAAGAGGCGGAGCAGGTAAAGCAGCAGGTCGCAAATTACTCCGCCGAGCTTGCCGAGCTCGAAAAACTCGAGCCCGAGCTTGAGGAAAAGCTGAAGAAGGTTATGATGGTTATTCCCAACATCATAGACCCGAGCGTGCCCGTGGGCAAGGATGACAGCGAGAATGTTGAAATAGAAAGATTCGGCGAACCCGTTGTTCCCGATTTTGAAATTCCCTACCACACCGATATTATGGAAACCTTCAACGGCATAGACCTTGACGCCGCGCGCAGAGTAGCGGGTGAGGGCTTCTACTATCTTCAGGGCGACATCGCGAGGGTTCACTCCTCCGTTATCGCCTACGCGCGTGATTTTATGATTAACCGCGGCTTCACCTACTGCGTGCCCCCGTTTATGATAAGGAGCAATGTCGTTACCGGCGTTATGAGCTTTGCCGAAATGGACGCCATGATGTATAAAATCGAGGGCGAGGACCTCTATCTTATCGGCACAAGCGAGCACTCGATGATAGGCAAATATATCGACACAATAGTTCCCGAGGATTCGCTTCCCCACTGCCTTACAAGCTATTCTCCCTGCTTCAGGAAGGAAAAGGGCGCCCACGGCATAGAGGAGAGGGGCGTTTACCGCATCCATCAGTTTGAAAAGCAGGAAATGATTGTTGTGTGCAAGCCCGAGGACAGCAAAATCTGGTTTGACAAACTCTGGCAGAACACCGTTGACCTCTTCCGTTCGCTCGATATTCCCGTGCGCACCCTCGAATGCTGCTCGGGCGACCTCGCCGATCTCAAGGTAAAATCAATCGATGTTGAGGCGTGGAGCCCCAGACAGAAAAAGTATTTCGAGGTCGGCAGCTGCTCGAACCTCGGCGACGCCCAGGCGCGCCGCCTCAAAATCCGCGTTGACGGCAAGGACGGCAAATATTTCGCCCACACCCTCAACAACACCGTTGTCGCCCCTCCGAGAATGCTCATCGCCTTCCTCGAGAACAATCTTCAGGCGGACGGCACCGTGCTCATCCCCAAGGTTCTCCAGCCTTATATGGGCGGCACGGAAAAACTTGTTCCGGTTAAAAAATAATATCCGAAGCCGCCCGTGAGGGCGGTTTTTGATATTAAAGATACCATATTGAAAAACTTCCGCTCGGGTGATATAATATAACCGCGGCAAAAAAGAAAGGATGTTTTGTTATGTGGAAAATGCTTCTTCTCTTCGGTATGCCTCTCGCGTACCCATTCCTTATCGTTTACGGAGTGCTCATGAATATCCTCGGGCCTCTGGGCGTTCCGGATTTTCTCGGGCTTATGACGAATATGTAAAAACAAAAGCGGGCTGAAAATTCAGTCCGCTTCATCTTTTATACTTCTTGTAAATTTTCTGATAAGCGATTATCAGAAACGGCAGTCCGCCCAGACAGCCGATGCTCAGGAATATCCCCGCGGCGGCAACCTTGAAAAATCCGAGAACGGTGCTTATCCAGAACACGGATGAGTAGCAAAGCCACATAATTCCGTTTGCCCTGTTGTAGGCGGGAATGTCCCTTATCTCGTATTCGTGCACAGTGCTGCCCGACCAGAACCACATCGGCTTTTTGCGCCTCATCGCGTAAATTCCGAGCGCGGTAAAACTCAGGCTGCAGGGAATCATTATAATAAGCCAAAGTACAAGCTCCGTTTTCTTCGCCTCCCTGCCGTGTAATTATTCCGTCTGATTTCTGTCTTTTCGTCTGAGCAGCTTTTCGGGGTCCTTTACATAACTGCGCACAACGCTTCCGCACCTGCGGCAGATTGAATGATAAAGCGTGCTTCCGCCGAGTCTGTTTTCCGTTCCGCTCACGGCGCCGTATGCCGCCTGAAACGCCTCAATCATCTGTGTTCCGCCGCAGAAGGGGCAGCGGGATACATATTCATCCTTGTAATTCACGCTCATAACAGCACCTCCGCTTGCGTTTTATATCACCCGTATTATACCACAAAACGGCGATTTTTTCAAGATAATCCGCCTCAAAAGTTCCGGCGCAAAGCCGACATCCGAGCCGTTTTTTGACTTTTGCCCGCCCGTGACTTGAAAAAGTAAAAATTTGTATTATAGTGTTATTATACGATTCAACATTAATACTGTTTCGCACAAAGGGGATAAACAAAATGATTGCAAAACTGTTCACATCTCTCGCGCTTATTGTAACGCTGCTTTTTCAGAACGCGGCGGTTATGCCCGCGCGCCACGCGGATGATATACAGTTAAAGGCGGTGCTGGTCTCCGACATTCATTCTGACGCAGACTTCACCCGCGACCGCACGAATCTTATGAGGGAGGTCTTTGCCGCCGTGGGCGGAACACAGCGCGACGCCGACACAATAGTTATGAGCGGCGACCTGACCAATTCGGGCGACCTGCGCGAATATATCAATCTTTTCAACTGCCTCAATTTTTACTGCCGCATTCGTGACCGCGTGCCGGAAATCGGCAACCACGACAGCTGGCACCACAGCGACGACCCCGACTGGCGGAAGGCGGAAAAAAATTTTAAATGGTTCTGCTCGTGGAACGGCATCAATACGGACAAGGTCTATTACACAAAAGAGGTAAACGGCATCCCGTTCATCGCGCTCGGCGTGGAGGCGGGCGATTTCAAAAACCCCTACCATTCGCCCGAACAGTTAAACTGGTTTGAGGAGGAGTTAAACTCTGCCGTCGGCGCGGGAACACCCGTTTTTGTAATCTGCCACAAGCCGCCCGAGGATCTGTGCGATTCCGCCGACCGGATCCGGCAGATTCTCAATGACGCCGCCGGAAAAGCGACCGCCCCTATAATCTATGTCAGCGGGCACTACCACGAAATAGGCGAAAACACCTTCGCCCGCCCGCAGAACAATCTAGTTTTCCTCAACCTGCCCTCAATGCTCTACACCGACGACGGCGGTCTCGGCTTTATCGCCGAAATAAGGGAGGGCGAACTGACTTTAACCTGCATGAACTTCCTCGAAAACACCCCGCTTGAGGAGTATTGTTATAAGATTGAGTATTGATATTATAAACTGTTTTGCAGATTGCCTTTCCGTTTAGTAACCTGTATATTTTGAAAAGAAAAACCCGGAACATCAGGTTCCGGGTTTTTTGTGTATTTTGCATTATAATATGTCATTTAACGCATTTCTTGCAAGGATCATAGTCTCTTTTTTCCGCATCAGAAAGCTTTATTTCTACTGAATCTTTCATATTACCGCAAGACGAATTATAGTGATAAACATGTTTATTGTCACTGTTTTTATAATCTGATTCCGGGGCAATATATACAGTCCTGTCCCCGGAAGAATTATTCGATTTCTTGTTTTCGACAGTCTTAGGTCTGTGAACAGTGCCGTGACCCACATAACCTGAATTACCGCCCGGTCTGTAAACTGTGCCGGAGCCGACATATCCTGAGTTTCCTCCCGGTCTGTAAACAGTTGCCGAAACTGATGTGAGTCCTGCACTGAATATCGTGAGAACGGTCAATACCATTACGATTGTTTTCTTCATTGTTGTTCTTTCCTTTCCGAATTGATTACATCTATTATATATATATTATATATATAAAGTCAAGAAAAATCTTTGTTTTACAAAAACATAAAAAAGAATAAACTTGCTTCTTCGTCGGTGAAAACAAAAAACAAAAAAGTCCTAAAACGTTTTGTTTTAGGACTATTCTTTTCTGGAGCTGGTGGTCAGAATCGAACTGACAACCTGCTCATTACGAATGAGCTGCTCTGCCATTGAGCCACACCAGCGCGCCGGGCTTTCGCCGAACTGCCTAACCATTATAATTTATAAAAGCGATAATTGCAAGCACTTTTTTTATTTTATTTCAGAGCGGCTTTTCCCGATTTCATAATTCTTTCATAAAACATTTACAATTCCTCATTGATTTTTTTACCGATTAGCGGTAAAGTAGAATAAACAAAATAAAACAAATTTGTCAAAACAGTTGAATCGGAGGATACACAATGAAAAAAGCACTGGTTGCCGTATTGCTCGCCCTCGCAGTTGTTATAAGCATTGCGGGCTGCGGCAGAACAAAAGTAACAAACGAAATAGTCACCGACAAAAACGGTGAAAAGGTCACGGACGCGAACGGTGAATTCGTAACCGAACAGCAGACCGTTGAGGCGGGCTTCTTTGACAGAGTCTTCGGCGCCACCGCGGTTGACGACCACAGCACAACCACCGCCAAAGCCACCGAGCCCGTTACCGAAACAAAGGTTGAGATTGTAACAAACGCCAAGGGCGAAACCGTTACAAATAAAAGCGGCGAAGCGGTAACAAGCGTTGTAAGCCGCACAAAGGCACCGAAAGAGGCGGAGGCGTTCACCCTCAGCGAAGAGGAGAAAAAGCAGCTTGAGGCGGCGGGCTTCGATGTTGACGCGCTTGTGGACACCACGGCTGAGGATGTAACAATGTCGATGGGCGACGAGGTAATCCCCGAGGAGGAAACCTCCGTAAAGAAGGTTGAAATGTCCGGCGGCGTTCCCGCGGCGTCACCCTCAAAATCATACAGGGAAATCATCTCCGGCAAGGTCTATACAATGAAAGCGACCGTTACGGCAGACGGCACAACCGTTCCGCTCACGGTCTATTCACAGGGCAGCAAATACGCCACCGAGGCGACTGTTTCGGGCATCAAGGCGAGATTTGTAAATGACGGAACAAATATGTATCTCGTTCTCCCCGCTCTGAGAGCGTATCTCAACGCGGGCTCCGTTGAGGATCTTATGGGTGAAAACTCAAACGCCATTGAGGCGCTCACCGATCCCTCTCTCTCGGCAGACGGCAAGGCGAGCTATGTTCAGTCCGCCACAGCCACAATAAACGGCAAGACCTACGACATTGAGGAATACAAGACCGACGACGGCACAATCAAATATTACTATCTCTCGGGCAATATCAAGCGAATCGAAATGATCACGAGCGACGGCACTACCTCAACAATAATTGAAATTCAGTCACTCACCGATAAGGTCGATTCCTCCGTGTTCTCCGTTTCAGGTTACAAGGAGATTGACGAGGAAACCTTCAACAAGCTTGACAGCTGATTTATGAAAAAAACCGCTCTTATCACAGGCGCCTCGGGCGGAATCGGCAGCGCCGCGGCGAGGGCTCTCGCCCGTGACGGCTTCCGTCTCGCGCTGTGTTACAATTCCGACGAAGCGGGCATAAAACGCCTTGCGAAGGAACTCAACAAATCCACCGACGCCTTCACGGCGAAGGTCGATGTCTCCAACCGCGCTCAGGTTGACAGCGCTTTTGAGCAGGCGGCTGAGGAGTTCGGCGGAATATCCGTGCTGGTAAACTGCGCGGGCATCTCGCAGCAGAAGCTTTTTACCGATATAACCGAAGCGGATTTTGACCGTATGATGGCGGTAACCGTAAAAGGCACGTTCAACACCTGCCAGGCGGCACTGCCGTTTATGATAAACCGCAAGCGCGGCAAAATCATCAACATCTCCTCAATGTGGGGAGTCGCGGGCGCCTCGTGCGAGGTTCACTACTCCGCGGCAAAGGCGGCGGTTATAGGGCTTACGAAAGCCCTCGCAAGGGAACTCGCGCCGTCGAATATCCAGGTTAACTGTATAGCGCCAGGCGTAATAGATACAAAGATGAACTCCTGCTTCAGCGAAGCGGAACTGGAGGCACTCAAAAACGAAGTGCCTATGGGCAGGTTCGGCTCACCCGAAGAGGTGGCGGCTCTCATAAGCTATCTCGCAAGCGAAAAATCCGACTATGTCACGGCTCAGGTCATCGGCATTGACGGGGGATTTATTTGAAATTTCATACACCTCAAAAAAGAATGCGTCTGTGATTTTCACAGGCGCATTTTTCCGTCTTCTGCTCAGCCGATGTTTTGTTTCTCCCTGTCGCGGGTGAGGTTTTTCATCCAGTTGAAGCTGTTTATCTTGAAAACGGCGACTATGCATTTGAGAATCTGGTCGCATTTGAGGCAGGCGAAAACAACCCACGCGGGCGCTCCGAGCAAGAGCGCGATAACCGCCGAGGGCAGCACAACGCCGAAAACAAAAATCATATCGTTCTTAAAAACAAAACTTATGTCGCCGCCGGATTTCACCAGCCCGAAGAGGCACGCAGCCTGGTAGCAGGTGCCGATAATCGTCACCGAAAGCACGGTGCAGAACTGTCCGGCGTAATCCGCCGCCACGGGCGTTATGCCCGAATAGAGCGAGATGAACGGACCCCTTAAAAGGAAGAGAGCCGCGCCCGTGAGAAGACCTACGGCTGTGAAGATAATCTGCGTGGTTTTCGCGTATTCCTTCATAAGTTCCGTTTTGCCCGCGCCCACGGTTTTGCCCGTGATTATTCCCACGGCGGAGGACATTCCGTTCATTGTTACATAGGCGAGGGAGTTGAGATTGTTCGCGACGCTCGCCGCCGCTATTACGGACTGGTTGAACCTGCCGAGAATAACGGAGTTGCCCATAAGGTTTACGCTCCACACCACATTGCCGCCGATTATAGGCAGACCGTAGCGGATAAAATCCTTTCTGAGAACCGAATCGGTTTTGAGAAAATCGGAGGGTCTGAGGCACAGCCGCTTATCCACACGGAAAACATAGAACACCATAACGAGCGTTTCGACAATTCTCGAAATGAAAGTAGCCGCCGCCGCGCCGCGCACTCCTAGGGCGGGCAGACCGAACCTGCCGAAAATGAGAGCGTAGTTGAGCGAGATGTTCACAACCAGCGAAATCGCCGATACGGTCATTCCTATTCGCGCTGCCTCAACGCTCCTCATCGACGCTATCAGCGCCTGGGTCACGCAGAAAAAGGCGTATGAAAAGCAGACAATACGAAGATACACGGCGCCGTCCGCTATAACATCCGCGTCACGGGTGAAAACGCCGATTACCGTCGAGGGCAGAAGGGCGCACACGGCGGTCAGCAGTAAGCCGAAAATCAGCGAAAAATGCGTGCCGATTGATATTATCCGCTTTATGCTCAGTTTGTCGTTTTTGCCCCAGTACTGAGCCGAGAGCACGAGTATTGCGCCCTCAACGCCGCCCGAGAACATCTGCAGAAAGGTCTGTATCTGGCTGCCCATATACACGCCCGAAACGGCGGAATCGCCAAGCGAACTCACCATAAGATTGTCGGCGAAGCTCACGGCGAAGGTTATGAGGTTCTGAAGCGCCACGGGAACGGCGAGCGCGAAAAGCGAAACATAAAAACTTCTGTCACGCGTGATTAACGGTATTCTGTTTTTACTCACATTTTCCATACACAGACTCCGTCAAATTTCTGTTATTGAAAATTATATATCCTGCAGCCGATAAACGCAAGAGAAAAAACCGCTCCGTCGTGTTCGGGGCGAATCCCCGATTATTTAAAAACCAACTGTTTTACCCTGAATCAGAAACGGATATATAAAGTCTGTAAACTTGACACAATTATTTAAAAAGCGTATAATATTATAATATTATATAAATGTGTGTTATTTTGAATTATTTTATCGGAGAAAAGTATGAAAAACAAAGTGATTAAGGCAATTTCCCTCTTGCTTATACCCGCGCTTTTGTTCGGCCTTCTGACACCGGCGCTTGCGGAGAGTACCACAATGTGGATTTCACAGAGCCGCAGCGATATACCTATAATCCGCATTTCGGGCGACGGCGAAAAACTTGTGGATGAAAACGGCGAAAAGGTGTTTCACTATAAAGATATTTTATCTTTATTCAAAAAATACACCGATGACGAAGACGGAACAAAAAAGATTCTTGAAGCCGTTAACAATGTGTTGCTGCCCTGGTTTACAAACGGCCTTCTGTTCAACAACTGGCAGCCGTTTTATGACAATCTTCAGAAGGAAGTCGGCGATATGTTTGAGCATTCTCTGCTCGACGCGGACGGCAACCCGCAATACGGCACGGGCATAAGACCCGAACGCGCTGAAAAAATGGAAAAAACCAGGCACAATGACCAGGGCTGGATTGACTGGGGTACACCCGAAAGCGAAAAATACTATGTGCAGGATCGATACTGGTTTTATTATGACTGGCGTCTCGACCCTCTTGAAACAGCGGAGGATTTCAAATTATTCATTGACGACATCCTCGCGTCAACGGGCTGCAGTCAGGCGGGCATAATCGCCACCTGCCTCGGCACCAATGTTGTTACGGCGTATCTCGCCCTTTATCCGGATCACGCCGCCGCTCACATAAGAGGAATTGCTTTTGACGGCAGCGTCGCAGGCGGAGCGGAAATGCTCAGCGAACCCATAAGCGGCAAGTTCAATGTTGACCTTGCGGCCATCAACCGCACTCTGTATGACTGCGACGGAATCGGTTTGTTCAGCGTTGATGAATTCATCAACCTCACCCTGGAAATGGCGGACAGAAGCGGATTTGACGAGGCCATGCTCGCCTTCCCCAGATATGTTCTTTATCCCGTTTTGTTCAAGGGCATTACCTCGGCTCTCGCGCTTTCAACCTTCTACACCTGGCCGAATTACTGGGCGTGCGTTTCGAAAGAGGATTATCCATACGCCATGGAATATGTGTTCGGCCCCGAGGGCAGCGAAAAACGCGCGGAATACGCCGGGCTTATTGAAAAGATTGAAAACTATAACACGCTCGTAAGGCAGCGTGTGCCGGAGATTCTTCAGTCGGCAGTTGACAGCGGCATCCATTTCGGCGTTGTTTCCAAATACGGCTTCCAGATACTGCCGGTATGCAAAACAAACGATCTGGTATCTGACCAGTTTGCGTCGGTCGGCCGTTCCTCATTCGGCGCGACCGTAAGCACGATTTATAAGGATCTGCCCGATGAATACCTCGCCGCTCAGAGAGAAGCGGGGCTCGGCGATTATCTTTCACCCGACGGTCAGATTGACGCCTCCACCTGTTTGTTCCCCGAAAGCACCTGGTTTATCAAAAACTCCAATCACTCCAACTGGTCCGACTGGGAACTGAGACTTTTGTATGATATCGCCTCGTCAAAAGAGCAGGTAACGGTTGAAAACGGCTGCTGGCCCTCACGCTTTGTTGTTTATTCATACACCGACCCGGATGAACGCACAGGCGGCGAAATAGAGGCAATGTCTGCCGAAAACTGCGACACCGAGCATTGGGAGGCGAATGTAGAGGCTGACCGCCCGGCAAACTTCTTTGTAAGGCTTCGCATAACACTTATCGCCTGGGTAAACTGGAACAAAGCGCTGTTTCAGAAAATTTTCAAATGAATTAAATGATAATAAAATCAAAGGACTCCGCCGTATTTCAGGCGGAGTCCTTAATTATTAAAAATGTTGATATTAAAGGGATTCCCTTATCACTTCATTGCCTCTTCAACAGCGACCGCGCAGGCGACTGTGGCGCCTACCATCGGGTTGTTGCCCATACCGATAAGACCCATCATTTCAACGTGGGCGGGAACGGATGAGGAGCCCGCGAACTGGGCGTCGGAGTGCATTCTGCCCATGGTGTCGGTCATGCCGTAGCTTGCGGGGCCTGCCGCCATATTGTCGGGGTGGAGGGTTCTGCCCGTGCCGCCGCCGGAAGCGACCGAGAAATAGTTTACGCCGTTTTCAACGCACCATTTCTTGTATGTGCCCGCAACGGGATGCTGGAATCTGGTGGGGTTGGTTGAGTTGCCGGTGATGGAAACGCCGACATTCTCAAGTTTCATAATAGCGACGCCTTCGGGAACATTGTCCGCGCCGTAGCACTTTACCTTTGCCCTGTCGCCGTCGGAGTAGGGAGTTTCCTTAACAACCGTAACAGTCTCCGAGTAGGGGTCGAACTCGGTCTGAACGTATGTGAAGCCGTTAATTCTCGAAATAATCATCGCGGCGTCCTTGCCGAGACCGTTGAGTATAACTCTCAGGGGCTTTACTCTTACCTTGTTGGCGTTGAGAGCGATTTTGATTGCGCCCTCCGCGGCCGCGAAGGATTCGTGACCCGCGAGGAAGCAGAAGCATTCGGTCTCCTCTGAAAGGAGCATTTTGCCGAGATTGCCGTGACCTAAGCCGACCTTTCTGTTGTCGGCAACGGAGCCGGGAATGCAGAAGCTCTGCAGACCTTCGCCGATTTTCGCGGCGGCGTCCGCGGCCTTTGTGCAACCCGCTTTGATAGCGATGGCGCAGCCGACGGTGTAAGCCCAGACGGCGTTTTCAAAGCAGATGGGCTGTGTGCCTCTGACTATAGCGTCGCAGTCAACACCCTTTGCAAGAGTGATTTCTTTGCATTCTTCAATTGAAGAAATGCCGTATTCGGCGAGAACGGCGTTGATTTTGTCAACCCTTCTCTCATAGCTTTCAAATAATGCCATTTTGATATCCTCCTCTTACAAATTATTCTTTACGCGGGTCGATGTATTTGACGCCGTCTGCGAATCTGCCGTATGAACCGATTGCCTTGTTGTATGCCGTTGTGGGGTCGTCGCCCTTCTTGATGAAGTCGGTCATCTTGCCGAGCGAAACGAATTCGTAGCCGATAACCTGGTCGTCCTTGTCAAGAGCGAGGCGGGTAACATAGCCCTCAGCCATTTCAAGGTAGCGTACGCCTTTGAGCTTTGTGCCGTACATTGTGCCGACCTGTGAGCGAAGGCCCTTGCCGAGGTCTTCAAGACCCGCGCCTACCGAAAGACCGTCGTCTGAGAAAGCGGACTGTGAACGGCCGTAAACTATCTGAAGGAAAAGTTCTCTCATAGCCGTGTTGATGGCGTCGCACACAAGGTCGGTGTTGAGCGCCTCAAGAATGGTTTTGCCGGGGAGAATCTCAGCAGCCATGGCGGCCGAATGAGTCATGCCCGAGCAGCCGATTGTCTCAACGAGAGCTTCTTCGATAATACCGTTTTTGACGTTGAGCGAAAGCTTGCAGGCGCCCTGCTGAGGTGCGCACCAGCCCACGCCGTGCGTAAAGGCGGAAATGTCCTTTACTTCGTATGCCTTAACCCATTTTCCCTCCTCGGGGATGGGTGCAGGTCCGTGCTTGGGACCCTTTGCCACGCAGCACATATTCTGTACTTCGTTTGTGTAGTTAATCATTGTTTACTACCCCTTTCATAAATTTAACCTTGATTATTTTATTACATAAGGCGTTTATTTACAAGTGCCATTTTGCACAAATAAAAGGCGGCTTGATTCTTATTTTAATGAATAAAGCAGTTAAAAATTATTCTTCTTCAGCGCCGCTTTCTTTTTTGCCTCCGCGAACGGATGAGATTGTCTCTTTGAGCAGGTCTTTGTAGATTATTGCGGCGGCGACAATTGAAGCGACTATGGTTATGAACATAAGGATTCCGACACCGGTGGTCGGGGCGAAAATCAGTACAAGCACGCCGATGATGATGGGCGCGAACGCGAGTTTCCAGTGCTTTGCGAAATAGCCCGCTCCGAGCGCTCCGAAAAGGGCGGGGAGCACATTGTTGAAAGCCGCTTTGAATACTGAACCCTCTGCCGTGATTTTGGGCAGAATCGGCGCGAAGGCAAGCACGCCCACGGCGATTATAACCGTTGTTGTGATGGATGAAACGGCTATGGAGATTGTGCTTATCACTTCGCCTTCCTCGGTGTTTGCGCGCACTTTCGCGTTCTCCATTGCGTTGAGTCCGCAGGGGAGACGCAGATTCGCTATGTTGCCCGTAACAAATGAGAGATATGTTCCGCCCGCGCCTAAAATCGGAACATAGGTAACAACCTCAACAATAGCGGTAATCCAGTAAAGAGGAATGAGAGTAAGAAGGATTTTGCCTATTACACCGGCAGCGGGCCAGGCCTCAAAAACAAGGGAGATGCCGACGGGCAGTGTGAACATCATAACAAGGGCGGCGTAGTTCCATACGGTGCCCCAGACATGGATTCTGTCAAAATATTTGTTGTCCATAGTTCCCCCTCCTTATCTCCAGGTTATTGCCGCAATATCGGGCAGGCAGACATTCATGACTATTGCCGCCGCCATACCGATAAACATGCTTATCGGCATTGCGAACGGTTCAAAGGAAGTCCACTTGAATTTTTTGCAGAGACCCGACAGAATCAGCATCGCGGCTATTGCCACAACAAGCACGGTTACCGACATAACGCCCGCGTTTGTCGAAGGATCGCTTGTGCTTGTGCCGGCTATTGCCCTTGCGATGAAGGCGGAAATAATACCGATGAACGCGGCAGCCGAAACAACATCGCCGAGCATTGCGGTTTTTTCGTTCGTGTTTACGGCTCCGCCGATTTTCTTCTGCAGTTTTTTGCAGACGAGCGGAAGGAATGTAAGCGGGAACATCGAGCCGAGAGTCATAGCCCACGCTACCGTGGAGAACTGTGTGGGGTCGGTTACCTCTTTGCTCAGCGAGCCGCCGAGAATGCCGAGTGTGGATTCCGCCGCCACCGTTTCATAAGCGAGGTTGCCTATAACTGTCAGGCGTATCCACGGCACAACAATTCCGAGCGCGTTCGCAAGCGCGAGAACAGTTGCGAGAATTGAAATACCAGGCGCTATGCTGAAAAGAATGCTTGATGTTACCGTTGACACCAGCGTTTCTTTCTTTATGCCGAGCTGCTTGCCGTGCTTCCACGATTTGACAATGAAAAACAGTGACTGAGCCACGATAAACGCCACTATCGCGAAGGCGATGGCGTACATTACCGCTCCTTCTTTGAAATCCAAAATATCTCCTCCTTACATAATAAAAAGAACTGAAAATTATTTTATCATACAATAAAATAATATGTCAATTAATAAAGAATTACAATTTGCCGTAAAGCAAAAATACCCGGAAATTTTCTTCCCGGGTATCGGTGAATGTTACCTTGTTTTTCCCGAATCGATTGTCGAGATTGCGGGTATGGCGTTTTCGAGCACGTCAAGCATAATGCGCACGGTGTCGAGCGAGGTGAAAACTGTAACGCCGTTCTGTATAGCCGCCTTTCTGAGCGCCGCGCCCGAGCCGAATTTTATGCCGCTCATAACCGAGCGCGTGCTGATGACATAGCTTACATAGCCCGCGCGGAGCGTTTTGATAATCTCCTCGTCGCCGTCGGAAATCTTGTGGCGTGTGCGGGTGCGGATGCCGTTTGATTTGAGATAATCCGCCGTGCCGCCCGTCGCCTCAATATTGAAGCCGAGGCGGTAGAAGCGCTTGATGAGGGGAAGCGCCTCCTCCTTGTCCTCATCGGCAATGCTCACAAGCACAGTGCCGTAGTATTTCATCTTTATACCCGATGCCTGCATCGCCTTGTAGAGGGCGCGGTCGAGCGAGTCGTCATAGCCGATTGCCTCGCCCGTTGACTTCATTTCGGGTGAGAGATAGGTGTCCATACCCGTGAGTTTCTCAAATGAGAAAGCGGGGGCTTTGACATACCAGCGCTTCGCGTCCCCGGGAATCATTTCGGTTATTCCCTGGTCTCTGAGACTTTCGCCGAGCATTGCCCTTGTGGCTATGTTTACGAGACTCCAACCCGCCGATTTTGAGAGGAAGGGCACGCTTCTTGAAGCGCGGGGATTGACCTCGATTATGAACACGTCGTCGTTTTTGTCAACGATGAACTGGATGTTGAAAAGGCCCACAATGCCTATGCCCAGACCGAGCTTAGTCGTATATTCGCAGATTGTCTCACGCACCTTCTGCGAAATGCTGAACGGGGGATAGACGCTTGTGCTGTCGCCCGAGTGAACGCCCGTGCGCTCAACGAGTTCCATAATGCCGGGTATAAAGACCTCCTTGCCGTCGCACACGGCGTCAACCTCAACCTCTTTGCCCATAACATATTTGTCAACGAGCACGGGTTTGTCCTCGTCAACCTTAACGGCGTTTGTGAGATACTGGCGAAGCATCTCCTCGTTGGCGACTATTTCCATCGCCCTGCCGCCGAGAACGAAAGAGGGTCGCACAAGCACGGGGTAGCCGATTTTTTCGGCTGCGGCAACGCCCGCCTCAATGTTCGTGACCGCTTCGCCCACGGGGTGGGGAATTCCGAGCGAACGGATAAGACGGTCAAAGGCGTCCCTGTCCTCCGCCTTGTCAATCGCCTCGCAGTCCGTGCCGATTATCTTAACGCCTCTCGCGGTGAGCGGAGCGGCGAGGTTTACGGCTGTCTGTCCGCCGAGAGTGGCGATTACGCCGAGCGGCTTTTCTAGGTGGACTATGTTCATTACATCCTCCGCGGTCAACGGCTCGAAATAGAGCTTGTCGGCGGTGGTGTAGTCGGTCGATACCGTTTCGGGGTTGTTGTTTATGACTATCGCCTCATAGCCCGCGTTGTGAATGGCGGTTACCGCGTGCACGGTGGAATAGTCAAACTCAACACCCTGACCTATACGGATGGGTCCCGAACCGAGCACTATGATTTTCTCCCTGTCGGAGACTATCGACTCGTTCTCGCTCTCGTAGGTCGAGTAAAAATACGGAACATAACTGTCAAACTCGCTGGCGCAGGTGTCAATCATCTTGTAAACGGGGAATATCTTTTCTCTTACCCTGCGCTCATAGATATCGTCCTCAGTGGTTTTCCACAGTTCGGCTACATAGGAATCCGAGAAGCCCATCTTTTTCGCCATACGCAGAAGTTCGGGCGAGTCGGGATTTGCCTCCATCTCCTTTTCAAAATCAACTATATTCTTGATTTTGTCGAGGAAGAACATATCTATCTGCGTTATGTTGCAGATTCTCGAGTGGTCAACGCCCATCCACATAAGCTGCGAAATGGCGTAGATTCTGTCGTCCGTGCCCTCGGCGATGTATTCGAGCAGGTCGTCCGCCGTCATATTGGAGGAGTCGAATTTTTCCATATGGATATGGTTCTTGCCCACCTCGAGCGAACGGATGGCTTTGAGCAGGCTTTCCTCCATTGTTCTGCCAATGCTCATAACCTCGCCGGTCGCCTTCATCTGGGTTGAAAGGCGGTTGTTCGCGTCGGCGAATTTGTCGAAGGGGAAGCGCGGCATTTTCGTTACTACATAGTCGAGCGTCGGCTCGAAGCAGGCGGGGGTGTTGGCGAGCATTATTTCGTCCAGGTTTAATCCTACCGCGATTTTAGCCGAAACCCTCGCAATCGGGTAGCCGCTCGCCTTTGAAGCGAGGGCGGACGAGCGCGAAACTCTGGGATTAACCTCGATTACATAGTATCTGAACGACTGCGGGTCGAGCGCGAACTGCACGTTGCAGCCGCCCTTCACCTCAAGGGCGCGTATTATTTTGAGCGCGCTGTCGCGCAGCATGTGGTATTCCTTGTTTGTCAGCGTCTGGCTGGGTGCTACGACTATTGAGTCGCCCGTGTGGATGCCGACGGGGTCGAGGTTTTCCATATTACATACGGTTATGGCCGTATCGTTGGCGTCGCGCATAACCTCATATTCAATCTCTTTGTAGCCCTTTATGCTCTTTTCAATGAGCACCTGGTGAACGGGAGAGACTGCGAGCGCGTTTTTCATCATAAGTCGCATTTCGTCGTCGCTCTCGGCAAAGCCGCCGCCCGTGCCGCCCAGTGTGAACGCGGGACGCAGTATTACGGGATATCCGATTTCGTGCGCCGCCTCAATCGCCTCTTCAATGGAGTAGGTTATCTGTGAGGGCACAACGGGCTCGCCTATTCTTTCGCAGAGTTCCTTGAAAAGTTCGCGGTCCTCCGCCATTTCAATACTCTTCGCCTCGGTGCCGAGAAGTTCGATTCCGCACTCCTCGAGAACGCCTTTTTTGGCAAGGCGCATAGCGAGGTTCAGGCCCGTCTGACCGCCGAGTCCGGGTATGATTGCGTCCGGGCGTTCATAACGGCAGATTCTCGCTAAATATTCGAGAGTCAGCGGCTCCATATATACTTTATCCGCAATAGAGGTGTCGGTCATTATTGTAGCGGGGTTGGAGTTCGCGAGCACAACCTCGTAGCCCTCCTCTTTAAGGGCGAGGCACGCCTGAGTGCCGGCGTAGTCGAATTCAGCCGCCTGACCGATAACAATCGGACCCGAGCCGATTACGAGAACTTTTTTGATGTCGGTTCTTTTAGGCATTTTCCTTCGCCTCCTTCATAGCGTTGAGGAACCCGTCAAACAGATAAAAACTGTCCTGCGGACCGGGAGCGCTCTCGGGGTGATACTGCACGCTGAAAACCCTGTCCGCCTTGCATTCCATACCCTCCACGGTGTTGTCGAGAATGTTTATGTGAGTGACCTCAAGTCCCGTGCCGCCGAGGCTGTCCGCGTCAACGGCGTAGTTGTGGTTCTGCGAGGTTATTTCGATTTTGCCCGTCTTCAGATTTTTGACGGGATGGTTTCCGCCGTGGTGGCCGAATTTGAGTTTATATGTTTTTCCGCCGTATGCGAGACCGATTATCTGGTGACCGAGGCAGATGCCGAATATCGGGTATTTACCCTTGAGTTTTCTGACCGCCTCAATAACGGGGGTGACATCCTCGGGGTCGCCGGGACCGTTCGAGAGAAAGATGCCGTCGGGGTTCATAAACTCAATCTCCTCGGCGGTGATGTCATAGGGAACAATAGTCACGTTGCAGCCGACCTTGTTGAGCGAACGCACAATGTTCAGCTTTATTCCGCAGTCAACCGCCACAACATTGTATTTGTGGTTCGATGTGCGCGAATACCAGCGTTTTTTGCAACTGACCTTCGACACGGCGTCGGTCGGAACGGGGGTGTTTCTGATTATCTCAAGCCCCTCCTCGAGCGTGGTGTCAATGCCGGTAATCAGCGCCCTTCTCGCGCCCCTGTCGCGTATGGAGCGGGTGAGTTCGCGCGTGTCAATGCCGTATATGCCGGGAATGTCGTTTTCCTCGAGCAGTTCGGAGAGCGTTTTTGTGTAGCGGAAATTGGACGGCATATCGTTGTAATCACGCACGATAAGACCGCCTATTGTCATATTCTTGCTTTCAAAGTCCTCGTCCGTTATGCCGTAATTGCCTATGAGAGGGTAGGTCATAACAACCGCCTGATATGTGTAGGACGGGTCGGAAATAATCTCCTGATATCCGACCATGGAGGTGTTGAAAACAACCTCGCAGACTCTCTGCGAACTGCCGCCGAAACCGTAGCCGCAGTATTCCGCCCCGTCTTCGAGAATCAGTTTTCTGTCAAACTGTTTCATCCCGTGCCTCCTTTAAAGAGATTTTATAGAACATAATTTAATACTGAATTAATCCTTAATGTATTATTATTTACTTTTTTGCGAGTTTGTCAAGAGTTTTTTCATATTTTTTAGCATAAAAATTAATATTTATTCATTCAAAAATATTTTTTTGAATAATATTGCATTCTGCCCCGATATGTTATATAATCATATTCCCTTCGGAATTGTTGCGAGGGATATTTTAATGATATCTGTTTTTTTCGACAGTTAATTTATACAGTGAGTGTGACAAAAGTGAAAAGATTTTTTAAAACCGCAATTGCTTTGACGGCGGTTGGCGCCGTCCTGTTTTCAGCCGCCGGCTGTTCCGATAAAAATGAAGGGGAAAGCACGGCTTTGCCCGCGCAGTCTCAGGGGCTGCAGAGCGAAACCTCCGGCATTTTTCAGACGGACGCTCAGCAGAGCAGCCAAAGCCCCGCCGGCACCGTTCCGGGCGATTTCACATTGCCGGAAAGCACCGTCTCCACACAGGGAAAGCCCAAGAAGGCGGACGGCTCATACGACTATTCATATTTTGACGATTCGGCGTTCATAGGCAACTCGAGGGTTATGGATTTCGCGACCTTCGGCGTTGTCAAAAATGTCTATGCCACGGTGGGCCTCACGGTGGATTCCGTTTTCACCGAGAGCTTGAGCGGCAGTTCCGTGCCGATTATCGACGAAATAAACGGAAAGAATTTCAGAAGAATCTATCTCTATTTCGGCGACAACGAGTGCGAATGGGACGCCCTCAATGTGTTTGAGAGCCGCTACGGCAAGGTTGTTGACGCCGTGCGCGAAAGATGCCCGGACGCGGAGATTTACCTTATCTCCATTATGCCGATAGGCGAGCACGCGAGCGACACCAACTCAAACGACGAAACGCAGGAAGCGATTGACAAAACCAACACATACATAAAGGATCTCGCCCAAAGCAAAGCTCTTGTCTATGTTGACGCCCAGCAGGCTCTGCGCAATTCAAGGGGCTATCTTCCCGACGAGGCGTCGAGCGACGGCATTCACCTCACCAAAAAATACACCTGCAAATGGGTGGATTATCTCTACGAAAACACTTAAAAAGATACACCGGTTGATTTTGAAAGATTGACCGGTGTTTTTGATTAAAGGAGGAAATCTTATGGAAACCCTGAAGGCGGTCTTTTCGCTTGTTCTCGCGTTCTTTATGTCGCTCGGGCAGATTATATCCCCGCTTTTCGCGAATCAGTCAAAGTATTTTGAAAAATGGGACGCGGGTCAGAAATTCGAAACGGAATACTGCGTTGAACTTGAAAAGAAACCCGGCAGGGATTTCGTTGTTCTCAACTTCGCGGATGTTCAGCTCGGCGACGGCGAGATGTTCACAAGCGCCTGGGAACTCGCAAAGGCGGATATAAAAACCGCGATTGAGCAGGCTCAGCCCGATCTCATTACCCTCACGGGCGACAATTCCTGGGGTATGGTCGGCTACATCGAACTTTGCAAGGAGATTGACTCCTACGGCATTCCCTGGGCTCCCGTAATGGGCAACCACGACGGCCAGAACACGCCCTCGGAATTCTGGTGCGCCTACCAGTTCACCACCTGCAAAAACTGCCTTTTCAGATTCGGTCCCAAGGAAATGGGCTTCGGCAACTATATTATCAACATAACCGAAAACGGTAAAATAATACATACACTGTTTATGATGGACACTCACTCTGACGCCGACGACACCGAAGCGGGCAAAATCAACCTCGGAGCGGACGGCGAGGCGGGCTACGACCACCTGTGGGCAAACCAGCTTGAGTGGTACGAGTGGGCTGTAAAAGGCATTACCGCTTCCGCGGGCGAAACGGTCGAAAGTTCTGTGTTCTTCCACATTCCCGTTGTTGAGCAGGAGACATATTATCCCGAATACTACGATGAGGAAAACGACTGCTGGAAGGAAGAATACGCCGACACCTGCTTCGGTGTAAACCACGAGGCGGTCTGCTGCGCGAGAGGCAACAACGGCTTCTTTGACCTCTGCAAAAAACTCGGCAGCACAAAGAATATAATAGTCGGGCACGACCATGTCAATTCCTCCTCAATGGTCGTTGACGGCATCCGCCTTTCATACGGTCTCAAATGCGGCTCCGGCTGCTACTGGGAGCCCGAAATGAACGGCGCCTCAACCCTCACGATTTCCTCCGACGGCACGGGTACATTTGACCATATCTATCTGAACCCCGAGGTTATAACCGCGGAGAAAAGCTTCAATGAAATAATAGAATCGGGAACATACACGCTTAAACTCACCGTAACCTCCGACGGCACAACCGTTCCGCTCACGGTTTACTCGCAGGGCGAAAAATACGCCACCGAAACAACGGTTTCGGGCATTAAGGCGAGGTTTGTCAACGACGGAACAAAAATGTATCTTGTTCTTCCCGTTTTGAAAATGTATATTGACGCGGGATTCACAGAGGAACTTATCGGCGACAACGCTCTTGATGACGCGGAAGGCATTTTTGATTCGTCGGGCGACGAAGGCAGGGAGTTCGTCAAAACAACTGCGGAGAAGATAAACGGCAAAACATATACCGTTGAGGAATACAGAACAGACGGCGAAACGGTAAAATATTATTACATTTCGGGCAGTCTCAAAAGAATCGAAACAGTTGAGGACGGCGGCGCGGATAAGGTTATCGAAATCAGATCAATCTCATCAAAGGTAAACCCGTCTGTTTTCTCGATTGAGGGTTACACAAAACTTTCCGAAGAAGAACTTGAGCGACTGTCTGCGGAAATCTGAACATTAAGCGGCACGGTTTTCCGTGCCGTTTTTAATTAATGAGAAGTGAGCAAGGAGAAATGAGTAATTAAGGGGCTTCGCCGATTTATATAACCGTATGGAACGCGCTTGAGCGTTCCGGGCAAAACAAAGTTTTGCGTCGTAGGGGCGGATATCATCCGCCCGCAACAAGGACGTCCGTGAGGACATATAATCGGCGCTCTACGATCCCGCGTTCCGGTCAAAACGGAATCTGCCCGGCAACGGCGAATATAAATACACCAAATAAAAATAAGTTGATTATATTAAATTTCGGTGTTACTATTAAATAAAAAACATTTTGTAATGCAGGTGAGAATTATGTATGAAAACAACTGGGAATCATTGAACAAAAGACCCGTTCCGCAGTGGTTCGCGGACGCGAAATTCGGCATTTTCATCCACTGGGGGCTTTACTCCGTGCCCGCCTTCACAAGAAAGGGCGACTACGCCGAGTGGTATCTCAAGCAGCTCGAAAACCCCGAGTTCCCGAACAGGGCGTTCCACGACAGGGTTTACGGCAGGGATTTTAAATATGAGGATTTCGTAAGTCTCTTCAAAGCCGAGCTTTTCGACGCGGACAGATGGGCTGAAATATTCAGTAAGAGCGGCGCGAAATATCTCAACTTCGTCTCAAAGCATCACGACGGCTTCTGCCTTTACAAAACTCAGTACGCTCCGGGCTGGAACAGCGTGGAGGTCGGTCCTCACCGCGACTTTCTTATGGAACTCAAAAAAGCGCTCGAGGGTACGGATGTGCGTTTCGGCGTCTATCACTCCGTATATGAGTGGAACCATCCGCTCTATCTCAAGGATCCCGAGGAGTACGCGCTCAAGCACCTTATTCCGATGCTCAAGGAACTGATTGAGAACTATCAGCCGAACACGCTTTTCACCGACGGCGAATGGGACCACGAAAGCAGCGTGTGGCACTCAACCGACTTTCTGCAGTGGCTCTATAACGAGTCGAGCGTTAAGGATTTCGTTGTTCCCAACGATCGCTGGGGCAGCGAAACAAGAGGAAAACTCGGCGGCAACTTCACCACGGAATACGGCATTATCGACGGCAAAACGAATCTTGAGGATATCACGCTTGACCGTCCGTTTGAGGAGTGCAGGGGAATCGGCAGGTCGTTCGGCTTCAACCGTATGGAGGGCACGGACGACTATATGAGCGCAAAAGAGCTTCTCGAAATGCTCTGCTCCCTCGTTTCAAAGGGCGGCAACTTCCTTCTCAATGTGGGACCCGCCGCTGACGGCACAATACCCGTCATTATGGAGGAGCGCCTTCTTCAGATGGGTAAATGGCTTGAAACAAACGGCGAGGCGATTTATTCCTCGCGCGTTTATACCAAAAAGAAAACCGATGAAAGCGGCATTTACTACACTCAGAACGGCGGCAATGTCTACGCGATAGTCAACCGCTTCCCGTTCGGCGAAATACTGCTTGAGGAAGTGCCTTATGATGAATCGCTCAAGGCATCGCTCCTCGGCTCTCAGGCGAAGGTTCAGGTAAAGAACGCGAACGGAAAAGTTCTGCTCTGCGTTGAGCCGTTCAACCCCGATTCAATCGATTCTGAGTATCTCTACACATTCCGCCTCACAAAATAATCATTTTTCACTAAAAAAACATACCCTGTACTGCGAAATTTGTAGTTATACATATTGAACAATAACAGTTTTAAATGTTAAAATAAAGTGCAATTCTGAGAAAGGAGAATAAAAAGATGAAAAAAACCATCAGCAAGAGAGTGTATGACACCGACAACGCCGAACTCGTCAAGAAAACAACTTTCGGTCTTTTCGGCGACCCCAAGGGCTACGAAGAAACTCTTTACAAAACTGCAGATAAAGGTTATTACTTCCTCTATGTAAACGGCGGCTCAGAGTCACCCTACACCAAGGAAGACATCAAGAGCATCTCAGCCGCAAAGGCAGAGGAATGGCTCAAGAACAACTGATTCCTTAAAAAGAACGCCTCACCGGTTTTCCGGTGAGGCATTTTTTTGTTTGGTTTTCAGCGAGTGTAAACTATTGTTGCAACGCTCTGCGCGGGGAGGGTGACCGTTCTGCCGCTGACAATATCCTGTGTTTCTTCGCAGTTTTTGCCCTCGCAGGTTATGTACGCTTTGCTTTTGCCCTCAACTCCCGTGAGCTTAAGCGATTGTTCATCGCCGTTGTTCACAAGCACAACCACGGTTTTTCCGCTGCCCTTGAAGCAGGCGGAGGCAACGGTGCCGTCCTCCCTGTTGTCGGCAATGTTCACCCTGACCATACCGGGAGTTATGAAATTGCTGAACTGCTTCATCACATAATATCTCTGCAGCGTTTCAAGATATCCCTGCTCGTTGTTGAGAAGCCCGTCGCCGTGCACGGCGGTCCACATATTCCACTTCACAGCGTTCATCAGCGTCAGATCCTGAACGAGTATGTTGGCAAACCACATTCCGCTCTCAACCGAGTGAACATCGAGCTTCTGCGGCAGTTCGCACCACTCGCTCATCTCGAATTTCACGCCGGGGTACTGTTCCGCCATCTTCTCGCCGAACCCGCGTTTGGCGCCTATGTCGTTATCCATCCAGTAGGAGTGACCCGCGTAATAGTGGCAGTAGGATGAAAGAATCTCACTCTGAAGATATTTGTCGATGTAGTCGTAATACTGCCAGGTAAGCTGACCGCTCTCGGGCCCCATAAGCTCATATTCACAGCCGCGCTTCTGCATTTCAAGGGCGAAGGTCTCAAGCAGTTTTACGCATTCGTCGGGCTCAAAATGGCAGCCCTCCTGGCTTATGTAGTCACCCGCCCAGTCCCACTGCGGTTCGTTTACGGGTGAAACTCCCTTTACGGGGTAGCCCTGCTCAACAAACCAATCGGCTATGGTAATCATATAGTCGGCGAACGCGGCGTAGTTCTCCTCGGGCAGGTTGCTTCTCTCCTCAATCGCTCCGCCGTAGCCCCTGCCGTTGAGAGTCATTGACCAGTGCGGCGAATTGCAGAAAAGAATCACCTCTTCGGCGCCGTATTCAATCGCCTTGTCAAGAAAACGGCGGGCGTTCGCGTCACGGGTAAAGTCATATCCGAATTCGCCCGTATCCTCATTTAAAACATAAAAGCTTTCGGTGCGCCTTTCGCGAAGCCAGATTTTTGAGTTCTCAATGTCGTTTTCACCCGCGCCTATGTTGTAGCGCACTGTGCTGAGACCGAGCCCCGTCTTCTTGTCATAGAGCAGGCGGGCAATGGTGTCCGCCTCCTCCTCGCTGTCAATTAGCTGAGCCCACCAGCAGGCGGACGCGCCGAAGCCCTCGAAGGTCTGATATTCTTCATATCTGTTCACATTCAACACATGCTCATCTCCCGCAAAGAAAAAAAGTACAGTCTGTAAAACAGAAAGGATAAAACAGAGTATTTTCGTAAACATTTCGCACTCCCGGTTGTTTTGTTGATTTCAGTTTATCATAAACGGTTTTTCAATTCAATATATTTACAAAAAGGAAATTTGACAGGATTTATCCCTCAGAACCCCAGATGGGCGGTGTCGTTCATATTCTGAAAAACAACGCTGCCGTAGGGGTTCGTGCCCTTTTTGAAAAACACTATTTTTGTTATGCAGGTGTTGCGGAAGGAGATATCCACATCCTCGGGAAGCTTTTCCTTAAAGCCCATAAGGTAAAACGCGGCGTGGGTCATAATGCCCGCGTGCATAACAACGGCGACCTTTTCGCCGTTTGTGTACCTGCCGATGAGCGTTTCAAGCCCTCTGCCGATTCTTTTCTGAATGTCGGCGTCCGTGTCGTTTTCATTGCCCTCAAAAACCCTGTCGCTGAGAGTCACGCCGTCGGCGGGTTCGGCGAAGCGGCACAGACCTTTTAAGTATTCAAGCGATGTGCCCTTCGCGCTCTCGGATATTCTCGTCTCCGAAAACACGGGGTCAATATAAAGCGGCTTTTCGCGCTTCTGCCTTATCATTATTTCGTTCGCCGTCTGCACCGTGCGGCGCATACAGCTTGAATAGACCGCGTCAAAATCAACCTCGCTCAGCCTTTCGCCGAGTTTCCGCGCCTGAGTCACTCCCTCGGGCGTGAGGAGCGGGTCCTCGGGAAAAAGGTCGGCGTCGTCGCTCTGCCCGGTAAGCCCGTGGCGGATGAGATAAAGTTCAAGTTCGGTTACGGGATTTGTCTGTTCCATGGTTCACCTCGCGCAATAAATATACGGAATCTGTTGAAAAATAAGTAAAAATGTGGTATAATAATGCCCGCTTAAGTTGACAGAAAAATTGAATATGCAAGGAGGAATGCTTTATGTCTTTCAGTAATGAAGTCCCGAAAGAGTCCGAAAGTGTCGAAATGGATCCCCTGATTTTTCTGCAGATGTGTTCCGTAAACTTCGAAAACGCCTCCCGCAATTTTATGAAAATGTCGGAAATCAGCAAAAATCTTATCAAGGCAAAGCAGTATGAGAGACTGCTCGAGGAAGACCCCACCAGAGATTTCAGCAACGACCCCGGGTTCATCGAATCGAGGGAATACGCGAAAAACATGCAGCAAACACTTGACGAAACAATAAACAGCATACACGAAGCGCTCGAAAGTCTGAAACTGCTGGTGAGCAGCAAAATCAGAAAAGAAGAAAACAATTAAAACAATATAAAACAATAAAGGAGATTTATTATGCAGTATGAAATCAAAGGCGCGCCCCTTCCCTATGTTGAAATCCAGCTGAACCCCGGCGAATCCCTGAAATGCCAGGGCGGCGCCATGAGCTGGATGTCGTCCGGTCTCAGAATGGAGACGAAGGGCGGCGGACTCGGCAAAATGTTCTCAAAAGCGCTCACCGGCGAATCGATGTTTGAAAACATCTACACAGCCGACGCACCCGGCTACATCGCTTTCGCTTCGAGCATGCCCGGCAACATCCTCGCCGTTCAGATTGAACCCGGCAAGGATATGATTTGCCAGAAATCCTCCTATCTCGCGGCTACGAGGGGAGTGGATATCTCCATATTCTTCCAGAAAAAACTCGGCGCCGGCTTCTTCGGCGGTGAGGGCTTCATTATGCAGAAGCTTTCGGGCTCCGGCCTTGTGTTTGTGGAAATCGACGGCAGCGTTGAAATCAAGGAACTCGCTCCCGGCGAGCAGATTCAGATTGACACCGGCTACCTCGCCATGATGGAATCCACCTGCACAATGGATGTTCAGACGGTCGGCAGCGTAAAGAACGCTCTGCTCGGCGGCGAAGGTCTTTTCAACACGGTTGTGAGAGGCCCCGGCAGGGTGTGGCTCCAGAGCATGCCCGTTTCAAAACTCGTGGCGTCGCTTCCGCTTGCGACACCCGGAAAATAAAACACGCAGTTTACAAATTATCCGCAGAGTTTATCCGCAGAGTAAAAATCTGCGGATTATTTGCGTTTCACGCCCCCTCGCTCTCCCCGGGCTGGTAACGGGGAAGGTCCACATAAGTTATTTCGTGCGAGGTTGAGGGGATGAATTTCTCAAGCGCGTCGCTCATTTTCATTTTGAGCGTTGAGGTGTTTATGCACGGGTGGCAGCAGAGGTATTCGTCGCTGAGAAGTTCCCTGTCTATAAGCAGGTTCACGCGCTTTTCTTTGTCGAAAATCAGCCCCGTTACGCTCAACGAGCCGGGAGTTATGTTCACAAGCTCAAGCATTTTTTCCGCGCTCGCGAACGACAGCCGCGCGGAGTTTATCTGTTTAGATAAGTCCTTCGTTTTGAAGGGCTTGTCGCCCGGCATAAGCAGAAGATAAAACACCGTCTCCTGCCTGTTGCAAAGCAGAAGATTTTTGCAGATTTCCGCGCCGAGCACCTTCTCAACCTCTCTGCAGTCCTCAATGGTATCGGCGCTGTCGTGGTCGGCTCTCATATATTCTATTCCGAGCGCGTCAAGCGCTTTGTAGGTGAGCGTCTCTTTTTCGATTCTCTCATCCGCGGGAGCGCCCTTAAATAATTCTTTATTTACATTAATCATATTTTTCACCTCGACTGTGTTTATTCTATATTACTTTTTTCAAATTGTAAAGAAATATTGAAATCTGCGGTGCTTTGGTATATTATTAATGTGTTATGAATTTTTAGTTCCGGCGGGGTGTTTATGGCTGAAAAACACGCTATTTTTATTGACATTGACGGCACGCTCATAGGCGGAAGTTTCCGCGTGCCCAAAGAGAATATCGACACGCTCAGAAGGGCTCAGGAGGCGGGTCACAAGGTGTTTATAAACACCGGCCGCTCGTGGGGCAACATTCCCGAAGACCTGCGCAGGGCGATAAGCTTCGCCGACGGCATAGTCTGCGGAAACGGCTGCCATCTGATTCTCGGCGGCAGGGAGTATTACAAAAAGTTCATACCCGTCAAAACGCTCAAAAAGATTATTGATTATATCGAAGACTACCCTGAAATCTGGTGCGTTTTTGAGGGCGAAAACGAACTTTTCGGCAAAGAGGATTTAAAGAAAACCCGCGGCGATATGGATGAAAAAATCCCGATTGTTTCGGCTGAGCATTTTGAGAAAAACCACGCGGACCGCGGTATTGAGGTCGTTGCTATGGGCAGAACGCTGCCGGCGGATTTTGAAAAGGTTTTTGAGGGCGAGCTGAATGTTTTCCGCCTTGAAACCTACGCCGACTGCGTGGCGTACGACTGCAGCAAGGCGAAGGGTATGCTCGAGGCGATGAAATGGGCGGGAGTTGACGCCGCGCACACTATAGCCATAGGCGACAGCGAAAACGACCGCAGCATGCTCGAAATCGCGGGCACGGCGGTTGTTATGGGCAACGCGCCCGATGAGATAAAGAAAATCGCCGATTTCGTCACGCTCTCAAATAAAGAGGCGGGCGTTGCCTACGCCGTTAAACATCTGCTTTTCAAGGAGTGATTTTTTGCCCCGTAAAATAGAATACACCGTTCCCGAGGATTATGACGGAATAAAAGCGGTGACCTTTCTGCGCTCAAAATGCGGAGTGTCCTCGCGCCTTGTGGGCAAACTGAAAAAGCAGGAGGACGGCATACTCTTAAACGGCGAGCGCATACGCACAATTGACAAGCTGAAGGCGGGCGCGCGCCTCGAAATCAACATTCCCGACGAGGGCGGCGTGCCCGAGCCGGTGAGCGCTCCGCTCGATATAATCTATGAGGACAGCGACATTCTCGTAATAAACAAATCGCCGTTTACCGCCATGCACCCCACCCACAACCATCAGGGCGACACACTTGCAAACGCCGTGGCGGCTTATCTGCTCGAAAAAGGGCAGGGCGGCTCCTTCCGCGCCGTCGGGCGGCTTGACAAGGGCACCTCGGGCGTTGTTGTATGCGCGCTCAACAGGCTTTCCGCCTCAAAATTAAACGGAAAAATAAAAAAGGAATACCTCGCCCTGGTGCAGGGCACATTGAGCGGCAGCGGAGTAATAGATGTTCCGATTTACCGCCCCGACCCGATGAAAACCCTGCGCGCCTGCTCCTACGAAAAGGGCGTTGAAACGGCGGTCACCAACTGGACTGCGGTTGAGAATTTCACAAACGCCACGCTCATCCGCCTGAATCTTGAAACGGGGCGCACCCATCAGATAAGGGTGCACATGGCGCATACGGGGCATCCGCTCGCGGGCGACAGCTATTACGGCAGTTTTATGCCTCAGTACCGCCACCAGCTTCTGCACTGCGAAAAATGCTCGTTCATCCACCCCGTTACGGATGAAAAGGTCGAACTCACCGCCCCTCTGCCCGCGGATTTCGAAGCGGCTCTTTTAAAACTGCGAAGCGGCGGGATTTGACAATTCATGAATTAAAGAATATAATTAGCACACTTAACTATTTCCGATTTAAGGAGTAATGAATTATGAAAAAAGCAATCAGAATCACGGCGGTTATTCTCGCCCTCGTTATGGCTCTCGGCTGCCTTGCCGCGTGCGGAGCGAAGACGGAAGAAGGCAATGGTTCGGAAAAAACACAGGGGTCTGAAGTAAAGACACAGGCAGTCAAAGTAATAGATATTCCTCTCACTGAGGAAGAATATGCTTTCGGCGTTTCCAAAAAGCAGCCTGAACTTCTTTCACAACTCAACGAATACATAGCCAAAATCAAAGCGGACGGCACACTTGATGAAATAATGAATTCTTATTTCGGCGACGGCGAAAAGAGACCCGGCGTTGCTTCCGCAACCGAGAATTCATCAGCCGACCAGCTTATTATTGCCACAAACGCTGAATTCCCTCCGTTTGAACAGGTTGAGGGCACACTTTATTACGGCATTGATATCGATATTATGGACGGCTTTGCAAAAAGCATCGGCAAAGAGCTTGTTGTCAAGAACATAGACTTTGATTCGGTTCTTACAACTGTTGATGCCGGATATGCCGACATAGCCGCGTCAGGTCTTACAAAGAACGAAGCGCGTGAAGCGTATGTCACATTCAGCGACTCCTATTACAACGCTTCACAGATGATTATTGTTAAAGGTGACAACACCGCATTTGACGAATGCAAAACGGTTGAAGATATGGAAAAGGTGCTTAACACCTTTACCTCATCAACAACAATCGGTTCCCAAAACGGCACAACAGGAAAGCTTTATGTTGAAGGCGACAAAGACTTCGGATTCGCCGGTCTTAAAGCGTCCAGCAAAGGATATGCCAACGGCGCGCTTGCTGTACAGGATATGTTGAACGGCAATATCGATTTAGTAATAATCGATGAAGCTCCTGCAAAGGCAATTTCCGCCAATTTCAACGCTGTCAGCTGAATTGATTCTTAATTAAAGCCGGGGGAGCATTCCTCTCCCGGCTGTTTTTTTAGAGGTGAAACAAATGTCTCAGAGTCTCTGGGAAATAAAATGGAACAAATTCTGGGTTTCATTTATAGAACACGGTTCATATCAGAAAGTGCTGGAGGGTCTGCAGAACACGGTGATTATTGCCGTTGCGGGTCTTCTTACAGGCATAGTCCTGGGCACTTTGATTGCAATAATCAAAGTTGTTCCCGGTAAAAATCCCGTTCTGACTTTTCTGAAAAAACTCTGCAACCTTTATGTCAATTATTTCCGCGGAACGCCTATGGTTGTGCAGCTTCTGCTCGGTTATTATGTTCTGTTTCCGCTGCTCGGCATAAGGATGTCTTCACTTATGGTGTGCGTGGTTATTTTCGGAATGAATTCCGCTGCATATGTTTCCGAAATAATGAGGGGCGGTCTGCTTTCCGTCAGCAGCGGTCAGATGGAAGCTGGCCGGGCGCTAGGCCTCAGTTATCCTTCGGCGATGATGCGCATTGTTGTGCCGCAGGCGGTAAAAAACATATTGCCTACTCTTGGTAATGAGTTTATTACTCTTATCAAAGAAACATCCATAGTTTCATTTGTAGCCGCCACAGATTTATGCCAGGCGTTCAGGGATATCGGCGCAAGCAATTATGAATTTATGGTTCCTTATCTTGTTATGGCTATAATTTATATTGTCCTTGTTTTAATAATTACTTATATGGTGAAAATCCTCGAAAGGAGGCTTCGCCGCAGTGATCACTGAAGGCAGCGCTCTCATAAAAGTTGACGGCCTCTACAAATATTTCGGCGAAAACCGTGTTCTGCGCGGAATAAGCGCCGAAATCGACAAGGGCGAGGTCGTTGTTATAATCGGACCCTCCGGCTCGGGCAAAAGCACATTTCTGCGCTGCCTGAACCTGCTTGAGGAGCCGACCTACGGCGAGGTGTGGCTTGAGGACAAGCTGGTAACCCCGGTCGACCCCTACCTTCATCCCGATGTTATAGAACTCTCAAAAACATATCAGAGTTTATTTTCCGCCGCCAAGGCGGAAAACCCCGGCAAAAGCGATGAGGCGTTAAAGGATGAATTAATCGCGAAAATCAAGGATGAGGACCTGCTCAACGAAAAGCACGAGGGCAGGGCATACAAGGCGCTTGTCAAAAAGATTTACGCCGAGAACTATATAAACATAAACCTTGCCCGTCAGAAAATCGGCATGGTTTTTCAGCAGTTCAATCTTTTCAACAATCTTAAAATAATCGATAACATCACCCTCGCCCCTATAAAACTGCGCGGTATGAGCAAAGCGGAGGCGGAGGAGAAGGCGAAGACCCTGCTTGAGAGAGTCGGGCTTGCCGACAAGGCGGACTCCTACCCGTCGCAGCTTTCGGGCGGTCAGAAGCAGAGGGCGGCAATTGTGCGCGCTCTCGCGATGGATCCCGATGTAATGCTCTTTGACGAGCCCACAAGCGCTCTCGACCCCGAAATGGTGGGCGAGGTGCTCGAGGTTATGAAGGAACTTGCCGAAAGCGGAATGACCATGGTCTGCGTCACCCACGAAATGGGCTTTGCCCGCGAGGTCGGCACAAGGGTAATCTTCATTGATGAGGGCGTGATTCAGGAGGAGAGCGCTCCCGATGAATTCTTCACAAACCCGAAAAATCCCAGACTCAGGGATTTCCTTTCAAAAGTTTTATAATTATTTGCGGCGGAGTTCTTACTCCGCCCTTTTTATTTTTTAATTTAGCATAAAAATTTACTGTATAATGTTGCATTTTATTATTATTGTGGTAAAATCAAACTATATGTTGTATTGGAGGTAAAAATATGGCAAAATTCATTCTTTCGGCTTTCGCCGATGAGGCATCGCCCGATATTGACGAACAGGTTTCCGCCCTTAAAAAGAACAGAATCGAAATGATTGAGCCGAGAAACGTAAACGGCAAAAACATTTCCGATTTCACGGTTGACGAGGCAAAGGCGCTCAAAGAAAAGCTTGACGCCGCGGGCATAAAGGTTTCGTCAATCGGCTCGGCATACGGTAAAATCTTCATAAACGAGGATTTCGAGCCGCATTTCGAGGCGTTCAAAAACACCGTTGAGGTCGCGAAAATTCTCGGCACGAAATATATCAGGATGTTCAGTTTCTACATCCCCGAGGGCGACGACCCCGCACAGTATAAGGACGAGGTTCTGCGCAGGGTAAAGGCGATGGCCGAGTATTCGTTTGAGCAGGGCATACTCTGCTGCCACGAAAACGAAAAGGGCATCTACGGCGACATCCCCGAAAGATGCCTTGAAATAGCCGAAGCGCTCGGCGAGAAAATCGGCACGATTTTCGACCCCGCCAACTATCTCCAGTGCGGCGCCGAAACCTACGCGGGCTTCAAAATGCTCGAAAAATACATTACATATATGCACATAAAGGATGTGCGTGTCGCGGACGGGGCTGTTGTGCCCGCGGGCTGCGGTGACGGAAGGGTGCAGGATATTCTTTCTGAACTCGACAAAAAAGAGGAGAAGGTTTACATCCTCACGGTTGAGCCGCACCTCAAAGTGTTCGACGGGCTCAACGCCCTTGAAAACGGCAACGCCGACAAGCTCAATATGAGCGCTTTCATTTACCCCGACAACACCTCGTCATTCGCCGCCGCGTGCGACGCCATTCACGCGATTGTCGAAAAGGTTCAGCCCGTGCGTTACGGCATTATCGGCGTGGGCAATATGGGTACCTCGCATATCCGTATGAATGTTGACGGCAGGCATGTCGGAATGCGCATAACGGCGGTTGCGGATATCAACCCCGAGCGCCTTGAGGCGGCGAAAAAACTCCTTCCCTATGTCAACACCTACAACACCGCCGAGGAACTTATAGACTCGGGCGACTGCGATGTTGTGCTTATCGCCACGCCCCACTACTTCCATTCCCCCATCGCTCAGTACGCCTTCGCAAAAGGGCTCAATGTGCTCACCGAAAAGCCCGCCGGCGTTTACACAAAGCAGGTGCGCGAGATGAACGAGGCGGCTGCGAAATCGGGCAAGGTTTTCGGAATAATGTATAACCAGCGCACAAACTGCGTTTACCGCAAAATGCGCGAGATGGTGCAGAGCGGCGAATACGGAGAAATAAGACGCGTAAACTGGATTATAACCGACTGGTACCGCACTCAGGCCTATTACAACTCGGGCGGATGGCGCGCCACCTGGGAGGGCGAAGGCGGCGGAGTGCTCCTCAACCAGTGCCCCCACAACCTCGACCTCTGGCAGTGGATATGCGGCCTTCCCGTAAAAGTGCAGGCCTTCCTTCACGAGGGCAAATGGCACGACATAGAAGTTGAGGACGATGTTACGATTTACGCCGAGTACGAAAACGGCGCCACGGGCGTTTTCGTTACCACAACGGGCGACTGCCCCGGCACAAACCGTTTTGAGATTACGCTTGACGGCGGCAAACTCGTGTGCGAAAACAACGAGCTTAAATTCTATAAACTCAACGGCAGAATCAGCGAGCACTGCGCCACGTCGGAAAACGGCTTCGGAAGGCTCGAAGGCGAGTGGATTGATGTTGAAACCGACGGGCTCAACAAGCAGCACAGCGAGGTCGTAAACAAATTCACTTCTAAGATTCTTTACGGAACAGACCTTGTCGCAAACGGCGAGGAGGGCATAAGAGGGCTTTCAATCTCGAACGCCGCCCATCTCTCATCCTGGCTCGGCAGGGCGGTGGAACTCCCCGTTGACGAGGATCTCTACTACGCCGAACTTCAGAAGAAAATTCAGAACTCAACTTACAAAAAGACAGTTACCGAAGCCGTTCAGGGCGATATGTCATCAACCTTCGGCAGTTGAGAAAGGCGAACGATGAAAGTTGCAGTAGTCGGCTGCGGCGGAGTTTCGGCGCTTCATTTTGACGCCGCTTTCAGAAGCCCGTGCGCCCAACTTGTTGCCGCGGTTGACATAAAGCCCGAAAGGGCGCGTTACTACGCCGAAAAATACGGCATAAACGCCTACACCGATTATTACGAAATGCTTGAGAAGGAGCGCCCGGACACCGTGCATATCTGCACTCCGCACTGCTTTCACACGGAATACTCCGTAAGAGCGCTCAATGAGGGCATCAATGTTCTGTGCGAAAAGCCCTGCAGCGTGAATGATGAGGAAATTGAAGCCCTTCAGAATGCGCAGAGGAATTCATCGGCAAAATACGCCGTCTGCTTTCAGAACAGATATAACGCCTGCATCCGCCGGGTGATTGAGGCGAGAGACAGCGGTGTTTACGGAAAGATAAAGGCAATCAGGGCGTTTGTAACGTGGAACAGGGGCGAGGATTATTACTCGGACGACTGGCACGGCACGCTCGCGATGGAGTGCGGCAGTCTGCTTATTAATCAGGCGATACACACAATAGATTTAATCACTTATATAGGCGGAAAGGCGCTGAGTCTGGACGCCCATATCGCCAACGACCATCTCAAGGGCGTAATAGAAACAGAGGACACCGCCTGCATACGCTTTGAACTTGAAAACGGTGTTAACGCCGTGTTTTACGGCACTACGGGTTACGGCGAAAACGCCCCCGTCTTCATCGAGGTCGTTTTTGAAAACGGCATTCTCAGGTGCGAGGGCGAAAAGTTCTTTAAAGTCGAGGACGGCGCGCCGTCCGAAATTGAGCTCACCCCGCTCGGCAAGGGCGGCAAGGATTACTGGGGCTCGGGTCATCCCGTGCTCATAAACGATTTTTACAACGCGATTGAAAACGGCACAAAATTTGAAACGGACGCGTTCTCGGGCGCGCAAGCCGCAAAAGCGGTGTTTGCCGCCTACCGCTCGTCGGAGAGCGGAGAACGCGTATTCCTGAAATAATACGGAGGAACAGTTATGAGTCATGAAAATTTAAAGGGCAGGGTTGCCGTTATAACAGGCGGCGGCGGAGTGCTCTGCGGCGGATTCGCGAAGGACCTCGCTGCTCTCGGAGTTAAGGTCGCGATACTCGATTTAAAAGAGGAGGCGGCGCAGGCCGTTGCCGATGAAATAAAGGCATCGGGCGGCGAGGCGCTCGCGGTGGGCTGCAATGTTCTTGAGCCCGAAAGTCTTGAGCAGGCAAGGCAGAAAATCAATTCCGTTTACGGCAAATGCGACATTCTCATAAACGGCGCGGGCGGCAACAATCCCAAGGGCACAACCTCCAAGGAATACTACGAGGAGGGCGACCTTGAAAACAAGGCAGCCGATGTCAAAACATTCTTCGACCTCGACGCTTCGGGCGTGCAGTTCGTTTTCAACCTCAATATTCTCGGCACTCTTCTCACAACACAGTGCTTCGCTAAAGATATGGTGGAGCGTGAGAATGTAAGCATTCTCAACATCTCCTCAATGAACGCCTTCACCCCGCTCACAAAAATTCCCGCCTACTCGGCGGCGAAGGCGGGCGTTTCGAACTTTACTCAGTGGCTCGCCGTGCATTTCGCCAAAGCGGGCATCCGCGTAAACGCCATAGCCCCCGGCTTTTTCGCCACCAACCAGAACAAGACGCTTCTCTTCAATGAGGACGGCTCTCTCACCCCGCGCTCAAACAAGATTATTTCACAGACTCCGATGGGGCGTTTCGGTGTTCCCGCCGACCTCACGGGCGCTCTCATCTTCTTCTGCGATGAGGAATATTCCGCCTTCGTCACGGGAGTTATCCTGCCGATTGACGGCGGCTTCTCGGCGTATTCGGGCGTATAATCAAAGTGTTAAATTAAAGGACTGCGTTTGCGGTCCTTTTTTCTTTGATAAATATTTAAAAAACAGATGATTTTATTTTTTCACTGTGATATAATAAACGGCAGTATGAATGAAAGGTAAGCGTGTTATGCATAATCTCATCAGACGCAACACCCCGTCAATCTTCACGGCGTTTGTGCTTGAAACAATCGAAAAGGAAAACGGAAAGTCCGTCTATACGGTCTCCGGGCGCAACGGCAAGGTAGTGCTCGGCGGCGACTGCAAGATAAGCCAGGCGATGGCTTACTACCGCTATCTGAAGGATTACTGCGGTGTGAGCGTATCCCACTGCGGCAACACCTCGATTCCCGATATAACCGAAGCGCCCGTGCCCGAAAAGGAAATAAAGCACATTATTGAGCAGGACAGGCGCGTATATCTCAACTACTGCACCTACGGCTATTCCTTCGCCTGGTGGGGCTGGGACGAATGGGAAAAAGAGATTGACTTCATGGCGATGAACGGTATCAATATGCCGCTCTGCACCGTCGGCACTGAAGCGGTCTGGTTCTATACCCTCAGGGAGTTCAAATACAGCGAAAACGGCGCTCTCAGATATATCAGCGGCCCCGGCTTCTTCCCGTGGCAGCTTATGGGCAACATCTGCGCCTACTTCCCGCTTACCGACAAAAACTACATCGACAAACGCCTTGAACTCGGTCAGGAAATAATAAAACGGGTAACGGAACTCGGTATGACTCCGATTATGCAGGGCTTTTCGGGCAATGTTCCGCGCTCGATTGCAAAGCTTTTCCGTTCCGCCCGTCTGCAGGCGGCAAAGCCCTGGTGCAACTTTCCGTCTAACTGTATGGTTGACCCGCTCGACCCTCTCTTCAGAAAATTCGGCACGGCGTTCCTTGAAAAACAGCGTCAGCTGCTCGGCGCCTACCACTACTACGCCTGCGATCCTTTCCACGAGAACAAGCCGATGGGCAAAAAGAAGGATTATCTTCACAATGTCGGCAGGGCTATAGACACGCTCTATCAGAACTTCGATTCCGACTCCGTCTGGGTAATGCAGGCGTGGTCGCTCTTTGAGCCGATTGTCAGGGCTGTTCCCAAGGGCAGGCTGCTTATTCTCGACATAAACTCGCAGAAAGCGGACGAAACGCAGGGCTTCTGGGGACACGACTTTGTCTGCGGCAGAATTTACAATTTCGGCGACCGCAACACCCTTCACGGCTCGCTCGACGCCATCGCCTCAAACGAATACCTTTCGGTCAAAGAAAAATATCCCAATGTCTGCGGAGCGGGGCTTTTCCCCGAGGGCGTACGGCAGAATCCTCTGCTTTTCGAAATGGCTTTCGATGTGCTCACCGAAAACGGTAAAATAGATATCGATTCCTTCCTGCGCTCCTACGCGAAAAGGCGCTACAAGAGCGATGAAACATGCCTTTATGAGGCGGTAAGGGCTATGTATGAAACCTGCTACTCAAAGGAATGTACGGGGCGTGAAACGGGCTCAATCATCTGCGCGAGGCCGTCAACAAAACTTCTGCACACAGCGCCCAACGACACCCTTGAAATCCGCTATTCAAACGCCCGCCTTTTTGAAGGGCTCAAAGCCCTGCTCAGCGCTGAAGAGGCGCAGGGCGACGGTTATCAATACGATGTGTGCGACCTTACCCGTCAGGTGCTTTCAAACCTCGCGAACGGACTTTATTTCAAGGTGATGAACGCCTATTACGAGAAGGATGTAAACACCTTTGAGCGCTCGTCAAACCTTTTCCTGAAAATTCTCGAGGATCTCGATTCCCTTCTTCAGACGAGAAAGGAACTCACCCTTTATCACAACCTCGCTCTCGCGGGTTCGAGCGCCCTCGATGAAAAGGAAAAGCAGAATTTCGAACTCAATCTTCTCACTCAGCTTACAATCTGGGGCCCGATTCACACCAGCGTAAACTACGACTACGCCTGGAAGGAATGGGGCGGAATGATTTCCACCTACTACTCGAAGCGCTGGCACTCCTTCTTCGAGCAGCTGGCCGTGTTCTTCAAAAAGCGCGGCTACAAAACCGAAACAAGGAAGCAGTACTGCGAGCGCAACATTTATGCGGGCAATTCGTTTTATAAAAATTACGAAAAATTCGAAACGAACTGGCTCCAGACCGTCACCCCTGCAGAACCGAGTGAGGAAGACACGGTCGAATTGGCGAAAAAACTTGTTGAGAAATACGAAAAATATATCATCCCCGAAAGCGAAGAATAAAAAGAATCCGCCGATTTTCCGTCGGCGGATTTCCGTATTTTTATTTATTTTCAGTCATTCGCGTTCTCAATCTGCTTTGCGGATGCTATGACTATCGGCGTGACGGGAGCGGACAATGACCCGTTCGCGTCCATTGTTCTTTCCACATCAAGGAAAGCGTCAACGGTTTCCATTCCGTCAATCACCTTGCCGAAAGCGGCGTAGTAGCCGTCAAGGTGGGCGCAACCCGCGTCGCTGTAGCAGATGAAGAACTGCGTTGAGGCGGAATTGGGGGAGGTCGCGCGCGCCATGGAGACAACGCCGCGGGTGTGTTTCAGCGTGTTCTGCTCAAAGCCGTTCGCCCTGAATTCGCCGTAAATGTTCTTTACCGAGCCGAACTCGCTCTCGTCGGGCATACCGCCCTGTGCCATAAAGTCCTTGATAACCCTGTGGAAGGTCTTGCCGCTGTAGAATCCGCTGTTTACGAGGTTCAGAAAGTTTTCGCAGGTCTGCGGGGCGTATTCGGGGTAAAGCTCAATGGTGAATGTGCCGCCGTTTTCCATTGTGAAAAGCACCTGCGGATGAGCTCCTTCCGGTATTTTGCTCATTTCGCTTTCACCGCTGCTGCTTTGCGGATTGTAAACCGTCTGCGCGTCGGTAACATTGATTGTCAGGCCGTTATCGCCGCTGTTTTCGTCTTTACCGCAGGAGGCAAAGCACATGAGCGCGAGAGCAAGCGCGATAAGCGCGCACAATACTTTAAAAGATGTTTTTTTCATTTTTTTCACTCCGTAATATTTCCTTTTTTGTTTGTTTATATTATAATAACATAAAATACCGATTTTTCAATGGGAGATTTCCGCCATGGATGAAAATGAAGTCAGGCGCTCGTCCTCGCGCTCGGGAGTGTGGGCGGCGGTTGCCATCTGCTTTATCGGAATAATTCTTATTGCGGGCGTTATAGCCGTGTTCGGGGCAATGAACTGCAACACGGTGACGGATCTCATAAATTCCGGCAAAACCGGGGAGGCGATGCAGGAATACGCCTCAATGAATCCCGCCGGCAAACTTCTTTTCACAAAGAAAGTGGAGAGCGCCATGCTCTCGCAGTATAAAAGCATTCTCGGCAAGGGCTATGTCACCACCGCGCGGAATATGACCGACCTGATGATTGAGAATTTTGACGATTTCCGTTTTTCGTCCTACGCGAAACCGCTTGCCGTCTGCGCCGCCAAGGCGCTGTGGAACGGCGAGTATGAGGCGGCGGCTGATACGGTTATTTACATTCTCGAAAAGGATCAGAACGCCGATATCTCCGTGCTTACGGACGCTCTCGAATCGAATGTTGAGATTTATCTCAACGACGGCGATTACGACGCCGCTTTTTATATTCTCGACAGAATACCCGAGCCGAACCTCGAGCCGTTTGTAAAAGGGCTTTGCGCCGTGGCTTACAACATAGTTTTCAAAAGCGGAGAACCCGATTTTTCGCTTAGCGCGGGCACGAAACTCAAAAACTGCCTCGCAACGAGCGAGCGCTACAATCTTGACGGCGTGCCGGGGGCGGGCGTGCTTATCGAGTTTCTCAATCATTACATCTCCGCCTGCAACAGATACGGCTCCTATTTTGAGGTTTACAATCTGCTCAAAGCCGTCGGCCCCGACCTCGAGGAGATGAGCAAGAACTTCAACATAGCCCTCAATACCGACATCCAGGAAAAAAGCTGGGAATACGCCGAAACAGCCCTGTTTTACGCGAACAGCGCCGTTGCCAAGGCGGACGCCTTTGATTCAACACAGTTAGGCGTTACGGAATATAAGTCGCTTTGCTCGAAATACGCCGACAACGCGACTAAAATGACAAAATGGATTATCGAGGACGAATACCTCGTCTGCAGTGAGACACAGTCGGCTCTCGACCTGAGCAGGGAACAGTACAACGCCGAAATAAACGATAATGTAAAGGGCTTCGCCGAAAGCATAGATGTAACGCTCAACAACAGAATCCTGGCGATATATAAATGACAATAAAAACAAAAACGTCTGCGGAGTTTGGGCGGTCGTTCATAAGACAGTATTGGTTTTCACGGAAAGCCAAAGCCGCATAACATCGTCAGATTTGCTTACCATACACAAAGTATGCTTTCACAAATCTTCCTTGTTCTGCGGCTCATTTTTCGCGTGAAAACTGTT
>JAEERC010000037.1 GCA_016285645.1 Clostridiaceae bacterium | reverse complement strand
CTCCCGCGAACATAGTAAAGGTCACAATCGGTGACACTGAAATAACGGAATACACCGAAACCGAAAACGGCAGACAGTTCATATTTGAAACAACACCCGAATCGGCAGGCGTATTCAGGTATTCGGTAATACTCACGGAAACCTTCGGTTATTCGAGCGCGAACGGAACAACACCGGGCATCACGGTCAAAGTTCCCGCAGCGGATGAACCCGAAAACCCGGAGAACCCCGAAAATCCCGACAATCCCGGCACAGATGACGAGCCCGAAAAGGAACTGAACTTCTTCGAAAAACTCGTAAAGTTCTTTACGGAACTTTTTGCGAAGGTAATCAACATTTTCAAAAAGGCGGTGAACTGAAATGGCAAAAACCTATAAGCCCGCAAAGCGCCTTATCTCCCTTGTTCTCGCGTTGATAACGGCGTTCGGCGTGTGTGGTGCCGGCGTGCCGGGCATAATCGCCTCGGCAACTGTCACCACGGCTTCAGCTATGCCTTCATTCACATTTTATGTTCCCGAAACGATTTACCTGGATCCCACGGACAACAAAAATTTCAAATATTTCATAAACCGCGAGCAGGAGGTAAACGGCGCGCTTCGCTCATCCAATGATTCCACCGGTTTGATTTATTTCAACTGCCCGGGAGCGACGGCGGTAACAAGTCTTATGTGCTTTGACGCAAATGTCAATTTAAGCGCGACAAGCTCGACAAACGGAATACTTATGTCCACAATAAACTCGGGCGATCTTCATACGGCGCTCGGCATTACTCAGACAAAGCTGATTACCTGGGCACTGACATTCCAGTATTCGGGCAAGACTCATACGGTCAATGCTTATACCGTCGCCTACGCCCCGAACCGCAATGTAACTGCCAACGGCATAACGGGTTTTGATTATCGCGGAGATGAGGCGTTTTCTTCTACGCTTCTGTGGATTCAGGGCGCGCAGGTCACAAACACTGCCTCTGTTTCTTATCATGACGGCAGCAGCGACCACAGAATCAATTATCAGCACGCTACAGGCGGACTGCTTCTTGACCCGCTTGTGAACGGCGTTTCACAGCCGAATGACAATAACCCGCACGATTACGGCAGTACATCCTCGGGTCAATTTGACGGCGCTACTGCTTCTTTCAGTTCCTGTTACTGTGTCAGAAATGACAATTATAACGGCGGCGGTGACTGGGTAATGCATGTTGACTGCAACAGAACTCCCGCTGAAATCACCGCTGACTCATCTAGATATTCAAATACAAACCAACTTCCGAACTTAAAACTCGGATTTATGGTTACAGACTGGGCTTCTGCAACCCAAAGAAGAAACTGGTATGTTTCCGATGCCACAAGCGCGGTTGCTAACGCAAATAATCTTTCAAGCGCAACGCTGAACTATACTGCAAAATATGATGGTAAAAACACAACTGTTGATCTTCTGAAGCATTCCCGCTGGAGAGAAGATGATTATTGTAAAGGTATATACCAAACGTTATACGGAACGGTTCTCAGAGACAGCTATAACAGAACAGTTCCGAGCTGCGGCGATGATCATCCCGGCGCAAACATTGACGGCTATAATGATGATGTCGGAAAAAAATATCTTGAACCGATTAGTTACGCTCTTTCCGGTGGTTCCTGTATAAGATACTATCGCGGCGCCGCAAGTGGTTCTCACCCTGCTCACGGCGTTACTAATGCTTCGTGGCCTATGTCCTCCGTACTTGTTATTCTCAAAATCACCGTTGTCAACAAGGCAACTTTGCGCAATCTTGTAAACACCTGCATAGGCACCTATGTTCAGGATTATTACACCGTTTCAAGCTGGTCAACCTATTCAACGGCTCTTGAAAACGCCGCAAACGTGCTCGGCAAGCCCACGGCTTCGGCGAGCGAAATATCAACCGCGGAATCAAACCTTACAAGCGCTAAAAACTCTCTTGTTTTAGCCACAGGCACGGCTAAGATTTTTCATATGTCCACATCGGGCATCACCCTCGGAACCGAGCAGAAATCTTACACCTACGGTCAGAATGTAACCGCCGTGCCCAACACATATAACGGCTACGACTACACAAGCGTTTCACCCAACATCCTCACTTATTACGATGTTATGGACACTCCGATAATCTGGCAGATGTACTACACGCCGATAAATTACACCATCGGTTATAATCTCAACGGCGGCTCCGCTTCGGGGAATCCTGCCTCATACAATATTGAAAGTGACGATATCACTTTAAACAATCCCACAAAAACAGGTTACGCCTTCAAGGGCTGGAGCGGCACGGGCTTGACGGGAGATTCCAACACCGAGGTAACAATCTCCAACGGCAGCACCGGCAACAGGAGCTACACGGCAAACTGGATTGCCAACGCCTACTCCGTCTCCTTCAGCGGCAACGGCGCCACGGACGGTTCAATGAGCAATCAGCCCTTCTTCTACGGCACGGCGCAGAACCTTACGCCCAACGCCTTTGTGCGTCAGTACACCGTAACTTACAAAAACAACAACGGCTCGCCGGACACGACCGACACGGCGAACTATTCATTCGCAAGGTGGACTCACGGCTCCACGGTTTATTCCGACGGGCAGAGCGTAAACAATCTCTGCTCAACGGCAGGGGATGTCTATGCCCTCACCGCCCAGTGGACTCCCGGCTCCGTAACCCTGCCCACTCCGGTTTATGAAAACCACATTTTCGCCGGCTGGTTTACGGATTCCGAGCTTACCGATGCGGTCACGGGCACAACCTTTACTCCCACGCAGAACACAACTCTCTACGCCAAATGGGAGCGCCCCGCGAAGAACGACGCCTTTGTAATCGACACGGGTCTTCCCGTGGATTTCGATGTGCTTGAAAACGACCTCTCCGGCGCCTCTCTCGTGAGTGTCGAGTCGGGCGGGGGATTCACAACCACGGTGAACGGCACGGCTGTAAGGTTCACTCCAGAAACAATTCTTACGGATCCGGTCACATTTGACTACACCGCTTCCTACGGCAGCGGCACCTACACGGCTACGGTCACTGTTCTGCCCGCAACAAGCGTCTATTACGAGGAGAGTTTCATCACCTTCTCTGAGGACGACTGGTCCCCGGCGGGCACAGCGGCGGCGGACGCCTTCTCAACCATAGACAGCGCCTACGGCTTCGATTCCGCTTATAATGACGCGGGCAACGCCATATATTCTCTCGGCAGGGCGATGAAATCGCACGTCAGCAAAGATAATACAAAGGGTCCCTTCGCCCGGTTCACATTCTCGGGTACGGGCTTTGAAATCTATTCGCTCACAAGCTCCGAAACCGGACTTGTGGTTATGGAAATCTACAGCGGCACAGTCACCGAAAATGTTGACCCCGTCGCGAGAACAATGATAAACACCTACCTCGGCAACGCCTACGGTCAGCTTTATCTCACGGCGGATAACACCGTCACTCTCACGAAGGGCAGCAACAAACCGGTTTATTACGCCGACGACAGCAGCGAAGAAACCTTCTTTATAGACGGTCCGAGGAAGGGCACGCTCACGCCCACATTCAAGGACGGCGAACCCGATTACGCCTACGGCTGGGTTCAGGAGGGCGGCAACAGCGGCATTTATCAGACTCCCGTTCTCGAAAAATCGGGGCTCGGCTACGGCATATACACCGTTGTTTTAAAGCCGATGTTCTCATCAATCTTCTCACCATCCGGCGTTACGGAATATGATTTCTATATTGACTCCGTCAGGGTGTTCAATCCTCTTCCCGCGGATGATACGGCATCAGCCGATATCTACAAGGCGGCAGGGGAGTACAACCCCGGTTATCTCAAAATAAGAGACGCCCTTATCAGCGCCGAAACATTCGGTGAAGTCGGCAGCGGAAAAATCGCGGGTGTCGCCTTCCTTGAAAACGGCAGGGATATCACCGTGCAGGACTACAAGGAAGTCGGTCCCAAGGGCGAGGTCTATTTAAACCCCGGCCAGGCGATTGCCTTCACATTAAACACGCGCAACACGGTTCTGCCCGCAAAAATTACCCTCGGCGCAAGAACAATCAAGGGCAGCGCGGGCAAGGTTCAGATTATCTGCAACGGCGCAACCGTTCCGCTTACCCTCAACGGCTCAACCGAGCTTTACAGGGATATTACGGCAGCCGTCAAGTGGAAGACCTCGGCGGGTGAGAACTATGTTTCCTATCCCATAATCATCTGCAACAGCAGCAACTACAATCAGGTTGTTTCGCTGAGCAAAATAAAATATTCCTACAATACCGAAGCGGCGGGCTCATCGCCCGACAATCTCAATCTGAGTTTCAGCTTCTCGGGCACGGATCTTCTCGCCTGCTCGGCTGCCTTCGCGGTTGTGGAGAACTCGGCTCTTGTTGCCGATTCAACGGGCGTTACCGCACAGTGGAATAAAACTCAGCTTGTCACGGGCGAAACCGCGGTTCTCACAATAAAGGCAAACGAAAACTTCGGCAAGGCCTTTGTTGACGGGCACGAGATTGCCGGTTACACCGAGCAAAACGGCGAAAGAATCTGGACTTACACATTCTCACCCTCCGAATCGGGAGCCTTCGCTTTTGATATAACGCTCACCGATATCAACGGTTATTCCACGGCTCCCATATCCACATCGCTGAGCGCGTCCGCCGCGGAGAATACGGATAACCCCGATTCCGATGGAGAACCCCGTGTCAATTCCCTGTTCTTCATTAAAATATTCAAAACCATATTGAATCTTTTCGCCCGCCTTGCGGAAAGCTTCAGAAAGGCAGTGATTCTGAAATGAGAAAAACAAACAGGCTTGCAAAACGCTTACTCTCTCTCGCACTTGCGCTGATTATGGCGCTCGGAGTATGCGCCGCGGGAATCCCGGGGATGATAGCTTACGCGGAGACTCTCGGCGCTGTGCTTGTGCAGCTCAACGGCGGCGATTCCCAGCGCCACACTGTTGCCAATTATCAGTCTGCCTACGCGGGTTATAAATCCTCGCTTATGGGCGGTTATGCCGTGCCTATGGACGGCTCCAACGGCAATGTTGACATCTGCGTGCCGGGTCTGAGCTCAGGCGACAATATGGTGCCTCAGGGTCTTACCTACTGGCCGGCGAAAAACTGGATTCTTATTTCCTCATACAGCAACGGCGGCTCGAAGGCAAGCGTGATTTATGCTGTCAGCGTAGCTACGGGGCGTCTTGTTGCCCAGTTCAATCTCTATTCGGGCGGCTCAATTTCAACCGACCATGTCAGCGGTATTGCCTGCTCGGCAAATAACCTTTATATTGCGGCAACCGGCAGTTATATGGCTTATATTCCTCTTTCGGAGCTTGATGTTGCCGAGGGTACGGTCAAAAATGTTTCTTATGCGGCAACCGTAAGTATGTCCGGCGTTCTCAACGGCGCGAACACCTCTTACGCCTCATATGGCGACGGCGTCCTTTGGACAGGCAACTTCTATATTTCCGGCGACTCAACCTACGGTACAAAAGCCAACGCAAACTCAGGCTCAATGCTTTTGGGCTTCGTTGTTGACGGTTATACAACCTCGGCGGCTGAATGGCAGGCTCTTACAGCAATAGCCGGCAATCCGTCTTACTGCATTCCGCTTGACCCTTACGGCATCAATGAGGTTCAGTGCGCAACCGTAAAAAACGGCTTCTGCTATGTCGGCACATCCTACGGCAGAGCCAACGACAGCACAATGTACATTTTCAATGTTGACCTTATGTCCTCAAACGGCACCATTTCGGTCAACAGCAAAACAAAGCCTATTATTCCGCTTAAAAACCAAAGAACCTATACCCACCTTCCCATGACTGAGGGTCTGCTTGTTTTTGATGGCTATCTCTGGAATATCTTTGAATCGGCGACCTATCTTTACAATGGTCAGGGAAACCTTTCCAAGAACCCCACCGATGTTCTCTGGCGCTTTGATATTTCCTCACTTCTCGGCATAGAGCGCGAAGCGGATGACGAGTCTTCGGCGGGCGATACCCAGTACAAAGCCTCAAATGTCACCTGCGGCGACCTTACATTCATTGTTCCCGAAACTATTTACCTTGCTCCCAAGGCAAATTCAAACTCGCAGGCTACCTCTGCAAACTTCCAGTATTATATAAACAATACATCGGCAGGCGCAACTGTCGCCGCGGCGGGCAGCTCCGGTAAAATTTATTACACTTATTCCGGCGCTTCAACTGCGACAATAAGTTATAAATTCTATACCGAAAACCTTTCAACCACACTTTCGGGCGGCTCGGTTTCTCTTTCTAATACAAGTATCTCAAGCGGAAACAGCAGCGGCGTCACCATAAACAGTGGTTCGTCACCCACACTTAACGCCTATGAAAACGGTTGTTATATTGAATGGAAACTCTCTTATACCGACTCAAATGACGGCAAGGCAAAAGCCGCCTACGCATACACATATGTTTATAAACCGTATGTAGGTGTTATTGCCGCCGCAGGCAGAATAAAACACACATGGACAGATTTCTTTATGCAGTCCGCTGCATATATGTACGGGATTCACTCTGTACCTCAAAACGGCAGTTACAGTACGAGAGGCGATCTTACAAGAGTCTTTTATGATAATCTTGACGGCTTAAGAAAAGACAACGGTACAAATGCAGATAATAATGCTGTTCACGGCTTATGGGTCCAGAACGGTGCTGGGACTGCAAGTTACCATGATAGAGGCGATGTTACAGGAGATGCGAAAAATGCAGAAGCAACCGCTCCGAGAGGTGTGTTAAATGTTGATACAAGCCGATATTCTAATTTTAATCAAATACCCAACTTCAAAATAGGTTGGCAGTGCTCGGATGACCAATCATCAAAATATTACTGCATCCGACTTTATCTTGGTGAAGGAACCGGAACAAGAATTGATCCTAAAAAGGATAAAGGCAGTACAGGTAATCCCGATGGCGATTCTTCTTTATGGTTAAAGCCGACACAGATGTCAGGCGCAATAACAAGTTCAACAAATTTCGCCTATTTCCACACAGATTGCGGTTCGGGTAAAAGCGATTATGTTTGGAATGTTCTTCATATTTATTGTGATATACAGAAAGCAGATAAATCCTCACTCCGTACTGCTGTGCAGAATGCCACAAAAGCAATGGCTAAACTCGGTGTAAACGGCGCGGGTAACGGTAAGCTTACTTCACTTTATTTTGATACAAACAACGATTACAGATGGATCGCCTTCCAGAACGCCTACAAGGCGGCTGTTATGGCTCTCACAAAGGTCGGCTGCAGTGATATCAGCGGTTATGCCGATGAACTTAATCATGCACTCGCGAATCTTTGTACAAAAGTTTCATATGACGCAAACGGCGGTAGTTTAATCGGAATTCCGGAGGAATATATCACAATCGGTGTTAATCAAAGTGTATCTTATACTCCTCTTTCGGCAAACAAGGCAACACGTACCGGCTACACCTTCCTCGGCTGGAGTCTCAGCAACTCTGCCTCCTCCGCTTCAAGCAGTGTAACCGTCGGTTACAACAATACCCTTTACGCCATATGGGTAAAAAACAACTACACTGTTCATTTTGATGGTAACGGTGCGACCGGCGGCTCCATGAGCGACCAAAGCTTCACCTACGGCACGGCGCAGGATCTTACCGCCAACGGATTTACAAAAAAATATAATGTCACTTACAAAAACAACAACGGCACCGCCGATACGCCCGGCACTGGCAGCTACACCTTTGACGGCTGGAGCGGCGACACCGCCTCCGGATTGCTTATAAACGAACCGTTTGAACATTCAAAGGATTATACAAGCGGAACCGGCAACAACTATCAGGAAATCATTCAGTGGACTATTTCCGCTCCCTTTGCCGCTAATGAAGTCTATTTCCTTGAGTTTGACGCAAAAGGCACGGGCAACATTACAAACTACTTCTACGGCAACAGCAATTATTGGCCGATTGCCAAGGTCGAAAAGGGTGACGGCACAACTTCTTACGGTTCCGATGGTAACGCCACTCAGGCGCTTACAAGTACCTACAAGCACTACACGGTCAGATGGACTCTTGCCGCAAGCGGCAACGCAAACGTTGACAAACATGTTCTTTTCCGTGTTTTTGCGGGCAGCAGCGCTACGGTTAAAAACATCGGTTTCTATAAAGTTACCGGAACATCGAACTATACAAATCGGCAGAGCGTAAACAATCTTTGCTCCACGGCAAACGCCGTTTACACAATGAAGGCGAAATGGGCTGCGGGTCCTCTTGACAATCCGCCGACACCCACTTACACGAACTATGCGTTTGCGGGCTGGTGCACAGACTCCGGACTTGAGAATGTTATTGATACAAATACATTTACTGCATCCGGTAATATAACACTCTATGCCAAATGGATAAAACCCGCCAACGATGACAGTTATGTAGTCGATATGGGCAGCGGAACGGAACTGAATGTTCTCACTAATGACGCAAGCGGAGCGACACTTAAGTCCGCAGCATCCGGAACGGATTTCACAACTTCCGTAATAAACGGCAAACTTGTGTTCAGGGCAAAGGCAGCAATTACAAACCCCGTATCATTCACTTACACCGTAACATACAGCAGTGTTGATTACACCGCCACGGTCACGGTAATCCCCGCAACAAGCGTTTACTACGAAGAGGATGTTTTCTCAACCACCGGCACCTGGACGGACGCGGGCACTGCGGCAAATAACGCCTTCGCGACCATAGACAACGCCTACGGTTATGACGCGAATTATGACGCTTCAACAGCCACATATTCAATGGGCACCGCCAAAGTGGCTACGGTTTCAACAACAAACAAAAAAGGTCCCACCGCAACATTTACATTCACCGGCACGGGCTTTGAGGTTTACTCCCTCACAAGCTCCGACACGGGCCTTGT
>JAEERC010000036.1 GCA_016285645.1 Clostridiaceae bacterium | reverse complement strand
CATGGCGTAGTGGTTTGTGTAGGCGAGAGGAATGGAGTCAATGCCCTGATACATCTGCACAAACTCGTGGGCGTATGTGCCTATGGGAGTGAGATTGTATTTCATGGCGAGATATACATTCGAAGTGCCCACGCAGTTCTTTGTCTCGGTCGCGAGACGGCGCACGGCTACATCCTCCCACTCGCGGGAGAGGCGCCTTCTGCAGCCGAACTCGGCAAATTTGAATGTATATTTGCCGCTGTTGAAATCGGCTATCTTCCGTTCAAGGCGCTCCTGCGCGGAAGCGAGAAGTTTTTCGTAATCGTAAGTGAAACGGAAATAAACCTCGTTCACGATTTCGAGCAGATATATCTCAAACTGCATTGCCGAGAACAGCGGGCCGTCAACAACGATTTTCAGCTCGCCCTCATCCGTAAGGTCAACGCTGACATAATCGCGTATCGGTCTCCACAGTCTTAAAAATTCAACATAGTCGTTTTTGATAAAGCGGATTGACCTGAGATAGTTGAGTTCATCCTTTGTGAATCTCAGCGAGCAGAGGTGGTCAATCTGCTCATTTATTTCGTTCACCATTTCGGGGGTGAAAACAATGCCCTGATTGCGGCATTTGAAATAGTACTGACCGCAAAGGTCGGTGTGCTTGTGGAATATGACCTGGTCCATATTGAACTTGTAAAGGTCCGTGTCAAGCAGGGATATGACTATGGGTTCGAGTTTCATAAGAATAATTCCTTTCGTTTGGTGAAGGGTTGTTTCGATTATTTCTGAAAATGCTCGCGCAGTTTTGTGAAACTCTCCTCACTTACTACGTGCTCGATTCTGCAGGCGTCAATAGCCGCTGTTTCCTCGTTTACGCCGAGAGATGTGAGAAGGTCGGTGAAAAAGCGGTGGCGTTCATACATACTTTCGGCGATTTTAAGACCGTTTTCCGTGAGTGTAAGAGTGCCGTCATCCGCCATATTTACGAATTTGCCGTTTTTGAGCAGCGACACCGCGCGGCTGACGCTCGGCTTTGTGACACCGAGCTGCTTCGCGACATCAATGCTCCTTACGGGCGCGTCCTTCTGGCTGAGTATAAGTATCGCTTCAAGATAATCCTGACCCGATTCGTGTATCTTCATTGTGCTCAGACTCCTTTTCGCCTTTTTCTTTTAAGGCATTTTCAATATATTACCAATTATTGCAATAAGTGTCAAGTTAGCAATAATTAACTTTATTTATGCAAGCCCTTGACAAAAGGAGTTAGCGGTGGTAAACTGTATTTGGTTAGAGATTGCTAACCGTCTGTTTCGGCGCGGTTTCGCAATTTCCGGCTTTTTTTGAAGAATCAGTGTTAGCGGTTGCTAACTGTTATTGAACGGAGGGATGAAAAATGCTGCCTTTACCCGTCGCCTCGCCCGGCGAAGAAAATGTAATAAGGAAAATCGGCGGCAGCGCCGAAGTAAAAAAGCATCTTGAAGACCTGGGCTTTGTTGTGGGAGGAACGGTCACGGTGCTCAGCAGACTGGGCGGAAACGTGATTGTCAGGGTCAAGGAATCCAGAATCGCTCTCAACGAAGACCTCGCGAAAAAAATAATGATATAAAAGGAGGACAGGTTGATGAAAACACTCAGAGACGCAAAAATCGGAAGCACCGTCAAGGTTGTCAAACTTCACGGCGAGGGCGCCGTCAAGCGCCGCATTATGGATATGGGCATAACAAAGGGTGTCGAAATCTATGTGCGCAAGGTAGCCCCGCTCGGCGACCCGATTGAGGTGAATGTGCGCAATTACGAGCTTTCACTGCGCAAGGCGGACGCCGAAATGATTGAAGTTCAGTAAATTTTTTTATCAAATAAGTTAGCAAAAACTAACTGATTGAAAGGAACAGTATTATGGATATCAGAATAGCCCTTGCGGGCAACCCGAACAGCGGCAAAACCACGCTTTTCAACGCGCTTACCGGCTCAAACCAGTTCGTCGGCAACTGGCCCGGCGTTACAGTCGAGAAAAAAGAGGGCAAACTCAAAAAGCACGACGGCGTTGTAATCACCGACCTGCCCGGCATATACTCGCTCTCGCCCTACACCCTTGAAGAGGTTGTCGCGAGAAACTATCTTATAAATGAGCGCCCCGACGCGATTTTAAACATTGTTGACGGCACAAACCTTGAGAGGAACCTCTACCTGACCACTCAGCTGACCGAACTCGGCATACCCGTTGTTATGGCGGTCAACATGATGGATATAGTCAAGAAAAACGGCGACAAAATCGATGTGAAAGAGCTGGGCGAAAAACTCGGCTGCAAGGCGGTTGAGATTTCCGCGCTCAAGGGCACGGGCATAAACGAGGCAGCCGAACTCGCCATAAGCGAAGCGAAAAACGGCAGAACCATTCCCCAGCACACATTTTCAGGCGTTGTGGAACACGCCCTCGCTCACATTGAGGAGGCGGTTGTTCACTCGATGCCTGAGGAACAGCAGCGCTGGTACGCGGTTAAAATATTCGAGCGCGATGAAAAGGTGCTTGAAGCGCTCAACATTCCCGCCGAGACTCTCGCCCACATAAGCAGCGACATTGAGGCGGCTGAAAAGGAACTTGACGACGACGCCGAAAGCATTATCACAAATGAGCGCTATGTCTATATAGGCGAAATAATAAAGAGCTGCTACAAGAAGGCAAACGCCGGCAGCCTCACCACCTCAGACAAGATAGACAAGATTGTCACGAACCGCTGGCTCGGTCTTCCGATATTCGCCGCGGTAATGTTCCTGGTTTACTATATAGCGATGGTTACAATAGGCGCCGCTGCCACGGACTGGACAAACGACAACTTATTCGGCGACGGTTTCCACCTTTTCGGCATAGGAAGCAAGGCATATACGGAATCCGCCGATGAATACGCGGACGCTTCGAAAGCGGTGAGCGCTTTCTGTGAACTTGACACCGAGAGCGAGGACTTTGACGCCGCCGCTGCCATTGAGCAGATGAAGGGCGTAAAGGCAGCAGACAGCGCTCAGATTGAGGTTGAGGACGAGGAGACTCTCGCCATTGACGAAATGACGGTTTACTATTCCGAAATTCCCGAACTCTCCGACGATGAGGCGGAGACGGTTATCGGCACAACTTATCTCGAGGGCGTTGAGTATTTTGAGAAAAACGGCTTCGACGAGCCCGACCCCGCCGACTACGGCGTATGGGTTCCCGGCATTCCCGTTCTCGCGGAAAACCTGCTTGACAAGGCAAACGCCGCCGACTGGCTCAAGGGTCTTATCATTGACGGTATTATAGCGGGTGTCGGCGCGGTGCTCGGATTCGTGCCCCAGATGCTTGTTCTGTTCCTGCTTCTCGCCTTCCTTGAGGCGTGCGGCTATATGGCTCGTATCGCTTTCGTGCTTGACAGAATCTTCCGCCGCTTCGGTCTTTCGGGCAAATCGTTTATCCCGATGCTTATAGGCGTGGGCTGCGGTATTCCCGGCATTATGGCTTCAAGAACAATCGAGAACGAGCGCGACCGCAGAATGACCATTATGACAACAACATTCATTCCCTGCGGAGCGAAGGTTCCCTTTATAGCCATGATTGCGGGCGCTATCTTCGGCGGCTCCGCGTGGGTCGCGACCTCGGCTTACTTTATAGGTATGGCGGCAATCATCGTTTCGGGCATTATGCTCAAAAAGACAAAGATGTTCGCCGGCAACCCCGCCCCCTTCGTTATGGAACTTCCCGCTTATCACCTTCCCACTGTCGGCAACGTGCTTCGTTCAATGTGGGAGCGCGGCTGGTCCTTCATCAAAAAGGCGGGCACAATAATCCTTCTTTCCACAATAATCGTATGGTTCACATCGCGCTTCGGCTTTACGCCCGACGGCTTCCGTATGCTTGAGGAGGATGAGCTGAGTCTCTCCATTCTCGCTAAAATCGGCAGCGCCATCGCCTGGATCTTCACACCTCTCGGCTGGGGCAACTGGCAGGCGGCTGTGGCTTCCATTACAGGCCTTGTGGCAAAGGAGAACATCGTAGGCACAATGGGCGTGCTCTACGGCGGCGGAGAGGGTACGGTTTACCAGACTCTCGCCGGAGTATTCACGGGAATTACGGGTTATTCCTTTCTTGTGTTCAACCTGCTGTGCGCGCCGTGCTTCGCGGCTATGGGCGCCATCAGGCGTGAGATGAACAGCGCTAAATGGACTCTGTTCGCAATCGGTTACCAGTGCATGTTCGCCTACGCAATAGCGCTTATGATAAACCAGTTCGGCGGTCTGTTCACGGGCAGCGCGAACATCGCGGGCATCATCTTCGCCCTCGCGATTCTCGGACTTATGGTCTATATGCTGTTCTTCAGAAAATATAAGGAAGCGACAACACTCACAACGAAATAAAAGGCAACGGTCAAATTATAATCAAAGGAGTTGAGAAAGATGCTGCAGTGGCTTACGGCAAACGCGGGAACAATAATAATCTGCCTTGTTCTTGCGTTGATTGTAACCGGGATAATAATTTCGGTAATAAAAGACAAGAAAAAGGGCAGACAGACCTGCGGGAACAACTGCGCGCACTGCGCGCTCTCCGGCAAATGCCACTCTCAGCAGCATAATTGACTCATAAATGAAAATCTGAAAGGAGAAAGTTATGGATTTGGGCACATTACTTGAGGGCTTCGGCTACATCGGTTCCGGAATGCAGCTTATTGTTGACCTTTTTCAGGTCAGCCTTGACGGCGCGGGCTGGATCGCATCGGCGTTCTCGTGGATTTCCGAAAATCTGCAGGGCATTATCGACCTCGTAAGCGGTCTTGCCGGCTGATGAAATGATTAAAACCACGCTTAAAATCGAGGGTATGTCCTGCCCCATGTGCGAAGCGCATATCAACGACATTATACGCAGGGAATTCAAGGTTAAAAAAGTTACGTCCTCCTGTAAAAAAGACCTCTCCGAAATTCTCAGCGAGGAGCCGCTCGATGAAGAAAAACTTCGCAAAGCAGTATCTGACACGGGATATACCCTCATATCCGTCACAAGCGAAACGGCTGTTAAAAAACGGCTGTTCGGAAAATAACATCGGGACCGCCTTGGGCGGTCGTTCATAAGACAGTATTGGTTTTCACGGAAAGCCAAAGCCGCATAACATCGTCAGATTTGCTTACCATACACAAAGTATGCTTTCACAAATCTTCCTTGTTCTGCGGCTCATTTTTCGCGTGAAAACTGTT
>JAEERC010000035.1 GCA_016285645.1 Clostridiaceae bacterium | reverse complement strand
GGAATTTGAACAACATACCGCCATCCTTAAAAACGGTGACCCGGTCAACTGTATCCATCCATAGCCGCTCATCAAAATGCTCCAGCAGCTGATCCATCTCCCGGAGCCGGAACATAAAAGCGCCAATGGCATCAGCCTTATTGTGATATGGGAATGTGAAGTCAATAAGCACTTCGACGTAACGATGGAAAGATTGGTCAAGGAGATTCAACGATTACCTTGAAATTTAACGATTACCCTCAAATCTAACGATTACTCCCTCGAAGCAGCAATACAAAGCCTATAAAACGCAGAAAAGCCGTCCCGGAAATCACTCAAGGACGGCTCTTTTTATATGCAAAAGCGAGGGAAGCCTTTGATTTCAAAGGGTTTCTTGCTCAAAAAGGAAAAGCACGGTTTCAATCAAAGAAACCGTGCTTTTATGGTTGCGGAGGCAGGATTTGAACCGCGTCGTCGCGGGCTGCGCTCAATCGTTTCCGCGTCTTGTAACACTTGCTTTCGCGAAAGCTCATCCGCTTCGCCGCTCCTCCTTTCCCCAAAAAGTCTAAAGGACTTTTTGGGGACCCCGATAGAGAGGTCGCAGGTTTTAAAACCACATAAGCAAAAGAAATGCACCCACCAAACGGTGAGTGATTTCCTTTGGTTGCGGAGGCAGGATTTGAACCTGCGGTCTTGCATTTTCATTGCGACGAAAATGTTGCGGTCGGCTCGGCGGATCTGACAGTCCACCGGACTGTCATTCAACACCGCCTCACCCTCCGGGTATTCGCCCTTCGGTCTCATAACCTGAGCCGTAAGATTTATTCCCGGCTCACACCACAAAAAAGAACTCACCCATCGATGATGGGTGAGTTCTTCTGGTTGCGGAGGCAGGATTTGAACCGCGTCGTCGCGGGCTGCGCTCAATCGTTTCCGCGTCTTGTAACACTTGCTTTCGCGAAAGCTCATCCGCTTCGCTGCTCCTCCTTTCCCCAAAAAGTCTTTTGGACTTTTCGGGGACCCCGTTTTTGAGGTCGCAGGTTCTGCACTTGCATAAAAAAGAGAATCACCCACCTGACAGTGAGTGATTTCCTTTGGTTGCGGAGGGAGGATTTGAACCTCCGACCTCCGGGTTATGAGCCCGACGAGCTACCGAACTGCTCTACTCCGCGATATCTGATTGCTAATTCATTATACACGGTTTTTTTTATTTGTCAAGATAATTATTGAGGTCGTTAATGTTTGACAGTGTTTTAAAATAATGATAAAATTAGACATATTCTTAAACGGAGTTGATAATATGACCGATGAGAGATTAAAGGAACTTCTCAGCGAAGCCGGAAAATATGAATTGAACGATGAAGCGCGCGCGAAGGAAGAGGGCTCGTTTATAGATCTTCCCTGCGGCAACACTCATTATGAAATAAGAGGAGAGGGCGAGCTGTGCGTGCTTGTTCACGGCTATGCTACTCCGTATTATATCTATGATAAAGTCGCCGATTCGCTTGTTGAAAACGGCTGTAAAATTCTCCGTTACGACCTGCTCGGCAGGGGACTTTCCGAAAGAGTGAAAGCCGATTACACTCCCTCGCTTTTTGCCACCCAGCTTCGTGAACTTACACAGGCGCTTTTCGGCGAGGAAAAGTTTTATCTTTTCGGTACCTCAATGGGCGGTACGATTACAACCGCTTTCTGCGCGGCTTATCCCGGCTATGTCAAAAAACTTGTTCTCCTCGCACCCGCGGGAATGGATACATTCAAGCCTCCGTTTTATATGTATCTCAGCATTATTCCCGTTATAGGCAAAATCGTTTTCAATGTTATCGGCAACAAAACCCTTACCGTTGGCTGCGCGAGGGAGCTTAAATATTCAAAGGACGAGTATGACTATTACATTACCTCCTTCGCGAACTCAATCAAATATAAGGGCTTCCTCAAATGCACGCTGTCGAGTCTCAAAAATACCATTATGAAAACCAAGGAAGACACAAAATACTATATCAAAACCGCGGAGCAGGGCATTGAAACGCTCTGTCTGTGGGGCACGGAAGATATAACCATGCCGATTTATCAGAGCGAAAGGTTCAGGGAAGTTATGCCCGACGCGGAGTATCATGAATTCGACGGTTCGGGTCACATTTTCCTTTATGATGAGGGCGAGAGAACAATGAAATTTGTTCTTCCTTTCCTCGGAAAAGAGAGTTAAAGAACGGTGAAAAGAGAAGATAGAATAGCAAATTACGAAAGGCTTTTTGACGAGACAACCAAAGCGGTAAATGATTTTGAAGAAGCGTTAGAAACATTTAAAGCGGCTCAGAATAACCTGAAAAAACTCGACAAATATCTTTCGGGCAAACAGTGGATGAGCGATTTTGAAGCGGCTGAAAACGGCAAAATACCAAAGAATCTTAAATGCGGAGTTCTGTCCGAGGACGGCATTTACAACCTGCTTGAAAAGAACTCGGAACTTATTGAAAGCGTAAAAGAATTTGCCGCGAAGGAGTGTGACAAATGAAAATAACCGCGCTTGTTGAAAACACATCCGACGGCGTTCTGAAGGCAAAGCACGGGCTTTCGCTCTATATTGAAACAGCGGGGCACAAAATCCTTTTTGACCTCGGCCCCGATAAAACAGTATTCGCGAACGCCGAAAGAATCGGCGTTGACCTCAAGGCGGTTGATACCGTAATAATTTCTCACGGCCATTTCGACCACGGCGGACCGCTCAAAGATTTTCTCGCAATCAATACAAAAGCGAAGGTCTATATACAGAGAACCGCTTACGAACCGCATTACTCAAAAGCGGGGCTTCTGAAAATAAACATCGGAATTGACAAATCAACCGCGGGTAATCCGAATGTCGTGCTGCTTGACGGCGATTATAAAATTGACGACGAGCTCTCACTCTTCGTTTCGAAAGCCGAGGACAAACTTAAATCGGACGCCAACAAGGCGCTTTTCAAAGCGGACAGTCCCGACGATTTCCGCCACGAGCAGAATCTGCTTATTCACGGCGAAAAAGATGTTCTTTTTACCGGCTGCGCCCATTCGGGAGTGGTGAGCATTCTTGAAAGCGTTCCCGCACGCCCTGCTTACTGCATAGGCGGATTCCATGTTTATAACCCCGTCAACAGAAAGACCGTTCCCGTTAATCAGCTTGAGTTCCTTTCACAATCCCTCAACGATTATTCCGATATCATATTCTATACCTGCCACTGCACGGGCAAAAAGGCGTTCGATTATCTGAGCGGCAGGCATAAAAACATAAGATATATTTCGGCAGGGAATGTGCTCGAAATATAAGGGCAAAATAATACGGAGTGTACCGCGGTACACTCCGTTGATTCGTTTTATAAGGATTTAAGCGTTTCCATTACATAATCGCCGAACTCCTCGCAGGTGCAACCGTCGCTGCGTCCGGTGATTTTAAGTTTCTTTTCGGTAATCATGCAGATATCAAGCGCTTTTTCGAGTTTGTCCGCTTCCGCCTGCCTGCCGATGTGCGAAAGGAGCATAACCGTTGCCCTGAGCATTGAGCAGGGGTCGGCATACGTGCCTCTGCCTTCCTTAATCATACGGGGAGCGGAGCCGTGAATCGCCTCAAACATCGCGTATTTTTTGCCTATGTTCGCGCTGCCCGCGGTGCCGACGCCGCCCTGGAACTCAGCCGCTTCGTCGGTGATTATGTCGCCGTAGAGGTTGGGCAGAACAAACACCTTGAAATCGTGGCGTCTCTTTTCGTCAATAAGCTTCGCTGTGGTTATATCGATATACCATTCGTCCGTAGTGATTTCGGGATATTTCTCTCCGATTTCCTTGCAGAGTTTAAGGAATTTGCCGTCGGTGGTCTTTATGACATTAGCCTTCTGAATAATGGAAACTCTGTTTTTGCCGTTTCTTCTCGCGTAGTCATAGGCAAGGCGCGCAATTCTCTGTGTGCCTTCAGTTGTTGTTACAACAAAATCCATTGCGAGGTCGTCGGTTACATTGACACCCTTTGAGCCGACCGCGTAGGCGCCCTCGGTGTTTTCACGGAAGAAAGTCCAGTCAATATCCTGCTCGGGAATCTTAACGGGGCGTACATTTGCGAAAAGGTCAAGCGCCTTTCTCATAGCGACATTCGCGCTTTCGATGTTTGGCCACGGGTCGCCCGCCTGAGGCGTGGTTGTGGGTCCTTTGAGAATAACCGGGCACTGCTTTAACTCCTCGAGAACATCATCGGGAATCGCCTTGTTGCACGCAACGCGGTTTTCTATTGTGAGACCGTCAATATATTTGAATTCGACCTTTCCGCTTTTAATTTCATCGTCAAGGATGAACGCGAGAACTCTCGCCGCTTCCCTGGAAATAATCGGACCTATTCCGTCGCCGCCGCAGATGCCGATTGTGAGCTTGTCGAGTTTTGCGTAATCGATAAAATCGCCCTGCGCTTTGATGGCTTCGCTTCTCGCGTCCTGTTCGCGGATAAGCGCCTCAAACTTTTCAACCGCCGCTTTTATCTGTTCCTGAGTCATGTGTTGTTGCCTCCTTTTGCTTTTGTGTAATTGAGAAGTCCGCCTTCGAGAATCATCGATTTCTGTCTGTCGGAATAATCATAACTGAGTTTGTATTCTTCGCCTTTTGTTTTGTTTGTTAAAACAACTTCACCGCCGTTTTCGATTGCCTCGCGGATTGACGGCAGTTCAAGAACATCGCCCTGAGATATTCTGTCATAGTCATCGGGATTCGAGAATGTGAAGGGCATAATTCCCGCGTTGATAAGATTCGCGCAATGTATACGGGCAAAAGATTTCGCGATTACCGCCTTTATTCCGAGATAGAGCGGAACGAGGGCGGCGTGCTCTCTTGAGGAGCCCTGACCGTAGTTTGAACCGCCTATAATGAAGCCCTTGCCTTCCGCCTTGCAGTTTTCCGCGAAATGCTCATCACACTGGCGGAAGCAGAAATTCGAAAGATAGGGAATGTTTGAACGGTAGGGGAGTATTTTCGCTCCGGCGGGCATAATGTGGTCTGTTGTGATGTTGTCGCCGACTTTGAGTATCGCCTTTGCCTCAATGTTTTCGGGCAGGGGAACGCTTGTCGGGAAAGGTTTTATATTCGGACCGTATTTTATTTCAACACCGTCCGCCTCGCTTTCGGGGGCGGGCTTTTCAATGAGATTGTCATTGATGATAAAAGAATCGGGCATCTTTATTTCGGGCATTTCTCCGAGTGTGCGCGGGTCGGTGAGAACGCCGGTGAGAGCGGATGCCGCGGCAGTTTCGGGGCTGAGCAGATAAATTCCCGCATCGGCTGTGCCCGAGCGGCCTTCGAAGTTTCTGTTGAATGTTCGCAGTGACACGCCCTGTGATTGCGGCGACTGACCCATTCCGATACACGGTCCGCACGCGCATTCAAGAAGTCTCGCGCCTGCCGAAAGGATATCCGAAAGCGCGCCGTCAAGTGAAAGCATATTGAGCACCTGCATTGAGCCGGGGCTTATCGTGAGACTGACATTCGGTGCGATTTTTTTGCCTTTGAGTATTGCCGCAACCTTGAGCATATCGAAAAGCGAGGAGTTTGTGCAGGAGCCGATGCAGACCTGACTGATTTCGATATTGCCTATTTCCTCAACGCTTTTTACATTATCGGGCATGTGGGGCATAGCGGCGAGAGGAACGAGTTCGTCGAGATTGATATCGATTATTTCGTCATACTGCGCGTCGCTGTCGGAGGAGAGTTCAACCCAGTCGTTCTCTCTTCCCTGAGCCGCCATAAACGCCTTTGTGATTTCATCCGACGGGAAAACGGAAGTCGTCGCGCCGAGTTCAGCGCCCATATTTGTGATTGTGGCTCTTTCGGGAACGGAGAGAGTCTTTACGCCTTCTCCGCCGTATTCGATTATTTTGCCGACGCCGCCTTTGACGGACATTATCTGAAGCACCTTGAGAATAATATCCTTGGCGCTGACCCACGGCTTGAGCGATCCGCTCAAACGCACAAGGGTCATTCTGGGCATTGTGGTAAAGTATTCGCCGCCGCCCATCGCCACGGCAACATCAAGTCCGCCCGCGCCGATTGCGAGCATACCTAAACCGCCGCCCGTGGGGGTATGGCTGTCCGAGCCGATAAGAGTCTTGCCGGGAATACCGAAGCGCTCAAGGTGAACCTGGTGGCAGATTCCGTTACCCGGTTTTGAGAAAAGCAGACCTCTCTTTTTCGCGCAGCTCTGAATGAAACGGTGGTCGTCGGCGTTTTCAAAGCCGGTCTGCAGAGTGTTGTGGTCGATATAAGCGACGGACAGTTCGGTTTTTACCCTGTCAATTCCCATTGCCTCAAACTCAAGATAAGCCATTGTGCCCGTGGCGTCCTGAGTGAGAGTCTGGTCGATTCTCAGACCTATTTCGGTGCCTGGAATCATTTCACCGCTGACAAGGTGATTTTTAATGATTTTCTGTGCTATGGTAAGACCCATATACTTACCTCCAAAGTATAAATTCAAATGAGTTCTTTTCGGTACACATCGGATGATAATGTATTATTAAGAACTTTTAAATCAAAAATAATTTTATAATCATTGTAAAATATTGTCAAGGGTAAAGAGTGAAAAATAAACTTTTATGAAATCACAAAATATTGTATTTTACTGTTGATTTAATAACAATATAATGTTATAATATAAAAGATTATCGAGTGATTTTATAAATTTTCACGGATTGAGAGGAACAGAAATGCCCAACACAACAAAACAGGGAGGAAAGGCGTCCGGCGCGTCTTCGTCAAAAGCCAAAAAACCGTCTGTGCCCGATATAGGCAAAAAGCCCCAGCAAAAAAAACCTGCGAAGGCGGCTCAGACATCTTCAAATGTAAAAAAAGAAGTTAAAAAAGAATCCGAAGAAAAAATGTCAACCGCCGGCAGGCAGAAACTTGCCATTACATTTTTCGCCGTAGGTCTGCTTCTTTTCTTTGTAGCCGTAATCAAGGGTGAGAGCGGCTGGTTCGCCATACATAATTTCAGTTTCCGTATATTCGGGCTGTGTATGTATGTGCTTCCCGTTATCTTTTTTTATCTCGCCTTTGTCTATGCGAAAAACAAATCAATCGGTTCCGCCGCCGCCAATCTTACGGGCGGAGGTCTGTTTACAGTGTTCGCCTGTATGCTCGTGCATATTATATCAAAGCTCGGCGCGATTACGGACGCGGGTGAGAAATATCTTTCCTCCGTGGCTGTTTCACAGCAGATAAAAGATGTGTGGGCGAGCGAAAAACCGAATTTCTCGGGCGGCACAATCGGCGCTTCTCTCGGCGGAGCGCTCGCGAGATTGCTCGGTCAGACGGGCTCGGTCATTATCCTTGTTGTGCTTATTGTTGTAATCGTAATGTTCATTACGGGTATGACTCTGGGCGGAGTGTTCCGCACCGTTACAAAGCCCGTTAAAAAGGTCAACTCAATGACCAACGAAAGATTTGAGCAGAGGGCGGAAAAACGCGAACAGCGTGAGCAGGAGGAAGCGGAGCAGAGGGAGAAAAAGAAGTTTGAGCCTCCCGTGACCGATTCCGAAAAGCAAAAGAAAAAGAGCGGCAAATTTGAGGATGAATATGTCACAGACGAGTCAACCTTCAAAATCCGCGGCGACGGCGAAAAAGCCCCCGTTTCGGGTATGAACATTCCCGTTGTTCTCGTTGACAAAACAGCTGCGGCGGCATCTGCTGCCGCCGTCATCGCGAAGCAGGCGGTCGCCAAAACCCAAGAGACAAAGCCCGCTTCCGATAGCGCGAAACCCAAACCCGCGAAAGAGCAGAGCGCCGTTCATAAAAATTACAGGAAACCTCCTCTTGACTGCCTTGAGGTAAGGGGGTCGGGTGTAAGTCAGAACAGCGACGCCGAAATAAACGCCGTTGCTCAGAAACTTATTAACACACTCGAAAGTTTCGGCGTAAAGGCAAAAATCGTAAATATCTGCCGCGGTCCTTCCGTAACGAGATATGAGATTGAGCCCGATATCGGTATAAAAATCAGCAAAATCACCCGTCTTGCCGATGATATCGCTCTTCGCCTCGCGGCGTCGGGTGTCAGAATAGCCGCGATTCCCAATAAAACAGCCATCGGTATTGAGGTGCCCAACCGCAGCCGCGACACAGTCGGTATGCGCGAGTGCATCGATTCCTATGCCTTCAAGAATTCTTCAAGCAAACTCAATGTCGCGCTGGGCAAGGACATTGCGGGCAATATTATATGCACCGACCTTTCAAAAATGCCCCACCTTCTTATTGCGGGCACAACCGGCTCGGGTAAATCCGTCTGCCTTAACACCATGATTATCAGCATTCTCTATAACGCTTCGCCGGAAGAGGTGCAGATTGTTCTTATAGACCCCAAACAGGTTGAATTTATCGTTTATAACGGAATCGCGCATCTTGAAGTTCCCGTTGTTGCCAATCCGCGCAAAGCCGCCGGTGCTCTCGCCTGGGCTGTAAAGGAAATGGAATCGAGATACAGCAGATTCTCCGAGAAAGGCGTGCGCGATATAAACGGTTACAACAGACTTGCCGAAAAATATGACAATATTCCGAAAATGCCCCGTATTGTCATATTCATAGACGAGTTGTCGGATCTTATGATGGTAGCGCCCACCGAGGTTGAGGATTCAATCTGCCGTCTGGCTCAGATGGCGCGTGCCGCGGGCATGCATCTTGTGGTTGCCACCCAGAGACCCTCTTCAAATGTTATTACCGGTGTAATCAAAGCGAACATTCCTTCGAGAATATCTCTTTCCGTTTCATCGGCAATTGATTCCAGAGTTATTCTCGACACTTCAGGAGCGGAAAAACTTCTCGGCAACGGAGATATGCTGTTTATGCCTATAGGTGAAAGTAAAGCAAAACGCCTTCAGGGCTGTTTTATTTCCGACGCGGAAGTTGAAAATGTTGTTGATTTCATCAAGCAGAATTCTCATGTAAGCTACAACGAGGATGTCATTCAGCAGATTGACTCTCTCGCCGCCGCAACGGAGAGCCCGAAGAAGAAAGGCAGTACACTTATTGAAGATTCTGAGGAAAGCAGCGGTCCGAGCGCCGATATTATAAAAGCGCTTGAGGTGCTTATTCCCGCGGGCAAGGCGTCCACAACCTACCTTCAGAACAAACTCGGCTGGGGCTACCCGAAGGCAGCCAGAACCATGAACGAACTTGAGGAGTGCGGTTATATAGCGCCCAAAGAGGGCAACAAGGAGCGCCGCGTTCTCATTACGCTTCAGCAGTTCTATGAAATGAACGCTTCAAATGACGGAATAAAAGCGCCTGTTTCAACATCTATTACCGAAGAAACTCCTGCGGAAATACCTTCGTTTGAAGATAACAATTACGATGAACCCGTTGAAGAAGAACAGGTTTACGAAGAACCCGTTTATGATGAGCCTGTATATGAAGAACCCGAAGAATCCTTTGAGGACGAAACTCCCGAAGAGCCGGAAATAATTGACGAAGAGGACTTCTTTGACGAGCCTGATGAACCGGATTATCCCGATGAACCCGACCCCGATGATGAGGAGTATATCGATGATTCCGGGGATGAGAAAGAGGTCGATGATTCCGATGAGCCGGACGATTTTGACGAGGATATTCCCTTTGTGAATTACGACGATGTTCTCGGCTATGACGAGGAAGAGCATCCGGGAAGCGATGAGGATTTTGATTTCAATTCACTTGACTGACAGTGAGGATTGATTTATGCCGTTTCTGCCCGTGACAAAAGAAGAGTGCGACAATCTCGGGTGGGACTCTCCCGATTTTGTGTATGTAAGCGGTGACGCCTATGTCGATCACCCTTCATTCGGCTCGGCTATTATCACGAGAGTGCTCGAAAACGCGGGCTTTAAAGTCGCGTTTTTAGCCCAGCCGGACTGGCGCTCCAAAACCGATTTTATGCGCTTCGGCAGGCCGAAATACGGCTTTTTCGTCAGCGGCGGAAATGTCGATTCCATGGTCGCTCACTATACGGTCGCAAAGAAAAAACGAGCGGACGACGCCTATTCCCCGGGCGGAAAAAACGGAAAACGCCCGGACAGAGCGGTTATTGTTTACTGCAACAGAATAAGGGAGGCCTACGGCGATATACCGATTGTTATCGGCGGTCTGGAGGCGTCCCTGCGCCGTTTTGCTCATTATGATTACTGGGATGATAAAATACGCCGATCTGTCCTTTTCGACAGTTCGGCTGATCTTATTTCATACGGTATGGGCGAACGCTCCACGGTGGAAATCGCCGAGCGCCTCGCTTCGGGCGAAAGCGTTGATTCAATTACCGATGTAAGAGGATCCTGTTACGCGGTCGACGTGCGCTTTACTCCTTACGGAGCAAGGGAGTGCCCGTCGTTTGAAAATGTATGTGCTTCAAAAAAAGAGTACGCAGTCTCCTGCAGAATCCAGCAGGATGAGCAGGATTTTTTCAGGGGTAAAACCGTTATTCAGAGGCACGGCAACAAGATGCTTGTGCAGAATCCTCCGGCTCTCCCGCTTGAACAGGATGCTCTGGATAAGGTATATTCCCTGCCTTATATGAGGGCGTATCATCCGATGTATGAAACCGAGGGCGGTGTGCCCGCGCTTAAAGAGGTCAAATTTTCCGTCACACACAACCGCGGCTGCTTCGGCGCCTGCAATTTCTGCTCCCTCGCTTTTCACCAGGGCAGGTACATTACAACGAGAAGCAAGGAATCCGTTCTTGAGGAAATAAAACTTCTTACAAAACTACCCGATTTCAAGGGCTATATTCACGATGTTGGCGGTCCCACCGCGAATTTCAGGCATCCGTCCTGCAAGGGGCAGGAGGAAAGGGGACTTTGCAAGGGCAAAAAGTGTCTCGCTCCCTATCCTTGCAAAAATCTCGACGCCGACGAAAGCGAATATCTCGACCTGCTCAGAAGCGCCCGCTCGCTTCCGAAAGTCAAAAAGGTGTTTGTGCGCTCGGGCATAAGATTCGATTATGTTATGCAGGATAAAAACGACGCTTTCCTCCGGGAACTCGTAGCGCACCATATAAGCGGTCAGCTCAAAGTCGCACCCGAGCACTGCAGTGCTTCTGTTCTCGATAAAATGGGAAAACCGCATATTGACGCGTATATCTCATTCAGAAAAAGATATTTTGAACTGAGCAAAAAAGAGGGCAAGGAGCAGTATATTGTTCCCTATCTTATGTCGTCCCATCCCGGCAGTACTCTTAAGGATGCCGTGGAACTCGCGCAGTTTATCAAAAGAGAGAATCTTCACCCCGAGCAGGTGCAGGATTATTATCCGACGCCCGGAACAATTTCAACCTGCATGTATTATACGGGGCTTGATCCGTACACAATGGAACCCGTATATGTCGCCAAAGATCCGCACGAAAAGGCAATGCAGAGGGCGCTTATGCAGTATTTCAACCCGAAAAACCGCGCCCTCGTCGAGGAGGCGCTCAGAAAAGCGGGCAGGCAGGATTTAATCGGAAATTCCGAAAAATGTCTGATTAAGCCGTCCGCTCATAAGCAAATTAACAGAACAGACCCCCGCGCAAAGAGGAATTACAATGCCGCAAAAAAGAAAAGGTAAAAAAAGAATACTTGCGGTTCTGATTGCCGTTGCGGTTATTGTTGCCGCTTCGGCTCTGCTTCAGCGTTTTCTGCCTTCGTTTTCCAAAGCGGATGACTATGTCTCCTCCGTTTACAACGAGGTCGGTCAATCACTGGGACTCACAGAGGGCGTTGATGACGGTTTATATGTCAGATTTATTGATGTGGGGCAGGGCGACTGCGAACTTATTGTCTGCGACGGCAAGGTTATGCTCATTGACGCGGGCGAGTTCGGCAACGAAACAAAAGTTATAAACACGCTCAAAGGCCTCGGAATCAAAACCATAGATTACGCCGTTGCAACTCATCCTCATTCCGACCATATCGGCGCTCTGGCTGAAGTTCTGGCGGAGTTTACGGTCAGGAATTATCTTACTTATAAACTTCCCGCGGAACTTGTTCCCGATGCTTACTATTACACAAAACTCGTTTGCGAAATTGAAGAGGCAGGCGCGAATACCGTTTACGCAAAGCCCGGTATGATATTTATGCTCGGAGGGGCGAAGGTGACCGTTGTAGGCCCCGTTGATGTTTCGGACAATCTCAACAATATGTCGATTGTTCTGCGGGTTGATTACGGCAACACATCATATCTCTTTGAAGGTGACGCCGAAAGGGAGGAGGAACTCGGTATTATCGCCTCCGGCGCTGATGTTGACTGCGATGTACTTAAAATCGGTCACCACGGCGGAGACAGTTCAACAAGCGACGAATATTTAAAGGCGGTAACTCCCGGCATTGCCGTGATAAGCTGCGGAAAAAGCAACGATTACGGTCATCCTCACGACACCGTTTTAAGACGCCTTTCGCTGTTTACCGAAAACATTTACCGCACCGACATTTATTCCGATATTGTCGTTTCGTCTGACGGCAAAACATATAAAGTAACTTACGCGGATAAATAAAACACCTAAGACAAAAATTCAATAAAAATTCACAGAGATTGTTCAATTTACTATTGAATAATCTCTATTATTATTATATAATTAATAAATGTGTAATCGGGAAAGAGGTGAGCGGAATTGACGGCTGAAAACAAAAAACCGTCTTATATAATTGATAACGGTATAATAGAAAAGCAGCGTGAATATTCATCGCTCGTCTCAACTCTTATTTCCAATCTTTATCCCGCCGGGGCGAAGGCGTTTGTTCATACATACGGCTGTCAGGGTAATGTCGCCGACGGCGAGCGCCTTGAAGGCATGCTTGTTGAAATGGGCTATGAACTTGTTGACAGCTCCGAAAACGCCGATTTGATTCTCTACAACACCTGCGCCATACGCGAGCACGCCGAGGACCGCCTTTACGGGAATGTCGGCGCGTTAAAGGGAATGAAGAGCGCGAACCCCAATCTCAAAATTCTGCTCTGCGGTTGTATGATGCAGCAAAAGCACGCCGCCGAAAAGATAAAAAAGAGTTATCCGTTTGTGGATATAGTTTTCGGCACTCACGCGGTTTACAGACTTCCCGAACTGCTTTACAGAAATCTCACTTCGGGCAAGCGCGTGTTTGAAATTACAGATGAAGACGGCTCAATAGCCGAGAATCTTCCCGTTCACCGGGACAGCAGTTTTAAAGCGTGGCTTCCCATAATGTACGGTTGCAACAACTTCTGCTCATATTGCGTGGTTCCCTATGTCAGGGGCAGAGAGCGCAGCAGAGAACCGGAAGATGTTATAGCGGAAGCAAGACATCTTGTAAAACTCGGCTATAAGGATATAACCCTGCTCGGTCAGAATGTGAATTCCTACGGCAAGGGCACGGATTACAATTTTGCGAGGCTGCTTAGTGAAATAAACGAGATTGAAGGGGATTTCCGAATCCGCTTTATGACCTCCCACCCGAAGGATTGCACTTTCGAACTGCTTGACACAATGGCTCGGTGCGATAAAGTCGCGAAGCACCTTCATCTGCCGTTTCAGTCCGGCAACAACCGTGTGCTCAAAGAGATGAACAGAGGTTATACAAGGGAAAAATATTTAGAGCTTCTCTCCTACGCTTACAAGGTTATGCCCGACCTGTCGGTTACAAGCGATGTCATAGTCGGCTTCCCCGGCGAAACTTATGAGGAGTTTCTCGACACGGTCTCCCTTGTGCGTGAAGCGGGATTTACATCGATGTACACATTTATCTTTTCCTCCAGACCGGGCACTAAAGCGTCTCTTATGGATGACCCCGTATCGAGAGAGGAAAAGGGCAGGTGGTTCAAGGAACTGACCGACGCTCAGGAAGAAATAGCCGACTCGCGCACAACAAAGATGATAGGCAAAACCTACAGAGTTCTTTGCGAGGGCATCAGCAAGGGCGGTCTTATTGAGGGCAGAACAGAAGGTAATATTATTATCGAGTTCCCCGGTTCACCCGATTTGATAGGCAGTTTTAGAAATGTTAAAGTTTCAGAGTCGCTTATCTGGATTCTCAGGGGCGAACTCGTGAATGAATAAAAAGAAGGAGTATATTATGGATTTAATTACAAAAACAAGAGAACTCGGAGCGCTTCTTCAGCAGGATGAGCGCTATCTCAAACTTATGGAAGCGCAGAAGAAAAATGAGGCGGACAGTGAACTCAACGAGCTCATTTCAAAAATCCAGCTGGTTCAGATGTCGTTCCAGCATGAGGCTTCAAAGGAAGACAGAGACGAGCAGAAACTTGCCGAGTACGACAAGGAGTTCGGTCAGCTTTACGCTCAGGTTATGGAAAATGAGAATATGAAAGCTTATGAAGCCGCAAGGGCTGAAATTGACAGCCTTATGACATATCTTACCGGCATTCTCGGAATGTGCCTGCAGGGCGCGGACCCCGAAACATGCGAGCCTCCTCAGGAGGGCTGCAACGGTAACTGCGAAGGCTGCAGCGGCTGCAATTAATCTGATTATTATCTGAAAGGCACGGATTGGCAAAAATGGCGGAACTTACTCCGATGATGAAACAGTATCTGGAAGTCAAAAAACAGTTTCCGGACACTATACTTATGTTCAGACTCGGCGACTTCTATGAAATGTTTTTTGAAGACGCCGTCACCGCCTCGAGGGAACTTGACCTTGTTCTCACAGGGCGTGACTGCGGGCAGGAGGAACGCGCCCCTATGTGCGGCGTTCCGTTCCACAGTGTCGATCCGTATATTGCCAAACTTGTTCAGAGGGGATATAAAGTAGCCATCTGCGAACAGATGGAGGATCCCGCTCTCGCAAAAGGAATCGTTAAACGCGATGTTACCAGAATCGTCACTCCCGGCACGGTTATTGAAAGCACAATGCTCGACGAGGGCAAAAACAATTATCTCGCCTGTATTTATACTTCCAAAAACAATGTTGCCGTCTGCTTTGTCGATGTTTCCACCGGTAAACTCGGGCTTACATCCTTCATTAGAAGGGGAGCGGAGAAAAAACTTATCAACGAACTCGGCAGATATGTGCCGACCGAGGTTATATTGAACCCCGCTTCGCTGAAACTTAAAGAGGTCATCTCATTTATCACTTCAAGAATCAACGCCGTTACTGAAAACCTCGATGAGGAGGCGTTTGATTACGCTGAAAACGAAAAGACCGTTCTTGAGCATTTCAAAAAGATTTCCGCCGATGAACTCGGGCTTTCCGAAAACCCGGAAGCGGTTTGCGCTCTCGGCGCGGCTCTCGGTTATTTAAAACATGTTCAGAAAACCGGGCTTGAAAACATCAATGAGATTGATTTTTACGGCAGCGCTAACTTCATGCGCCTTGATGTTTCAACACTCCGCAATCTTGAAATTGTGGAGACAATGCGCAACCGCGAAAAGAAGGGCTCCCTTCTCTGGGTTCTTGACAAAGCGAAAACCTCAATGGGCAAAAGAATGCTCAGAAACTGGCTTGAACAGCCGCTTATGAATATAGCGAAAATAACACGCCGTCACGCCGCCGTTGATGAAATGGTAAATAATCCCTCGCTCAGAAGCGACATCCGTGAGGAACTTTCCGGTTGCCGTGATATTGAAAGAATTATCACAAGAATCCTTTACGGCAGCGCCAACGCGCGTGAACTGCGCGCGCTGAGTTCTTCAGCCGTTCATCTTCCGCCGTTAAAGAATTTAACGGAAAACTGCAAAAGCAATCTCATAAGTGAACTGAGCGCGGAAATTGATACGCTTGAAGACACAGCGGCTCTCATTGACGCCGCGATTGTCGAGGAACCGCCTTTTTCCGTTCGTGAAGGCGGAATGATTAAAGAGGGCTTCAATGAGGAACTTGATTCCCTTCGCAATATCGTAAACAACGGCAAGGGCTTTATTGCCGATATACAGCAGCGTGAGCAGGAAAAAACAGGAATAAAGAAACTGAAAATCGGTTATAACCGCGTTTTCGGTTACTATATTGAAATTTCTAATTCTTTCAAGGAGCTAGTGCCCGAAACTTATATACGAAAGCAAACTCTTACCAACTGTGAAAGATATATTACTCAGGAATTAAAAGATCTTGAGGCAAAGGTTTTAGGCGCGCAGGAAAGAATCGTAAAACTTGAGTTTGAAATATTTGACGAGGTTCGCAGAAAAACCGCGGAAGAGCTCCGCAAGGTTCAGAAAACCGCCGCCGCTGTCGCCGCGCTGGATGTCATCTGTTCCTTCGCACAGTGCGCCTCGGAATATAACTATATAAGACCGGATATCTGCGAAAGCGGTATTATCAAAATAAGCGACGGCAGACATCCCGTTGTTGAACGGATGGTTACCGATTCGCCTTTTGTTCCCAACAACACCGGATTAAACTGTGACGACTGCCGTTGCGCGATTATTACCGGACCGAATATGGCCGGTAAATCAACCTATATGCGTCAGGTCGCGCTTATCTGCCTTATGGCTCAGGCAGGCTCTTTTGTTCCCGCGTCCTCCGCCGTGCTCGGCATTGTTGACGGAATCTATACAAGAATAGGCGCTTCCGATGATCTCACCGCCGGTCAGTCAACATTTATGGTCGAGATGAACGAGGTCGCCTCCATTCTCAAAAACGCCACATCGGACAGTCTGATTGTTTTTGATGAAATCGGCAGAGGCACTTCCACCTTTGACGGTATGAGCATAGCGAGAGCCGTGCTTGAATATTCGGCGGACAAATCAAAGCTCGGCGCGAAAACGCTGTTTGCCACTCATTACCACGAACTGACGGAACTTGAAAACTGCATTTCTGGCGTGCGCAATTTCAATATTGCCGTAAAGAAGCACGGCGATGACATAACCTTCCTCAGACGAATTGTCAGAGGTCCCGCGGACGGCAGCTACGGCATAGAGGTCGCAAAGCTCGCCGGCGTGCCCGTAAATGTGGTTGAAAGGGCAAAAGTGATTCTCGGGGAACTTGAAAAGAACGAAGGCGCTTCAGCCGTTCCCGTTCTGAACAGGATAGTAGATGAGGAGGAGAACCTTCAGATTTCACTTTCATCCTCGGGAAGCGAAGCGATTATAAGTAAACTCAAAAATATTGATGTCAATACACTTACACCTATTGAAGCGCTCTCGCTTCTCTATCAGCTTTCAGCCGATGCGGGTGCGCTGTAAATAAACCGAAAGGAGTGAGCCGATGCCTAAAATCAATGTTCTTCCGAAATCTCTCGCGGAACTCATAGCCGCGGGCGAGGTCGTTGAGCGCCCGGCGTCGGTTGTTAAGGAACTCCTTGAAAACTCGATTGACGCGGGTGCGAAAAACATTACCGTTGAAATTAAAAACGGCGGTATTTCCTATATCCGCATAACCGACGACGGCAGCGGCATAGAGCGTGAGGATATCAGAAACGCTTTTTTAAGCCACGCCACAAGCAAAATTTCCACAAGCGAAGACTTAAACTCAATTTTTACTCTCGGTTTTCGCGGCGAGGCGCTTGCCAGCGTAGCCGCCGTTTCAAAAGTCGAGGTTCTGACCCGCACGGCGGATGAGGAGTTCGGCACAAGATACTGCATTGAATCCGGCGAGGAGGTTCTGCTTGACGACGCGGGCTGTCCTCTCGGCACAACCATTGTTGTACGCGATCTTTTTTACAGCACCCCCGCGAGAATGAAATTCCTCAAAAAGGATGTAACCGAAGGCAACACCGTAGCGGGCGTGGTTGACAGAACCGCTCTGTCCCATCCCGAAATATCCTTCAGGTTTATCCGCGAGGGCAGGCAGACTCTTATTACGGGCGGAAAGAACGATCTGCTTTCAACAATCCGTGAGGTTATCGGAAAGGATTTTGCCGACAGTCTCATTCCCGCTTCATCCGAAACGGACGGCGTGAAGGTCAGCGGTTATATCTCCGTTCCCCACGCTTCAAGGCCTAACAGAAACATGCAGTTTTTCTTCATTAACGGCAGGCAGATAAAAACGGGCACGGGAAGCGCCGCGCTGAGCGAAGCGTATAAGAATTCTATTATGGTCGGTAAATTCCCTTCCTGTGTTCTCAACCTTGAAATATCACCGAACGCAGTCGATGTAAATGTTCATCCCGCAAAAACCGAGGTTCGTTTCTCAAATGAAAAGGCGGTTTTCAACGCGGTTTATTTCGCCTGCAAAAACGCTCTGACTCAGGACACATCCAGAGTTCAGTACAGTTCGAAACCCGCGGTTGATTTTTACGCGCCGATTGAAACCGCACCCGAGCAGATTAAAATTGAAAGCAGTCAGCCGAAGCCGGGCTTCTGGAATAACATCAGCGTCAAAGAGGTAAAGCCCGAAATAAAGAATGAAACCGCAAGCCCCGTTTTCAGCACTGTTGAACCCGTTGGGCTCGGAACAGATGAAAATGATATTCCCTCGCTTATTCCGGATCTGACAGCGGCGAAGCCCATACAATCCGATGTTACCGAAATAAAAAAAGAAATTCCTGCCGCCGATAATTCATTTGACGAAGAAAACTTCAGACTTATCGGCGAGGCGTTCAAAACATATATAATCGTCGAATACCGCGGAAAGCTTGTTGTAATTGACAAGCACGCCGCTCACGAGCGTATGATTTACGAAAAACTCAAGGCAACCCAAGGTGAAAGAACGCCTCAGTCATTGCTTTCTCCTGTTACCGTCACCCTTACAAAAGAGGAGTATTCCGCTGTTGTCTCAAACGCGGAGTTTCTCTCGGAGGCGGGTTTTGATATAAGCGATTACGGCGACGGAGTTGTCGCGGTAAATGAATGTCCGATGGAACTTTCGACTGATGATATTCCCGGTATTATTTCGGAAATAGCGGGCAGATTCACAGAAAAAAAGATGAATGTTGATTATGACAGAATAGACGATATTTTCCATTCCGTCGCCTGCAGAAGCGCCATTAAATCCGGCGATTTCACTTCTGTTCTCGAAATGGAAAGATTTGCGAAAAAACTGCTGTCGATGCCTTCAATCAGATACTGCCCGCACGGCAGACCCGTTCTGATTGAGATAACACGCAGGGAGTTGGAGAAGAATTTTGGCAGAATCTGAAAATGTGCTTGCGGTTGTCGGACCGACCGCTTCGGGTAAAACCCGGCTTGCCGTTGAACTGTGCAAACGCTTTGACGGTGAGGTTGTCTCCTGCGATTCAATGCAGATTTACAAGGATATGCGTATTGCCACTGCCGCCCCCACAGAAGAGGAAATGCAGGGCATAAAGCATCATCTCATCTGCTTTGCCGACCCTTCCGATGAGTTCAGCGTTAAGCGCTATTGCGAACTCGCGAACAACTGCATTGATGATATCATCAGAAGAGGCAAGGTGCCGGTTATAGCGGGCGGAACGGGACTTTATTTCTCTTCGCTTATTGACAATATTCAGTTTTCCGATGAGGAGACAGACGGCGAATACCGCCGTTACCTAAAGCAGAGGGCTGAAAATGAAGGGGCGCAGATTCTGCTCGACGAGCTTTATGAAATCGACCCCGAAACAGCGGACACTTTACATGTGAACAATGTCGGCAGAATCATAAGAGCGCTTGAGATTTATCACAATACCGGTATTACGATGAGTGAGAACAAACGTCTTTCAAAACTCAAAGGCAGTAAATACAATCCGTTCATTATCGGTCTTGACGCCGAAAACAGAGATTGTCTCTATAACAGAATAAACGCCCGTGTTGACCGTATGGTCGAGGACGGGCTTATTGAAGAAGCAAAAAACTATTACGGAAAATACAGCGGAAAAACATCGGTTCAGGCAATCGGCTACAAAGAACTCAAACCGTATCTTGACGGCGATGCCAGGCTCGATGAATGTCTGGAACAACTGAAACTGTCAACAAGGCACTACGCCAAAAGGCAACTTACCTGGTTCCGAAAGGACACCCGCGTTCATTTTCTTATGATAGATAAATATAAATCACCTGACTCGCTTACCGAAGCCGCAGTCAGTCTCATAAAGGAGGGCGATATGTTTGAACCTTAACAGCAAGCTTATTAAGGGCTTGATTGTTGCCGCGTGCGCTCTTGTTATTGTGTTTATATTCTTCAGGGCAGCGAGTATCATCTCCGAGGAATATGAAACCGTTTCCGCTGAGGAAACATCGGTTTTTGACACTCTTGACACAAAAGGTTTTATTGTCAGGGATGAAATAATGCTTTATAACTCCGGCGGCGGAACGGTTGTTTCAACGGCGAAAAACGCCCAGAAGGTAAACGCCGCCTCACAGGTTGCCATCACTTTCACAAGTTCCGAAGCCGCGAACGCCTATTCCCAGGTCGGCTACCTCGAGGAGGAACTTGAAAGCTATAAAACAATTTCCGAACAGACCGCGTTTACCAATATCGATATCACGGCTCTCGGCAATCAGATTTACAGCGATTTCGAAAATATCGAGGATGTAATCTACAGCGGCAACTATTCATCACTGAGCGACAGAAAACTTGACTATCTTGTGGATGTTTCGCGAAGGCAGATTTCTCTCGGCGCTTCGATTGACTGCAGCGATATAATTACTGTTCTTGATATGAACATTCAGCAGCTCAGGTCAAGGGCGGTCGCGCTCAACACCATCACAGCCGGCACCTCGGGATATTACGTGAGCACAATAGACGGCTATGAAGGCAGATTCGGAAGCGACGACCTCGAAAAAATAACCGTGAGCGACATTCAGAGCGTTATTGATTCCGAGCCCGAACCCATCGGCGAAAACTTTATCGGAAAAGTTGTTGAGGGCTTTTACTGGTATCTCACCTGTAAAATCAACACAATTGATTCAAACGCCGTTAAAGAGGGCAGCACGGTTTATATCATTGTCGGCAACACGAGCACCGAAAAAATCAAAACGGTGGTTTACAAAGTCAAAAAAGAAAACGACACCGACACTGTTCTGATTCTCAGGAGCAATCACATAAACGCCGAAATGCTTACATCGAGAATTGTCAATGTCAGAATAATCAAAAACGAGTACAGCGGACTTAAAGTTCCGCAGAAGGCGCTCAGGGTTATTGACGGCAACAAATACTGCTATGTAAGAGTCGGCAATGTGACAAAACTTCGTTATCTCAATGTTGTTTACAGCAACAAGGATTATGTGCTAGCCAGAGACGGCGGCGAAAACTATCCCGCCGCTCATCTCAAAAAGCACGATGAAATAATTCTCAACGGAAGGGGGCTCGGCGGCAGTGGATAACAAAAGATTTTCGGATATCGAGGAAAACTTAAAAGAAATAAATGAAACGATATCTCAGGCGGCTGTCAGATCCGGCAGAGATCCCGGTGATGTACGGCTTATGGCAGTCAGCAAAACCGTTGAGCCGGTTTATATCAACCACGCGATTGAGTGCGGTATCGGACTTATCGGCGAGAACAAGGTTCAGGAGTTCCTGCTCAAAGAGCCCGAACTGAATCTTGAAAACTGCGAAGCCCACCTCATAGGTCATCTTCAGTCCAACAAGGTCAGGAAGATTGTCGGCAAGGTCGATATGATTGAATCCGTTGACAGCGTCGCTCTCGCCCGGGAGATTGCGAAAAGATCACTGGCGCTCGGCATAAGCACGGACATACTTCTTGAGGTAAACGCCGGCAGTGAGGAGAGCAAATTCGGCTTTGACCCCGCGGAACTCGAAGAGATGGCGTGCGAGATAGCGGAAATCGAGGGCGTCAGTATTCAGGGGCTTATGTGCGTGGCTCCGATTTGCGACGATGAATCAACGCTTCGCAAGATTTTTTCAAATATATACCGCGCATATCTTGACATCGGCGCTAAAAAAATAAATAATATAAACATGAATGTTCTTTCAATGGGAATGTCCGGAGATTACAGGGAAGCGATTCTCGAAGGCTCGAATCTGGTTCGAGTCGGTTCGGCTGTCTTCGGAGCCAGAAATTACAGGTAATTACAGGAGGATAAAAATATGGGCGCATTTGACAAATTCAAAAACGGAATTCACAAGTTCATCAATGTAACGGAAGACGGGTATGAAGACAATTACGCCGCCGATAATTACAATGATTACGGCTCACAGTACCAGGACAGCAGCGATTCCGAATATGAAGCAATTGAAAACGAGCTTCGCAATGTAACCGGCAAAAGCCGCGCCGCCAAGCCGGCAAAGCACACAAATGTTGTTCAGATGGACAACAACAGGCAGGGGACTTTAAGATCCGTCAGCGACACCCAGGTTGTGGTCAAAAAGGTTTCCGATGTTAATGAAGTGGGCAATGTTGCCGATGTTCTCAAGCAGAGAAAAATAGTAGTTCTTAACCTTGAAGACTGCCCGAACGAGGCGCTTCAGAGAGTTATAGATATTCTTTACGGCGTAACTTACGCCCTCGACGGTTCCTTTAACGCCATTGCCGAAAAGGCGTTTGTAATCACTCCCGACAACGTGTCTGTCGCAAGTGAGGATTATTCGGAACTGACCGATAACTATTAATCGAATTATTAACAGAAAGTGAGAACAGATATGCTTAAACCCGAACAGATTTCAAACGCTCAGTTTACACTCGTAGGAAAAGGCGCTTACCGCGCCGAGGAGGTTGACGCTTTCCTCAAAAGCGCCGCCGATTCATACGCAGAACTTACCAATCAGAACGCCGACCTCATCAAGAAGATGAGCATGCTCGCCGAACGCATTGAGCAGTACAGAGCGGAAGAGGATACAATCAAAACAACACTTCTCACCGCCGAGCGTACCGCAAAATCAATCCGTCAGGAGGCGGAGGATGAGAAAGCCGCCGCCGTTGCCGCCGCTAAAGCTGAGGGCTCCGGAATAATCGAAGCCGCCAGAAAGAACGCCAAGGATTTTGTTGACAAAACCAAGGTCACCGTTCAGGCATATATAGACAAGGCGAAGAACGACACTGAAGCGGCAATTACCGCAGCCAACGCCAAGGCGCAGGAAACAATTGACGAAGCCAACAAAAAGGCGGCTGAAATAATCGGCGACAGCGAAAGAAAACTCGCTTTATACACCTCGCAGGCGGACAGACTCAAGAAGGAAGTTGAAGCATATAAAGCTTCTGTCAATGACATTTGCTCCAAGCAGGTCGCTCTCCTTGATGAAATAGCACAGGAGCCCGTTGTTGAGGACCTCGGTGCCGACGCTCCCGCCGCTGTTGACACAACCATAGAAACAGCCGAAGCGCCCGTTGTTGAAGCGCAGGCGTATTCCGACGAAATCGCGGCGGTTGCCGATGAGGTTGAGGGCTTTGAAATCGAGGTTGATGAAGCGCCCGAGGCAGAAGAGGAAAACGAACAGGTAACTTTCGACTCAGCCGTGGAAGAAACCGAAGATGCGGAAGAAGAAGTTGCTGAAGAAGAGACGGACGAATCTCTTGAAACACCTGAAATCGTTCCCGAGCCCGAAGAGGAGGATGATTCTCAGAGCGTGTTTGACGAACTTCTTTCCGCTGTGTCCGATGACAGCGCGAATGAATCGGAATATGACGATGACGCCGATGACGACGAGGAGTTCGGCGGCTTCAAAATCAATCTTGACGAAATAGCCGATGATGATGAAGACGATGACGACACCCGTTCACTTTTCAGCGGATTTTTTGATGAATAATTAAATGGCTAAACGCGTTTCGGTTCTTATTATTGCCGTTTCTATAATCATTGACCGTCTGACTAAAATATTTGCCGTGAAATACACCGCTTCACACGGCGCGCGCAGGTTCCTTTTCGGCACTTTCAATTTTACCTATGTTGAAAACAAGGGCGCCGCGTTCAGTTCCTTTTCCGGCAATACCGTAGTTTTGACGGTGATAACTTCCGCGATTGTTTTGGGCTGCCTTGCTTATCTTTTTGCTAACAAGTCAAAAAATAAATTCGTGGATTTTACCCTTGCGCTAATAATCTCCGGCGGTATAGGCAATCTCATTGACAGAATATCAAAAGGATATGTCGTGGATTTTATTGAGCCGCTGTTTATAAATTTCGCGGTTTTCAATTTTGCGGACTGCTGCATAACCGTCGGCGCGTTTGCCCTGGCGATTTATGAAATTGTCACTTCTTTTAAGCGCTCTGATAAACCCGCAGTAAAAACCGACGGAGGTGACGGCGATGCCCGATAAAGGTATTGTTATCGGCATTGAGGAACCGGTGTGCATAACCGTTACCGCCGAAAATGCGGGGCAGAGAATCGATAAGATTATTTCGGAATTTGTTCCCTCGCTTTCGAGGAATTTCGTTCAGTCCCTTCTCGAAAAATCCTCCGTATTCGTTGACGGTAAAGCGGTTTCAAAAAGTTTCAAACCGCAGGAGGGCGCCGAAATACGCTTTATTGTTCCCCCTCCGCGCGATCTTGAAGCCGTGCCTCAGAACATACCGCTCGACATACGATATGAGGATAACTGCCTTCTCGTTGTAAACAAACCGAGGGGAATGGTCGTTCATCCCGCGGCGGGTAATTTCGATTCTACGCTTGTAAACGCCCTTCTTTATCACTGCTCGGGCGAACTTTCGGGCATAAACGGCGTGATAAGACCGGGTATTGTTCACAGAATCGATAAGGACACAAGCGGTCTGCTCCTCGTTGCCAAAAACGATTTTGCCCATATCTCACTTGCCGGGCAGATCAAAGAGCATTCGCTTACAAGGGAATACAGAGCGGTTGTTCACGGAGTTTTAAAAGAAAAAGAAGGAACGATTGACGCTCCCATTGGCAGAAGCACAAGGGACCGCAAAAAAATGTGCGTAACGGATCATTATTCCCGTGACGCGGTAACGCATTATGAAGTGCTTGCCGAAACAGATAAGTTCTCATTCGTCAGGCTAAAACTCGAAACCGGGCGCACCCATCAGATAAGGGTGCATATGGCTCATATCGGTCATCCCGTTGCGGGCGATATGGTTTACGGCCCGTCAAACGGTGTCGCGTCACTGAACGGTCAGTGTCTTCACGCGGGAGTTCTCGGTTTTACGCATCCCGAAACAGGCGAAAGAATAACGGTTAAAGCAGAACTGCCGGAATATTTCATATCCTTTATGAAAAAAGCCGGCTTTGATGTAAACAACAGTATAATCATTGATTTATAGTTTCAGTATGTTTGCGGATTTTCCGCTCAAATAAAACAGGAGGTGACTGCGTAATGGATGCAGTTGTCAAAAAGCAGTTAAAAATCAAGGCATGCAACGCGAGAATGGGAATAATCGAGAGCGTTTTCAACGCCAAATCGGGTCATCCCGGCGGCTCTCTTTCCTGCGTTGATATTATGACTTATCTCTATTTTCATCAGATGAATGTTGACCCCAAGAATCCTCAGTGGGAGGACAGGGACAGATTCGTTCTCTCCAAAGGTCACTGCGCGCCCGCTCTTTACGCGGTTCTCGCGCTCAAGGGATTTTTCCCTTATGAGGATCTCAAAACCCTCAGAAAGCCCGATTCGTACCTTCAGGGTCATCCCAGTATGAGATACACTCCGGGCGTTGATATGAGCACCGGCTCACTCGGTCAGGGCATTTCCGTTGCCTGCGGTATGGCTCTCGGCGGCAAGCTTTCAGGCAAGCCCTTCAGAGTTTACTCCATTCTCGGCGACGGTGAAATCCAGGAGGGTCAGGTCTGGGAGGCAGCTATGTACGCCGCGGCAAAAGGGCTCGACAATCTCTGCGCCGTTGTTGATGTAAACGGTCTTCAGATTGACGGCAAAATCGCCGATGTAAACTCGCCTTACCCGATTCCTGAAAAATTCAAGGCGTTCGGCTGGAATGTTATTGAAATCAATGCTCATAATTTTGATGAAATCGATGCCGCTTTCAGTCAGGCATCCTCATTCAAAGGCAAGCCCTCGGTAATAATCGCTTCGAGTACCAAAGGCAAGGGTGTGTCCTATATGGAAGACCAGGTCTCCTGGCACGGTGCCGCCCCCAACGCGGAGCAGTATGAGCAGGCGATGGCGGAACTGAAAGCTCAGTTGGCTGAGCTTGAGGCTTGATTTTGACTGAAAGGAGATATAAAAATGGCTGATACAGTAAAAATGGCAACCCGTGAAGCTTACGGTAAATCCCTCGTTGAACTCGGCGAGAAAAATGACAAGGTAGTTGTTCTTGACGCCGACCTTGCCGCCGCGACCAAAACTGGAATGTTCAAAAAAGCGTTCCCCGACAGATTCATTGATACGGGCATTGCCGAATCAAATATGATGTGCGTAGCCGCGGGCCTTTCCACCGCGGGATTTACAGTGTTTGCGAGTTCCTTCGCTATGTTCGCGGCAGGCCGCGCTTTTGAGCAGGTAAGAAACTCCATAGGTTATCCCCATCTCAATGTTAAAATCGGCGCAACTCATGCGGGCATTTCCGTCGGTGAGGACGGCGCGAGCCACCAGTGCTGCGAGGACATCGCTCTTATGCGCGTTATTCCCGGTATGACTATTCTCAACCCCGCCGATGATGTTGAGGCGAGAGCGGCTGTTTTTGCCGCCGCCGAATATGAAGGTCCCGTTTATCTTCGCTTCGGCAGACTCGCTGTTGAAAGAATCTACGACCCCGACAATTATAAATTTGAAATCGGTAAGGCGATAAAACTTTGCGACGGCAGCGATGTTACAATCTGCGCCACGGGTCTTATGGTAAAAGAGGCGCTCGCCGCAAAAGAGATTCTCGCTTCCGAAGGCATTTCCGCCGCTGTTATCAACTTCCATACAATCAAGCCGATTGACAGTGAGGCGATTATTGAAGCCGCGAAGTCAACAGGCGCCATAGTTACTGCCGAAGAACACAGCGTAATCGGCGGTTTCGGCGCGGCGGTTACCGAGGTTGTATGCGGCACGGTTCCCGTTCCTGTTTTAAGAGTCGGCGTTGAAGACAAGTTCGGCAAATCGGGCCCCGCTGTTGAAATGCTTCATATTTACGGCCTTGACGCCGAAAATATTGTTGCGAAGGCAAAGGCGGCAATAGCACTCAAAAAATAATTCTCACGGTGGTTGGCTATGGCATCTGATCAGGTTCTCAGGCGTTCGCTGTTCGGCGGATTCAAAAGAGCGGATGTAATTGATTACATCGAAAAACTGCAGATTGAGCTTGACAACACGCAAAAATCGTTGGTAAAAGTTCAGAAGCAGAATAAAAAGTTAAAAAAGCTTGAGTCCGAAAATGAAAAGACCGGGCAGTTGCAGTCGCAGGTTGATTCACTCGATCAGACTGTTTCGGCACTGCAGAGTGAAAATGAAAATCTCAAGCGGGAAATAGACGGTTTATACCGCAACCTTGCGGCGATTTTCGACGCGCAGGACAGAACGCGTGACTGTACGCTTGATTTGACTCACAGCGCTCAGTCGCTGACCGATAAGGTTAAGCAACTTGTGGCTTCCGCTTCCGGCTATTCCAATTTTGAAGACAGAGAACTCGATGAGGATTGCGCGGCACTTCGTGAAAACTGCAACCTGATTTTTTCGGGCCTTGACAAGATTTACGATGAACTCGGCGCCGTGATGACCGAACCTGCCGAAGATGATGCCGGAAATGTCGACCAGATAACCTTTATGGATGATTTTTCATCCATTGACGAAGAATATATCAAAAACAACGAAAATAGCGAGAATCTGCAGGTAAGTGAAGAAGATGGCTCAGTACAGCATTGACACAAGTGAAATAAAGGAATACGCCGAAAAACTCAGGGCGGGAGACAGCGTAAAACTCTCGGGCACTGTTTACACTTCGAGAGACGCCGCTCATAAAAGAATATTCGAACTGCTCGAAAACGGCGGCGAACTACCCTTTGAGATTGACGGCGCCAGTATTTATTACGCGGGACCGACCCCCACTCCCGAAGGCAGGGTGATAGGCAGTTGCGGCCCCACAACATCCGGCAGGATGGACAAATTCGCCCCCAAGCTCCTTGACCTCGGTCTGTCGTCAATGATTGGCAAAGGCGAACGCAGTGAGGAAGTGTGCGAAGCAATTGTCAGAAACAAAGCGGTTTATTTCTGCGCCATAGGCGGCGCGGGCGCGCTCTGTTCGAAAAGCATTACATCCTGCGATGAAATCGCTTTCTTCGATCTCGGCTGCGAGAGCGTAAAAAAACTTACCTTTAAAGATTTTTCCGTTATCGTTGCAATAGATTGCCACGGCGGCAATCTATTCAGAAAATAAATTTTCCCCTTGATGACTTGCATCAAGGGGAGTTTCCTTTTTTTATTCTTTTATTACTTTTCTGTTTTTCAATTTATACGCCGCGCAGAAGAATGCTGAAATTATAACGGCAATATTCGGATTCAACAACAAAGTCACCGCGAATATAATCAGGAACGCCGAAATTGAAATAACTCCCGATTTGAATGTTTCCTTGAAAAACTTCCATTCAATCTGCTGCCACATTCCGATAATCAGAATAACCGAGGCGGAGGGCAGGGGGAGCCGCTCAATAAAAGGACACAAAAGCATAAGAATTGCCGTGCTTAGCAAAACGGATGTTATAATAATTACAGTTGTATCTTTTTTGCTTTTTGCTTTTCTTTCACACGGCACCGATGGGAGCGCACCGCAAACGGAAGAAATAAGCATCACTGAAGCAGCGCCGAATTTATCGGCTTTACCGGGAGCGTTTTCATAGCGTGAAAATCTGTAAAGAATACAGAAGCAAAGCGACGCTCCCGTAATAATCACGCCGATTATGTCAATATCCGCGAAAGACTCGGCAAAAATTAAGCCGGGCATCAATGAGTAATTACTGATTTCGGATATGGGAGTATTGTCGGCGGAGGGAATGAGAAGCAAATTGAGAATAATGCTGAAAACAACGCACCAGAAGGGGGCGGATAATTTTTTGCTGAAATTTCTGAATTTGCGTCTGTAAACAATCATCAGCACAAGAACTATTGTGCCGTATAGAACGCCTCTCCAGTTGGCGTGAAAGCCCAATGACCTGTAGGATTTGAACATCTCAACCGCGGTGCCGCCGGTTGCCCCTATGCCGAAATAAACGGTGGTCTGCATTACTATCATATAAATTGCGAAACCGAGCATCAGACCGGCGACTGCGGGGGAATACAAAGCGTTTTTAAGTTTTGAATAATCCAAAAACGAAACCGCAAACAGAATAACCGAGCAGAGAAGTATTCCCGTGAAAGCAGTTCCCGTGCCGTATACGGCAGCCGCCGAAAAGGCAATCAGGAACCCGCCGTAGGAGGGCTTTACGCCGAACAGCGGATAAGCAATACAAGCAATGACCGCCGTTATAAGGCACGCTTTCATTGAAAACTGCGAGCAGACGCACATGGCGATTATGAGCGGCAGAATTTCCGCCATATTGTAAAAGCCGTCAATAAACGGCGAAAGTTTTTCCTTTAAACCTGCAGACATATTTTTACCTCTGAAAAAAACTATAAGTAGTTTACATTAAAAATTAATATAATACAAGTATTTTTGACTTTTATTCTATGGAAAAATCTGTTTATATGTGTTATTATTATAACAGTTTTAAAATGAGGTCAGGTTCTATGAACAGCACAAAGGCAAAAAAAATCGCTACCTGGATTATCGTTCCGTTAATGGCGCTTATATTTATTCTTGATATGGTATCGGTCGCTGTGTTTAATCACCTTTGCAAAAGATATGATGTAACTCAGGAACAGTTCAATTATTCAAACGGCGACGACAGAATCCATTTTCTCAACACAGCCAATTCCGACGCTATTCTTATTGAAAGTAACGGCAGATTCGCGCTGGTTGACGCGGGCGAGGGCAACAGCAATCCGAGAAGAAAAACCGCGTATAAGGGTTATGAAAAAGAAGTCGTTGACTATATTTTAAAGGTCTGTTCAGGCGACGACGGAATTGCACGGCTCGACTTTATTCTCGGCACTCACTGCCACTATGACCACATCGGTTCTTTTCACGCGATAATAACAAATAAAAACATAAAAATAGATAAAGCGTATTTCAAGGGCTGCGATGAGAACTATTTCTCCGGGCTTGAGAAAAAATGGGGCTTCAAGGAAGTTTACAATCAGATTATCGAGGATCTGAACAGCAGGAATATTCCCGTAATAAGCAATCTTCCCGCCGCACCTTTTGAATTCGGCGATTTCACATTGCAGTTTTACAACACGGTAAACAACCCGGACCTCTACGGTGAGGGCGAAAACGCCGAAAGCGTGGGTGTGAAGGTGACAAAGGGCGAAAAAACCGCTTTTCTCGCCGCCGATATTACCAGAACCTGCGGAGTTGAAAAACTTGTTCAGGATGATCTCGGCAAAATAAATCTTCTCAAAATCGGTCATCACGGCTATTACGGCTCGTCATCAATTAATTTCTTGAAAGCGCTCAGACCGGATGTAGCGATTGTAACAAATCAGCTCGGAAAGGTTTATCCGAATGTCAAATGGAATCTTGTAATGATTGCTCACTGCCCGTATTATGCTACGTTTGACAATAACGGCATAATCGCTTCGTTTACGGATGACAACGAAATAATACTTACAAACAATATTCACTGAAAGGAATTATTAATATGAGTAAAATGGCAAGAAAGCCCGCTGAAGGCGATATCACCGCTATAATGAAAACAAATAAAGGCGACATAAAAATCATTCTCTTCCCGGAGGCGTCCCCGAAAGCGGTCGAGAATTTTATAACTCACGCAGAGAACGGCTATTATGACGGCGTTGTGTTTCACCGCGTAATTGACGGCTTTATGATTCAGGGCGGCGACCCTACAGCAACAGGCAGAGGCGGCGAGAGCATCTGGGGCAGACCGTTCAAGGATGAATTCCACCCCGATTATCACAATATCCGCGGCGCTCTCTCAATGGCTAACGCGGGCCCCGACACCAACGGCAGCCAGTTCTTTATAGTTCAGGCAAAAGATGTTGACCCGAGACTCATTTCCCAGATGAAGATGTACCCCGACAGTTATCCTCCCGAAACGGTTGATGATTATGAAAACCTCGGCGGAACACCGCACCTTGATTACAAACACGCCGTTTTCGGCTGGGTTTACGACGGTATGGATGTTGTTGACACCATCGCCTCGTCCGACACGGATAACAGAGATAAGCCCCTTGAGGATGTTGTAATATTGAGCGTTGAAATCAATAAATAAAAAGTAACGGCTTGCGCATACGCAAGCCGTTTTGCTTTAGTATATAAAGTGTATGTCGCTGTCTTTAAGAAGGGGAGCCGAAGAATCTTTGTTTGAAAGAACCGGCTCATCGCAGGGCCATTCAACTCCTATTGATTCATCACGGTAGCAAACGCTTCTGTCGTTTTCGGGCGAATAGTAATTGTCGGTTTTATAAAGCACTTCCACATCTGGGGTAAGCGTAACAAACCCGTGCAGGAATCCTCTTGGAATGAAGAACTGCTTTTTGTTTTCCTCGCTGAGTATAACCGAAACCCATTTAAGATATGTCGGTGAGCCCTCGCGGATATCCACCGCAACATCGAATATACTTCCCCTTGTGCAGGTGAGCAGTTTTGCCTGAGCCATCGGCTCAGTCTGGCAGTGGAGACCTCTGAGCGTGCCCTTGACGGCGGAATAAGAGCGGTTATCCTGAACAAAATCGGCGTTTATTCCGAGTTCAGCGTATTTTTTCTTTGAATAGGATTCATAAAACCAGCCGCGGTTATCACCGAAAACATCGGGTTCAATTATAACCAAACCGTCAATATCTGTTTTGACAAGATTCAAGATTATTCCTCGTCCTCTCTTCCCCAGCGGGGTCTTTCACCCGGCTTTGTGCCGTAAAGGATTGTGCCGTCCGCAACTCTGCGCAAATGCTGACCGTAGGATGATTTGCCGTATTTTTCAGCGGATTCAAGCAGCGCCTTTTTGGATATCCAGCGGTTGTTGTAAGCGATTTCCTCGGGAGCGGATATTTTTATACCCTGAAGGCGCTCAACTGTTCCTATGAAGTTTGAAGCCTCATAAAGCGCCTCAACAGTTCCCGTGTCAAGCCAGGCGTATCCTCTGCCGAGCAATTGAACATCAAGCGTTCCCGCTTCAAGATACATTTTGTTTATATCGGTAATTTCAAGTTCACCGCGTTCGGAGGGCTTGAGGGATTTCGCGTACTCAACAACCTTATTGTCGTATATATAAAGACCGGTTACGGCGTAATGCGATTTCGGATGCTCGGGTTTTTCCTCTATTGAAACGGGCAGACCTTTTCTGTTGAATTCAACAACTCCGAAAGCCTGGGCGTTCTCAACATTGTAGCCGAAAACCGTGGCGCCATCCTGCCGTTTGACCGCCTGGCGCAGCATATGACCGAGACCGTTGCCGTAGAATATGTTGTCGCCGAGAATCATCGCAACGGAGTCGCTGCCTATGAATTCCTCACCGATAATAAACGCCTGGGCAAGACCTTCGGGCTTTTCCTGAACCGCGTAGGAAAGTTTTATTCCGAATTGTTTTCCCGTTCCGAGCAGGCGCTCGAATTTAGGGGTGTCGTCGGGAGTGGAAATAATAAGAATTTCTCTTATGCCCGCAAGCATAAGTGTGGAAAGCGGATAATAAATCATCGGCTTATCATAAACCGGAAGCAGCTGCTTACTGGTAACAAGCGTCAAAGGATATAACCTTGACCCCGTACCTCCGGAAAGAATAATACCTTTCATTTATTAATTCTCCTTAAGATTTTCTCAATAAATTTTTAATAATTTTACCATTTTTAAACAAAAGTGTCAATATCAACAAATTCGGGATGTGCGTAATATAAAACACATCCCGATAAATTTGTTTAATTATATCTTTTCAACGCCGAGTCTGACGCTTTCACCGTTTATATCCCAATCCTTGGTGTAGGAGCCGCCCTCGCCGTTTATAATGCCTTCGGCAAGAACATCCTTGCTTATTTCATCGCCGTATTTTTCAAACACAGAGGCGATAACATTGTCGCCCGCTTCGGTAAAATAGACTTTGATGTGATCCATAACCTCAAATCCGGCTTCCTTGCGCATTGTCTGGATTTTTGAGATAAGCTCGTTTACAAAGCCCTCGGCAATAAGCTCTTCATTGAGTTCTGTGTCAAGCACTACGCTAACTCCGTCATCCGAAACGGAGAACAGGCCTTCCTTCTGAACAGTGCTGATGAGGAGGTCGTCAGCTGTGAGTTCAACGGGCTCGCCGTTAACTTCAAACTTGATTGCGCCCTCGCCGTTCAGCTGTTCCATCGCTTTCGCTCCGTCAACATTCGCGAGATATTCCTTGATGCCGTTGAGGAGTTTTCCGTATTTCGGACCTACCGTTTTAAGCTGCGGCTTGAACGCGTATGAAACAAAGCCGGAAGCGTCCGTTACAAACTCAACGGATTTTATGTTGAGCTCATCGCAGATAATGGCGATAAATTCATCGTCAAGAGTTTTATCCGCCTGAACATACATCTTTGAAAGCGGCTGTCTGTTCTTGATGTTTGAGCCGTTTCTCGCCGCTCTGCCGAGAACAACGATTTCGAGAATCTCTTCCATTGACGCTTCAAGCGAAGTGTCGATATATGCCTTGTTGGCAACGGGATAATCGCAAAGGTGAATGCTCTCTGGAGCCGACGGGTCAATGCTGCATACGAGGTTGCGGTAAATCTCCTCCGTCATAAACGGAATCATAGGCGCGGAGAGCTTTGAAACGGTCACCAGAGCGGTATAAAGAGTCATATAGGCGTTAATCTTGTCCTGACTCATACCCTGCGCCCAGTAGCGCTCACGACCGCGGCGGACATACCAGTTGCTCATCTCGTCAACAAAACTCATAAGCGCCTTCGCCGCTTCGGGAATGCAGTAGTTCTCAAGATAACCGTCAACGGTGAGAATAAGCGAGTTGAGCTTTGAAATGAGCCACTTATCCATTATGGAGAGCTTGTCGTATTCAAGTGTGTATTTTGTTGCGTCGAAGTTGTCGATATTCGCGTAAAGCACAAAGAACGCGTAGGTGTTCCACAGTGTGCCCATGAATTTTCTCTGACCTTCGGTAACCGCCTTGTCATAGAAACGGTTGGGAAGCCAGGGTGCGGAGTTCGTGTAGAAATACCATCTTATCGCGTCCGCGCCGAATTTCGCGAGAGCGTCGAACGGGTCAACGGCGTTGCCCTTTGACTTGGACATTTTCTGACCGTTTTCATCCTGTACAAGGCCGAGAACTATAACATTCTTATAAGGCGCCTTGTTGAAGAGAATGGTTGAAATCGCGAGCAGGGAATAGAACCAGCCTCTTGTCTGGTCAACCGCCTCGGAGATGAATTCAGCGGGGAACTGATCCTCAAATATCTCTTTGTTTTCAAAGGGATAGTGATGCTGCGCGAACGGCATAGAGCCCGAGTCAAACCAGCAGTCAATAACCTCGGGAACGCGCTTCATCTGCTTTCCGCATTCGGGGCAGGTGATTGTTACAGCGTCAATGTAGGGGCGGTGGAGTTCAATATCATCCGGGCAGTTGTCCGACATGGATTTGAGTTCTTCAATCGAGCCGATAACATGCCTGTGACCGCATTCGCATTCCCATATGTTGAGGGGAGTGCCCCAGTATCTGTTTCTCGAAAGACCCCAGTCCTGAACATTGTTGAGCCAGTCGCCGAATCTACCTTTGCCTATGCTTTCGGGAATCCAGTTGATTGTGTTGTTGTTCTTTACAAGGTCGTCCTTGACCTCGGTCATTTTGATAAACCAGGATTCCTTCGCGTAGTAAATGAGAGGAGTGTCGCATCTCCAGCAATGGGGATAGTCGTGCTCCATTTTGGGAGCCGCGAACAGGATTCCTCTTGAATCAAGTTCCTTGAGAACTTCGGGGTCGCAGCTGACTGCGCCCGCCTCAACCTCTTCGGGTCTCGGCTTGCAGCGCATACCGGCGAAGGGAGTCTCGTCCTTCATAATGCCGTGCTCGTCAACCATCTGAACAAACGGAGCGTCATATTTTCTGCCGACTCTCGCGTCGTCTTCACCGAAGGCGGGAGCGATATGAACTATGCCGGTACCGTCGGACATTGTTACATAGTTGTCGCAATAGATAAAGAACGCTTTTTTGTGCTGCTTTTCAGCCGCCTCTCTGGCGCAGTCATAAAGCGGTTCGTATTCTTTATATTCGAGATCCTTGCCTATATATGTTTCGATTATCTCGTAGGCGGGAGTGCCTTCCTCACGCTCTATTGAGCCGAGAACGCTGTCAAGGAGCGCTTCGGCGAGAATATAGGTGTAGCCGTCGGCAGCTTTGACTTTAACATATTTTTCATCGGGATTTACGCAAAGACCGATGTTTGAGGCGAGAGTCCAGGGTGTGGTTGTCCACGCGAGGAAATACGCGTCCTCACCCTTTATCTTGAAACGGACAATAGCCGTTCTCTCTTTGAGAGTCTTATAGCCCTGAGCCACCTCGTGAGATGAAAGAGGAGTGCCGCAGCGCGGGCAGTAGGGAACTATTTTGAAACCCTTGTAAAGAAGATTCTTCTTCCAGATTTCCTTGAGCGCCCACCACTCGGATTCAATAAATTCGTTGTGGTATGTGACATAGGGATTATCCATATCCGCCCAGAAACCTACCGTGCCGGAGAAATCCTCCCACATGCCTTTATACTGCCATACGCTTTCCTTGCAGTGGTTGATGAAGGGCTCGAGGCCGTATTCCTCAATCTGCTCCTTGCCGTCAATACCGAGCTTTTTTTCAACCTCAAGCTCAACGGGAAGGCCGTGAGTGTCCCAGCCGGCTTTGCGGGGAACCATATAACCCTTCATTGTTTTATATCTCGGAATCATATCCTTGATAACACGGGTAAGAACATGGCCGATATGCGGTTTGCCGTTAGCCGTGGGCGGACCGTCATAAAAAGTATATGTGGGACCGTCCTTGCGGTTTTCAATACTCTTTTCAAATATGTCGTTCTTCTTCCAGAAATCAAGAACGGATTTTTCGTGCTCCACAAAGTCGAAATCGGGTGAAACTTTGTTATACATAAACTGAACCTCCCGGTTACAATTAAATTACTGCCTTAAAGACATTTGAACGCGTAAAAGTATAACACAGCGCAATATATTGTGTCAATAAAATGTAATAAAATTATTATATTCTATTTACAATAAAAACAAAATAAACTATAATTAGATAAAACTATTTGAAGGTGATTTTTATGCTGCAGTTTTTGTTCGTATTTGTTCAGTTTTCCTGGGGAATTATCCAGAATATAGCGGGATTGATCGGCTTTCTGATTCTCGCGCCGACCCATAAGCACGAGACATATCATAACGCCGTTGTAACCTATGTAAGCGCCAAAAACTTCGGCGGCGTGTCAATGGGTATGTTTATTTTTATGAATCCCGACAAATCCGAAGAGTGGAAGCACGACACGAGAATACACGAATACGGTCACTGCTTTCAGTCAATCCTGCTCGGGCCTCTCTATCTTATTGTTATCGGTCTGCCCTCTTCAATCTGGTGCAACTTCCCCGTATTTACCAAAATGAGAAGGGAAAAGAACATTTCTTATTACTGGCTTTTCTGCGAGGGCTGGGCAAATATATGGGGACGCCTCGCGAGCAGAGAGAGTTTTGTTACAAAAGATATGCTCGAGCACGCATATTTCGGTAAACCCATAAAACCTGCGAAATTTGAATTACAGAACAAGGGGCGCTGACTATGCCTGACGAAACCGGAAAAAATGAAATATTAAATAACGACGAGCTTGGTTTTGACGCTTTTTCGGCGGGAGTTATGCCGGGCGGTCTCCGTTCGACCGCGCAGATAAGAGTGCTTATAGCTTATCTCGTGAATAATCTCGCCCATCCGCTTCCGAAAGACAGCGTCTGCGGTATTCTGCAGATTCACGGTCTTGCCAATTATTTTGAGATTAACGAGGCGCTTGACGACCTTATCAAAACCGGCAATATCGAAACGGACTCCGACAACTGCCTTCGCATAACAGAACTCGGTAAAGCCGCAGTCAAAGAGCTTCAGAGAACCATACCGAAATCCGTGCGTGAAAAGGCGCTCAACGACGCTCTTACCATTCAGACTCTTGAAAGAAGAAAGAACGAAAACGGCTGTATTGTTGAAAAATCGGGGAACGGTTACAATGTAACATTTTCAATCACCGACGGCGACGATACGCTGATGAAACTGACCGTTTACGCGGCGGACGAGAATCAGGTTGAAATTATTAAAGACAATTTCTTTAACGATCCCGTGGGACTCTACGCCGGGATTGTTTCAAAACTGTTTGATTAAAGGAGAAGGAATTATGGCAAAATACGCGATTGGTCTTGATTACGGAACTCTTTCGGGAAGGGCGCTGCTCGTTGATGTGTCCGACGGCAGAGAGATAGCGACATCCGTTTTTGAATACCCTCACGCCGTTATGGATGAGGAGCTGCCCTGCGGCAAAAAATTAGGCAGAGACTGGGCGCTGCAGCACCCGCAGGATTATATTGATGTTCTCGCGAACACCATTCCCGCCGTTATAAAAGAATCCGGAGTAAACCCCGATGACATCATCGGCCTTGGCATAGATTTCACCGCCTGCACAATGCTTCCCGTAAAAGCGGATTCAACTCCTCTCTGCTTTTTGCCTGAATATGAGGAAAACCCCCACGCCTATGTTAAACTCTGGAAGCATCACGCGGCACAGGAGCACGCGAACAAACTCAATAAAATCGCCCGTGAACTGAATGTTGACTGGCTTGACACCTTCGGCGGAAAAATAAGCTCTGAATGGCTTATTCCCAAAATCTGGCAGATTCTCGACGAGGCGCCGGATATCTATGAAAAAGCCGATAAATTCATTGAGGCGGGCGACTGGGTGGTATGGAAACTTTGCGGCAAAGAGACCAGAAACGCCTGCTGCGCCGGCTATAAAGCGCTCTGGAACAAGAAAAACGGATATCCTCCGAAATCGTTTTTCAAAGCGCTTGACCCGAGACTCGAGAATGTTGTAGAGGAAAAACTCGGTCCCGTTACTCCTCTCGGCGAAAAAGCGGGGGAGGTCACCGAAGAAATGGCGGCTCTCACCGGGCTTAAACCCGGCACTGCCGTAGCGATAGCGACTGTTGACGCCCATGTTGCCGTGCCCGCCGTGGGCATTACGGGCGAGGGCGAACTTCTTGCCATAATGGGCACTTCAACCTGCCACATTCTTCTCGGTAACGAGGAAAAACAGGTTCCGGGCATGTGCGGTGTTGTTGAGGACGGCGTTATGCCCGGCTATTTCGGCTTTGAAGCGGGTCAGTGCTGCGTAGGCGATTCTTTCCAGTGGTATATTGAAAACTGCCTTCCTCAGAGCATATTTAAGGAAGCAGAGGAAAAGGGCGTTAATATTCATAAACTCCTTCGCGAAAAATGCTCAAAGCAGAAGCCCGGCGAGAGCGGACTGCTCGCGCTGGACTGGTTCAACGGCAACCGTTCCGTGCTCTGCGATGTTGATTTGTCGGGTATGATTCTCGGTCTTACAATTGGCACTAAACCCGAGGAAATATACCGCGCACTGATTGAGTCAACCGCGTACGGAACAAGAATGATTGTTGACACATTCAAGGAAAACGGCGTTGAGGTCAAAACATTCTACGCCGCGGGCGGTATTTCTCAGAAGGACCCGATGACAATGCAGATATATTCCGATGTTCTCAATGTTCCCGTTAAAATCGCGGGCACTACTCAGTGCGGTTCCCTTGGCAGCGCCATCTTCGGCGCTGTTGCCGCGGGCGCTGCGAACGGCGGATATGACGATGTTTTTGAGGCGGCGAAAGCTATGGGCAAAGTCAAAGACACGGTTTATTATCCGATTGAGGAAAATGTAAGAATATACGACAAAATCTATGCCGAATACAAAACCCTTCACGATTATTTCGGCAGAGGCGAAAACGATGTTATGAAGCGCCTTAAGAAAATCGCCCTGGAGGGATAAACATGCTTGAAGAATTGAAAGAAAAAGTCCTTGAGGCGAATCTTAAACTTGTTGAATACGGGCTTGTGATTTTCACCTGGGGAAATGTTTCGGAAATCGACCGTGATAAAGGGCTTTTTGTTATAAAACCCTCAGGCGTAGATTACAATAAACTGAAAGCGTCTGACCTCTCGGTTGTTGATATGAACGGCAATCTGATTGAAGGGCTCAAACCCTCGTCCGACACGCCTACTCATCTTGAGCTTTACCGCAGATTTTCCGATATAGGCGGTGTCGCGCATACGCATTCAACATTCGCTGTCGGTTTCGCGCAGGCGGCAAGGGAGATAAAGCCCTACGGCACCACTCACGCCGATTTTGCTTTCGGTTCAATTCCCTGCACAAGAGACCTCACCGAAGATGAGATAAACGGCGAATATGAACTCAACACCGGCAGGGTTATAGCCGAATGCTTTGAAAAAAATTCGATTGATCCGAACGCCGTTCCCGCCGTGCTGGTTCATTCACACGGACCGTTCACATGGGGAAAGGACTGTTTCAAGGCGGCTGAAAACTCCGCTGTACTCGAAGAAGTGGCGAAAATGGCGTATATCAGCGAAGGGCTCTCAGCAAAGCCCGCTTCCGACGCCATTCAGAACAAACATTATTTCAGAAAGCACGGCGCGAACGCCTATTACGGCCAGTAAAGGAGATTGATTATGCTTTACGGAATGTGCGTGGGCGACAGTATTGAAAGAATATCCGTCGCCGCCCGCTCGGGATTTGATTTTGTTGAATCCTGCTTTTCCCTTCTTGCGGATAAAGATGATGAGTATTTTGAAAGATTCAGGGAAGAACTTGAAAAATACAATATTAAATGCTTATCCGTAAACTGTTTTATACCCGGTAATCTGAAAGTAACGGGTCCCGATGTTGATTATTCAGCACTCGCCGAATACATTGAAAAGGGTATGAAACGCGGCAAGGCTATAGGACTTGAAAAAATCGTTTTCGGCTCAGGCGGCGCGAGAAATGTTCCCGACGGCTGGGCTTATGAGGACGCTTACAGACAGCTTATATATTTTCTTAAAGAAACGGTTGCGCCTTTGGCTTCAAAATACGGTCTGACCGTTGTTCTTGAGCCGCTTCGAAGGGGAGACAGCAATATTATTAATTCCGCTTTTGAAGGCGCGGCTGTTGTTTCAGCCGTTGATTCGGACTGCATAAAATGCCTTGTTGATCTCTATCATATGGAGACGGCGGGCGATGACGCTCAAACGGTCAGAGCGCTCAAGGGCAGCATAAAGCACGCCCATATAGCCGAACCCGTAAACAGGCACTATCCCGCTCCGGGTGACGGCGTGGATTATAAATCATTTATTGATGCCCTCGAATACGCGGGGTGCGAAACCTGCGCAGTTGAAGCGAGCACAGACGATTTCAATAAAGACTGCGCTCCTTCTCTTCCCGCGATTAAAACAGAATAAGAGGTGAAACCGTGTCGGAAGAAACCAATATTATTGAAACTAACGCGGATACTCAAAATAAAAATTATGTTCAGAACGGCAGACTTCTGTCCTATGCCGTAGGTCTCGCAGGTCAGAACATATCTTACGCCTACACATCCGGCTGGCTGTTTTATTATCTTACATCCGTTCTTAAAATCGATTCCAAAATAGTCGGTCTTATGACCGGCATTACCAGAACCTGGGATTCGATTAACGACCCGCTTGTAGGCGCGCTTGTTGACAAACACCGCTTTAAAAACGGCGAAAAACTGCGCCCGTATCTTATTTTCACACCCGTTATTATCGGTCTGCTCGCCGCTTCGATGTTTATAAAAACCAGCAGCAATTTAACAGTATCGATAGTAATTGTATTTGCGGCTTATCTTCTCTGGGATCTCTTTTATTCCTTCCAGGATGTCGCGCTTTGGGGAATGGTCGCCCTTTCGTCTCCGCGGGCTGAGGAACGGGCTAAGGTTTCTCAGTGGGTGTCAATCGGCGCGGGCGCGGGCTCAACCGTTGTTATGGCGTTCCCTGTACTCCGTTCGCTTCTTACAAACAATCTTTCCTGGAGTGACAGCAAAATATTCGCTTTGTTCGGAATAGTCTTCTGCTTAGGCGGAGAACTGATTTCACTTTTTGCCTATAGAATGAAAGAGGCGATTGAAACGCCCAAAAGCAAGGAGAGCATATTTGAGGCGATATTCGTTCTGCGACACAACAAAACTCTTCTGCTTATTTCACTTTCGAGATTCCTCAAGGACATTACGGCGACAATGCTTCCGTGGGCTTATTTCTTTGAAAGCCGCGAATCGTTCAATTTCGGCTTCGCGTCTTTTGACGGCCCCACTTCACAGGTGGTATATACCGTTCTTATGGGCGTTCCCGGAGCGCTCGCGATGTTCTTTTCCACTAAATTCGCCGAAAAAGTCGGCGGTATGAAGCGTCTTCTTTTGGTCGCCATGTCCGTAAATATCGTTTTCAGAACGATAAGTTATTTTATCGGGTTTGACTCCGTCAGCAAAATTTACGCGGTTATTATTCTTATGGCGGTTGTAGCCATTCCCACCAATATGATGGATATAGCGCACCGCTCGCTTACAAGCAATTCCATTGACGAGGTTGAGCTTAAAACGGGCAAGCGCACAGAAGGAATATCATTTTCAATACAGAATTTCATTTCAAAGATTTCCTCAGCCGTGAACGCTCTTCTGAGCGGTTATATCCTCAGCTGGATAAAATACGACAACACGAAGAAAAACTTTTTACAGGGCGCTCTTTATATGAAATGGCAGTGGCCCATATTCATAGCGGGGCCGATTATCGGCGAAATACTCTATATGATTGTTATAAGTTTTGTAAAGGATGACCCGGTTGAGCGCGCGAAAATTGAGGCGGAGCTCCACGAAAGGCGAAAGCTCGCTTCGGGCTTAAAAGAAGAAATGGAATCCGAATAAAATAACGGCTTGCAGTTTTCTGCAAGCCGTCCGCTTTTTTATTGCATCTTTTCCTGTTTTACCTTGTGGTCAACAATGTGTCTTTTCGCGAGTTCCGCGGTAACATCATTTATTGTTATGCCCTGATCAATCATAAGCACAGTGAGGTGATAAAGAAGATCGGCAATTTCAAATACAGTCTCTTCTTTGTCTCCGCCCTTCGCGGCGATTATAACCTCTGTGCACTCCTCGCCGACTTTCTTGAGGATTTTATCGGTGCCTTTCTCAAAAAGATAGGTAGTGTAAGAGCCCTCTTTTTTCTCAATCTTTCTGCCCACAAGCATTTTATAGAGGTTTTCATACGAGAACGCCTCATCTTCACTTTTTACAATGTCGTTGAAGAAGCAACTTTCACTGCCCGTGTGGCAGGCGGGACCGTTTTTTATAACATCAATAAGCAGTGTGTCTCTGTCGCAGTCGGTGCGGATTGAAACTATCTGCTGTGTGTTGCCCGAGGTCGCGCCCTTTCTCCATAATTCCTGTCTCGAACGGCTGTAAAAGCAGGTATAGCCCTCTTTTATGCTTATATCCAGACTTTCGGCGTTCATATAAGCGAGCATTAATACATCTTTTGTATAATGATCCTGAACTATGGCGGGAATAAGACCGTCTGAATTGTATTTTAAATCAATCATAGTTATATCCTCATTTCAATATTATTGTTTCGGAGATAAGTTTTCAGTTCTTTGATGTTTACCTGCTTAAAATGGAATATCGAAGCCGCGAGACCCGCGTCGGCGCAGTCGGCGTTGAACAGTTCGAGGAAATCCTCCTTGCAGCCCGCTCCGCCGCTCGCGATAACGGGTATTGTAACAAGTTCGGAAATCGCCTTCAGCATTTCAATATCAAAACCGTTCTTGACCCCGTCGGTGTCAATACTGTTTACAACAAGTTCACCCGCTCCGTTTTTCTGCCCGAAAACCGCCCACTCGAGGGCGTCCTTGCCGGTGTCTATTCTTCCGCCGTTCTGAAAAACATGGAATGAGCCGTCAACCCGTTTAATATCCATTGAAAGGACTACGCACTGGTCGCCGTATTTTTTTGCCGCTTCGCTTATAAGCGAGGGGTTCTTTATCGCTCCGGAATTAACCGAAACCTTATCCGCTCCGCATTTGAGAACTCTGTCAAAGTCGTCAATTGAATTTATTCCTCCGCCGACTGTCAGCGGAATGAAGACCTCCGACGCTGTCTGCCTCAGTATATCCGTAAAGAGCGCCCTGCCTTCGTGTGAAGCGGTAATGTCATAAAAGACAAGTTCATCCGCTCCGCTTTCGTTATAGAATTTAGCCATATCAACGGGGGAGGCGACATCCTTTATTCCTTCAAAATTGACTCCCTTTACAACTCTGCCGTCCCTGACATCAAGGCAGGGAATTATTCTTTTTGTAATCAATCGCGTTTACCTCCCCGCGCTGTTTCAATAACTCTTGAAAGGTCGAGAGTTTTTTCGTAAATCGATTTGCCGACGATAGCGGCGTAAATATTCATTTTACAAAGCGCTTCGATTTCGCTTTCAAATGTAATACCGCCGGAAGCGACAATGTCAAGGCCTTCAATTTCGGAGAGAACGGAGTAAATTTCAAGATTTGTGCCGCTCTGCATTCCGTCCTTTGAAATATCGGTGTATATAACGGTTTTAACACCGTCATCACGGAGCTTTTTGCAAAATTCAACCGAATCAACCTGAGTGGTTTCAAGCCAGCCGTTTACGGCTACCTTGCCGTCCTTCGCGTCAACTCCGACGGCAATTGCGTCACCGTATTTTTTAACCGCTCTTTTTAAAAACGGATAATCCTTTATTGCCGCAGTGCCGAGAATAACGCGGTTTACACCGAGAGAGAGGTAATCCTCAATGCGCTGTTCGTTCCTTATTCCGCCGCCGACTTCCGTAAACAATCCCGGCAGGCAGGCGACCTCGCGTATTTTTTCAAAATTCTCGGGTGAACCCGATTTAGCGCCGTCGAGGTCAACAATATGCAGATTCTCGGCGCCTTTTTCAATAAACTGCTTTGCCATTTCGGCGGGGCTGTCGGCGTAAACGGTGATTTTGTTGTAATCGCCCTTTACAAGTCTTACGACTTTTCCGCCTATAATATCTGTTGCGGGAAATATTTCCATAAAAACTCTCCGTTACATTGTCGCGAATCTTTTAAGTAATTTAAGCCCCTTGTCGCCGCTTTTTTCGGGGTGGAACTGAGTGCCGTAAACATTGCCCATTCCGACAATCGCGGGCACATCAACACCGTATTCGGCGGTTGCTATAAGGCAGTCGTCACAGTTCTTTGCGTAGAATGAATGCACAAAATAGAAATAGTCGTTTTTGCCGCTGTCGGCAAGTATTCTGTCATCCCTCACAATATCAAGACGGTTCCAGCCCATGTGCGGAACTTTGAGATTTTCTATATCCTTGTCAAGCGGATAAATCCTGCCTTTGAGAAGTCCCAGACCGTTGTGCTCGCCGTATTCATAGCTTTTTTCAAAAAGAAGCTGCATGCCGAGGCAGATGCCGAGAATCGGCTTGCCTTGTGAAGCGAGTGAGCAGAGCAAATCTGCGTGACCGCAGGCGTTTAACTTGTCAATCGCGTCTCCGAAAGCGCCCACACCGGGAAGAATGATTTTATCGGCGTTCGCACTCTCATCCGCGTCGCTTGTAATTTTGCTTTCAATTCCCAGATATTCAAGGGAGCGGGAGAGCGAAAAAAGATTTCCGCATCCGTAATCAATAATCGCAATCATATTTTATCCTCACAGAAGACCCTTGGTTGAAGGTATTTCGCCGCCGATTGTAATATCGTCAGAAACCGCTTTGCAGACGGCTCTGCCGAAGGCTTTGAAAATACATTCGATTATGTGGTGTGTGTTCTTGCCCGCGAACTGTTTTATGTGAAGTGTTACATCGGCATTGCGCACGAATGAGATGAAAAATTCCTCAATAAGTTCAGTGTCCATACCGCCGACGGTCTGCGTGGGAATGGAAACATCAAAATTCAGGTGCGAGCGACCGCTTATGTCAAGACTTACCAAAATGAGCGTTTCATCCATAGGAATTACAATGCTGCCGTAACGCATTATACCGCGCTTGTCGCCTATGGCTTTTGCGAACGCCTGACCGAGGCAGATTCCTATATCCTCAATGGAGTGGTGAAAGTCAACATTGGTGTCGCCGTCGCATTTCACATTGAGGTCAAGTTTGCCGTGGCTTGAAAAAAGCGTGAGCATGTGGTCAAAAAAGCCGCAGCCGGAGTCAATCTCGCTTTTTCCCTCACCGTCAAGGTTTAAATAAAGCGAGATATCCGTTTCTTTTGTGGTTCTTTTAATTTCGGCTGTTCTCATTATGAGAGCTCCTTTATTATTTCTTTGAGCGCGTTTATAAGCGCTTCCATCTGATTTTCGCTGCCGATTGTAATGCGAAGATAATTGTTTATTCTTTCCTTTGAAAAATACCTTACGAGTATTTTCTTTCTGAACAGTTCGTTATACAGCGTTTCGGCGGGAATCTTGTTGTGAGTCACAAACAGGAAATTGCTTTTTGAATCCGTTCCGGAAAAGCCGATTTCCGCAAGATCTATTTTTGTCTTTTCCCTTATTCTTATTATCTCATCCGTGTTTTTGCCGTAATACTCGTCATCCTTGATCGCGGCGGACGCGGCGGCAATCGCCACGGAATTCATATTATAGGGATTGAATGAGTATTTAAGTTTATTGAGGTCGTCGATTATCTCCTTCTGAGCAAGGGCGTAGCCCACGCGCATACCTGCAAGCGAATGGCTTTTTGAGAATGTTCTGCACACAATAAGATTCGGGTATTTGCTTACAAGAGCGTTGCAGCTTGATTTGCAGAAATCCATATACGCTTCATCTATAATAACTATATTGCCGGGATTTGAGGCGATTATTTTTTCAATATCTTTTTGAGAAAGAGCAAGACCGGTGGGAGCGTTGGGATTGGCTATAACGACCGTTTTGCCTTTGTTGCAGAATTTGTCCGCGTCAATTGAAAAATCCGCTTCAAGGGGAATCTCCTCGAGTTCTGCGCCGAATATATCGGCATAAACGGGGTAAAAGCCGTAGGAAATATCGGGGCAGCACATTTTTCCGCCTCTGCCGCAAAAACCCATTATCGAAAAAGCGAGAACATCATCACTGCCGTTGCCCACAAATACATTTTCGGCTGTGAGCGAGAAATGCTCGCCTATCGCCTGTCGCAGCTGCATAACCTCGGGGTCGGAGTAAAGACGCAGCCTGTCAATCAGATTGCCGTCAACCGCCTCTTTTACCTTCGGCGAAGGCGGAAAAGGGGACTCGTTCGTGTTCAGTTTTATTACTTCGTAATTTAACTGTATTCCGGGAGTGTAGGGCACAAGTTTTTCGTAATCGGGTGAAAGAAACTTACTCATTACCGTCTTCCTCAAATCTTATCTGAGCGCTTCTCGCGTGAGCCGTGAGGCCCTCCGCGTCCGCGAAGGTCACAATGTTGTCCTTTACAAACGAAAGCGCTTTTTTATCGTAGTAAATATACTGTGTTTTCTTTATGAAATCGTCAACCGAAAGGGCGGAACTGAACCTCGCCGTACCCGATGTGGGGAGAGTGTGGTTGGGGCCCGCGAGATAGTCGCCGAGCGCTTCGGGGCAGTATCTGCCGAGGAATACCGAACCGGCGTTTTTAACCTTTTCAAGCATTGAGAACGGGTCGTCAACACAAAGTTCAAGGTGCTCTGGCGCTATTCTGTTGGCAATATCAACCGCCTCGTTAATGTCTTTTACAATTATGATTTTGCCGTTAGAGTCAACTGACGCTCTCGCGATTTCCTGACGGGGCAGGGTAGCGAGCTGCTTTTCAATTTCACTTGCCACTTTAACGGCGAGATCCTCGCTGTCGGTGATAAGAACGGCTGAGGCGAGTTTGTCATGTTCCGCCTGTGAAAGGAGGTCGGCGGCGACGAATTTCGGGTTGCACGCGCCGTCCGCAACAATAAGAATCTCACTGGGTCCCGCTATCATATCGATATCCACTATGCCGAAAACTTCTCTTTTGGCGGTGGCAACATAGACATTGCCCGGACCTACTATTTTATCAACCTTGGGAACACTTTCTGTTCCGTACGCGAGAGCGGCTATTGCCTGAGCGCCGCCCGCTTTTATTATTTTTGTAACGCCCGCTAATTTTGCTGCTGCGAGAATGGCGGGAGCCACTTCTCCGTTTTTTGAGCAGGGGGTGGTCATTACTATTTCCTCTACTCCTGCTAATTTTGCGGGTATAACATCCATAAGCACGGTGGAGGGGTAACTTGCCGTGCCGCCGGGAACATAAACGCCGACCTTCTCAAGCGGCAAAACGCGCTGGCCGACTATTACGCCAACGGATTCACGCGAACGGAAACCTTCGCGAAGCTGGTTGCGGTGGTAGTTTTCAATGTTGAGTTTCGCCGCGTAAAGCACATCGATAAGAGCGGGGTCAACTTTTGTAAATGAGGAGTCAATCTCCTCTTCACTTACAACGAGGCTCGAAGGTCTTACGCCGTCAAACTTTTCGGCGTAATCATACAGCGCTCTGTCACCGTTTGCTTTAACATTTTCAATTATCTCTTTTACAACGCTTTCAACTCCGCTTTCGAGTTTTATGTCGCGGGTCAGAATATCCTTTTCGGAGGCGTTTTCAATGTTCATTATTTTAATCATTATTTTCAAGCTCCTTTTCGAGTTTTGAAACCAGCTGTGATATTTCGGCGGTTTTGAATTTATAGGATGATTTGTTGGCTATAAGTCTCGCACTTATGGGCATAATCGTTTCAAACACCTTCAAATGGTTCTCCCTGAGTGTTGTTCCCGTTTCCACAATGTCAACAATAACATCCGAAAGGCCGAGCAGGGGAGCGATTTCTATTGAACCGTTCAGTTTGATAATTTCTATTTCGCGGTTGAGCGAGAGATAGTAGTTCTTTGCTATGTTCGTGAATTTCGTAGCCACTCTCAGCGGCCTGTCGAGGTCCTCAACATAGTTTTCGGGCGCTGCTACACACATGTTGCATTTCCCGAGTTTTAAGTCAAGCAGTTCATATAAATCGAAATTGTCCTCTTCGAGAATGTCCTTGCCGACAATTCCTATGTCTGCCGCTCCGTGAGCGATATAGATAGCGACATCGGAGGGCTTTACAAGCAGATAGCAGACTCCGTTTTCCTCGTTTGTGAAAATAAGTTTTCTGTTGTCGTCATATATTTCGCTGCAGTCATAGCCGATGTTCGCGAGCAGTTTGTAAACTTTATCGCCCAGACGGCCTTTGGGTAAAGCAATATTAAGCATTATTATTCCTCCGTGAGAGCACCGTTTTCAAAAATATAAGTTTTACGGCATCTGTAACTTTCGGGCTTTTCTTTTTCAACGCATACACTCCGGCCTTCAGAGGCAAATTCGTTTGCCGCTTTGAGCAGGGCGCCGGTGTTGCCGGAATCTTTATTTATAATAAGTATATCGGTGTCAAATTCACGGCTTTTTCTGTAATAGAGATTGAGGTTGTCGAGATAAACAGCAAAACCTATCGCGCCGATGTTATCCCTGATTTTCTTTGCAAGCAGGTCATATCTGCCGCCCGAGAGAACAGCCGAGGGCGCCTTTTCAACATAGCCCCTGAAAACTATGCCGTTATAATAATCGATGTGCTGGGTAACGGACAGGTCGATGTGAATTCTGTCGGATATTCCGCTCCCCTCAAGAGCGCTGCGCAATGCTTTGATTTCATTTAAAGCGGCTTTGGTTTTATCGGTATAAACAAGTTTTTCTATTTTTTCAATCGCTTCATCGAAGGGGAGATCGATGCAGGAAAGTTCGGTAATCACATTGGATGTTTTGCTGTCAATACCGTATTTATCACATATTTTTTTGAAATCGTGTGTGTTCTTGCTGCCGATGCACCCGGCGAGTTTTTTGCGGATTTCAACGGAAACGCCGCACTCGTCGATCAACGATAAAACAAGATCGTTATGTGAGAGGGAGAGATAGTAGTCGGGGTCAATCATTTCAAGGCTCTTTGCCGCCAGCATAATGACTTCACCGGTGATGTATGTGTCAATATCGCCGAGCACCTCAACACCGCACTGCTTGATTTCCTTGAAATCCTTGCCCGTGCCTGTCATGCGGAACACGCTTTCGTTATAGTAAAGGCGTGTGAGTTTTTCGCTGAGTTTAGCGTTTTTGACAATTGATAAAGTGATGTCGGGCTTGAGAGCCATAAGTCTGCCGTCGGCGTTATTGAAAGCTATAACACCGTCATCGGTCAGGAACTTGCGGTTGTCGGAATAAAAACTGTATTCCTCAAACTTCGACATCCTGTATTTTTTATATCCTCTGTTTTCAAAAAGAACGGGTAAACCGAAGGTAAGTTCATCTTCTTTTGAAAAGAAATCGGGTAACTGAACCATATTTTTCTCCATTTCACATTTATTATAGCGGTATTCTAACATATAAATCACATTCAGTCAACTAACATATTAATACGGTAAAGCGATTTCGTATAAAATAACAAAAAATCGTCTTGAAAACATTTATATTATAATAATATTGACAACATTATCAATCAATGCAATAATACCTTTTGGAAAAGAGGTAGTGATTTTGAGCGTTTTAAGTAAAATAAAAGACGGTTTAACAAAGGAAAAAATCAAAAAATATACTTCGTCGGTTCTCTCTCTGCCGCAGGGGTTTACAATTACCTGCCACTCGGGGGCGTACGGCACGCCCGAAAACTCGGTTGAATCCATTGAAACCTGCGTAAAGAACAACGCGCAGATTGTGGAGATGGATATTACTTTCCGACCCGACGGCACTCCCTGCGTTATTCATTCCTCAAATCCGGGAATGAACGAAGGGGAGGATTTTAAAAAAATGCTTTCAGCCGTGGCTGCGAGCGACACATGCAGAATGAATCTCGATTTAAAGAATTATTCCAATCTTCCCGAAATTGACAGAATACTCAAAGAAATGAATCTTTTTGACAGAGCGTTCTACACGGGAGTAAACCTGAATGTCTGCAACACGGTAAAGGAAAACTCAGGCGTTCCTTATTATATCAACACGGTCATTCCTCCGAAGAAGCGCAGATCCGTTTCTTATATCGAATCGCTTTGCAGGGAGTATAAAGAGCGCGGGGCGCTGGGAATAAACTGCCATTATTCAAATCTCAATAAAACGGTCTGCGATATTTTCCGTAAAAACGGTTTGCTCGTTTCGGCGTGGACGGCGGATTCAAATCTTTCACAGACTATGCTGCTCTCGCTCGGTGTTGACAACATAACAACAAGAAAACCCGCCGATTTAAAAGAACTTATTGATAACTGGAAAAAATAAAATTCAATTCACCCTTGATGTTTTCGGCATCAAGGGTGTTCTTTATTCGGTTTTATCCAAATTATTAAGGGGATTGCTGTCAACGGCTTTTCTCAGTTGCTCATTAACAACATGGGTATATATCTCAGTGGTGGCGAGATTTTCGTGCCCGAGTATTTCTTTAAGCAGCAGCACATCGACATTCCCATGCTGATACATAAGCGTTGCGGCTGTGTGACGAAGCTTGTGAACGGAAAAACCGCTGTTGCCGAGCCCGGCTTTCTCAAGGTATACATTAACGAGATGCTGAACGGTTTTGGGACTTATGCGCTTTTTCTGATTGCTCAAAAAGAGCGCGTTTTTGTCAATAACTCCGTCAACAGGGCGCACTCTCATATAGGATTTAAGCGCCTTTATGCAGGAATCGTTTATGTAAATTGTTCTTTCCTTGTTGCCTTTACCCACAACACGGAGAGTTCCCTCGTCCGAGAAATCAGATAAATTGATAGAGACCAGCTCGGCAAGACGCAGGCCGCAGTTTAAAAAGAAAGTGAGAATACAATAGTCTCTTTCTTTATTCTTGCCGTCCACGGCTCTGAGAAGTGCCGTACTCTGCTCAAGTGTCAGATATTTGGGCAGGGATTTTTTTATTTTCGGCGCTTCCAGATTAACCATATTGTTTTCCTTGATTAACTGGTTCGCGAAAAGATATTTATAAAACCTTTTAATGCTTACAACTTTTCTGGCTCGCGCGGTGGCGTCATCGCCTCTCTCATCCTTGCAGAAAGCGAGGAAGGCGTAGGAATCGGTTAAATTGAGTTTTTCGAAAAAAGAAATATCCGCCGAAAAAATTTCAATCTTTTCGAAGGGGAGTGAAGCGAGATCAGGATTATGCCGTCTGAGCTCAAACCTAGTGAACATTCTGAGATCGGAAGCGTATTCAAGAATGGTAAGCTGAGATTTGTTTTTAACGACGGAAAGATAGTTTAAATAATCCTGAATGCAGAGAGGGAGCTTTACGATTTCTTCTTTTCTCAAAATATCACCTCGCTTATCGGTTTATTGCAGTGGATAGTATAATAATTGTTTTCCTTATCTATTATAACAGGGGTCCGAAAAAATATCAATAATTATACAAAATAAATGTTTTGTATAACTTAGGGGAGTATTTTTTAAAAAAATCGGGGTTTTATGGCGTTTTTTCGGTTAAAGGCAATATTCCGCCTATATCCTCCATTCTGCCGTTACGCAGTTCAAGAACCTTTATATTGTTTCTGCTAAGAGCGTCTGCGATTCTGTTGCAGTCCGAATGGCTCATCAGACTTCCGTTCACTGCCAGCGTATCCTTCGAGATTTTTCCGCAGCATCCTCCGATGAATCCGTAATTATAATTTTTTAATCCGATGGAATTCTTTTCAATTAATGTTACATCGTTCAAAAAAAACTGAGCGGCTGTAAATATGCCGATATCGTCGGTTATTATGGCGTTTTCGTTCAGAACGCATATTGAGCACGCCGTGTATCCTTGTTTAACATCGATAACAGTCAATCCGGCTTTTTCGGCTTCGGTCAGAACTTTTCGCGAAACAGTCTTTTTATTACATATAATATATTTGCCGATAATCTGAGCGTTCAGAGGCACATCGCCGGGATATTCCCTTTTCAGCCGGTTTTCATCTTTAATTATTTCAAAATTCAGATTTTTCAGTTGTTCGAACAAGTGTTCGGCATTTGCGGGAATGATTACTTTATTCTTTCCGATATGTATAAGCTGTAAATCGGCGTGGCAGGCAATACCTTCATTGAGATTGCCGCAGGGGGATATTCTAATTGTTTTAATTCCCAGCGCTTCTGTTTTTTTTATTGCCTCCCCTGCCGTTTCGCTTATCGCGACTGTTTCGACCGGGTTTTCGGGCAGATTCGGCTTTTCGACATATTTAATCATATTGCGCTGTTGAACGCCTCGTTTATATTGTTTGCTCCGATTATTTCAATATCGCCTTTGAAGGAGCCGGAAATTGTTCTGAAATTATGTCTGGGAATAATGCAGCGTTTAAAGCCAAGTCTTTCCGCTTCTCTTATTCTCTGCTCACAACAATTAATGGATCTGAGTTCTCCGCCGAGCCCGACTTCTCCGAATGCGATGGTTTCATCGTTTACCGGAGTGTCTTTGAGAGCGGAAATAAGAGCCAGAGCAACCGCGAGATCGGCGGCGGGTTCATCGGGCTTAAGACCGCCGACAATGTTTACATAGGCATCGGAGTTGGCGAAGAAAAAGCCGGCTCTTTTCTCAAGTATAGCCAGAATCATAGCCATACGGTTATAATCGAAGCCGTTGCTCATTCTTCTGGGATTTCCGTAACCCGATGATGAAACAAGGCCCTGAATCTCAGCAAGAATAGGTCTGCTGCCTTCCATAACACAGGTTATGCAGGAGCCGGATGTGTTCTTAGGCTTGCCGGAAATAAGCATAAGCGACGGATTTTCGACCTCACTTAAGCCGCTGTCCAGCATTTCGAAAACGCCTATTTCATTGGTTGAACCGTATCTGTTTTTGACGGCGCGCAGTATTCTGTAGGAAAGATGTCTTTCACCTTCAAAATAAAGAACGCAGTCAACTATATGCTCAAGCACCTTGGGACCCGCGATGTTGCCGTCTTTATTTACATGGCCGACAATAACGGTAGGAATATTCAAGGATTTTGCGCATCTCATAAACGCCGAGGTGGATTCCCTTACCTGAGTGACGCTGCCCGCGGAGGAATTGATTTCGGGAATGGTCATGGTCTGAATGGAGTCGATTATAAGAAGACCGGGCTTATTTTCGGTAACATAGTTTATAATTGCCGAAACATTATTTTCACACATTACCGACAGCCCTTCGCTCGAAACGCCGAGCCGCTTTGCCCTGAGTTTAATCTGCTGGGCGGATTCCTCGCCGGTAACATATAATATAGTTAAGTTTTTACCGAGATTCTGACAAATCTGTAAAAGAATTGTCGATTTGCCTATTCCGGGGTCACCGCTCAGCAGAACAAGCGAACCGTTTACGAGCCCGCCGCCCAATACTCTGTCAAGTTCCTTAAATCCCGTTTTGTAGCGGATGCTTTTATCCGCCTCTATTTCATCGATTTTATATGCCTTTGCGGATGAGTATGAAACAGCCGGAGATTTATCGCTTCCTGTTGTTTTTATTTCCTCGTTCATTGTGTTCCATTCGCCGCAGCCGGGGCACTGACCGAACCATTTTGCCGACTCATAGCCGCACTCACTGCATATATAAACCGATTTTACTTTCGGAGCCATATTTATTTTACCTCCGTAGGATTGTTTTTGCGGTAGTCGAGATATTCCTGCAATATCATAACCGCGGCAACTTCGTCAACGATTTTTTTGCGTTTTATTCCGCGAACATCTGTCACATTCAGAACATTGTGAGCGCTCACAGTGGTGAGGCGTTCATCGCGCATCGCAACATCAAGTCCCGTTTCGGTTTTTAAAAGTTCGGCGAATTCTCTGCATGCCTGAGCGCGGAAGCCCTCGCTTGAATCCATATTTTTCGGAAGACCCATAACTATCATCTGCGCTTTTCTCTCTTCGCAGATTGCTTTTATTTTTTTTGCGAGCGTCTGAGCGTCTTTTTCCTCAATTACGCAGACGGGGGATGCCAGCATCTCCGTTTTGTCGCAAACGGAAATACCCGTTCTCACATCGCCGTAGTCAACGCCGATTATTATCAAATTGCGCACCCCCTGCCCTTTTTAAAAAGCGACGGCTAAGGTTGATAGCCGCCGCTTGAAATCAGTTGATAAATGAAACAATGTCATCCCAGGTATATGTGCCGCCGTTGCCTGAATTACCTGAGTCGTTGTCGTTTGAGTAGCTTCTGCCCGAGCAGTATGAGCAATAAGGCGGAAGATTGTCCTTGCTGTACCAGCCTTTGGCAGTATAAGGGCAGTTTGAAGAAGCGAGATTGCCGGTAACCGTGCAGTAGTATTCAGCGGTTACATTCGGGCTCTTCGGGAAGGCGACATCGGTATCGAGACCCCTGTGGATTCTGTCAAACACATTGAAGAATATTGTACCCGCGGGGTTTATATCGGCGCCTATGGTTCTCGGTTTGCTGCTGTAGCCGTACCAAACCGTGCCCACATAATAGGGAGTGCCGGCGCAGAACCATCTGTCCTTATCGTCCGTGGTTGTACCTGTTTTGGCGAATATCGGGAACTGCCTTACCGTCGAAGCGGTGCCGTAGTAACTTGTTCTTACGGTCTGCAGTATTTCGCACATAATGTCGGAAGCGTCCTCGCTTATTGCCTGTGTGTACTGCGGATCGGTGTTGTCGAGAATAACCTCGGTGCCGCTGGAATTGGTTACTTTGTAATAAGCGTAGGGTTTATAATATCTGCCGCCGTTGCCGAATGTGGCGTATGCCGCGCACATTTCGAGCGTGCTCGCGCCGTAGGTCAGAGCGCCCGTGGCGAGAGGTCCCAGGTCCTTGTCCTTTGTGCTGTCGAGATGTGAAAGCATAAAGTGGTTCTGAAGATAATCAAAGGATTTGTCAATTGTAAGGGTCAGGTCATCGTCAAGTTCATAACCGGAAATAAGTCTCGCGGGAACGGTGTTCATGGATTCCTGAACGGCTTTCTGAATTGTTACCTTGCCGCCCGAACCGAGAGTTTTATCAACGTTGTGGGGCCAGAGTTTTCCGTTGTAAGCGATGGCGTAGTCCTTGACTCTTGTTGAGTATGTAATCTTGTTTAAGTCAAGCAGAGGCGCGTAGGTTGAAAGCGGCTTGATGGTTGAACCGGGCTGTCTGTAGGAATCCGCGGCCATAACAAGACTTCTGTTTTCGGTCTTTTTGCCTGCCGCGCCGACAATGGCTACAACTCTGCCGGAGTAATCCATAATTGTCATCGCGCCCTGAATCTCATCGTTGCCCCAGCCGATTCTGTTTTCAAATATGTATTCGAGATCATCCTGAACATCGAGGTCGGCGGCGATATATATTTTCAGACCGCCGTAATAAATCTTGTTGCTCGCCTGAAGCTCGGAATAGCCGTATTCATCAATCAGGTCTTTTATAACGCTGTTGATGGCGAAGTCGATATAATAGCTCCAGTACTCTTCCTTCTTCTCTTCCTTGTCGTGTTCCGCCTGCTGGGCTAAGAACAACTCACTGGGAACGAAGTTATCGTCGTTGGTAAACACAAGCTCGTAATTGACTGCTTCATCATATTCCTGAGGAGTGACGAGACCCTGCTCGAGCAATTGCTTCAAACAGTAAAGCTGCCTTTCTCTGTTTGCCTCGCGGTTATAAAGCGGATTGTAGCCGTAAGGGGCTTTTGTAATAACGGCGATACAGGCGGACTCGGCGAGGTTCAATTCGCTTACATCCTTGCCGAAATATGTTTCAGCGGCGGTTTTTACGCCGTAACATCCGCTGCCGAGATAAACTGTGTTGAGGTACGCCTCGAGAATGGTCTTTTTGTCGTAATGCTTTTCAAGGTTCAGAGCGGAAACAATTTCCTTGAATTTTCTTACAACGGTAACATCCTTCTGATTGGTGATATTCTTTATGAGCTGCTGTGTGATTGTTGAACCGCCCTGGCTGAATTTGTATTTTGCCGAGCCGAGAGTTCTTATCCAGTCAACGCCCCGGTGCTCGTAAAAGCGCTTGTCCTCAAGGCCTACAAAGCATTCCTCTAAATAAACCGAAATATCCTCAAGGTCAACCCAGATTCTGTTTTCTTCCGCGTGCAGTCTGAGAAGCTCTTTTACCTTGGTCGGGTCGTTATCCTCATAAGCGTAAATAAAAGAAGTCTGGTTCTGGTTTTCGGTGTAGTCGGCAAGGTCAACTATAATATCGCCGTTTACGGTGTTATAGACATTATAAAAGACATAGCCGGCAATAGCCGCAGCGCTGAAAAAGCCGATGCAGACAATAGCCCAGAACACAGTAAAAAATTTATTGTGTTTTTTAACCTTTTTCTTTTTTGCTTTGTTATCCTTCATTCGAAGAACCTCCGAAATGAAATATATCAATCATCTATATATTATATAACAATATTATATATTTTTCAAGTATTATATAAATATAAAAGGCAGGTGAAAATTCACCTGCCTCAGATATTGCTTTTTCTCAGAAGAAAAGAACAACAAGGGTTGAAATAAGAGCGAGAACAAAGAACGCCACTGTGAGCCACTTTGTGATTTTTACAAGCTTTTCTTCAACGGATCTGCCCTTGTTTTTACCGAGAAATGTCTCAGCGCCGCCGGCTATTGCGCCCGAAAGACCCGCGTTGCGGCTTTCCTGTAAAAGAACAACAATAACTGCGCTTATAGAAACAAGTATAAGAACTACACCTATTAAAATATCGTACCAACTCATTAGAAATTTTTCCTCCGTTAATTGATTTACTATGGGATTTTATCACATAAGCTCGGTAATTTCAAGAGTTTTTTTATTTTTATTGATTCTTTTTTATAAAGTCAGCTGTTCGCCCGTGTCCTCATTGCTGAGCAACGCGCCCGCGGCGGGAAGATTTTTGGACTTGTATCTGTAGGGCTTCGCGAACTCTCCCTCAACATAATCCCTTGCCGAGAACAGTTTCTGACCCTTCTTGAGATTCATAACCGAAACGCCGATTGTGTCCTTTGTGGTCTTGGGCATAATAACGGATGTGTTGAACAGAAGTATTCTGCCCGCGGTGGAACTTACAACCACATCCTTATCCTCCGGCAGCTGCATAAAAGCGGCAACCGGGGATTTGTCCGAAAACGCCTTAATAAGTTTTTTACGCTTTGTCTTTGTTTCGTAAGCCGAAAGTTCGACCTTTGCCGCCTTGCCGTTTTCAAAGAAGAACATCATATAGCCAGAGTAGTTGTCGGTAACAGCCATATAAACGGCGGTTTCATCCGGCTCCATCTCGAGTTTCGCGGCAACATAATCGCCGAAGGTGCTCGCCTTTGTGTCGGCAAATGCGTTCGCGCTTGATTTGTAAACCTGGCATTTGTTTGTAAAGAAAAGCAAATCCTTGCTGTTTGTAGATTCGATTGTGAGAAGGATTTCGTCGCCTTCCTTGAGTTTGTGAACATTGCTCATACGCAACGACTGAGGAGTGATTTTCTTGAAATATCCTTCTTTTGTGAAGAAGAGCGTTACGGGGTAATCGGGTATTTCCTCAACTTCCTCTTCATCTTCTTCAATGTCGGCTGTGTAAATAATTTCCGTTTTGCGGGGCTTCGCGTAATTCTTTATTACCTCTTTTAACTCAAAGGAGATAATTTGCTTTATCTTTTTCGGGTTTTCAAGCGTTTCGTTGAGGTCCTTGATCGCTTCCTCGAGTTTTTCAATATCCTGCAGGCGCTTGAGGATATATTCCTTATTGAGGTGTCGCAGTTTGATTTCCGCAACATATTCCGCCTGAATCTTGTCGATTCCGAAGCCGATCATAAGGTTGGGAACAACCTCGCTCTCCTCGTCGGTGTTGCGGATTATCTTTATTGCCTTATCTATATCAAGCAGTATTTTCTCAAGACCGCGCAGAAGATGAAGGCGGTCCTTCGCCCTGTTCAGGTCAAAAAGCGTTCTTCTGCGCACGCATTCCGTTCTGAAATCGATCCATTCAAGAAGAATTTCCTTAACACCCATAACCTTGGTTATGCTGTTTACGAGAATGTTGAAGTTGCAGGAGAATGTGTCCTGAAGCGGAGTAACGGCGTAGAGCTTGCGCATTAATTTGTCGGGGTCCGTTCCGCGCTTAACATCTATTGTGATTTTAAGACCGCCGAGATCCGTTTCGTCACGGATGTCGCTTATCTCTTTGAGCGAGCCGGTTTTGACCTTTTCAATAACTTTATCAATTATCGCTTCTATTGAGGTTGTGGGAGGTATTTCGGTAATTTCGATACAGCTGTTCGCCTTGTCAAACGAATACTTTGCGCGGACCTTGAAGCCTCCCCTGCCCGTTCTGTATATTTCCTCCATCACACTGCGGTCATAAACGAGCAGACCGCCGCCCGCGAAATCGGGAGCGAGCAGAGTCTCGGTTACATCGTGATTTTTGCTTTTGAGCAGTTCTATGGTTGTTTTGCAGACCTCTTCAAGGTTGAATGAGCAGATGGAGCTTGCCATACCGGCGGCAATACCGGTGTTGGCGTTAATGAGAACCGACGGGAAGGTTACAGGCAACAGAGCGGGCTCTTTCATTGTGTTGTCGAAATTGTCCACCATATCAACGGTGTCTTTAGCTATGTCCTTGAAAAGTTCCTTGCAGATTTTTTCAAGCTTCGCTTCCGTATATCTTGAAGCCGCCCACATCATATCGCGGGAGTACGCCTTACCGAAGTTGCCCTTGGAGTCAACATAGGGGTAGAGAAGCGCCTCATATCCCTTTGAAAGGCGAACCATCGTGTCATAAATCGCCTGGTCGCCGTGGGGATTTAACTGCATAACCTGACCGACGATTTTGGCGGATTTCGCCCTCTGACCCTCAAGCAGATTCATTTTATACATCATATAAAGAATCTTTCTGTGCGAGGGCTTGAAACCGTCGATTTCGGGAATGGCGCGCGACATTATTACGCTCATGGCGTAAGGCATGAAGTTGTTTTCTATTGTATCGACTATCTCCTGATCAACAACCTCACCCGCGCCGAGAATATAAGTCTTGTCGTCGAGGGGTCTTGAAGCGGAAGATATATCTTTTTTACCGGTTTTTTTCGCCATTTTTATTCTCCGTTAAGAAACATCAGTTAATTCAAGATATCTGTAGCCGTTCTGCGCTATGTATTCTTTTCTGTCCGCGAGGTTGTCGCCGAGCAGAAGGTCGAATTTTTCGCTCGTGGCAAGCGCGTCCGAAGGACTTACCTTTATAAGACGGCGCGTTGCGGGATTCATCGTTGTAAGACTCATCATCTCCGGGTCGTTTTCACCGAGTCCTTTTGAGCGCTGAATACTGTATTTTTTACTGCCGATTTTTTCGAGAACATCCGCCTTTTCCTTTTCAGTGTAGGCAAACCACGTTTCATCGCCGCAGGTGATTTCATAAAGCGGCGATTCGGCTATAAACACCTTGCCCTCGTAAATAAGAGTGGGCATAAGGCGGTAAATCATAGTGAGCACGAGCGTGCGGATATGGAAACCGTCAACATCGGCATCGGTGCATATTATAATCTTGTTCCAGCGAAGCAGATCGAGGTTGAAAGAAACAAGGTCTTTGCCGGATTTCGGCTTTGTTTCAACCTCCACGCCGCAGCCGATAACTTTAATAAGATCGGTTATGATATCGCTGCTGAAAATGCGGTTGTAATCGACTTTGAGGCAGTTGAGTATTTTGCCTCTTATGGGCATAATCGCCTGGAATTCAGCGTTTCTCGACTGAACGCAGGCGCCTTTAGCGGAGTCGCCCTCAACAATGAACAACTCTCTTACAGAGGTGTCCTTGCTGCGGCAGTCAACGAATTTCTGTATTCTGTTAGTCAGATTGTTTACATTCTGAATCAGCGATTCCTTGGTTCCGAGCCTTGTCTTTTCCGCCTTTACCCTCGAACGCATATTGATAAGAACCTGAGTGGTAATCTTGTCGGCGTCGAGCGGATTTTCAAGGAAATAAATTTCAAGCTGATGCTTTAAAAAGGCGGTCATTGAATCCTGAATGCCCTTGTTGCTTATTGATTTTTTGGTCTGGTTTTCGTATGAGGTGAATGTTGAAAACGATGAAATTACAATAGCGAGGCAGTCCTCAATATCCTGAAAAGTTATTTTTGAATCCGTCTTGAGATATTTGCCGTTTGTTTTGAGATATGAGTCAATCTGATTTACAAAGGCGGTGCGTACCGCTTTTTCCGGTGAGCCGCCGTTTTCAAGAAAACTCGAGTTGTGATAGAACTCCTTGAACTGGTGCTTGTTTGAGAAAGTCAGCACCACATTGGTTTTGAGGCGGTAGGAATCAAGGTCGTCCCTGTCGCGGCATTCCGATTCGTTCTGCCAGGACTGAACAGCGGTAAGAGCGTCTTCCCCCACTTTTTCATTTATATAATCCTCAATGCCTTTTTCATAGTAATACTCGAAGGTTTCAAACGATTTTCCGACCTGGTTTTTGAGGATAAATCTAATTCCAGCGTTGACAACCGCCTGATGCTGCAGCATATTTTTGTAGTAGTCAAGGGATATGTCAATATCGGTGAAAACCTCGAGATCGGGGCGCCATTTTATTCTTGTTCCCGTGTCTCTCTTTGAGTATTCCTCTTTGAGCATTTTGCCGACATGCTTGCCCTTTTTGAAATTGAGCACATATCTGAATCCGCCGGTGTGGATTTCCGCCTCAAGATATTCCGAGGCGTACTGCGTGGCGCAAAGACCGAGACCGTTTGTGCCGAGAGAAAACTCGTAGTTGCCGCCCGCGCCGTTGTCATATTTGCCGCTGGCGTAGAGTTCGCAGAACACAAGTTCCCAGTTGTATCTTTTTTCCGTGTTGTTGTAATCAACGGGTATTCCCCTGCCGAAGTCCTGAACCTCAACGGAATTGTCGGCGAACCTCGTAACGATAATCTTGTCGCCGTAGCCCTCTCTCGCCTCGTCAACGGAGTTTGACACTATTTCAAAAATCGCGTGCTGACAGCCCTCAATTCCGTCCGAGCCGAAAATGACAGCCGGCTTCTGACGAACGCGCTGTTCGTCTTTTAATGTTTTTATACTTTCATTGTTATACTCAACTTTTTTCGGCATTTTCCGACTTACCTCCGCAAAAAGCGCTTTTTTACCAATAGAATTATACCACATATTGTTGCAATGTCAAGGACGGAGCACTAGTGAATGTATATTTATTACATTATATATTATCCTTTCGCAACAAAAACAATTATACACTGTACATTGTTCCATAAACCGTACTTTGAAGCAAAAAGAAGCAGCCAAAAAGACCGCTTCTTTAAAAATCATTATTCAATTCCCGAAATTTCTTTGTATTTCAGAACACTCTCTGCTAGCTGCAGATCGTAGGGTGTTGTTATTTTGAAATTGAAGAACTCCCCTGTTACTATATGAATCGGAATATCCTGAACAAAGCAAACCTTGGTAGTTTCGGTAAGTTTTTTTCTTGTTTCTGCGTCGAGCGAAGCAAACGCTTTTATCAATGTATTTATCCTGAAGCCCTGCGGGCTCTGACCGGCGAACAGCACGCTTCTGTCCGGCATGCCGGAAACCGTTTTTTTATCGTCCGAGCGGATGATTGTGTCGTTTACGGGTATAACCGTGTTGCAAACATCGCAGTACTGCATTTCGTTTATGACATCGTTTATAATCCGCTTTGTGGCGAAGGGCCTGACGGCGTCGTGAATCAGTATTATATCGTCATCGCCGATGTCGTTTGCGTTTCTTATTGAGTCGAGAATGTTGGTAAGCGTGCCTTCCCTGTCAATTCCGCCTCTGCATATATGCAGGCGCTTATCCCCGCCGATATATTCCTTGATCTGGCTCTCCGCCAGGTCGTACCAGTCGCCGTTAGCGCCCACCCACAGCTCTTCGATTCTGCTGTCGGCGAACATCGCTTTTATGCTTCTGATGAGAATGGGAACATCGTTGATTTTGAGGAACTGTTTGGGCACGGGAGAATTGAGCCGTGTGCCCGAACCTCCCGCGAGAATAGCGCAGTAGATTTTTCCGATTTTATTCATATAACAACTTGCGGTAAATCTTATTTTACCGTTTCCTCCCGTTCTTTTGTCAGTAATTTGCCGATTGGAATACTCTGAATCGCCGTAAACGGATAAGAGAATATTTTAAGCGACAGTATAATTGTCAGCGCCGTTCCTATCAGAAATACATACAGAAGCCCGTTTTCAGTGTTGTCAAACAGCTTCCACCACAACAGGTTCTTGTCAAGCCAGCAAAGGTATAAAAACCTGTGAAGAATGTAAACCTGCAGCGTTCTTGAACCGAATCTTGTAAAAAATGTTTTGATTCTCGGGACAATCGCGAGGAAAGAGATGCCGAGAATAACCGCGAGCGAATAAAACAGAAGCCGCAGCATCCACACAAGCCCGTAAGGCAGAGATACCGTTTCGCTGAATGTTTTATAAGGATAAGTGCAGGTTATCAGATTGCCGGGATAATCGTCAAACATATAGATAATAAGATAAACTCCGCCCGCGAAAAGGATGAGGCAGGCGATTCTCACGCCTATATGGTTTAACTTCTCAATCATTTCGGGAGTGCAGAAATACCCTGCCATAAAGAACGGAAAGTGAACGATGATTCGAGATATTGAAAACACAACTTCCGCCCGAGAGTCGTAGCCGATAAGCAAGCCGAGAATCAGCGCCGATACCATAACAACAGCGGGTTTGAACTTTGAAAAAAAAGGAAGAACGAGGTACCATATTCCGAGGCACTGCAAAAACCACAGCGAACTCCTCGCCGCTATAACCGAGCCGCCGATTCTGTTGCCGAGCACGAACACCTCAAACAGAGACACGGCAAGCTGACAGAAAAGGAACAGAGCAAAGTAGGAAAAGGTGCGCTGAACCTTGAGCGAGCCGTTTTTGCCGATATATCTTTTGGCGAAGAAACCGGAAATAAAAATCATAAGCGGCATGTGAATTGTGTTCGCAACCTTCCAGAAAACATAAATGCCGAAATGCGCGCTTTTGAAAGGAGAGACTGCGTGACCGAGCACAACAAGCAAAATCAAAAGAAACTTTGCGTTGTCGTAAAAATACAGTCTTCCCTTTTCGTCGCGGTATCTGTCTTTAAGCTCTGTTTTCTGTTTCATAAATAAATGTCCTCCGCTCAGGGCATATATTCCTTTTTCTTCTCGTTTAAAAGTTTTTCTATTTCATCGGTGGTCATATCGGCGTATTTGCCGAGACTGTAACTGTAGATGAAGTGGTGCGATTTTCTTGTTGTAACCGGAGGCATCTTCATATAGTCGCCGAAATGGCAAATGAGATAATCCTCCCAGTGCGCCATTGTGGGTAGCTGAAGCCCCTCAAACTCGAGGTAAACGGGTTTGCCCCAATACTCCTTGGGGAAAGTCTCCTGCTCATAAGTGTAGATGCTGGCGGGCAGACATACCCAGTTTTGAGTGTCTTGCGTTGAATACTTCTTTGCCCAGCGCTCCCAGTTTTTCTTTATAAACCATCTGGGAACGAATTTAAGAATGAAGCAGCAGATATAGCGCTTTATCTTTTTGGATGTGGAAAAATCAAAGAGCGGGAAAGGTCTTGCCTTTTCAAGCATACACGAGCGCCAGAACTTGCATTTTCTCTCGTGCTCAAGACGTTTTGACTCATCATCGGGGCAGCCCTCAAGCGCGAGGATGTCAAGGAACACGCCGCCCTTGCGCCAGAATGTTGTGAAATCGGTTCCCCTTATTTCAATTCTGTTGTGGCAGAAGGGAACGCAGTCTTTGTCAAGATAATACTCGTCGGGAAGTTCCTTCTGAGCGATTTTAATGAACTTGTCATAGTCGGGTCGCGGCATGGTTATATCTATGTCGTCATCCCAGGGAATAAAGCCCTTGTGCCTGACCGCGCCGAGAATCGAGCCGCCCGCGATGTAATAAGTGAGGTTGTGCTTTTTGCAGATTTTATCCATCTCAAGCAAAAGCATAAGCACAAGCAGCTGAATCTTGCGGATGTCGCCGGGATCGATTTCGGCGACCTTTCTTTTGTTCTGCCGCTTTTTGCCCATAAGCAGAAGTTTTCTTGAAAGCAGCGCCTTCGCGAAAAACGGGAAGCATAAGATTTTATCAATAAAACTCTTGAAATCCCAGGGAGAGGTTGACCAGTTATGGAATTTTACTGCCCTGCGCACAAAATGGTGATTTCTGAATTTGAGAACCTTGTGGTTATAACCCTCAAAGCGCTTCATGGCGGTTGTCATATTGAAAACAGTGCTGTTGCCCGTTGCGTTGTAGATTCTCGGGTCGGGCATAACCTCACTGTTGTAAAGGCAGTTCAAGAGGTAATAAGATTCGTTCAGGGCATATAAAAAGTATTTCTTTTCGGGAATACCCAGAGCGGAGATTATTTCGGAAATATCCACCTTCCCGAATAACAGCATTGCCTCAATTTCAAATCCGTTGTATAAGCCCTTTTTGGTTTTTAAAATGCTTTCCTCGGGCGAATTGCCTTTGTTCAGAAGAGGTTTGATGACATTTTTGAACATAAAACGGTTTGTAAGCGGATTGTTGCCGGCGAACAGACCCGAGGACATAAATCCTTCCGTTATCTGATTGTCGTTATATCCTTTAAACAGCATAGCGCCGAAAATGTCGCCGTATGAATAACCGCTTTCAAGACACCCGGCGAAAAACGCCTTCGTGTCGGCGCAGTTATCGGGCAGCATTGAAGCGAGTTTTTCGGTTTTTTCCGATGAAACGGAAACTCTTTTTTCAAACCTTTCTTCCGTGTCATTCAGGGCGGATATCCACATTTCCGTTATTGAACCGCGGAAGTCAGCCGAAAGATTGTTTCGGGCTTTTTCCCTGAATTTTTCCCTTTCGGCAAGGTCCATATATCTGTCAAGCAGTTTGTAAATCCCCTGTATATCAGAGGCGTTTACGCACTCACAGGGCAGAGAACTGCCGGTGTAATCGGCGTCAAGGGCGTTTATTGCGGGTATTCCCGCCGTTACGGATTCCATAACCGTCTGCGGAAAATGCTCGCAGTGGGCGTAGGTTATGCTTATACCCGCAGTTCTTAAAGCGCGGAGCGGTTTTAACACCTTTTCCTCAATTATGAAGGAATCACCAAGCCCGCTTGAGCGCACGTATTCCATAAGATTCTCGGTCGCCTTTGAGGGCTTTACCGATTTCATTATTATCATATGAACCGATGAATCGGGATATTTTTCGTGTATCATTGCGAGTGCCGTTATGATGTTGCGCACATTGTGGCCCGAGTAGTTTGTGAAAAACGCGATTTCACGGTTCTCTACCGTTGAGGCGGACACCTCGTCGGTGTCATAGGGAAAATAGAACGGAATGTTTTTGCAGCTTACCGCCCCCATGCCGCTGAACATTTCAACATCTTTATCACAGGGCGTGATTACGCAGTCACAGCCGGCAACGGTGTTCGCGTACATTACCGAGAGCGAGGGCGAGCCGGAGGATACGCTTAATACCGGAGTGGCGGTCTGGTAAAGCACAACAGCCCTGCCGAGTGACTTCGCGGCAAGGTAGCACTGATACATTCTTTTTGTGAAGGAACCCCACAGCACAACGGTTTTGGCGGGTATAGAACCCAGAACACGAAGGATGGAAACGGATGAAGGCATGCCGTCGTTTTCGAGATTTGCAAGAACGTGCCTCTCAACATTTTCGGCGGTTATGAAATCATCACCCGCGGGGGCGCTGTAGGTTACAAGATGAACTTTATATCCTCTTTCAGACAGGCTGCTCATAAGAGAAGCGAGCGACTGTGCCGAAGCGGATGAATTGAAGGAATAGGAGTAAAATACAACTGTTTTTTCGTCAAAAGAGGTTATTCTTTTTCCGTTGTCGTTAACTGAAACAGGCATATTGTCAGTTCCTTTCGGTTTTCGTTTCCATTCTCAGATATGCGCCGGGCAATACGGGCTTATCGCAGTTGAAACTGAAATTCATAGTCGGATGCGGCGCGTTGTTAATCTTTTCGCCGTCTTCGTTTCTTAAATCGGTAACTGTGATTTTAAAAGGCTCGGTTTCTTTCTGCGCAACCTCAAGAATGTCGCCTTCAAAAAAGCGGTTTCTCTGAGTGCCGTATAATCTGCCGTTTTCGTAACTCAGAGCGATACCCGCAACGGACCATTCGCGGTTGTAGCCGCCCTTGAACGAGATATTGGCGTTATCGGTCGGGTTATCAAAATAAAAACCCGTGCAGTAATCTCTGTAACTGATTTTATAAAGCTCATCAACAATCCACTGAGACGGCTTGAAACTGTCTGAAAAACCGGATTTTACAAACTCGTTTACGGCTGATTTGTAGGCGTTTGCCGCCATAGCGGTATAGTACGCGGACTTTGCCCTGCCCTCGATTTTTAAACTCGAGACCCCCGCTCTGTAAAGTTCGGGGATATGCTCAATCATACACATATCCTTTGAATTGAGAATATATGTGCCGGTGCTGTCATCCTCGATAGGGAAATACTGACCCGGTCTTGTTTCCTCGCACAAAGCGTATTTCCACCTGCAGGGCTGAGCGCAGTCTCCCCTGTTGGAGTCACGCCCTGTCATATAATTCGAGAGAAGGCATCTGCCCGAAAACGAGACGCACATAGCCCCGTGAACAAAGCACTCAATTTCAAGTTCTTTCGGGGTTTTTTCTCTGATTTCGGCAATTTCACTCATCGATAACTCACGGGCAAGCACAACGCGTTTTGCGCCCATATTGTAAAATGTGTTTGCCGAAGCGTAATTGCATATACCCGCCTGAGTTGAAATATGAATATCCGTATCGGGTGAGTATTTCTTTATGAGTTCAAGAACACCGGTATCCGTAACGATGTAGGCGTCCACCCCCGCTTCGGATGTAGCTTTAACAAAGTCGGGCAGAACATCTATTTCGTTATTCCTCGGTACGGTGTTGCAGGTGAGATAGATTCTTACATTGCGGGAGTGGGCGAAATCGCACGCCTTTTTCAGTTCATCAATACTGAAATTTGCGGGACCGCTCCTCATTCCGAATGATGTAGAGCCAAGATATACGGCGTCCGCCCCGTAATTAACGGCCGCTTCAAGGCGTTCGTAATCGCCCGCGGGAGCGAGTATCTCGGGTTTATTATAATCATTATTCATAGTCATAATCAGCCGGAGTTTTTGCGCAGAACTTCAAGCAGGTTGCGGTCGTGCTCCGCGTTTGTTTCGGCAAGATAAATCTGACCCGAATTGTCGTGGCAGAAATAATAATAGTTGGTCTGTTCGGGATAAAGCGCCGCCTCAATGGCGTCTATACCGGGGTTGCAGATGGGACCCGCGGGAAGGCCTTTTATTGAAGATGTGTCGTAGTATGAAAGATATGTCTGCGCCTGTGCGCTGGTTACATTGGGTTTAACATATTTTTCAATATAGTTGGATGTGGCGTCGCAGCCGAGAGTCGGATAGGACACGGAGTGGTTTAACCTGTTGTGAATAACAGAGGAAACAAGGGGCATCTGCTCCGCGTTGCCCGCCTCACGCTGAATAATTGAAGCGATGATTATTATTTCATCCATTGTGTAGCCGAGTTCGGCGGCCCGTTTTGAGTATTCCTCCGTCCATTTTGACCGGAAGTTTTCGAGCATTCTGCGTATTATGGTGTTCGCGTCTGTCTTTTCATAAAACTCGTAAGTATCGGGGAAAAGGTAACCGTCAAGTTTGAATACCCTGTTGGTGTCGTTTGGAAGGTCTTTGATAAAATCAAAATCAAAATCCGTTCCTTTGAGTGAGGCGATAAGCTGCTCTTTCTTGCAGATTTCAAATTTGTCGAGTTTGTCGAACATCTGATAAATCGTCCAGCCCTCCTGGAAGAAGACCTTGACGGTTTTAGCGGTTTCCTGAACCTCCTGGAATTCATTCAGGTACGCTTCAAAACCCATATTTTTCTTTACGGTGTAAACACCGCTCATAAACTTGATTTCACCCGGGTCTTCATTGAAAAGCTTGTTCTTGAGATTGAAGAAGAATTTGCAGAACCATTTCTGATGAATAAGGTCGTTGTCGTCGAGAATATCAATAACCTGGTCAACGGTGGCGCCGTTGGGAATTGTTACGGAAACATCCTCATCTTTTCTGGTAATGGCGAGAACGTCATTTAAGCATGAAACGCCGAGATATGAGAAAAACAGCGTAAAAGCGAGAACCGCGCTTAAAAATCTGAACGCGAATTTAGCCCCTGTTACGGGCGGCTTTTTCTTCTTTTTCTTTGCGCCTTGCGCCGCCTGATTTTTATTCTGCTGCGCGTTTTGTTTCTGCTTAACCGGAGCGGTCTGCCTGACCGGCTGTGCGTTCGCCGCGGGCTGACGCCTCTGTTGCTGCTGCTGAACGGGCGCGGGACGGCTGACCTGCTGCTGTTGAGGAGCGGGTCTCTGATAATTATTTTGATTGTTGTACTGAGTTCTTGAAAGGTCGGGAATACCGTTTGTAAAATATATTCCTCCCCTGCTCATCGGACTTGCCGCGGAAGGATCCGACGGAGGAACGATATCCTCGCTGTCGTCAAAGGTTACAACAAATTTTTTCTTTTTGTTCTCCTGCTGAACCTCGGTGTTTATTGGCCCGAGCGAATATGTTTTGGGCGCAGAGGGTTGAGGCTTGGGAGTGTTGTATTCCTTTACAAACGATATTTCCGTTTCGCTGAAATCGGGATTATCCCCGTTGAATACCTCGGGATTCTCCTCTTCGTCAAAATACAGATCCTTATTGATTATGTAAAAATCTTTTGAGTCAAACGGATTGTTGTTTTTGTTCTCATCCACAGGATTTTCCTCCTTTCGGAACATATTTCAATATATGTTTTTGTCGGTAATAACAATATCTGCTTTTATATCAAAACCCTCAACGGGAATGTTTTCTTCAATAAGCTGTTCATAGCATAATCCGATTGTTCCGACGGCGTGTTTCCGAAGATATCTGTCATAGTACCCTCCGCCTTTTCCGAGACGGTTGCGGCTTTTGTCAAAGCTAAAGGCGGGAAGAATACAGACGCACGAACTGTCGGGTATTACTTTTTTGCTTTTATTTACAGGTTCGGGAATGGAATATTTTCCCGAAGCGACATCGTTGAGTGAGTTAATTGTAAAAAACTCCATAATTCCGTTACCGTAACAGACCGGAAGAGCGACTTTCTTTTTATTCTCAAAGCAATAATCTATTATTCTCATTGTGTCGGGTTCGCCGGGCATTGAATAATATGTAAGCACAGTCTGCGCGTTTTTAAACGCTTCGGTATAGATAAGCTTATCGAAAATCGCTTTATCGAGTTCGCTCTTGTTTTCAATCTGTGAAGATTTCAGATTAATCTTACGGCGCAAAGCCGATTTTTTTTCGGAAATACTATTCATTTCAGATTGAGCACTGGAGGGAGGATTTAAGTTTTTCCGCCGCCTCTTCGCCTTTAACGGCTTTTACTATTTCAAGCCCGAATTTGACGGCGCAGCCCATTCCCCTGCCCGTTATGATATTGCCGTCGCGGCATACAAAGGTGTCGGGAATCTGCGCGCCGTAAAGATCTTTCTCAAACCCGGGGAAGCATACAGCGTTTTTATTTTCGAGAATGCCCGCGTGACCGAGAATAGACGGAGCGGCGCAGATGGCGCAGAGATAAAGACCGTTTTCACTGCAGTAAGCAATTGCATTCTGAACGGAAGAATCATTTTCAAGGTTAATTGTGCCGGGCATACCGCCGGGCAGAACAATGCCTTCAAGCGAGGAATTGAGCCGGATTTCATCCGCGGATATATCGCACTTTATTTTAACACTGTGGGAGCCGGTTATTTCAGATGAGCCGACACCCGCGGTGACGGTTTCAATCCCCGCTCTTCGCATAACATCCAGAGTGGCTATTGCCTCAACCTCTTCAGTTCCGTCTGCAATAAAAAGATAAAACATAAATAAACTCCTTTAATCAAAAACCAATCCGAGATAGGCGCTTTCGATATTTTCAATTAACTCTTCTGCGTTTTTATCCGGAGCGAGAATCATGCCGTTTATTATAATCTTTGATCCGCTGCATACAATAAAGGAATCTGACGGTGATTGAAAAACATAGTTTTCACAATCGGTTTCATTAAGTATTGCCTTAATCAATCCTGCGAGCGATTTTTCGTCAACGCAGATTTCATAAATATCACAGCAATCCTCTTCGGTATTTATAAAAGCGTAAGCGTTGCCCGCGGTTATTAATTTACCGTTATTGTTTCTGTTTTCAAGAACAGCGTAATCAAGAGTGTTTTTGCTGTGGATAAAATAAGGTTTATTTGTAAGAAATTTGTTTCTGATCTCTTCGATTGGAAAATCACTTTCCGTTGCGATTATATCAGTGTTTTTGCATATATTGCTCAATTCATTTCTCGTAAATTGTGTAACGGCTTTTCTGAAAAACGGTATGAAGGAAAATCGCGAGTAGTAGTCAAATAAATGCTCCGCGGCGGGAACAAGGCAGATGTAACGATAACCGTTTTCAAGGGCGTATTTCTTAGAGTAATCAATCAACTGTCCCATTATTCCGCGTTTTCTAAAATCCGGATGAGAACAGGCGGCATAGAGATAATATGATTTAAAAACGCCTTTCTCTGTTTTCAGACTGCCGTCAATCAGAAACAACTGAGAAATGATTTTTCCGTCATCATTCAGATAAACAATACAATTATTTTCAGTAAATATATTGTCGAGAAAACAATTAATGTAACTGTATTCATCTTTAAAACATATATGCCAGAGGTCTTTGATTTGTTCCCTGTCGTTGTAATCGGCAAATTTAATCATATAATCGATTTTATAAATGAATATATTTCGGATGAAATGGAATCAATGCTTCTGGGGCTGCCGTTTTCGGCGCAGTTTATGCGTTTCCAGCCGAGTCTGTCGCAGGAGTAATCGGCTGTTTTTCTGCAGTGGCTCAGATAATCGGTATTTATTTCATGAATATCCTTTTTGCTCTCGTTGCCGTTATATCGCTGAGTCATAAGTTTTTGTGAAACCTCAATGGGCATATCGAGATAGATTACGGCGTCCGGGGCGGGAATACCGAGTTTTCCGTATTCAAAGTCCTCCAGCCATTCAAGAAAAGAATCGTAGTTTTCTTCTTTAACTTTCGTCAGCTGATGGTAGGCGTTTGAGGTGGTGTATCTGTCGGCTATAATGATTTTGCCGTTTAAATAATCCTCTTTCCAGAAGCAGTTGTAACTTACAAATCTGTCAACCGCGTAAAAGGAGGAAGCCGCGTAGGCATTGACTGCCTCGGGGTCGCTGCCGAAGCGCCCGCCCAGATACATTTTTACAAGTTCGCTCGATTTATCCTCGTAATTCGGGAGCTTTATCTGAGTTACTTCATATCCGTCTTTTTCAAGACTGCTTTTCAGTATGCCGAGCTGAGTGGATTTTCCGCTGCCGTCCAGCCCTTCAATAACAATGAGTTTTCCTTTCATAAATCCTCCGTCATTACATACTTATACAAATATGTATTATACCAAACCGCATTATAATAATCAAGTAATTATAAATAATATAATATAAAATATTTTTAGATAAAGTATTTATTTTTTATAAAAATTGTTTTATAATCAATATTAATTAATCGCAAGAGGTAAAATTTGAAATGTACGAAATAGATCAACTGCTCAAAGAAGTAAAACATGTTCACTTTATAGGTATAGGCGGCTCGGGTATGTGCCCGCTTGCCGAAATATTAAATGAAAAAGGATATATAATCTCCGGCTCGGATAACAACGAGACCGACACTCTGGCGAGAGTCAGGGCTATGGGCGCGAAGGTCACTCTCGGTCAGGTTCCGGAAAACATAGAAGGCGCCGAACTGATTATTTACACCTCCGCCATTCTCGCGGGCAACCCCGAACTTGAGGCGGCAAAGAACTCCGGAATACCTCTCTTTGAAAGGAACGACCTTCTCGGAGCGATAACAAGAATTTATCCCGATTGCATAGGCGTTTGCGGCACTCACGGCAAAACCACAACCTGTGCCATGCTCACACAGGTTTTAATTGAATGCGGCAAAGACCCTTCAGCCGTTATCGGCGGAAAACTCCCCCTTACAGGCACAAGCGGCATTGTCGGTTCAAGCGAGCATATGGTGTGCGAAAGCTGCGAGTATCAGGATCATTTCTTAAAACTCACCCCCGATGTCGCCGTTATACTCAATGTTGACGAGGATCACCTTGAGTATTTCAAAAACCTTGACAATCTCAAAAAATCGTTTGAAAAATTCGCGTCATTCGCTACCAAAAAAATTATTTATAACGGTGACGATAAGAACACCTGCGATGTTATTGAATCGGTAAAAGTGATAAGCGACAAGCCGACTGTTTCGTTCGGCTTCAATAAAACCAATGACTATTACGCCGACAACATCGAACTTAAAAACGAGTTCGCTTCTTTTGATGTTATTTATAAAGATGAAAATCTCGGCAGAGTCACTCTGTCAATTCCCGGCGAGCACAATATTTACAACGCTCTCGCTGTATTTGCCTCCGCCGTGCATACCGGAGCGAAGCCCGCAGAGATTATAACCGCGATTGCCCATTTCAGGGGCGCGGGAAGAAGATTTGAAATACTGGATGTTATTGACGGCATAACCATTGCGGACGACTACGCCCATCATCCGAGGGAACTCGAGGTAACATTGAACACGGCAATGGGAATGGGCTACAACAATGTGTGGGCTGTGTTCCAGCCGTTCACTTTTTCAAGAACAAAAATACTGTTTGACGATTTTGTAAGAGTTCTCAAAATACCCGATAAGGTCGTAATGACCGAGATAATGGGCTCGAGGGAAGTAAACACCTACGGTATTTATACCGCCGACCTTGCGAAGGAGATACCCGGAAGCGTCTGGTACAACACATTTGAAGAGGTTTCGCAATATGTTGTTGACCACGCGAAAGAGGGCGATTTCGTTATTACGCTCGGCTGCGGCGATATATATAAAGCGGCAAAAATAATGATTAAAATGTTGAAAGAAAAAAGAAAGGAAGGCTGAAATGAAATACAGTTTTAACAGAACAAATTTCAACGATTTTTCAGTTTACGAAATCAACAAATCAGCACCGCGCGCCTATTTTATCCCCTACACTTCCGAAGCGGCACTTATCAAAACGCCTTTTGCGAAGGAGAGAACATCCTCCGATATGGTAAGAGTTCTTTCCGGCAAATGGGATTTCAAATATTATCCCGAAAACACTCTTGTTCCCAACAACATAGATACTTCAAGAATCAAATTTGATGAAATTGATGTGCCCTCAACCTGGCAGAGAACGGGTTATGAAAACCCCGTTTATATCAACTGCGCCTACGAATTTGAAACCGCCGTTCCACATGTCCCCGAAAAATGCTCCGTCGGCGTTTACAGAAAAAAGTTCAAGGCAAAAAAGGGAAATAAATATATTATCAGTTTTCTCGGAGTTGCCTCCTGCCTCGACCTGTACTGCAACGGGCAGTATGTCGGCTACAGCGAGGGCGCTCACAATACAGCCGAGTTTGACCTTACAAAACTCATCAAAAACGGCGACAACGAAATAGTCGCCTGCGTTCATAAATGGTCCAACGGTACCTTCCTTGAGTGCCAGGATATGTTCAGGGAAAACGGCATTTTCCGCGATGTTCTTCTCTATGAGATGCCCGAAACATATATAAACGATTTCTGCGTAAAGACCGAACAGATTAAGGACAAATGGAACCTCAGCGTTGACACCTTCCTCAAAGGACGCTCCGCGGGTTATAAAGTCAAAGTAACTCTTTATGACGGCAAAAAGGTTGTAGCAGACACCCTTCTAAAAGCCAAGGCGCAGACTTGCGTTTTATTTGAAAACCTCGATGTTCAGAGCTGGAACGCCGAAATACCGAAACTATATACACTCACTGTTTCGCTTTACAATAAAGACGGTGAGGTAATGTCACTGCGCAATTTCACCGGCTTCAAAAAGGTTCAGATAAAAAAGAATCTCTTTACATTCAACGACACGCTTATCAAATTCAAAGGCGTCAATCATCACGACACAAACCCCAAGGGCGGTTATGTGATGTCTTTCAAGGAACTTGAAAAAGATATTAAGCTTATGAAAAAGCTCAATGTAAACGCCGTTCGCACCTCACACTATCCCCCCGACCACCAGTTCCTTGTTCTCTGCGATATTTACGGCTTGTATGTCGTAGATGAAACGGATATTGAAACCCACGGCTGCGGCTGCGAGCCCTATTGCAACATTGACCTAATAAGCCACAACCCGAAATGGGAACCGAGATATGTTGACAGAGTCAGCAGAATGTATCACCGCGACAGAAACCGCACCTGTATCACAATGTGGTCGCTCGGCAACGAGGCGGGCGGTTACGCCAATCAGGACGCGGGCTATAAATTCCTTCACGCAATCTGCCCCGAGATTCCCGTTCATTACGAGGGCGTTATCCGCACCGAGCGTAAAGGATATGATGTCATATCCGAAATGTACACCTATCACGAGGATCTTGAAAAGGTCGGCAAAAAAACAAGAGGACCCGTTTATACAAACAAGCCCTTCTTCCTTTGCGAATACGCTCACGCAATGGGCGTAGGCCCCGGCGGACTTGAGGATTACTGGAAAATCCTTTATAATTATGACAACCTTATGGGCGGCTGCATCTGGGAATGGGCTGACCACGCCGTTTATCACGCCCGCGGCAAAGTCAAATATACCTACGGCGGCGACCACGGCGAGAGAAAGCACGACGGCAATTTCTGCGTTGACGGTCTTATGTATCCCGACAGAACCCCCCACACCGGCGCATATGAAATGCAGGCGGTTTACCGTCCGCTCAGGGCTTGTTATGAGAACGGAAAACTAAAATTTATTAACACCAACAGGTTTAAGAATTCCGATTATCTCACCATTGACTGGGAACTTGTGAGAGACGGCGAAAAGGTTATAAAGGACGGCAGCCTTCGCCTTGATATCGCTCCCTGCGGCGAGGTTTCGGTTGACTTCCCCGTAAAACTTCCGAAAGAAAAATGCGATATCTTCATCAATATAACTTATAAAGATAACGGTAATTTCGTCGCGAAAGAACAGATTATTCTCAAGGAATCCTACGCCTGCGACATACCCGATTCAAAGGGTAAAGCGAAATTTGCCGCTGACGGCAATAATCTCAAAGTGACATTCGCCGACGGTGAAGTTGTTTTCAATTCCGAAACGGGCTATATTGAATCCTATAAAAAAGGCCGCAAGCAGTATATCAATCAGAAGCCCTCTTTCAGCAAGGGATTTTTTCCCAATATTTACAGAGCGCTGCTTGACAACGACGCCGCACAGAGAGGCAACTGGAAAAAAGCTGGTTACTCGGATTATGAGGCCTGCCTCAAAACCGTAAACGCCAAACAGAGCGGAAATAAAGTAACCGTTATTGAGGAGTTCGCTCTTGTCTCCGACGGCAAAAAGATTGCGGAAATAGCGGTTGAATATCTTATTGACAACGGCGGAACGATGAAGGTAAAAGCCTCGTTTACTCCCCTCAAAAACAAAACCGAGGCAAAGCACTTCCCCCGTTTCGGTCTCATTCTTGAAATGCCCGAAAAATTCAGAACCGTTGAATACTACGGTCTCGGCGAACGCGAGAATATGAGCGATTTCAACGCCCAGTGCGTAATCGGCAGGTTTAAAACCGATGTTGACTCAATGCAGGAGCCCTACATAAAACCTCAGGATTCCGGCAACAGGTCACAAGTCAGGGAACTGATTGTGACGGACGGCAAAAAGAAGGGCCTCAGGTTCTGCTTTGACGGTGAAAAATTCACATTCAATGTAAGAAAGTATTCGCAGAAATCCCTTGAAAGCGCGAAGCATTTTGAGGACCTTGTTGACGAGAATACAACAGCGGTAAACATTGACGGCTTCCTTCGCGGCACGGGAACTTCCAGCTGCGGCAGAGACACGCTCCCCGCCTATGATATTGACGCGAGCAAGGGTCTTAAGTTCTCGTTTACGGTTATTCCGCTTTAATAAAATATGGCTGTATCCCGAAGGATACAGCCTTTTCTTATCTGTTGCCGTACATTTTTTCATAGTAATTGCGGTATTCGCCGTTGATGATATCCTGCCACCATTCTTTGTTATCGAGATACCATTTGATGGTTTTTTCAATACCGTCCTCAAATGTTGTTTCGGGAAGCCATCCGAGTTCACTGTGGATTTTGGCAGGGTCAATGGCGTATCTTAAATCGTGCCCCGCCCTGTCTTTTACATAAGTAATCAGCGACTCGGGCTTGCCGAGTATGCTCAGAACAGTTTTAACAACATCGATATTCGTTTTCTCGTTGTGACCGCCTATGTTGTAAACCTCGCCCTCTCTTCCGTTTTCGAGAATCATCGCAATAGCTTTGCAGTGGTCCTCAACATAAAGCCAGTCTCTTACATTGAGTCCGTTTCCGTAAACGGGAATGGACTCGTTATTGAGCGCCCTTGAAATAATCAGCGGTATAAGTTTTTCGGGGAAATGATAGGGCCCGTAATTGTTTGAACAGCGCGATATTGTTACCGGAAGGTTGTAAGTTCTGAAATAGGCGAGAGTCAGAAGGTCGGCGGACGCCTTTGAGGCGGAATAAGGGCTCGATGTATGAATCGGCGTTTCTTCCGTAAAGAAAAGATCCGTTCTGTCAAGCGGCAAATCGCCGTAAACCTCATCGGTTGAAACCTGATGATACCTTGAAACGGAGTGTTTTCTGCACGCGTCAAGCAGACTTGCCGTGCCCATTATATTTGTCTGTAAAAATATCCCGGGCGATTCAATTGAACGGTCAACATGGCTCTCAGCGGCAAAATTCACAACCTTGTCAAATATCTCTTGAGAAAAAAGATTATCGACAAATTCACGGTCGGCGATATCGCCTTTTACAAACTTGAATTTCGGGTTTTGAATCGCTTCCGAGAGCGTTTTGAGGTTGCCGGCATAGGTGAGTTTGTCAAGACAAACAATATCATAATCGGGGCGGTTTTCGAGCATATAATATATGAAATTACTGCCGATAAACCCGGCTCCGCCCGTTACAAGTATTTTCAAATCAGGTCTCCTCCGGCTTTTTGTTTTCTTTTCGGTCTTCCTCGGGATTGTAAACGGATGAAATCTTTCTGATGTCTATGCGGTCGTAATACTTTTTGAATTTAACGCCGACCTTATAGAGAATATCGCAGTTATCGCAATAATAAAGCGCCCTGAAATACTGGTTGTGGAATTTCCAGTCCTCTTTGATTTTGCACTTTTTGCCGCATTTTTCGCAGCTGTGTTTGAAAAGAGTTTTGTCAACAATCGGATTGTCTATATTGCTTATGACCTTCGCCTTGAAGAAAAGTTTGTTATAAAACTCCTCGTCGCATTTGCTCGTGTATAAATCGAAAACCGCTTTGTTATAGATTTTCGCTAAAATCTGAGCGGTTACAAAACTGTCGTCCGGCGCGCGGTGCAGGCTGTAATCGTCCGTGCTTATTTTAAGCTCCTGAGCCGCCGCGTTTAAGCCCGTCTGCGAACTGGGGCTTGTGCCGGATATTTTCTGATAGCACTTCTGAAGGTCGCAGTAATTGTCAATAAAAGGTATGTGATTGATGCCGTTCAGGTATTTGAAGTTGTCGGTCAATACTCTTATATCGCTGTCGCCCCAGGTGAAAAACGTGTTCTCCTCCTTGCCGAGCCATTTGCGGAATTCGGAAAATGTTTTTGTGAAAAGTTCGCCGGAACGGACATCCTCGTTTGTTATATTGGTGAGCTTTTTTACGCTGCTTCTGAGTTTTTTGCCCACCTGCGATTTGATAACCTGCGAAAATGTATCCACCGTGTTGAACTGCTCGTCAAGCCGCACGGCGCCTATTTCGATTATTTCGTTGAAAAAGCCTTTTTTCTTTCTTGAATAGGTGTTGTTCCATTCAAGATCCATTACGATATACTGCATCCGGACATCCTTTACATAAAATATCATTTTAATAATACTACAACATATTGTAGTTTGCAAGATTATCTTAACATAATTGTTGATTTTTTCGTTCAATAATAGTAATATATAATGTAATAATTATAAGGAGCGTTTTATGGATTACACCAAACCTGTAAAACTTGCACATAACAGAGTGTGGCGCCTGTATTTCGGCGGAAAACTTCTTGATGAATTCAGAGGCGAAACAGCCCCCGACGGCAATTTCCCCGAGGACTGGATAGCGTCCGTTGTCTGCGCCAACAATCCCGACAGACCGGATAAACCCGAAAACGAAGGTCTCACAAAAACGGACGGCGGAATTTACCTCAGGGATTATATTGAGGAAAACCCTCTTTTATCTCTCGGAGAAACGATTTATAACAAACGAGGGTCGGATTTCGGAGTGCTTACAAAATTCCTCGATTCCTCAGAGAGGCTTCCTGTTCAGGTTCACCCCGACAAAAAAGCCGCGAAAGAGCTTTTCCATTCCGATTACGGCAAAACCGAGGCGTGGTATATTCTCGGCGGCAGGAATACAGACGGAGAGGAACCATACATTCTGCTCGGCTTCAAAGAGGATGTCACAAAAGAACAACTAAAAGAATTGTTCGACAAACAGGATATCCCCGCCATGACAGAGCTTATGCACAAAATACCCGTTCATCCGGGCGATGTGTTTCTTATAGCCGGAGGCACGCCCCACGCTATAGGTCCCGGCTGTTTTCTGATTGAGATTCAGGAGCCGACCGATTACACCATAAGCCTTGAAAAATGCAACACCCTCGGAGAGAAAATGCCCGATTTTCTTTGTCATATGGGTCTCGGCTTTGATAAGATGTTCGACTGCTTCAATTACATTAAATACTCTTATGATGAGGTTTTGAGTCTCTACAATCTCAAGCCGGAACTGTTATTTGAAAATGACAATTATTCACTGACTCAGTTAATCGGTTATGAAAACACCCCCTGCTTTTCGCTTCGTAAAGCGGTTATAAAAAAACGGTTTATCAAAGACAATTTCGGTTTTGTTCCGTCCGCTTTGGTCTGTATTGACGGCAAGGGCAGAATCGGAGATTTAGAAATTAAAAAAGGCGATTCCGCGTTTGTTCCCGCGAATGCGAAGAACATTGAATTTGTTCCCGAAGGAAAGTTTGAACTGTTGCAGTGCCTTCCCCCGCTGTAATTTCAAATCAGGTTAAAAAATGAGTAAAAAAATCAATGATAAAAAACTGATATTCGCTTTTATTTTTCTGTGCAGCGCCGTTTACTTTATCAGTTATCTCACAAGAAAAAACTATGACGCGTCCCTTGTCGAGATATATACATCACTGAATATTCCCAAAACTCTCGCGAGTCTTGCGAGCACGGGCGCTGTTATAACTTACGGCGCGGGTCAGCTTTTAAGCGGCGTTCTCGGCGATAAATTCAAGGCGAAATATATTATCATGACGGGTCTTATTGTTACGGCGTTCTGCAATTTCGCCATTCCCGTTGTAAGCGGCAGCATTTACGCCATGATTGCGGTGTGGTGCATAAACGGTCTTGCCCAGGCGATGATGTGGCCGCCGCTTGTAAAAATTATGAGCGATATGCTCGACAACAGTAATTACAAAAAAGCGGTTCTCTATGTAACCGTCGCAAGCTCGCTTTCAACCATTTTCGTTTATATCCTTGTTCCCGTGTGTATAAAGATTTCGCAGTGGCAGACGGCGTTTATCATAAGCAGCGCGAGCGCGTTTATAATCTGCCTTGTGTGGATGTTCAGCATAAACTATTTTGAAAAGAAAACAAAAAATGTAAACGATATCGAAACAGCTGAAAAAGAAGCAAAGCCCGCTCAAAAACTTGATAAAAAATATATTTTCCTGTCGGGGCTTATTCCCATAGCAATCGGTATTATTCTTCAGGGCACACTGCGTGACGGCGTAACAACCTGGATGCCCTCAATAATATCGGAAACTTATAATCTCGATTCATCTGTGTCAATTCTTTCAACGGTCGCCCTTCCCGTGCTCGGCATATTCAGTTCAACAGCGGCTTCACTGCTTCAGCGAAAAATGAAAAACGAGGTTTCAAGCGCCGCCGTTTTATATTTGATTTCGTTTATAAGTGCCGTGATTCTCTCTGTTTTCAGCAACAAAAACGTTCTTCTTTCAATTATTCTTATGGCAGTTATTACCGCCTGTATGCACGGGATAAATCTTATGCTTGTGTGCGAGGTTCCGAACTATTTTTCAAAGTTCAATAAAGTTTCCACTATTTCGGGAATTCTCAATTCATTTACCTATATAGGTGCGGCTGTTTCCATTTACGCCATTGCCGCCATTTCGGAAAAATTCAATAACTGGGTAATCAATTTTGTTATCTGGGCGGTTATCAGCATATCCGGCTTCCTTGTATGCGCCCTGATTCTGAAAAAATGGAAGAACTTCAGAAATTCAATGGAGGAAAATCAATGAGTGTGGATTACAGTTTTCTTTTAAGTCAGATGACGCTCGAGGAAAAAGCGTCAATGTGTTCCGGTTCCACCTTCTGGCTGACTCAGCCCGTTGAACGGCTGGGCATTCCCTGCGTATGGGTAAGCGACGGTCCCAACGGCTTAAGGAAGGAAAAACGCTCGGCTGGGCTCAATCTTATGGGCACTTCCGAAACATCAACCTGCTTCCCCTCCTCCGCCACAACGGCTAACAGCTGGGATGTTTCGCTTATGAAAGAAATAGGTCACGCGATTGCCGGGGAAGCGAAGGCCCTCTCCGTCACCACCGTTCTCGGACCCGGTGTGAATATTAAAAGAAATCCCCTCTGCGGACGCAACTTTGAGTATTTCTCCGAGGATCCCTTCCTTTCGGGCAGAATGGGCGCCGCCTTTATTAACGGTGTTCAGTCCTCCTCAATCGGAACAAGTTTGAAGCATTTCTGCGCAAACAACGAAGAGCATCTCAGAATGAGCATTGATTCCGTCATTGACGAGCGTACGCTCAGAGAGATTTATCTTTCCGCGTTTGAATACATTGTCAAAACCGAAAATCCCGAAACCGTTATGTGCAGTTACAACCGCGTAAACGGTGAGTATATGTCCGAAAACAAGCGCATACTCGGCGACATTCTCAGGGATGAATGGGGCTATGAAAACATAATCGTCAGCGACTGGGGAGCCGTCAATGACAGAGTCCTCGGAATCAAAGCCGGGCTTGACCTTGAGATGCCCGCCAACAACGGGGTAAATGACAAAAAGATTGTTGAGGCGGTCAAAAACGGCGAACTCAGCGAGGAGGATCTCGACAAATGCGTTCTCAGGCTGCTTAAATTCGCTTTTGAGGCAAAAGAACACGAGTGTCATAACAAAGCGATTAATCTTTCGGTCAACCACGCCGTTGCCAAAAAAGCGGCAGTTAAATCCGCTGTTTTGTTAAAGAATGAAAACTGCAACCTGCCTGTTGACGAAAAAGAAAAGATAACCGTTATCGGCGCGCTTGCGAAATATGTGAGATATCAGGGAGCGGGCTCAGCCCATATAAATCCTTTCAGAACCGTCTCGTTCTGTCAGACGCTTGACGGTAATAATATTGATTACACATACGCCGACGGCTATAAAATCAAGGGCACCGGCGTTGATTACACTCTCATTGACGAAGCGTGCAAAGCGGCACAAAACAGCTCTCGTATTATAGTGTTTATCGGTCTTACCGACGCGTACGAAAGCGAAGGCTATGACCGTACTCATATGAAACTTCCCGAATCGCATATTGAACTTATCAAAAGACTTGTTGAAATAAACGACAATATCACTGTTGTTCTTTCAGGCGGCTCGCCCGTTGAATTATATGAATTCAAAGACAAGGTCAAATCCATTCTTCATATGTATCTAGGCGGTCAGGCGGCCGGTGAAGCGGCTTATGATCTTATTTTCGGTAAGGAAAATCCCTGCGGCAAGCTCGCGGAGACATATCCTTTAAAATATGAGGACAATATTGTTTCCAATTATTTCCCGATGGGTCCGAGAAGCGTTGAATACCGTGAAAGTATATTTGTTGGCTACAGATATTACGATTCCGCGAAAAAGGATGTCGCCTTCCCCTTCGGTCACGGTCTTTCCTATACGCAGTTTGAATATTCCGATATTAAGGCGGCTCATAAAAAAGACGGCAGCGTAAGCGTGACATTCAAAATCAAAAATACCGGCAGCCGTTGCGGCGAGGAGATCGCTCAACTGTATGTCAAAGCGCCCGCTTCAAAAATATTCAAAGCCGAAAAAGAACTTAAAGGGTTCACAAAAGTCAAGCTTGAACCCGGTGAAGAGAAAAAATGTGAAATCAATCTCGACAACAGAGCGTTTTCATATTATAATGTCAACATTAGCGGCTGGCATGTTGAAGGCGGCGAATATACAATTCTCATCGGCGCTTCAAGCAGAGATATAAGACTGAAGACAGCGGTCAGAATGAAGGACTCCAATCCCGACGCGGTTGTTCCCGATTACAGCGGCACGGCGCCTTCCTATTATAAAATCGGCGAATGCGATATTGTTCCCGACAATGAGTTTGAAGCGTTATACGGCAAAAAATTAATCGGCAACGAACCTTATAAAAAAGGTGAACTCACAATAAACAACAGCGTTGAGCAGGTTGCAGTCAGCGGTTTCGGCAAAGCGATTTACGCTATTATGAAATACGGCGCAAAACTTGTTTCGGTAACTACCGAAAACCCGGAGATGTCCGCAAGGAGCGCAATAGATATTCCCCTGCGCTCGTTCAACAGTTTTACCGGCGGCTTCCTCTCTCAGCAGACTGTTGAAGGAATTCTTGACCTTTGCAACGGCAAAAGCGGCGGATTTATGAAAATGATAAAAGGATTCAGAAAATAAACGGAGGTTATTATGAGCAGATACGAAACGGCAAAAGATATTTACGCGGGTTACGGTGTCGATACCGAAAAAGCGATTGAAATTCTTAAAAACGTAACTGTCAGCATTCACTGCTGGCAGGGCGATGATGTTACGGGCTTTGACAGCAAAGAGGCGCTTTCGGGCGGTATTCAGACCACCGGCAATTATCCCGGCAAAGCAACAACTCCCGCACAGCTTATGGCGGATATCGACAAGGCGTTTTCGCTTATTCCCGGCAAAAAGAAGCTGAACCTTCACGCCTGCTACGCGATATTTGAAGGCGAGCCGGCAGGCAGAGATGAAATAAAACCCGAGCATTTCAAAAAATGGGTTGAGTTCGCTAAAGCGCGTGATATGGGCATAGATTTCAACCCCACTTTCTTCTCACATCCTATGGTAAAGGACAATCTCACCCTTTCATCGCCCGATGATGAAGTAAGAAACTACTGGATAAGACACGGGCAGGCGTGCATCAGAATCGGCGAATATTTCGCCGAAGAAACGGGTTACCCCTGTGTTATAAATTACTGGATTCCCGACGGCTATAAGGATATACCCGCCGACCGTCTTTCACCGAGAAGAAGATTCAAGGAATCTATGGACAAGATTTTAAGCATTGATTACGACAAGAGCAAGGTTTACATCACTCTTGAATCAAAAGTTTTCGGCATAGGTCTTGAAAGCTACACAGTCGGAAGTTCCGAGTTCTGTCTTTCATACGCCACCAAAAAGGGCATCACTCCCCTTATGGACAACGGCCACTATCACCCCACCGAGCTTGTTTCGGATAAGATTCCCTCACTGCTTCTTTTCAATGAAAAAATCGCCCTCCACATCACAAGAGGAGTTCGCTGGGATTCCGACCACGTTGTTATACTCGACGATGAAACAAAGGAAATCGCCAAGGAAATAGTCCGCAACGACGCCCTTGACAGAGTTTTCATAGCCACCGACTATTTTGACGCTTCGATTAACAGGATTTCCGCCTGGGTAACAGGTGTGCGCTGCGTTCATAAAGCGCTTCTCTTCGCCCTTCTTCAGCCGAACGATAAGATGAAGGAACTCCAGGACAGCGCCGACACCACTTCGCTCATGGCACTTTCGGAGGAAATAAAAACAGCCCCCTTCGGCGACATCTGGAACGAATACCTCACCAGACAGGGGCTTTCAAATTCGTATATTGATGATATTAAAGAATACGAAAAAACCGTTCTTTCGCTCAGATAAACATAAAGCAGAATCCCGAGGGATTCTGCTTTAATTATTGCAATATACTGTCAAGTTCCTTTTTCAGTTCTTCAACAGTTTCACGGTCTTTGCCGGGATCGTTGAAAACGCAGCCGAGCATTTTCTCAACTTTACCGACGGCTTCGGCTATTGATTCTTTTTTCTTTGCGGGAATGCTGTATTCATCGCATATCCGTTTAGATTTTTCAATCAGTTCTTCCGCTCCTCCGACATATCTCGAGCGGTTGAACTGTGGGTATTTTCCGTTTATGTCTTTAACCTCTCCGAGCGCTATATCGGTCGCGAGGGCGATTGAAGTGTTGTTCGGCCCCAGTTCGTGATACTGGTTTTCAAAAAACCATATTCTGTCCCTGAACGGGCTTTCTGAGGCGTCAATCGATTTATCGGGCGAAATATATTTTTCTTCGTCTGTGTCGAATTTTTCGCCGCGTTTTACCCATTTGACGCCGGGCGCGGTTGAGGATATCTGAATAACGGAATCGGAATTGGTCTTTTCGGAGTTTGCGAACAGCGATAAAAACGAGAAGTCCCGACTGTCCTCCCCGAAAAACTTGTTGTAACCGCAAATAAAATATGTGTTTATTTTACACTTGCTTTCAAGAGTTTTTAATCTGTTTATAAGATTGTTCTGAGCGTTGTTATATATTTGAGAAACACGCCTTACCTCGTTCAACCTTATATCATCGCTGCCTTCAAAAAGTTTTTCGCAGACTTCATCATATCTGTCTTTCGGAACAAGAGCGGTAAACGCGGAGTTTCTGAGAATTATTGTTTTTACAAAAGTATCAAACAGAACCCCGAACAGTGATTTAACATTGTTTTCGGGGAATTTTTTTAAAAATTCCGCTCCTTTATTGCCTACTAAAACGGGAAGTTTTTCGATAAACGAATCATCAACATTGAAAGTGATGAGATCGGACAAGCCGTCGCTGCCGTCCCACGCGCCTACAATGCTTATTATTTTTTCAATATAATCCTCACCGACAGCGCCGCTTTCATCGGAATAATATTTGTCAATATACGCGCTTACTATCGAACCGCCCATACTCATCGGCACAAGTGTAACCCGTTTACATCCGGTTTTGTTTTTCTGGTCCTCAATAACGGCTTTGAGCATTTCCCTGAGATTGTCGGCGTCCTCATAGATATCTGAAAACGGCGTGTAATTGAAGCAATACATGTTTTCTTCGCCGATTCTTCCCGCGAGTGATTTGCAGGGAATATCTCGGTACAGCCGGTAAAGCACGCTTTTTTCAAAATCAGAGCATTCCTCACCCGTGAGAAGATCTGTTTTGCGCAGCACATCAAAGGATTTCGGCCCGCATATAATATTTGTAACATCAAACGGCAGTCTTCCGTAATCATCTACCCTGCAGCAGTAAAAGAGTTTGGATATAATTGAAGATAATTCGGATTCGTTTATTTTTACTTTGTTGCTTTTCAACTTAAGAAAACATTTCGCGACGGTTTTCGATAAAACCGCGTAATCCCCTGCCGTGAACTCCTTGAACATTATATCTTTTCTTGAGGGAAAAAGGTTCCAGATATACCCGTCGCCGCCGCTCAGATACGACCAGGTCTGACCAATTCCCGTTACAAAAACAACAGGCGTTACGGTCTTTTTTTTCATCTTTTTTCCCTCCCGAAATTTTATGATTAAATGTTATCATTATTTATTATAAAAATCAATAAATTAATTGCAATTAATAAATATATATGATAATATATTTAAGTAAAAAAAGGAGGTTTTTATATGGCGTCGGGAATGCTTGATGAAGTATTAAAAGCCGAAGAAATCTGCGCTGAAAAAACGGATGAAGCGCAGAGACAGGCAGAAAATATCATAGAAAACGCCGGTAAGACGGCTGAAGAAAAAGTAACCGAGATACTCGAAAACGCAAAAAAACAAGCGGCTGAGCTGATTGAAAAAGCGCAGGCGGGTTCCGATGCGGGCAAAATTCAATCGGACGATTCCGCAAAGAAGCTTACCGATGAGCTTATTCAGAAAGCCGCCGCGAATATCGATAAAGCGGTTGACTGCGTTATTGATTCTATAGTATGAACATAAATTTAAACTGATAAGGAGGTGAGGTTATGGCAAAACTGAAAATGAAAAAAATCGAAATCATCGCTTCGATTCAGGATGTAAAAAACATTGTTGATTTCATTCAGCGAAAAGAAGTGATGGAATTAACCGATATCCCCGAAAACGGAAATCTCGATAAAATATCAACCGTACAGTCGCTCGGTTTTTACGAAAAATATCTGACAGAGGCGGAGACTTCGCTCAAGGTGCTCGATAAATACTGCCCCGAATCAAAAGGCATTCTTGAGTCCTTCTTTCCGCAAAAGGAAAATATTTCTTTTAAGGAGTTTATTGATAACTCCGATAAAGCGAGCGATATTTTAGGCGTGTGTTACGACATAAACTCCGCGGCGAAACAGATAGACGAATCCTCGTCATCCGTCGCGAGATATGAGGCGATGCTCGAAACTCTCGAGCCGTGGATTGACCTTGATGTTCCGATGAAGTACAAGGGCACAAAAACCACATCCGCTTTCATCGGCACCCTCCCCGATTATTATACCGCCGAGACTTTGAAGGACGCTCTTCTCCCCGCTCTCGGAGAAATTGAGGAGTTTGACTGTGAGGTTATTTCTTCCGGCAAAACAAGGTCAAATGTTTTTGTCGTATGTCACAACGACTGTAAACAGGCGGTTTACGACGCGCTGAGGTCTCTGGGTTTTGCTTATCCTTCCGACCCTACAAAACACCCACCGCGGGTCAGGTACGAGCGGTATCAGAACGAGATAAGCACCCTGCTCGACAAAAGCGACAAGGCGCTCGATACAATCAAGGAAAACGCGAAATACAGAAAAGACATTCAGTTTGCCTATGACTATTTTTCGCTCCACAGAGAAAAATACTCAACCATCGGCAAATTGTCCGTTACCGATAACATATTTATTTTGGACGGATATATTTCAGAAGCTGACGCGGAAAGCTTCTGCAAGGAACTTGAGTCAAAATACACTGTCGCTCTCAATGTTTACGATCCCGATGAAACTGATGATGTTCCGGTCTCACTTAAAAACAACAGTTTCAACGGCGCGGTTGAGAGTATAACTAATATGTACTCTCCACCCGGCAAATCCGATATTGACCCGAATCCGATAATGGCGTTTTTCTATTACGCTCTGTTCGGCATTATGCTCTCCGACGCGGGCTACGGTCTGCTTATGGTAATAGGCACGGCTATAGCGAAAGCGAAATTCAAACTCACGGGCGCGAAGAAAAAAACGGTCGATATGTATTTCTACTGCGGAATAGCGACTCTCTTCTGGGGCTCGCTTTTCGGAAGCTGGTTCGGAGATATATTTGAGGTTGTCGCGAGGGACTTTTTCGGGGTTGCCGATCTCGGCGCAAAGATTAATTCCTTACTCGGTTTCAATCTGTTCAAGGACGGGCTCGCCCTCTGGTTCCAGCCCGTGCAGGATCCGATGCGGCTTATGAGATATTCATTCCTGTTCGGCATTATCCATCTGTTCGCGGGTCTTTTCGCCGCGTTTTACAAGATGTGGAAACAGGGCAACAAAGTCGGAGCGATATGCGATGTTATTCCCGTGTTTATCCTCATAACCGGCATTGTTCCGCTCGGTGCGGGAATACTCAGCGTAAATGTTCCGCCCGTTCTCAATAAAGTCGGGCTTATAATGGCTGCCGTCGGCGCCGCGCTCATAGTTCTTACCGCAGGCAGGGAATCAAAGAACATTGTCGGCAAACTCGGAGTCGGCTTATACGGGCTTTACAACACGGCTTCGGGGTGGCTCAGCGACATCCTCTCCTATTCAAGGCTTCTCGCTCTCGGGCTTTGCACCGGCGTTATAGCAACAGTCGTAAACACGCTCGGCACTATCCCCGAGAACAAAATCACGAAGCTTATACTTCTGATTCCCGTGTTTATTTTCGGTCATGTTGTAAATATGGCAATCAATTTAATAGGCACCTATGTTCACACGAACAGGTTGCAATATGTTGAATTCTTCTCAAAATTCTATGACGGAGGCGGCAGGACCTTTACTCCGTTAAAAACAAATACTAAGTATTATAATATTCAGGAGGACTGATTTATGAATCTCACATTTGGCGTAATGATAGCAATTTTAGGCGGCGTTATTGCCGCGGTTATGGGCGGTGTCGGCTCTGCTATAAGCGTAGGTACCGTCGGTCAGGCGGCTGCGGGCGTTGTTTCCGAGGATCCGTCAAAATTCGGTAAAGTTCTTATTTTACAGATTCTCCCCGGCACACAGGGTCTTTACGGCTTCCTTGTCGCCTTCCTTCTTCTTGTGCAGATAGGCGTTATGAACGGCGAGGTTCTCACTCTTTCGCTCGCTCAGGGCTTTATGTATTTTGCAGCCTGCCTTCCCATGGCTGTCGGCGGTCTCATCTCCGCTATATATCAGGGCAAAGCCGCTGTAGCGGGTGTTGGCATTGTTGCCAAAAAACCCGAGGAAAGCGGTAAAGCGATTATTTTCGCGGCTATGGTTGAAACATACGCCGTTCTTGCCCTTCTTATTTCAATCCTCTCCATCTTCAGCATTACTTCCATCATTTCTGCATAAGAGGTGCTTTTATGACCGGTCTGGAAAAGATTATAAATAAAATAGAAACAGACAACGCCGATAAATGCGACCGGATTATTTCATCGGCGGAAAAACAGGCGCAGGAAATAATTGACAAAGCGGTTTCCGACGCGCAGAATCAGGCGGATGACATTATCGCTAAGGCGAATAAGAAATGCGGTAAAATAGCCGAAATAGATTTGTCGAGAAACCAGCAGATTCAGAAGCAGGCTGTTCTTTCAACCAAGGTAAAGCTTATCAATGATGTTATTGAAAAGGCATCGCGGAAACTTGATTCGATGGACGACAGTTCGTATTTCGCTTTCCTTCTCAAGCTTATTGAAAAGTATTCCCGCGAGGGCGAATGTGAAATGCTTCTTAATAAAAAGGACTTTTCGCGCGTGCCCGAGGGTTTTGTTTCAAAGGCGAAAGAGACGGCTTTGAAAAACGGCGCCGTTCTCACTCTTTCACAAGAAAACGCCGACATAAAAAACGGTCTTATTTTAAAGTACGGTCTTATTGAAATCAACTGCTCTTTCGACGCTTTGATTGACGAAAACAGAGAAGACATCAAAGAAAAGATAAACTCATTATTATTCTGAGGGGCGTGAGTAAAATTGAATAACCAACAATATACTTATGCCGTTGCGAGAATAAGGGCGAATGAAACAAAACTGCTCACAAAAGCGGATTACGATTCTCTGATTAACGCTTCCGGCAAACAGGCGGTCGCTTCGATTCTGATTGACAAGGGATGGGATATTGATTTAAAAAATATCTCTTCATCTCTTGAAAACGAAGCGGAAAAAGTCTGGGATCTCTTTACAAGAAGCGTTCCCGACATAAATCTTATAGACGCGCTGATTATTCCGAATGATTTTTACAATTTAAAAGCCGCAATAAAAGCGACATTTTCCGACCTTGACCCGTCAAAATATTATATCTCCCCCTGCACCGTCAATCCCTCTCTGCTCACAGAAGCCGTCAGCCACAACAATTTCAAAGAACTGCCGGACTTCATAAAAGTCACAGCGGAAAAAGCGTATGATAATTACGCCGAGACATCCGGCGGTCAGGATTCCGAGATTATTATTGACAAGGCGTCGCTTGAAACCGCGCTCTGTTTCGCTGAGAAATCAAAGAGTGAACTGCTCAAAGCGATTATGTCGCTCAAATGCGTTCAGGCAAACATAAAAACCGCTTTGCGCTGCATTTTCTGCGGCAAATCAAAAGCGTTTACAATGGACGCTTTCTGTATCTGCCCCGGCATTGACAATGAGCGTTTATATGAAAGCGCGAAGGATAAAGAGAGTCTCTCGCTGTATCTCAGTGAAACACCTTATTCTTATTTAAAAGATGCCGTTAAAGGTGGTTTTACTCAGTTTGAAAACTTCTGTGACGATTATATTATCGGTCTTACGGACAGTTCAAAATGGCTTATTGACGGACCCGACCCCGTTATTTCGTATTATTATATCAAAATGAATGAAATAAAAAACGCGAGGGTTATTTTCTCCGCCAAGGAAAACGGTCTCACACCGGAGAATATAAGAGAGAAAGTGAGGGGCGTTTATGTATAAAATTGCCGCTATGGGCGATAAGGACAGCATTTACGGCTTTGCTTCACTCGGTCTTCATATTTTTCCGTTTGACGATGTTGACGACCCTTCCGAAGCCGCCCACACTTTAAGAAGACTTGCCGAAAACGGTTACGCCGTTGTTTATATAACGGAAAGGCTTGCTTCTTTAATTGAAACGGAAATTGACAGGCTTTCTTCACAGCCGCTGCCCGCCGTGGTTCTTATTCCCGGTGTCAGAGGAAATACGGGCGCGGGGCTTGCGAATGTAAGCAAAAGCGTTGAGAAAGCGGTCGGTTCCGACATTCTTTCAGAATAGTTTGAAAGGTAAACAGATTATGAGTACAGGTACGATTACAAAAATAGCCGGTCCCCTTGTTGTCGCGTCCGGAATGCGCGACGCGAATATGTTTGACGTTGTGCGCGTCAGCAACGCGAGACTTATCGGTGAAATAATAGAAATGCACGGCGACAAAGCCTCGATTCAGGTTTATGAGGAAACATCGGGTCTCGGAACGGGCGAACCCGTGGAATCCACTAACGAGCCGCTGAGCGTGGAACTCGGCCCCGGCCTTATTGAAGGCATTTATGACGGCATTCAGAGGCCGCTCAATGTTATTCGCGACATGGTCGGCAACAACCTTACAAGAGGCATTGAGGTTCCCGCCCTTGACAGGAATAAGGTATGGCATTTCACGCCCGTTGCCAAAGTCGGCGATAAGGTAACCGGCGGCGATATTCTCGGCACCGTTCAGGAGACCGATATTGTTCTTCATAAAATTATGGTTCCTCCCTATATCAGCGGTACAATAGAATCAATTGCCGAGGGAGATTATAAAATAACCGATGTTGTCGGTAAAATCAAAAACGACAGCGGCGATTACGAGTTTACTTTAATGCAGAAATGGCCTGTCCGAAAAGGCAGACCTTACGCTAAAAAACTCGCCCCCAACACTCCGCTAATTACCGGTCAGCGTGTTGTTGACACCCTGTTCCCGATCGCGAAAGGCGGCGTAGCGGCTATACCGGGTCCTTTCGGAAGCGGAAAAACCGTCACCCAGCACCAGCTCGCGAAGTGGGCTGAGGCGGATATAGTCGTATATATCGGCTGCGGTGAGCGCGGAAACGAAATGACCGATGTTCTCAACGAGTTCCCCGAACTTATAGATCCCCACACCGGCAAATCACTTATGGAGCGCACGGTTCTTATTGCGAACACCTCGGATATGCCCGTTGCGGCCCGTGAGGCTTCTGTATATACAGGTATTACCATTGCAGAGTATTTCCGCGATATGGGCTATTCCGTGGCTCTTATGGCGGACTCCACCTCTCGCTGGGCCGAAGCGCTGCGTGAAATGAGCGGACGCCTTGAGGAAATGCCCGGTGAAGAGGGATATCCCGCTTATTTGGGCAGCCGTCTTGCTCAGTTCTATGAAAGAGCCGGCTCGGTCATATCTCTCGGCTCGGATGAAAGAAGCGGCGCCCTTTCGGTTATCGGCGCTGTTTCGCCCCCCGGCGGTGATATTTCTGAACCTGTTTCCCAGGCGACGCTCCGCATAGTCAAAGTGTTCTGGGGTCTCGATTCATCCCTTGCTTATAAACGCCATTTCCCCGCCATCAACTGGCTTACAAGTTATTCACTCTACGCCGACACGCTCGGCACCTGGTTTAACGACAATGTAAACAGCGAGTGGACGGCTCTTCGCGCAAGACTTATGAAAACCTTAAGCGAGGAAGCGGCGCTTGATGAAATTGTTAAACTTGTCGGTATGGACGCTCTTTCCGCCCCCGACAGACTCAAAATGGAGGTTGCCCGCTCAATCCGTGAGGACTTCCTTCATCAGCTCGCCTTCCACGAGGTGGACACATACACCTCGCTTCGCAAACAGTTTATAATGATGTCCTTGATCCTGCAGTATTATGACGAGGCGCTCAAAGCGCTTGATCAGGGCGCGGATATTGAAAAACTCGTTTCCGTTCCCGTCCGCGAGGCGATAGGCAGATTCAAATATATCCACGAGGACAATATTGAAGAGGAATTTGCATCAATCAGCAAAACTATCAAAAACGAAATTACCGATGTAATTGAAAGCGAGGAGGAATTCTGATGCCAAAAGAATACAGAACAATTCAGGAAGTATCGGGTCCTCTGATGCTTGTTCGCAATGTCGAAGGCGTCGCCTACAATGAACTCGGTGAAATCGAGCTTGCCAACGGCGAAACAAGAAGGTGCCGCGTGCTTGAACTTGACGGCACAAATGCACTTGTTCAGCTTTTTGAAGCGTCCACAGGCATTAACCTTGCCGAAAGCAAAGTGCGTTTCTCGGGCAGGCAGATGGAACTCGGTCTCTCACTCGATATGCTCGGCAGAGTTTTTGACGGCCTCGGCAGGCCTATTGACGGCGGTCCGGAGATTATTCCGGATAAACGAGCCGATGTAAACGGCGTTCCGATGAATCCCGCGGCAAGAAGCTACCCTCAGGAATTCATACAGACGGGTGTTTCCGCCATAGACGGTCTTAACACCCTTGTAAGAGGTCAGAAGCTTCCCATATTCTCTGCCTCGGGTCTTCCCCACGCCCAGCTTGCCGCCCAGATTGCAAAGCAGGCGAAGGTTCTCGGTGAAAACGAGCAGTTCGCCGTTGTTTTCGGCGCAATGGGTATCACTTTTGAAGAGTCCAACTATTTTGTTGAAAGTTTCCGTGAAACGGGAGCCATTGACAGAACCGTAATGTTCTCCAACCTCGCAAACGACCCCGCCATTGAAAGAATCGCCACACCGAAAATGGCTCTTACCGCGGCGGAGTATCTCGCGTTTGACAAGGGAATGCACGTGCTTGTTATTCTTACGGATATTACAAACTACGCCGACGCTCTGCGTGAGGTTTCAGCCGCGAGAAAAGAGGTTCCCGGCAGACGCGGCTACCCCGGATATATGTACACCGACCTCGCCACCATTTACGAGAGAGCGGGCCGTCAGAGAGGCAAGGAAGGCAGCATTACGCTTATTCCCATTCTCACAATGCCCGAGGATGACAAAACTCATCCCATTCCCGACCTTACGGGCTATATAACTGAGGGTCAGATTATTCTGAGCCGTGAACTTTACAGAAAAGGCGTTAATCCGCCCATAGATGTTCTCCCCTCGCTTTCCCGTCTTAAGGATAAAGGTATTGGCGAAGGCAAAACCAGAAAAGACCATTCAAACACAATGAATCAGCTTTTCTCCGCTTATGCGCGCGGTAAGGATGCGAAGGAACTTATGGTTATTCTCGGTGAAGCGGCGCTTACCGATATTGACAAACTTTACGCTAAATTTGCCGACGAGTTTGAAAACCGTTATGTCTCCCAGGGCTTTGACGCCAACCGCTCAATTGAGGAAACCCTCAACCTCGGCTGGGAACTTTTAAAAATACTTCCGAGAAGCGAGCTTAAGAGAATCAGTGACGAACTTCTTGAAAAATATTACGACGCTTAAAGGTATTCATTATGGCTGTATTGAATGTTAATCCGACAAGAATGGAATTAACCAATTTAAAGCGCAAACTCACCACCGCCCGGCGCGGTCACAAGCTTCTCAAGGATAAACGCGATGAGCTTATGCGGCGTTTTCTTGACCTTGTGCGCGAGAACAAGCGCCTGCGCATTGAGGTTGAGGATCAGATTCGTTCCGCCAATGTGGCTATGGAGGCTGCGAGAAGCGCGATGAGCGACAAAGCGCTTGATGTTGCGTTGATGCTTCCTACTCAGGAAATGAGTCTTGATGTAACCGAAGCGAATATTATGAGCGTTCTTATTCCCGTGTTTGATGTTAAACTCCGCACGGCGAATGAAAACGATATTTATTCCTACGGTTTCGCGCAGACTCCGGGTGAACTTGACGATGCGGTCAGGGCGTTTTCAAACGCCATGCCAAATCTTCTTAAATTAGCCGAACTTGAAAAATCCTGTCAGCTTATGGCTTCGGAGATTGAGAAAACAAGAAGAAGGGTAAACGCCCTCGAGCACGTTATGATTCCGCAGTATGAGGAAACAATACGCTATATTACAATGAAGCTCGATGAAAACGAAAGAAGCACCACTACCAGACTTATGAAGGTCAAGGATATGATGCTCGCGCAGACACATAATTATAAATAATAAAAAAAGAGAAGCAGGGCTTTGCCCTGCTTCAATTCATTTTACGGTATTAAGGAATTTTTCAATTCCTTCGCTCAATGAAAAGAATGCCGAGAATATCGATGATGAACCCGCCACAAACATATCCGCGCCCATTTCTCTCATCTTCACGGCGTTTTCAAAACTTACATTTCCGTCAACTTCAATTTCAACATTTTCATATCCCTTACTGTCAAGGAACTCTCTTGTTTCCTTTATTTTATTGAGAGTTGAGGGAATAAGCTTTTGCCCCGAATATCCGGGATTGACGGTCATTATAAGAACCGCGTCAATATCGTCAAGCAAATACTCAATGCAGCTTACGGGTGTCGCCGGATTCAGCGCGATAATGGGCTTTGCGCCCTTTTCTCTTAATTTGCCAAGTACCCTTTGCGGATGGTTTGTGCTCTCATAATGAATTGAAACATAATCCCCTTTTTCTATAGGGAATCTGTCAATTTTGTCTTCCGGGCGGTCTATCATCAGATGGTAGTCAAGCGGAATATGTGTTTTCTTTTTAAGCTGTCTGCAATAATCTGTGCCCAGTGTGTAATTCGGCACAAAAACACCGTCCATAATATCAATATGAAGGCACTCAATTTTATATTTTTCAAAAACATCAATTGTATTTTTCAAATCAAAAATATCAGCGCACATCATTGACGGGCATAGCCTGACTTTCATTTTTCGGGTCCCCTTTTCTTGAATTGGTATTTAAAATTATTATTGAAATAATAATAAGAATTATTCCCGCGATTTTTAATATACCGCGGCTTTCTTTCAGAACGGTCATTCCTATCAGCGCGCCTACAAGCGGCTCAACTGCGACAAGTATTGCCGCCTTGCCCGTTTCCAGTTTTTCGAGCCCTTTTGTATAAAAGAAATAAGGCAGAACCGTTGAAACAATTCCTATTCCGATACACCAGATAATCGATTGCGGATTCGCCGAAATCAACTCAAAAGTTTTTATCGGATGAGAAACAATTGAAACGCCGATCAAGCCGAAAATGAAGGTATACTCCGTAACGGTTACGGGATTGTATTTTCTGAGCGCCAATCTTCCGAAAATCGAATACAGCGCGTAGAAAAGACCCGAGCATATTCCCGTAAATAATATAAGCGGTTTTATCTTAGTTCCGCCCGACATTCCCGAAACGAGCACGCAGCCGGCAAATGTAAGAATCAAAGCGAATATTTTGTTAATTGTTATTTTTTCCTTGAAAAACAGCGCGGACATCAGCACAACAAATACGGGGGAAGTATAAAGCAGCACAACGGCAAGCGACGCTTCACTGTTGATTATAGTATAAAAATAGCAGAAATTAAAGAGCGCCACGCTTACAATACCCGTTCCGATAAAAAGAGGAATATCCTTGATATTGATTTTCAGCAGCGACTTGTCTTTTAAAAGGATAAATACCGTGAAAGCTATTGAAGCTACAATCATTCTGATTAAGGAAATATTCAGTGAATCAAAGCCGAAGCGGGCTGTGTTCTTTATGAATATTCCGATTAATCCCCACAATATTCCGGCTGTTATCACATATAAGGCGTATCTGTGTTTTTTCAAATCAGTTTCCTTTTTAATTCTTTTTATTTTTGAGTTTTTCAATAAATTCCGATATCTTGCGGTTTGTAATTTCGAGGTCCGAGGCAAAGTCATCGGTGCTCTTGCGAAGCACGCCCGATTTGACTGCGGAAAGCTGAATAAGCCCGTCCGAGGAAACAACCGTTACCTGATCGTTTTTGCCTATTTCGGAAACAATTTTTCCGATATAGACATCGGCTAATTCGCGTTCTTTTGTATAGACGACGTGAATGTTGTTGTAATCGAACTTCTCGCCCTGATTGCCCGGCACTTTATACGCGTCAAATACAAGAACAACATTGATATTGGTAAAAGCGCTGTAGTTAGCGAGAATATCCATAAGCACTTTTCTTGCGCCCGCGAGGTCGGAATCGGCAAACTCCTTTAAATCGTCCAGAGCGAAAATAACATTATATCCGTCAACAATAAGCCATTTTTTTCTCTCTTTGATTATATCATCATATTTATTCTTTTCAACAGGTTTTTGAACGGGTCTGTAAAGCTTTGTTTCAATATTTCCGAACTCTCTTTTGATTATCTCCTCTATTTCGCGCTCGTCGATATTGGTGTTTCTTTTGTTGACCGCCTGCCCGCCGTCATTCTTTTTAAGCGTGTAATCAAGGTGCATATATTCATTGACTTTATCCCATTTCACGGTAAAGCCCGCGCCGTGAGCGCAGAATACTGAATCGGGGGTGTTTTCAATATCGCTTTCGGGATTGTAGCCCTTTTCCTCAATTACTTTTTCGGAGTTGTGGCACTCATCATAGCCGTCAAATTCGAGTGCGAGATGACCTTTGCCCGAAGTATATGAGGCAACCGAGCCCGCGTAATCGTTAATCTCGGAAAAAGGCGCCCTGCCCTTGATAACACAAAACTCCGCTTTCTCATCGGGAGTTTCAAATGTGCCGCTCATTCTGTGAATGTCGTTTATTGCCCTTCCGAGGTTTTCATAGGGTATTTCAAGTTTAAAACTGCAATACGGCTCAAGCAATACATTCTCGGCGTTCATAAGTCCCTGGCGTATCGCCCTGTAGGTCGCCTGTCTGAAATCGCCGCCTTCCGTGTGCTTCAAATGAGCTCTGCCCGCGCAAAGTGTAATTTTTACATCGGTCAGTTCCGAGCCGGTAAGTACTCCCGGATGCTTTTTCTCGGCGATATTGCCTTTTATGAGTCTCTGCCAGTTGCGGTCGAGCACATCCTCGCTTACATTGCTCCCGATTTTTATTCCGCTGTTTCTTTTACCCGGTTCAATTATAACATGCACCTCGGCGTAATGCCTTAGCGGCTCATAGTGGCCTACGCCCTCAACGGCGCTTTTAACGGTCTCTTTATATTGAATGCTGCCGTTTGCCACTTCAATATCTATACCGAATCTGTCCGCTATTGTGCTTTTCAGAATCTCCGCCTGAATTTCACCCATAAGAGCTACCTGAATTTTGCCGTTTACCTCATCCCATTTAATCTGAAGCTGAGGCTCTTCCTCCTCAAGCATTTTTAATTTGGGCAGGAAGGTCATAGCGTCAGTATCCGCGGGAAGTATAATGTTGAATATCATAACCGGCTCGAGAACGGGTTTTATATTCATATTCTCATAGCCGAAGCCCTGACCGTCAAAAGAGTTCTGAAGGCCGCTTACGGCGCAGATATCTCCTGCAGATACCTTGTCAACAGCAGTGTATTTTTCGCCGTTATATATTCTTATCTGATTTATCTTTTCGGCAGTGCCGTCAATATCTATTGCGTCTTTTGTCTGCAGAATACCGCCGGTTACCTTCAGATGAGTTAATCTTGTTCCTTTATCGTGAGTTATTTTATAAACTTTCGCCCCGAATTCATTCGGATATAACGGCTCCTCAATATATTTTTCAAGTCCGGATATAAACTCGTCTATTCCGTTCATATTCGTTCCCGAACCGAAATACACGGGAAAAATCCTCCGTGAGCGTATAAGAGAGGAAATATCCTCATCGCTTACGGTTTCCGTTTCAAGATACTTTTCAAGAACATCCTCCGATGTTGATGCAATGTTTTCATAGAAACTTGTTTTGTTATCATCATTAAAATCAATGCAGTTTGGGCTGAGTTCCCCGCACAGATTATTCAATATCTCCTCTTTGGTTTTTCTTTCGTAATCTGTTTTGGTTACAAAGATAAAGCAGGGAATATTATAATGTTTCAGCAGCCTGAAAACGGTTAAAGTGTGGGACTGAACGCCGTCGTTCGCGCTTATTACGAGAACTGCGTAATCAATTACGCCGAGCACCCTCTCGGTCTCTGTTGAAAAGTCGATATGACCGGGCGTGTCAAGCAGAGTAATTATTATTTTATCCGTTTCAATCTGCGCCTGACTTGAAAATATGGTTATACCCCTTTCCTTTTCAAGGCGGTGGCTGTCCATTACAGTGTTGCCCGAATCAACTTTTCCGGGGGAGCGCAGAGCGCCCGTTTTATAAAGCAGTGCTTCGGCTAAGGTTGTTTTGCCCGCGTCAACATGAGCGAGAATGCCCAGAACCGCTTTTTTCATAACAACGCTCCCCTTTCATAAAAGTTTACTGAAATATATTACTTTATTTATCAGAATAATTCAATAAAAATCCCGTGAATTATTGAATGTTTATTTTTACCATGATATAATAATAAAAAAATACGGAGGTTGATTATATGGAAAAGACTTATGTCGGCTGGAAGGAAGCAAATCAGAAGAGCAAACAGACTGAATACACAGAGCCCACCAAACTGCTCGCTTCAAACGGCACTCTGCTTGCTAAGGGTTACGCCAAGCACAATGTTTTTGATTACGACAGAAACAATGTAAAAAAACCTATGCGACGCAAGGAATGGGATTTCTATCAGCTTTCAAACGGCAGATATATGGTTCAGATAAGTTTTGCCAATATCTCGCTGGGCGGCTATGTTTCCGCGGCCCTTGTCGACCTTAAAAACGGCGTTACCATCGCAAATAAAATGTCGCCCTTTATCGGCGGAAAAGACAAATATGTTCTTCCTCCCAAAGGCGATGTTCCGAACAATGTCAATATGAACATAAACGGCGCAATGTTTGACTTTGACACCAAAGAGACAAGCCGCACCCTCTATTTCAAATACGGCGATGTAGAGTGCAATTTCTCAATGGATATTCTTCCCGGTCACGAAAACATCACAACGGTTCTCCCCTTCGACAATTACCGTGACAGATATTTTATGACCACAAAGCAAAACTGCATGCCCTGTGAAGGCACTTTCAAAACAGGCGACGATGTTTACGAGTTCTCAAAGGAAGACACCTTCTGCGTTCTGGACTGGGGCAGAGTATGCACACCCTACTCTCTTGTGTGGTACTGGGGCAACGGCTCGGCTTATATCACGGATGAAAACGGCGAAAAGCACATTTTCGGCTTTGAGATTACCTGGGGCATAGGTAACGAATCAAACGCCACCGAGACCTGCCTTTTCTATGACGGCAAAGCCCATAAAATAGGCGCGGTTGATGTTGAAACCTTCCCGAAGCCCGATAAATATATGCAGCCCTGGCGCTTCACCTCCGAAGACGGCAGATTCAACCTCACAATGACTCCGTTTTACGATCATCACTCCGACCTCAATGTTCTCGCTATGAGAATGAACAGCCATCAGGTTCACGGATTATGGAACGGCACGGTTATTCTTGATGACGGCAAGGAACTCGAAATCAAGGATATGTACGCCTTCTGCGAATATGTTGAAAACAGATGGTAATCAATAAATAAAAAAAATAACTCCGGACGGGCGGTCCTTCATAAGCCAGTAATGCCTCAAAGAGCGACCTTCGCACATCTTATGCAGGTATTCCTCCTCGGAATACGGCAAGTATTACTCGTCGTCATAACCTGCAAATATGCACAAATTTCATCTCTTTGAGGTGTG
>JAEERC010000034.1 GCA_016285645.1 Clostridiaceae bacterium | reverse complement strand
CCGTCTTTGTTAATGAGCAATGAGAAAGGAGAAATGAGCAATTAAGGGGCTTCGCCGATTATAATCGTAGGGAACGCGGTTCCGCGTTCCGGGCAAAACGGAGTTTTGCGTCGTAGGGGCGGATATCATCCGCCCGCAACATGGACATCCGTGAGGACAAAATTTTGTGCAGACTCCTTCCGTCACGGTGTTGCCCTCTCCGAGAACGGAGAGGGTGGCACGGTTTTAACCGTGACGGGTGTGGCGAACGGCACGGAAGAATCCGTGCCCTACATTTTCAAATAAATATTGCGTCAGATTGGCGGGCGACAGGTTGTCGCCCCTACGTTGCAAAACGGAGTTTTGCAAAAAAACAACCGCCCTGTTGGGCGGTTGCTTGCTTTGTGTTGGCATCGTCCTATTTTCCCGGGCCGCTTCCAGCCAAGTATTGTCGGCACAGCTGAGCTTAACTACCGTGTTCGGGATGGGAACGGGTGGACCCTCAGCGCTGTAAACACCAACTGAAAAACGTTTGTTGCGTTTTTCGAATGCTTGACCATTATAGCGACAGGATTTTGTTTTGTCAAGAGTTTTCCGAAAATTTTTTGAATCTTTTTATTTTCCGTCAGCGGTTAACCTTTTCGAGCATCTCAAAAAGCCCTTCATAGAAGGTGTGCACCGCCTCGGGGCCTTCCGCGAGCCCCACGGGCGAGCCGTGGTCGCCGTCCTGTGTCGGGGCGACATTCCAGATGCCCGTCTTTATTTCGGAGGGATTTGCGGGCAGAGCGCAGTGGCTGTCGTTGCGCGGATACTGCGCGCTGTAAACGCTGACAAGTCCGTCGTTGTCAAACCACTTTTCGTCAATCTCGATTCCGCCCTGCGTTGTGCAGGTGTATCGGCACATGGCAGAGGAGGGCACAAACAGAGTGGCGAAAGTCTTTTTCTGCGGTGAATATGAGCCCGTTGACTCGTTTTTGTTGGTTGTGGAGTAGGCGTAGGAGAAGTAGTAAACTCCGTCAACCGTCTTTATGCGCTTGTTGAGCGCCGCCGCCCCGTCGGGGGAGAGTTCGGCAAAAGCGTGGTCGTCGTTTGCGTTTACGAAGGCGTCGAGGGCGTCCTGAACCTTCTTGTATTCGCCCACGCCGAACTGGTCGAGCATAAGATTCAGTTTGTTTTCGTCAATGCCCGATGTGGCGAGCACGGAGTAAACTATCGCCACCATAAGATCGACCGAGTTGTCAACCCCGAACAGCCTGCCGAGCGCCTCAGCCATTTCGGTAAGCTGCGAGCCGTTGTGGGGTGAAGAGAGAGTTGTCACGCTGAACACCCAGTCGCCCTTGCCGCCCGTGAAGAGGGGCGAGGTCTCGTCGCCCGTCGCCTTCTTTTCCGCGTCGTCGCCGTAGGCGAGCAGGGAAGCGAGCATTCTGACCGTTTCGCCGCCGAAGGAGTGACCTATAAGATTTACCTTTTTATCCTTTCCCCAGTTTTCAACAAGGGGCTTTTCGTATTTTCTGCCGTAGCGCTCGTGGTTGTGCTCCTTTGAGTGCGCCTCGCCGTAATCGACGGTTGTGCCCGTCAGCTGGGCGTAGAGTTCGCAGGTTCTGTCCCAGGTGGAGGAATACGGACCTACGGTCGGCACGCAGACCTCATAGCCCTTGTTGCGCATATATTGGGCGAGGTCGCCCGTGGTGGCTCCCCAGTAGTGACCGACATCGTTCATTGAGGAACTGTCGCCCCAGCCGCCCACGCCGTGCACGAAAACGAAGGCGTAGCCGGACGGACCGAGTTCTTTCTGCGTTTCGGCAGCGGTGCGGTTTTCGCCGCCCTTTGAAATACCCGGCACGCCCTTGCCCGTGAAGTGAAGCACCGAGCCCGCGATTATCGCCACAACAAGCAGACAGGCGACAATGGCGAGAGCCGCCTTCTGCCCCTCGCTCAGTTTTTTCCGTTCGGGCTTTTCGGCTTTCGCTTCAGTGTACGCCTCACCGTACGGCGCGAATTTTTCTTCGTCTTTGTTTTTATTTTTTCCGCTCTTTTTGTTCGCGGCATCGTCTTTTTTGTTCAACGAAAACACCTCCGTGTCTGCAATGGATATATTATATTCCAAACGCGCTCTTTTTTCAATATTCCGTCCGCTTTGTTCACATATATTTAAAAATAAATTATAAAGAGTTTTATACCTTTTTTATTGACCTTATTTATGTGTTTGTGATATACTGAACTGTAATATTGGTTCAGTATCGCCTTTTTTGAAAGGAGAGGTTTCCTTTTATGAGCAGAAGCATTGTTTCGCCCTCTGTTCTCGCGGCGGATTTTTCCGCTCTCGGCAGTGAAGCGGTCAAAGTGCGCGCGGGCGGGGCGGAGTATCTTCACCTCGATGTTATGGACGGCTGTTTCGTGCCCAACATCTCGTTCGGCGCGGGAGTCATCTCGTCAATCCGCCCTCTCACGGACGCCGTGTTCGATGTGCATCTCATGATTGAGCACCCGCTTGACTACATTGAGGATTTCGCGAAAGCGGGCGCGGATATAATCACCTTTCACATTGAAAGCGCCTCCCCCGCGGATGAAACGATCGAAAAGATAATCTCCTGCGGATGCAGGGCGGGCGTTTCGATAAAACCCGCCACTCCCGCGGATGCGGTTTTCCCGTACCTCGACAGACTCGCCATGGTGCTTGTCATGACAGTCGAACCGGGCTTCGGCGGGCAGAAATATATGGAGAGCGCCGAACCGAAAATCACGGCTCTCAGGCGTGAAATCATAAAGAGAAACCTTAATACGGACATAGAGGTTGACGGCGGAATCAATCCGCTCACAGCCGCCAGAAGCGCTTACGCGGGCGCGAATGTTTTTGTGGCGGGCTCCTCCGTTTTCAAGTCGGACGACCCGGCAAAGGCAATTGCCGATATACTATCCGCCGCGGACGGTCACGCCTTCAACGGCTGAATTATTATTTCTCACGGGAGATGTACCCTTGGCTGAACAGAACAAAAAAACTCTGATTGAAAAAAACAGATCACTTTTCGCCGACTGCATACTTATGCTCATCGCTCTGTGCATACCCGCCGTTTATTACTGCGGGCACAGGGCTGTACTTGTATTGCTCGCGAGCGTGGGAACGGCGGTTTTCTGCGACCTCGTAGGCGGTCTGCTTTTCTACAATAAAATACTCCTCAGGGATCTGTGCGCTATATTCACGGGGCTTGCCGTGGGGCTTATGCTTCCCGCGACCGTGCCCTACTATGTGCCCGCCCTCGCCTGCGCGTTCGCGATATTTGTCGTCAAAATCCCGTTCGGCGGGTCGCTGACCTCGCCCGTTGTGCCTGCCGCCGCGGGCTTCGCCTTTGTGACGGTCTGCTTCCCCTCGCAGGTGTTCAGTTTTCCGACCTCGGGCACGACAGCCACGGGTCAGTTCGTAAGCGGCACCTCGCTTGCGGGCATGCTTCAGAAAAGTTCGTCAATGCACCTTGAGCCGATAAGCGTGTCGGATATTCTCACGGGCAGCGTGTCCGGGCCTCTCGGCACCTGCGCGGTAGTGCTCCTCGGCTGCCTTGTCTTTTTACTTATCCGCAGACCCCGCTCGTTTATAAGCACCTTCGGCTTTATGGTTGCCTGCTCGGTTATGGCTCTCCTTTTCCCGAGAGTTAACACCGGCGCTCTCGCGTCGCTCATACTTGAACTCTGCTCCGGCTCGCTGTTTTTCGCGGCGGTATTCTTTATCACCGACCCCGCGACCTGTCCGCGTCAGCCGTCAAGAGCCCTTTTCTACGGCATATACGCAGGCGTTCTGTGTATGGTCAGCAGATATTACGGCATTTACGAGGAGAGCGTGTGCTTCGCGGTAATAATCGCGAACTGCTCCTGGCCCGCTATATCCAACGCCGTTGACAGAATCGCCCGTAAGCGCCCCGACAAAAAGAAAAAGGAGGCGCAGTGATGGCGGAGAATAAAAATTCCGGCGGAACAGTTCTGAAAGGCGCCGTCATATTCAACCCCGTGCTCATACAGCTCGCGGGATTGTGCCTTGTCGCGGCGGCATCCTCGGATGTTATAACCGCCCTCGTTTTCTCGGTTGTGTTTATGGCGGACACCCTCATCTGCTGTTTCACGGCGAGTCTTCTTCTCAAAAAAATCCCCCGCTGGCTGAGAGTGGCGTTTTACCTCATAATCGGCTCGGCGGTCATATATCCCGTGGCTCGCGCCTCGGAAATCACGGGCATATCCTTAAACCCCCGTATGCAGATGTATCTTCCTCTGCTCGCGCTCAATTCGGTAACCTCGGTTCACTGCGAGCAGTACGCTGTAAAGCACTCCGTGGGCAAGGCGGTTGAGGACGCCTTCGCGGTGAGTGTCGGCTTCGGCGCGGTTATGATGATTCTCGGTATGATTCGCGAGGTGCTCGGCAACGGCACTTTCGCGGGGCTTGACATAGGCATAACCGTAAAACTCAGCGGTCTGCTCATGCCATTCGGCGCGTTCATAGTGCTCGGCTATCTCGCTATGGCGCTCAAATGGTATATCAACAAATACCGCCCCGAATACAACGAGCAGACGGCAATGCGCATAAGGCGCACAAAGGTAAGTCTGCGCAAGGGCAAGATTTACGAACCCGAGGAAAGCAGTGACGATTCCGCCTCTTCCGAACCCGATGAACCGCAGGAGGAAGGCATAACCGAAATGGAATTCCTCTTCGGCAACGAGCCGGAGGAACTTGAAATATTCACCGAATTCTGGCTTCCCGGCGAGGTTGACGCTCAGGAAGTCGTCAGCGATATGGAAAACATGAGCAAAGAACACGAGCAGTTCAACAGGGAAACGGAACAGAGAGTTGAGGAGATGTTCACCTCCCTTGAGGACTCGTTCAATTTCGAAGACCTTGACGCCGTCGAGCTCAAGCCCGAGGAAGAGCCGCACACGGAAAACATTTTCGGTGAGGATTTCGAGTTTGACGATGACGAAGACGGAAAGGGGGAAGATGAATGAACCTTTTCGGCGATCTTATGATTACGGCGCTCTATACGGCGTTTTTCCAGAACCTCGTTCTCTCCTTCGCCTACGGCACAAGCGAAGCCGTGCGCGTTTCGCTCAAGCCCCGCTCCTTCGGGCTGTTTACGGTAATGATTTCGGGCTTTGCCGTTGTTACGGCGGCAATCTGCCATCCGCTTGACCGTCTGCCCCGCGTGAGCGCCCTTACGGATTCCATGCACGCGCTTGTATATGCCGCGGTTCTCGCGGGAGTATATCTTGTTGCGGCGATTATCCTCAAGGTGATTTTCCGCGCGAGCGACCACTTCCTTACAAATCTCGGCATCGCCGCTCTCAACACCCTCGTTCTGGCGATTCCCTTCATAAACCGCAGAAGCGCCTACTCCTTCCCCGCGAGTCTCGGTTCCGGTCTCGGCGCGGGCGTCGCCTTTGTTGTGGCGGCTGCTCTTTTAGCCGCGGGAGTGCACAAACTCTCCGAAAACAAGGAGATTCCGCAGGTGTTCAGGGGCACCCCCGTCACCTTCCTTTACATAAGTCTTCTCTCGCTCGGATTCGCGGCGTTTTCGGGCAATTCGGTTTTCTCATAAGGAGGCGCTATGAAGAAAAAGACGATTAAACGCGCTCTGTCCCCCTCCGAAAGGGAGAGCATAACCGGATTCTCGGACTCCTTCGGCTCGGGCAGAGAATATGAAATGCGCAGAAAGCGCAGAAAAATACTGACCGCGGTATTCACGGTATTCATCACAGTTTTGCTTATCACAATCGGCTATTTCGTTACCGAAACGCTTCTCAACATAACGGAACTGCCCGTGGGATAAGCGCGGAGCTTCAATATGAAAGAAAACAAACTTCAGCCAATAGATTTCCGCCCCCGCAAAAAACTCAGAGGGCACCCGATGAGGCGCTTTACGATTATCCTCATAGCCGCCCTCTTAATCGGAGGCAGCGTGTCCGTTCTTATTTTCCTGAGAAATTACAACTACAATATCTCGGGCGCGTTCGGCGCGGGCAGAAAGCAGGAAGAGGAGGAGACCACGGCGCCCCTCCCCTACGACAAGGTTGAAAAACTCAACTCGCAGATTCTTGTGTTCTGTATATCCAAAGAGAATCAGAAAATGGATTTCATCTCGCTTTTCAATATAAAAATGCCCGAAAGCGAAGTGAGCGTCTATTCTTTCTCACCCGAAAGCCCGATAGATCTGAACGGCGCGCAGACAACCGTTGAAAAGGCGTTTTTCGAGCAGGGCATAAGTTCCATGAGGGACGCCGTTTTCGCCGCGACGGGAGTCACCTTTGACAAATACATCTATTTTGACGAAACCTCGTTCAGGGTTATCGCCGACAGATACGGTCCCTACAGCGTAACGGTAAGCCCCGCCCTGAGCTACAAGGGCGATTTCACTCTTATTCTCGCCGAGGGCATACAGAATATGAACGGCGATATGCTGCTCAAATACATCCGCGCGCTGCCGCTTACAAACACGCTTCACGGCTACCGCGAGCAGACGAAGATAATAAAACTGATTCTCTCGCAGGCGTTCGTGCCGGAAAATTCCGACGATCTCATTTCCCGCTATTCCACACTCGCGAACCTTGTGGAAACGGACCTTACAATCGTCGAGTTCTCGGGCGTGTCGCCCACAATTCAGGTTATGATGAACGGCAGCATAAAATACAGAACCGCCGCGTCGGCGGAAGAATACATAAACGGTTGATTCTATGAAAAAGAAAGTTCTGGCGGCGGTTATCGCCGTTATCGTGCTCGGCGTAGTTTTCAAGCTCCTCGGCGAGTCGGATACGGTGAGCATTCCCGAGGCGGTCACAAAGGTTCAGCAGGCGCTGTCCGACAGCGGTGAGGACTCCTCAGAGGTGTCCGAAGCCGCTTCACAGTCCGCGGGAAGCCCGTATAAATATTACTATTACAAATTGAACAATGATGAGAAAAAAGCGTACGATAATGTGCTCGCGAAGGTCTATTCCTTCCCCTCAACGGTGAAGGTGCCCGCCCTCAATCAGGACGAGCTCAACGAGATGTTTCAGGCGCTTCTCTACGACAACCCCGACCTGTTCTTTCTCGGCTCGCACTGCACGCTGTCAAGCATAGGCGGAACGGGGCTTCTGTCGCTCGACTACCGCGTTTCGAAAAGCGATTACAAGCCGGCGCTCAAAAAAATCGAGAACACCCGCGACGAGATATTGTCAAATGTGACCGACCGTTCCGACGAATGGAAAACGGAAAAACAGGTGCACGACGCGCTCGCGGCAAAACTCGGCTACGACTACACCGATGACGAGAGCAATCTCTCAACAATTTACGGCGCGCTCGCGGACGGCACCGCCTCCTGCGAGGGCTATTCCAAGGCGATGAAATATATTCTCGATTATCTCGGCATAGAGTCCTATGTGCTCGCGGGCAAGGCGACCGACACCGACGGCGACACCGACTCGCATATGTGGAATGTCGTTAAAATAAACGGCTGTTACTGCCATCTCGACTTAACCTGGGACGACCCCGTAAACGGCAATTACAAAACCTATGAGTATTTTAATCTCAGCGACAGGCAGATAAACTGCGACCACAGCAACTGGAGTTTTGATTACGACTGCACCTCGGTCACGCAGAGTTATTCGTATAAAGCGGGCTTTTATTTCACATCCTACTCCGTCGCCAACAACGAGGAGCTTGCCCGCGCGATAGCGAAGGAGCTCGACTCCGGCAACACGGCGATTGAACTGCGCTTCAGCGATATGACGGCTTATTCCGCCGGCTACCGCACACTTATAGAGGAATACGCGATATATGATGTTATCACCTCGGCGGACAAATACTGCTCTTTGAGCTTTTCGCATTCCGACCTCTCGTTCTCGCAGAACAGAACGACTCTCGTTATGACATTTATACCGAATTTCAAGTAAGGAGACGGCTATGGATAAAGAAAGAATAGAAGCGGCTGTGCGCGAAATACTGCTCGCCGTGGGCGAGGACCCGGACCGCGAGGGTCTTGTTGAAACTCCCGCCCGCGTGGCGAGGATGTATGAGGAGATTTTCTCGGGCCTTACGGAGGACCCGAAAAAGCATCTAAAATTTTTCGATGAACCCGACAACGATGAAATGGTTGTGGTGCGCGATATACCGCTCTACTCGATGTGCGAGCACCATCTTCTGCCCTTCATGGGCAAGGCGCACATCGCCTATATACCGGCTGACGGCAAGGTAATCGGGCTTTCGAAGCTCGCCAGAATAGTCGGCGCCTTTGCCCGCAGACCCCAGCTTCAGGAACGCCTGACGGCGCAGATAGCGGACTTTCTCTATGAGGAACTCTCGCCCCAGGGTGTGGCTGTGGTTATCGAGGCGGAGCATCTTTGTATGAATATGCGCGGCGCGAGGGCGTCGGGTTCGCAGACCAGAACCTCCGCTCTCAGGGGAACAATGCGCTCGGACGCCCGCACAAGGGCTGAAGTTATGTCACTTTTAAAAGGAGGAAACAACTGATGGTAAACCTCAACGCAGGCGAATTCACTCTGCCTCTCGGCGAAAAGACTTATATAATGGGTATTGTAAACGTTACGCCCGATTCATTCTCGGACGGCGGCAAATACTTTGACCCTGACGCCGCTCTCGCCCACGCCCTGAGTCTGATTGAGGACGGCGCGGATATAATCGACATCGGCGCCCAGTCAACAAAACCCGGCTCGCTCGACATAACGGCTGCCGAGGAACTTGAGCGCCTCAAACCCGTGCTCGAAATTCTCAAGGGCAAAATCAGCGTGCCTCTTTCAATTGACACCTTCTATCCCGAGGTCGCCGAATACGCGCTCGCGAACGGCGCTTCAATCATAAATGATGTGGACGGCTTTTTCAGCGAGGATATAGCGGGCTTCTGCAAGCAGAAAAACGCCGCCTATGTAATAACCCACAACCCCTTGAACTCCGGCACAAAGGTCGAGTACCCCAACGGGGTTGTTACCGCCGTGCGCGACTTTTTCTTAAGCTGTATCGGCAGAGCCGTAAAAATGCAGCTGCCGTTTGAAAATCTCGTGCTCGACCCGGGCGTCGGCTTTTCGAAAAACAGGGATGACGACTGCACGATTCTCAAAAATATGAACGAGCTTAAGATAAGCCCCTGCGCGCTGCTCTGCGGCGTGTCAAGAAAGCGCGTAACCGCATTTGAGGGCGCGGGAGTTGACGACCGCGATTATTCCACGGCTGTGGCGAACACCGCCGCCATAGCGGGAGGCGCGGACATAATAAGAGTCCACAATGTAAAAGCCGCCAAGGGCGCGCGCGATGTAGCGGACAGGATTTTCAGATAAGATGGATAAAATAATCATAAAAAATCTCCGCCTCTTCGCATATCACGGCGTAAATGAGGAGGAAAAGATAAACGGGCAGAATTTCGCCCTCGATATTGAATGCAAACTGGACCTTGAGGAGGCGGGCATTTCGGACTGCCTCGACGACACCGTCAGCTACGCGAAAATCATCAAGACGGTTAAGCGCGTGTTCCCGGCTGAGAAGAACGATCTCATCGAACGCGCCGCCTACCGCACGGCTCAGGCGATTCTCAGCGAATATGACAGGGTGGAAAGCGTAAAAATCCTGCTCAAAAAGCCCGAGGCGCCGATTGACGCGGATTTTGACTATGTAGCGGTGAAAATAAAAGTAAAGCGCAGTGATTGATATGAAGGCAATTATCGGTTTGGGCACAAACACGGGCGACAGACGCAGCAATCTCTCCGCCGCCGCCGATTCGCTCGCCCTTCTGCCCGGAACAAAGCTTTTACGCGTGTCTCCCGTATATGAGACCGCTCCCGTGGGTTACGCCGACCAGCCCGATTTTTTAAACGCGGTGTGCGAGGTTGAAACGGGGCTTTCCCCCTCCGCCCTGCTCGGCGCCCTGCTGGGCATTGAGGCGGCTATGGGCAGGGTGCGCCTTTTCAGAAACGGGCCGAGAGTGATTGACCTCGACCTTCTGCTCTGTGAGGGCTTCACATCCGACACCCCCGAGCTCACACTGCCCCATCCGCGTATGGCTGAGCGCGCCTTTGTGCTCTGCCCTTTTTCCGACCTTTTCCCGAACGGAAAGGCGGCGGGCTTCGACTTTGAAAAAGAAATAAACTCCGCCGATAAAAGCGGAGTCGTGAAAACGGATATCGTAATAAAAACAGCGGCTCTCATATAAACCAAAAGACCGTCTCGAAGACGGCCTTTCGGTTTTGCTCTTGCCAAGCAAAAGAAGGAGTGGAGAGTGCGGCGGTGGGATCGCCGCAAATATATCAGGAACAAAAATAGATAATGTCTGTTTTACAATTAGATTATACACCCGAAAATATTAAAAAGATATACCAAAAATATTAAGAATTTATAAATTTTGTTCATTTTTGAATAGATGAGGTCAATATGTCCGGTTCCGATATGCAGATAATAGCGAGAATAAAAAGCGATTTCCCCGAAAAATTCGGCATTCCGCGCCAGAGCGGAATTGTTGACGAGCTCGGGGCGACCGTCATTTTTGAAAAAGCTTTCCGTTCCCCCGAAGCGCTCAGGGGAATAGAGGGCTTTTCGCATCTCTGGCTCATCTGGCAGTTTTCCGAAAACATACGCGATGGCTGGAGCCCCACAGTGCGCCCTCCGCGCCTCGGCGGAAACGAGCGGCTCGGGGTTTTCGCGACGCGCTCACCCTTCAGACCGAATCCGATAGGTCTCTCCTGTGTAAAACTGCTCGGCGTTGAGCAAACCGAAAAATACGGTCCCGTGCTCCATATCGGCGGAGCCGACCTTATGGACGGCACCCCGGTTTATGACATAAAGCCCTACCTGCCCTACACGGACTGCAAGGCGCAGGCGACGGGCGGTTTCGCCCCCGGCAGTGAGGATTACCGCGTGAAGGTGGAAATACCCGAAACGCTGATAAACATAATCCCTGAAAACAAACGGAGCGCCCTTTTCGGGGTGCTCTCGCAGGACCCGCGCCCCGCCTACAAGGAGGACGGCGACAGGGTTTACGGCATGAGATTCGCGGGCTTCAACATTAAATTCACCGTGAACGGCGGCGTGCTGACCGTCACGCAGATAGAAAAGGAATAATATGGAAAAATACGATGTAACGGGTATGACCTGCGCCGCGTGCGCGGCGCATGTTGAAAAGGCGGTGCGCGGCGTTGACGGCGTTGAGGATGTCGCGGTAAGTCTGCTTACAAACTCAATGAGCGTCTCGGGCAGCGCGAAGAGCGGCGACATAATAAAGGCGGTGCAGGCGGCGGGCTACGGCGCCTCCGTTCAGGAAAAGGAGAACGCGGACAGCTTGCTCGCCGACCGCGAAACACCGAAGCTTAAAAAGCGCCTTGTTCTTTCGGCGGCTTTTCTGCTTGTGCTGATGTATTTCACGATGGGTCACACAATGCTCGGCGCCCCCCTGCCCGCGTTTTTTGAAAAGAACGCCTTTGCTCAGGGAATCGCACAGCTTGTGCTGACAACAATAATCATAATAATCAACAGGCGCTTTTTCATAAGCGGGTTCAGAGGGCTTGTTCACCGCGCCCCGAATATGGACACTCTCGTATCTCTCGGAGCGGGGGCCGCGTATATCTACGGCATCTGCACTCTGTTCACAATCGGCTCGGAATATTTAAAAGGCAACGCCGAAGCCGCCCACGGCCTTATACACAACCTGTATTTTGAATCGGCGGGTATGATTCTCACGCTCATCACCGTGGGCAAACTGCTCGAATCCGTTTCAAAGGGCAGAACTACAAACGCCCTCAAAGGGCTTATGAAATTAAAACCGAAAACCGCCGTAATCGAGGTTGACGGCACGGAAAAGGAAGTAAACATTGACTCTGTCCGGCATGGCGATATCTTCGTTGTGCGCGCGGGAGGAAGTATTCCCGTTGACGGCGAGATAATCGACGGCTCGGGCAGCGTTGACGAATCGGCGCTCACGGGCGAGAGCATTCCCGTTGACAAGGCACCGGGCGACAAAGTCTATGCCGCCACAATCAACAAAACGGGCTTTATGCGCTGCCGCGCCCTGAAAGTCGGGGAGGACACTACCTTAGCCGGCATAATAAGAACGGTCAGCGACGCCTCCGCCACAAAGGCGCCCATAGCGAGAATTGCCGACAAGGTCTCGGGCGTGTTTGTGCCCTGCGTTATGGCTGTTGCCCTTGTTACAGCCGCCGTATGGCTCCTGCTCGGCAAGGATATCGGCTTTTCGCTCGCGAGAGGTATTTCCGTGCTTGTAATCTCCTGCCCCTGCGCCCTCGGGCTCGCTACCCCGGTGGCGATTATGGTGGGCAACGGCGTGGGCGCGAAAAACGGCATTTTGTTCAAAACCGCCGAGGCGCTTGAAACGGCGGGCAAAACGCAGATTGCCGTGCTCGACAAAACCGGCTCTGTCACAAACGGCGCGCCCGTTGTTACCGACGCTGCCGTGTCGGGCAAAACGGATGAAAATACACTTTTGCAATATGCCTTCTCGCTCGAAGCGCTCAGCAGCCATCCCCTCGCGAAAGCGGTAAATATATATTGTAATGAAAAGGGAATCGCCGCCCTGCCCGTTACGGATTTTGCCGAAAAGGCGGGCAACGGGCTTTCGGGCGCGATTGACGGCGTAACATATTACGCGGGCAGTCTTAAATATATAAGCGCCGTTTCACCCGTTCCCGAAGAAATTAAGGAGCGCTGCGAAAGTCTCGCTTCGCGCGGCAGAACCCCCGTGCTTGTTGCCTCAAAAGAAAAAGTTCTCGGCGTTCTCGGCATTGCCGACACGGTCAAAGCGGACGCGAAAAAAGCGGTTGACTCGCTTAAAAATATGGGCGTGCGCGTTGTCATGCTCACGGGCGATAACGCCCGCACCGCTCAGGCGGTCGCCGATGAGGTGGGCATTGACGAGGTTATATCCGGCGTTCTGCCCGACGGCAAGGGCGAGGTTATCCGCGCGCTTTCAGAGCAGGGCAAAACCGCTATGGTGGGCGACGGCATAAACGACGCCCCTGCGCTGACTCTCGCCGATTCGGGCATAGCCATAGGCGCGGGCGCGGACATAGCCGTTGACGCGGCGGACATAGTGCTTATAAAGGACGGTCTCCGCTTCGCCCCCGCGGCTGTAAGACTCAGCCGCGCGACTCTCAGAATAATTCACCAGAACCTTTTCTGGGCGTTTTTCTACAACATTATCTGCATCCCTCTCGCCGCGGGCGTTTGGATTCCGCTCACGGGCTGGTCCTTAAGCCCGATGGTGGGCGCGGCGGCAATGAGTCTTTCGAGCTTCTGCGTGGTTATGAACGCCCTGCGCCTCAATCTTTTCAATGTTTTTGACGGCTCAAAGGACAGAAAAATAAAACCCGGCGATTATTCGCCGGTTGAAATAACCGAAACGGAGAAAACAAAAATGACGGCAACCGTACTGATTGAAGGAATGATGTGCCCGCACTGCGAGACGCATATGAAACAGGCGCTTGAGGCGCTTCCCTTTGTTGACGAGGCAAAGCCGAGCCACGAGGCGGCTCAGGCGGTCATCTCCCTCAACGCCCCCGCGGATGAGGAGGCGGTAAAATCCGCCGTAACCGAAGCGGGTTATGTTTATAAGGGAATTAAAGAGGGATAAAACATAATTAATAACAAAAACCGGGCTGACCGTAAGATCAGTCCGGTTTGGTTTATTTTAAACAAACAATGTGGTAAAAATGCCGTTTTCCATATCGGTAATATTATAGATATTCTCTAACACATTAAAGGTCTCTTCAAGATTGCGCCGAGCACTAACCCAACCGCCACCGTCCGTTATCCAAACGAACGAGAATCCGTTTATTGATTTTGATTCTTCGGCAATCATTTTATAACTTCTTGAAGTTTCGTTTAGTTTCGAACCGCCGCTAGTGTAAAAGTTTGTTTCTATAACATAGATATGATTGCTTGTTTTAACTACAAAATCCCAGCGCTTTGTTGAAGTGCCCTCCGCCGAAATTGCTGACAGGTCAACAGCCCATTTGCTTTCAATTTCAGTGAGATACATTTCTTTATAATATTCAACTCTGGCTTTTTTAAGATAACTTTCAACAAGATCTTCCATTTGATGACCGCCGCGGTTTTTTCTCCCGTTTGAACCTAAACCGACTTCAACTCCTGTTACATAATCAAACAAGTTGCTTATCAAATGGTTTTCAAGCATATCAAACAGACCTGTGGCGCGCATAAAATATTTGTATTGCTCAACAGTCTGAACCTTTCGAGCAAAGTTGTAATTAATCGCGCCGTTTGAATCCTGACAGTATATTTCGTTTTCTCTTACTGCTAATAAAATAGGTATCGCTTTCAAACAAGAAGGGTATTTTTCTAACAAATCCTCAAAGTCTTTTTCAATATTCTTTGAACCGATAAGTGAACTGAGAATGCTTATTTCGATTTTTAATGAGTTTGCGTTTTCATAGACTTTTTCAAAATCAGTGTAATAACCGTAACCGTTAATAGAAGCCCTAAATGTATTAAGCCAATCAGAAAAATTCCTCAATGACATATTTTATACCTTCCACTTCTTTAGTTTTTATACTTTGTAATCTTTTAATTGACAGTTGAAGGTACTCTTCACAGTTGTCAATTCCTATATAGTATCTTCCCAGTTTTTTACACGCAACTCCGGTTGTTGAAGAACCGCAGAACGGGTCAAGTACAATATCTTTTTCTTTTGTTGAAGCTTGTATTATTTTTTCAAGGAGGTAAACGGGTTTCTGCGTAGGATGTTTGCCGAATATTTTTTCCCGGCGCGGAGTTAACATTCCAGTCCAAACATCTTTCATTTGCTTTCCGCCGTTAAGTTCTTTCATTAATTCATAATTAAAATAGTGGCGGGATTTTTTATCGTTCTTTTGTGCCCAGATAATGGTTTCTGTGCTGTGTGTAAAACAACGACACGCAAGATTCGGAGGAGGATTTGTTTTTTGCCAAGTGATGTTGTTTATTATTTTAAACCCTTCCTGCTCCAATGCCATACCGATAGAATAAATGTTGTGAAGAGTTCCGCTTATCCAAATAGAACCATTTGGCTTTAAGACTCTTTTACATTCATGTATCCACCGTCTGTTAAATGCGTGCTTTTCTTCAAAAGATGAAATCTTATCCCAATCACCTTTATTTACAGATACGGCTTTCCCACCACTACAGGTTATGCCGTCATTTGAAAGAAAGTATGGCGGGTCTGCAAATATCATATCAACGCATTCCGGTGTCATTTTTTCTAATGCTTCAAAAACATCTGACAAAAACAACGCGGAGGTGCTGTCATAATAATATGCTTTTTTACCTTTAAAATACTTTCCCATATTAATAATTCGTTATAATAACTTCTTTTCCTGTTCGTTTTTTTGCGTTGCTGTTTATATTTCTTCTAACATCAACATTCTCAATATTAAATCCGTCATACAGTTCATAAACAAGCGGAACATCGTTATTGCTGAGCATTACTTTAATGCCTTTTTTATCTAAATTCCGGAACAATTCACTAAGTCGTTTGTGGTCTTCATAAGTAAAACCGTCTTTTGTATAGTCGGTAAAATATGCCGTCTTGCTCACAGGAATATAAGGGGAATCTAAATACACAAAATCATTTTTTGAACAATCAAAACAAGCCGCTTCAAAATCACCCAGACGAATTTTAACATCATTTTCCGTTAAATATCGACCGATATTTATAAGATTTTCTTCACTGATTGTTTTTGCTGTTGCTGAATTATTATAAGGAACATTAAATAAACCTTTTGAATTTACTCTATACAAGCCATTAAAACAGTGTTTGTTTATCCATATCATTAAAGCGGCACACTCGGCATCAAGTTCATTCGAGGCGATTTTTTTATTATATTGTTCTCTTAATTTAAGATAGTAATCTTTGTCGCAAGTTCTTGAATTAAAATCTTTTACAATATTAATAACAGAATCTGTATTATATTTTAATTGTTTAAACGCATTAATCAACTGTTCGTTGCTGTCATTAATAATTGCTTTTGGCGGCTGAATACTAAAAAGAAACGCTCCACCGCCGATAAACGGCTCATAAAATGTATCATATGAATCGGGTAATCTAAACTTTAATTGTTCTAAAAGCTGAGTTTTACCGCCAGCCCATTTTACAAACGGAGAGGTTTTTCCATAAGACAATATTCATCACCTCCATCATTTACCGAAATAATCCTATAATAAATAAATTATATCATAGATAGATTAAAACTTTCAATAAAAATATAAAAACACATCACCTGAATATCGGCGCTTTGCGGTCAAGACGGAAGGAGTCTGCGCAAATTTTTGTCCTCACGGACGTCCTTGTGGCGGGCGGATGATATCCGCCCCTACGTTATAAAATCGGCGCTTTGCGCCCCTTAACTCCTCACTCCTCATTTCTAACTTCTCATTAAAAAAAGCCGCCCTTTCGGGCGGCTTTTTTTACAGCAGATCCGCTATTTCGTAAATCATTTTTTCGGTCTTTTCCCAGCCGAGGCAGGGGTCGGTAATCGACAGGCCGTAGGTTGTGCCGTCGGGCTTCTGGTTGCCGTCCTCAATATACGACTCAATCATAAGCCCCTTGACAAGTTTGCGCAGGTCGGGGTTGTGGCACATCGAGTGAACCACGCCCTTGGCTATTCTGGGCTGCTCGAACCACTTTTTGCCGGAGTTCGCGTGATTGGTGTCCACCACAACGGCGGGGTTCTCGAGCCCGCTCTTTATATAGAGCTCGTTTAAATATTCGAGGTCCTCATAGTGGTAGTTCGGCACGCTCGCTCCCGCCTTGTCGGAATAACCGCGCAGTATTGCGTGGGCAAGAGGATTGCCCTTGCTGCACACCTCCCAGTTTGAGTAAACGAAGGTGTGGCTGTGGTGCGCCGCCGTTATGGCGTTCATCATTACGGAAAGGTCGCCGCCCGTGGGGTTCTTCATGCCTACGGGTATATCGAGACCGCTCGCGGTGAGGCGGTGATTCTGGTTTTCAACAGACCTCGCGCCCACAGCGACATAGGAGAGGCAGTCCGAAAGATACTGATGATTTTCGGGATAGAGCATCTCATCCGCGCAGGAAAAGCCCGTCTGACTGAGCGCGTTTATGTGCAGCTTGCGTATTGAGATAAGCCCCTTGAGCATATCGGGCGCGTTGTTCGGGTCCGGCTGGTGGAGCATTCCCTTGTAGCCGTCGCCCGTTGTGCGCGGCTTGTTTGTGTAGATTCTCGGGCAGATGACGATTTTGTCGCCGACCTTGTCCTGCACCGTGCGAAGGCGTGAAATATAATCGAGCACGGCGTCCTCGCGGTCCGCCGAGCAGGGGCCGATAACAAGCAGGAACTTGTCGCTCTCCCCCGTGAAAATAGAGGTTATTTCTTTATCGTTTTTCTTTTTTGATTCCTGCATTTCCGCGGTTAAGGGATACATCTCTTTTATAACCCTCGCCGTGGGCATCTCGCGTCTGAAATCCATATTCATTTTTTCGTACCTTCTTCCCTGTTGAAATTTTTTCTTCTCTCGGTTGAAAGGCGCATAAGCGCGCGCATCTCTTCCGTGTCTCCGTTTTCTATTGCCTCTTTGAGTTTTTCGAATGTGCCGCTGAAAAGCTCCATCTGCTTTAAAAGCTGCTCTTTGTTCTGCAAAAACAGCTCGCTCCACATTTCGTCGTTTATGTTCGCTATTCTCGTCAAGTCCCTGAACGAATCGCCCGTGTATTTCTCAAAACCGTCGGTGTCGCGGCAGGTCATAAGCGACACGGCTATGCAGTGCGTAAGCTGTGACAGAAAGCCGATCATTTCATCGTGCTTCTCGGGGCACAGGCGGGAGACGGATTTAAAGCCGAGCGTTCTGCCGAGTTCCTCGCAGACGGCAACCGCCTTTTCGGTGTTCTTTTCCGTGGGCGTAACAATGTAGTTCGCCGCTTCGAAAATGCCGCTGTCGGCGTATTCTATTCCGCTTTTTTCCCTGCCCGCCATCGGGTGGGCGGCGATGAACTCAACATCGGGGCGCAGAATCGACTGTATTTTATAAACCGTGCTGCCCTTCACGCCCGTGACATCGGTGATGAGCGTGCCGGGTCTGAAAAACTGCTGATAATTCTCAATCCATTCAATAAAAATGTGCGGGTAAAGGGCGAACACGAAAAGGTCGAATTTTTCGATATATTCCTTTGTGACCTCGGTCTCACCGCTCGTTATCCAGCCCTTTTGAAAGGCGTAATCGAGCGTCTGACTCCGCCTTGCGAGGGCGCCTACCTCATAGCCGCGTGAACTGAGCGCCTCGGCGTAGCTGCCGCCCATAAGCCCGAGACCCACTATACAGATTTTTAAATTTTTGTCAAGCATCGATTTTCACCTCCGCGGAGAGTGCCTTCAAATCCTCAAAGAACGCGGGATAACTTTTGTTGACCGCCTGAGCGCCTTCAATCACGCCGCCCGTGAGGGTCGCGAGCACGCTCAGCGCCATAACAACGCGGTGGTCGTTGTGACCGTTCAGTTGCGCACAGGGCGTTTTCAGCCCCGAGCCGACCTTCACGCTGTCGGCGTAAATCTCACATTTAACTCCGAATTTTCCGAGTTCCTCCGCCATCGCTTCGGCGCGGTCGCTCTCCTTGATTTTCAGCCGCTTCGTGCCCGTGAACACCGCTCCGTTTTTCGCGGCGGCAACGGCAAAAAGCACGGGCGCCAGATCCGGGCAGGCGGAGAGATCGATTACGGGGCTTTTGTTTTCAAGCATTGCGAACGCCTCAACGCAGAATCTGTCGCCCTGGGCGGAGTTTTCGTTTAAACCCGTAACGGTAACATCCCCTCCGAGGGCGTTCAGCGCGAGCAGGAAAGCGGCGTTTGACCAGTCGCCTTCAACGGGCGAATCGACCGCCCTGTATGTCTGACCGCCTTTTATATAAAAAGTGTTTTCCTCTTTTTCAAAAAATTCAATGCCGCGGCTTTTCAGCACCTCAAGCGTTATGTCGATATACGGGCGCGAATTCACCGGGGGCAGAACCCTCAGCACGCTGTCGCCCTCAAGCAGAGGCAGGGCGAAAAGCAGACCGCTCGTGTACTGGCTGCTCTCGCTGCCGGGTATTTCGTATTCTCCGCTTTCAAGCCGCCCTTTTACATAAATGCCGTCCTGAGTTTTTCTTATTTCGGCGCCCTTTTCGGAAAGCAGACGCTCATAAGCCCCCGCGCCCCGTTCAATCAGGCGGGAACTGCCCGTGAAAAGAACATCGGCGCCTTTCGCGAGCACTACGGGTATGAAGAACCTCAGCGTGCTCCCGCTTTCAAGGCAGTCAAAAACCGCGCCCGCGGGAATCTCCGCCGGTGAGTTTTCAATAAACACCGTGTTGTTTTCCCGCCTGACGGCTGTGCCCGCTGCCTCAATACAGTTCAAGGTGGCTTTCATATCGCCGCTGCCGATAACGCCGTTTACGCTGCCCCCGCCCGCGAGAGCGGCGCAGATGAGCTGCCTGTGAGCGAAACTCTTTGACGGCGGCGCTCCGACCGTGCCGCGCGCCCTGCACGGCTTTATTTCAACCTTCATTTTTCTCTCCGTTTAAAAGGAAATCCACAGCGAGGCAGTAGCCGTCAAGCCCTTTCCCCGCAATCGTTTTTACGGCGACATCGCCGATGAAACTGACCTTGCGGAAGTCCTCGCGCCCGTTTACATCGCTTATGTGCACCTCAACCGTGGGTATCATAACGCCCTTGACCGCGTCGGCAATAGCCACGCTCGTGTGGGTGTAAGCGGCGGGGTTGAAGACTATGCCGTCAATTTTGTCGAAATACGCCTTCTGAATGGCATCAACGAGATCGCCCTCGTGGTTGGACTGGTAAAACGAGACCTCCACGCCCTTTTCGCGGGCGTGTTTTTTTATTTTTTCAACAAGGTCGTCATAGGTTTCCCTGCCGTAGATTTCGGGCTCCCTTATGCCGAGCATATTGATATTCGGCCCGTTGAGAACAAGTATTTTCATAGTTTCAGCTCCCCGGTTACTGTGTCGGCGACTTCGGTGACGCTCACGTTCGAGTCAGCCGTAAAGTCGGCGGTTTTTCTGTAAATCGGCAACCGTGTTTCATAAAGATTTTTAAGTTTTTCGGCGCTGTCGGAAAGCGGTCTGTCCTTAGCGGCAGTGAGATTTTGAAGCGAGCGGTCGAGGAAAACGAGAGTGCCGTTTCGCTTTAAAGCCCGCACGTTTTCATCCCTCAAAACCGCTCCGCCGCCCGTGGCGATAACCGCTCCGCTTTTTGACGAAACGGACTGTATGGCGGCTGTTTCCGCGTTTCTGAAACTCTCTTCGCCGTAAATTCTTATATAATCGGGAATCGGCATGCCCAGCGCCTCCCGGGTTATGTCGTCCGTGTCAAAGAACTCCCTGCCCGTTCTTTCGGCAATCAGTTTACCCACACTGCTTTTGCCGCTTGTGGGCATGCCGGTAAGCACCACGTTCATTTTCGATTTTTCAACCGCCGTGAACGCCTTTTCAATGAGGGATTCGTCAACTCCTCTGCCGAGGAACAGCGCCGAGGCGAGAACGCCCTGAGCCGCGAGCATATAGAGCCCTCCGCAGGCGGGGATGCCCTTTTCGAGCGCAGAGAGAACAAGATTCGTCCTCAGCGGATGATAGACCGCATCCGCGACTCCCTCGAGAGCGGGAAAGGCGGATATGTCAACGGGCACTCCCGAATCGTCGGGGAACATACCGACCGGAGTGGTGTTTATGATAACCCGCGCGTCGGAATGAAGCGCAGCCGCCTCTTCGTAGTTCACCGTGTCAGCGCTTTTTTTGCGCGAAACAACAATTATTTCATCGGCGCCGAGTTCCTTCGCGGTATAGCGGGCTGTTTTCGATGTGCCGCCCGTGCCGAGAATAAGCACCTTTCTGCCCTTTAAATCAATTCCGTTCGCCCTGAGCATACTCGACATACCGAAAAAATCGGTGTTGTGCCCCGTCAGTTTTCCGTTTTCGTTTACCACGGTATTGACGGCGCCTATGCTCTTCGCCGTTTCGGATATTTCGTCGAGGAAGGGCATAACCGTCTGTTTATACGGTATCGTTACATTTATTCCTTTGAACTCGCGCTTTTTGAAAAAATCTCCAAGTTCACCCGGCGCGAGTTCCTTTAACTCATATTCATAGTCCGCCGCAGCCGCGTGAATCTCGACCGAATAGCTGTGGCCGAGCCGCCCGCCGATAAGTCCGTACTGCATTATTTGTCTCCTCCGGCGAGGTAATCCGTGCCGAAGCGAAGCGCCAGCAGGTCGCAAAGCACGAGAGCGGTCACGCTGTCCGCCACGGGGCAGATTCTGCGAATAATCGCGGGGTCGTGCCTGCCCTTTATTGAAATTTCGGTGTTCTCGTTTTTTATGAAATCCACCGTCTCCTGCGGAAGGGCGATTGACGGTGTGGGCTTTACGGCGCAGTTGAACAGTACGGGCATACCGTTTGTTATGCCGCCGTTTATGCCGCCGTTATTGTTAGTGATAGTAACGGGTTTTCCGTCACTCATTCTCATTTTGTCGTTACTTTCCGAGCCGTTTTTCAAAGCGAAGCCGAAGCCCGCGCCGAATTCCACGCCCTTGACGGCGCCTATGCCGAAAAGCGCGCGTGAGAGAGCGCCCTCAACGCTGTCAAACCACGGCTCGCCGAGACCCGCGGGCAAGCCGCATACGGCGGTGCTTATTATTCCGCCGATGCTGTCGCCGTTCTGCTTTGCCTCTTCGATTATCTTTATCATTTCATCCCCCGCGCTTTTGTCAAGCACGGGAAAATCCGCGTTTTTAAGCGATTTTATATCCTCTTCGGCGTTTTCAAAATCGCGGTCGCGCGCGCTTTTGCATGCGAGGATGTGCGTGCCGACGGTTATCCCTTTCTTTTCGAGGGCGGGCAGCAGAATGCCCCCCGCGGCAACAAGAGCCGCCGTGACTCTTCCCGAAAAATGTCCGCCGCCGCGGTAGTCCTCAAACCCGTGATATTTGCAAAACGCGGTGTAGTCGGCGTGGGAGGGCCTCGCGGCGCCGTAGGAGTAGTCGCCGCTTTTCACATTTTCGTTGGGTATGACTATGCACAGCGGGGAGCCGGTAGTTTTGCCGCCGAACACTCCGCTGAGGATTCTGAAATTGTCGTTTTCAACTCTCGCCGTGTCGATTGACGATGAGGGTCTGCGGCGTGAGAGCATTCTTTTTATTTCCTCTTCATCAACCTCGATTCCGGGAGCGATGCCGTCAATCACCGCGCCGACCGCCTCGCCGTGGCTCTCGCCGAAAAGTGTGAGTGTGACGCTGTTGCCCAAAGTGTTTTTCATATATTTTTCACCAGCAGTTCCTTTATTTCGCCGTTTGTCATTTTAACAAATTCAAATTTGCCGATTTCGCTCACGCGGACAGCCGTAACGCCGCCCGAGGAGCCCTTTTTGTCGTGAACAATATAGGGCATAAGTTCGTCTGCCGTCTGATTTATGCGCGTGGGAAGGTTGTATTTTTCAAGCACCTTTTCAATTCTCTCTCTCGCTTCGCCCTCGCTCATAACGAGCATTCCGACTCCCACGCACTCGCCGTGGAGAAGCGTGCCGCCCTCCGCGCTTTCAACCGCGTGACCTACGGTGTGACCGAAGTTGAGCACCTTGCGAAGCCCCTGCTCGCGGGTGTCCTTTTCAACAACATCCCTTTTTATAAGCAGGGCGCGGCGTATGATTTCGGGGAGGTCAGCGGCGAGGTTTTCGCTTTTTTCAATGAACTCAAAGAGTTCGCCGTCACAGGTTGCCGCCATCTTCACCGCTTCGCACAGCCCCGCGTTAATCTGCCTTTCATCAAGCGTTTTAAGTGTGTCGGGGTCGATTATAACCCTTGAGGGCTGCCAGAACGCGCCTACAATGTTTTTTACACCCTCAAAATCCACAGCCGCCTTTCCGCCTACGGATGAGTCCACCTGCGACAGAAGTGTTGTGGGAATGTTGTAAAACTCAATTCCGCGCATATAGCAGGCAGCGGCGAAGGCGCTCAAATCGCCCACAACTCCGCCGCCTACGGCGACAACGCAGTCCGCGCGGGTAAAATCCGCCCCGAGCATCGCGGAAAGCAGGGCTTTGAAAGAATCCATATTCTTGCTGCCCTCACCCTGAGGGATAACGACCTTTACCGCTTCCTTACACGCCTTTTCAACCGTTTCGGAATATCCGGCGGGCACGCCGTCATCCGTGACGACAAGCACTTTTCTGTTTAAGTTCAGAAGCGAGCCGACCTTAGCGAGAGCGCCGCTTTCGAGGATGATATCATAATCGCGGGTGTCGGTTTTTACGGGTATAACCATAATTGACCCTCCGTTTATTTTCCGTAAGAAAAATATGTGCCCACATATTTGAGGCGGGCGCACAGCGCCGACAGTTCGGTAATCATATCCCTGCCGTCGGGCGTGCTTAAATCGCCCTCAACCTCGATGTAGAAATAGTAGTTCCACTGCAGACCCTGCATAGGTCTTGAACGCAGGCTCTTCATATTGTAGCCGTGAGCGCCGATTATGTTGAGCGTCTGCGCGAGAGCGCCCGCCCTGTTCTGCACGGTGAACATAAGAATCGAACTTTCGTTGCCGTTTTTGTCCGCGGGCGCCTGCGGTTTTGCGAGCGAACGCGAGAGCACGGCAAAACGGGTGGTGTTGTTTAAATTGTCGTTTATTTCGCGCTCGATTATATCGAGACCGAAAAGCCCGGCTGTCTCGTCGGAGGCGATTGCCGCGACGCTTTTGTCCGCGCCTTCAACAACGGCCTTTGCCGCCGCCGCTGTGTTTGTGTATGCGAGCGTTTCAAACGAATGGTCGTGAATGAAGCCCGCGCACTGCGAGAGCGCCTGCGGATGGCTGATAACCGTTTTTATATCGCTTAGTTTCGCGCCTTTCACGCCGAGCAGGTTGTGGTGAATCGGCTGTTCGATAATGCCGTTTACAAACAGATTGCCCGAGAAAATGAGGTCAACAACCTCGCCTACCTCGCCCGCGCCCGAGTTTTCAACGGGGAGCACGGCGCAGTCAAACTCACCGTTTTCAACGCCCCTGTACGCCTCGGTGAAATCCTTACAGGCGATGTATTCGCCCTCGGGTATGAGTTTTTTCGCCGCTATGTAGGCAAACGCGCCCTCAACGCCGCTGTAGGCGACCTTTCTGCCGTTTATGAGCCGCGTCTGATACTCGCGCGAGATTTTTATTGTGTTTTTCAGGAATTCAACATAGTATTCCTCAATTTCGGGGTCGCTTATATATTTGCGGTTAGCGGCGAGGAGCTGTTTTTCGCGTTCGGTGTCCGTTACGGGCAGACCGAACTCGCGCTTGAACTCGGCTATTGTGCGCGCCGCGTTCATCCTCTTTTCGAAAAGCCCCGCCATCTGTTCATCTGTCTCGGATATGATTTTTCTGTTCTTTTCCATTTCATTCATATAGGTTCTCCTTAAAAAAAGAGCGGCTTCACTGTGCTGAAGCCGCCCGTATTACTTTCATTCAGATTCTTGTGAGCAGCATTTTCCTGTGTGTGTCAAACTGCAGGTCGATGCCGAAATCTTTTCTTATCTGTCTGATTGTCCATGGTACGCGGCAGGTTGAGTCAAACTCCTTTACATAGCCGCTGAATATGTCGGGAATGTGCGCGTGCCATCTCCAGAGATAAACCTTGCTTTTTGCGCTTTCATCGGCGTAAAGGTACTTGAGCATAAACTCAAGCGCAAGCACTTTATAGTCGGCAATGTCGGGATAAATCTCTGTGGGAGTCTTCTCCAGGAACGAGCGGAACGCGTCCGCGTAGCTGCTGTCCATTATTTCTTTTGTATAATTCGGAAGCTTGTCTTTTCTGTTGAGACACATGTCGCGTATGGCAACATGCCTGAATTTTTTGCTCTCCATCTCTTCGAGAAGTGCGTATGCCTCGCCGAACGCGGAAAACGAAAAAACCTCGTGAAGAACGGAGTTGAGTATAATGGCGGACCTGCCGTAATCAATTTCGGGCAGTTCGGAAAGAGACGAATAAACCTCAAGCCCCTGCGCCTGCGCCTCCGAAAGCACATCGGGGTTGTTGTCAATGCCTATGTAGCGGTATTTGCCGGGAAACACCCTGTCAATAATCACCGAAAGCGAGCCGTCGCCGCAGCCGAAGTCAACAAGGGTGTCAACACACGGTTCAAGTTTTCCGAGAAACCAGACCTTGTCAAGAAAGCCCTTTGAGAGCAGTTCAAAATATTTCTGTTCTTTGTTGTTTTCCATTTCGCCCATCCCGTATAACTCAATTAAATATAATATTGATTCTTATAATTACTTTATAACATTATATTTTTTATGTTTTTCTTTGTCAATAGAGAATATTTACCAAATAAGCGATTTGCCTCAAAAGAAAAAATAACATTATAAATAAAGCGGAAGGGCGATAGTGAATGAAGAGGAGCCCGCGACGGAAGGATGATTTGATGTAAATGCAGGGCACGGATTCTTCCGTGCCGCAGCAAGAAAGGGTGTAATGAAAAATTGTTGAACAGACTCCTTCAGTCTTGTTCGCTGCGCTCACAAGCCAGCTCCCCCAAAGGAGGAGCCCACGACGGACGGGAGTCTTGTATTTACCGTAGGGCGGGATGACCCCATCCCGCCGTTATTAACAGGTGAGGGCGCAGCCCGTCCTTGACTCCTCACCGCTCACTCCTCATTTCTCATTAAAAACAGCGGCTGCCCTTCGACAGCCGCCCTTCCGATTATTTGTCAACCTTGGGGAGTTTCTCTCTGTATTTCGCGAGTTCCTCATCGGTGGGAATGTAGTCGTCCATAATGCCGTCGTTGTATTTCTCGTAGGCGACCATATCGAAATAGCCCGTGCCTGTGAGACCGAAGAGGATTGTTTTCTCCTCGCCCGTCTCCTTGCACTTGAGCGCCTCGTCAATGGCAACACGGATTGCGTGTGAGCTTTCGGGAGCGGGAAGGATACCCTCGCATCTCGCGAAATACTCAGCCGCTTCGAATACATCCGTCTGCTTAACGCTTCTCGCTTCCATAAGTCCCTGGTCGTAGAGTTCGGAAAGAATGGAGCTCATGCCGTGGTAGCGAAGACCGCCGGCGTGGTTGGGGGCGGGAATGAAGTCGCAGCCGAGGGTGTACATCTTGGCGAGCGGGCATACCATACCGGTATCGCAGAAGTCATAGGCGTAAACGCCTCTTGTGAAACTCGGGCAGGACGCGGGCTCAACGGCGATTATTCTGTAATCGTTTTCGCCGCGGAGTTTTTCGCCCATGAAGGGGGAGATAAGACCGCCGAGGTTCGAGCCGCCGCCGGCGCAGCCGATAATCATATCGGGTTTGATGCCGTATTTGTCCATAGCCGCCTTCGCCTCAAGGCCGATTACCGACTGGTGAAGGAGAACCTGGTTGAGAACGGAGCCGAGCACATAGCGGTAGCCGGGTGTTGAAGTGGCAACCTCAACCGCCTCCGAAATGGCGCAGCCGAGTGAGCCGCCCGTGCCGGGGTGTTCGGCGTTTATCTTTCTGCCTATGTTTGTATCCATTGAGGGTGAGGGAACCACGCTCGCGCCGTAGGTGCGCATAACCTCGCGGCGGAAGGGCTTCTGCTCGTAGGATACCTTAACCATATAGACCTTGCAGTCGAGTCCGAGATAAGCGCACGCCATTGAAAGAGCCGTGCCCCACTGACCCGCGCCTGTTTCGGTTGTAACACCTTTGAGGCCCTGCTTCTTCGCGTAATACGCCTGAGCGATTGCGGAGTTTAACTTGTGAGAGCCGCTTGTGTTGTTGCCCTCGAATTTGTAGTAGATCTTCGCTGGAGTGCCGAGTTTTTCCTCAAGGCAGTACGCTCTTACCAGCGGAGAGGGACGGTACATTTTGTAGAAATCCCTGATTTCCTGCGGAATTTCAACATAAGCGGTGTCGTTGTCGAGTTCCTGAGCGATGAGTTCCTCGCAGAATACGGGAGCGAGTTCCTCCGCCTTCATCGGCTCAAGTGTGCCGGGGTTGAGAAGCGGAGCGGGTTTTTTCTTCATGTCCGCGCGGACATTGTACCATGCCTTCGGCATCTCATTTTCTTCAAGATAGATTTTGTAGGGGATTTTTTCGTTTGCCATGGTCTGTGCTTCCTTTCATTTTATTTTCAGTCCGACGGCTGTCTGAGATGCCGTGCCGACCGATTTTACTTTCTTTGCCGGAAAAACAAAAATGTCCCGGCAATAATTTGCCGGGACAGATAAAAATCTGCGGTGCCACCCTGCTTGGTGTGAAATCACACCCACTCAACGCATACACTGTGATATGCCGCTCTTTGTTTACGGAGAAGCCCGCTCCGTCTCGCATACTCTGTTAAAACATTTCCGCTCGCCCTCGGAAGCCCATTCGGATTTATGCTTTATGCCGCGATTCCAGCACCCGCGGCTCTCTGTGATAAAGTGGATAAATCTTACTCACTCTTCTTCATCGGTTTAGCCCATTTAATCACATTTTTTTCGCTTTGTCAACAGTTTTTCCGAAAAAATATTTTCGATTTTCGCAATTTACCCTGCCCGTTTCCCCGGGCATATTTTAATACAATATATAGCCGTGTGTGAAAAAATTTTTTATTTTTCCGCAGTTTTATCCTGTCCCGCCGCCTGTTCACATAAAAGTCTCCGTCCGTTGCGGCCTCCTCCTATGGGGGAGGTGGCACGGCGTTGCAAAGCAACACCGTGACGGAAGGAGTTTGAGTAAAACAACGATTATATTGCTTTACACCCTATTTAGCACAAACCTGTTTTGTACCGTAGGGCACGGATTCTTCCGTGCCATTTCGCCACACCCGTCGGCTCCGCCGCCACCCTCTCCGTTCTCGGAGAGGGCTAAGAATGCTCCAATATTTTTTACCGTAGGGCGGGATTCCCCAATCCCGCCGTTTTCGATATAATGACAGTTTATAATTATATTGCGATTTTAATATTTCTTTGTTATAATTAAATAGTAAAAATTTAAGCAGGAGTTTATTATGAAAAAACTGATTTCTGTTTTACTGTGCTTATGTATTATTTCGGGTATCTGCTCAGCCTTCGTATATGCCGAAAATGACGAGTTTTATTCCTTGACTTTTGACGCTAACGGCGGAGTTTTTTCCGACAACAAAAGCGAAAAGGTGTTTTATCTGCACGCGGGTGATGATATTTCCGACATTCAGCCCCCGACCAGAAAAGCATATACTTTTATCGGCTGGGATAAAACTTTGCCTGAAAAAATGCCATCCGAAAATCTCGTTATAAAAGCATTATGGGAAGAAATATCCGGTGCAGACCCGGAAGACGGTAAAATACCTCTTGAAAAAGTTGAGTTGAATATATATATCAATCGAGTTTATTCAGATGTTCCATTAAACAAATGCCTTATAGAGGCAAGTTTGCCTAAAAATGCTGTATATGAATATAATGAAACTCTTCAAAAAAATGTCAATGGTGTGTGGACAGACGACTTTATAAAAAATAATGATGATAATATTGGTACAGGTAAATATCGCTGGGAATTGAGGTTTTATGTCAATTACAAATATTCGGACAGTTATAAAATAGATCCTAATTTAACCCGTGCCTTCATAGACGAGGTGGATTGCGGTTTACTTATTCAAACGAACCATTTATATGATGATAGCAGGGTATATATAACACATTCTGAACCTTTTGTAATAACTGAAAAGGATAAAAGACCCGAAAACTCAATAATAAAAGAAATACGACTTGACAATTTTAATGAACCAACGTCTGGGAAAAAAGTATCTTTTGAAGAATGGACTATACCCGACAATGCAGGTTATTCCATAGTCGTTTTAGAATTATATGAATTTACTTCTACTGGAACATATCATGATTATTTTTTGTCATTACCAGAGACATATAAAGATGAAGCATTATATATTTTTAATTTTGTATGTTTGCTAAATAATGATTATTATGATTTTTCAAACTCATTAAAGTTTTATATTAACGGAAAAAAATATAATATTAAAGTCGGAAGTGAGAATATTCTCGGAATAGAAATCAAATGTGCAGTCTCATCGGTAACATTTAACTCTTCTCAAAAAACTGGAATTCCCGGTTTTTTTGAACGGTTAGCAATTCTTATAAAATATTTCTTTCGTCATTTTTTCTCGTTTTAAAAGCTGATTATTTACAAAACACCCTCTGCTTATAATAAACAGAGGGTGTTTTTATTTTTCACTTTCCGAGCGCATCAACAAGCACATCAATTCCCTTTTCAAGCAGTTCATCGGGGATATTCAGCGCGGGGAGGAGGCGGATTTTGTTCTTCGCGCCGAGCACGAGAACTCCGTTCTCCATACACTCGTTTATGATTTCCGCTTTCGGTCTGACGGGCTCAACGCCGAGCATAAGCCCCATACCGCTCACACTCACAACGCCCTTCGCGCCCTCGAGGCGGCTCATTATATATTCCGATTTTTTCTTTACGCCTTCTAAAAGCGCTTCGTCGATTCTCGAAATAATGCTGCACGCGCCGGCGCACACCGCGGGATTTCCGCCGAAAGTCGAGCCGTGCGAGCCCGCGCCGAGTATTGTCTCAACCTTTTCGCCGAGCATACACGCGCCTATCGGGAGACCGCCGCCCAGCCCCTTGGCCGTGGTGACTATATCGGGCGTGAAGCCGTAATTCATAAAGGCGTAGAGGGCGCCCGTTCTGCCGTTGCCCGTCTGCACCTCGTCAACTATTACAAGCAGGTTTTCCTCCTTCGCGGTTTCGAGCACGGCGTTCACATATTCCTTTGAAAGCGTGTGAATTCCGCCCTCGCCCTGAACGAGTTCCATCATAACGGCGCAGCACTTGTTTTCCTTCGCGAGCCGCTTTACATCAGAAGCGTCGTCCGCGTCCGCATATACAAACCCTTCGGTAAAAGGTCCGAAATCGGTGTGGAAGGAATCCTGCCCCGTGGCGGCGAGAGTGGTGACCGTTCTGCCGTGAAAACTGTTTTTAAGCGTGATAATCGCGGAAAAGCCCTCACCCTTGTTTACAAGCCCCCAGCGGCGGGCCGCTTTGATTGCGCACTCGTTCGCCTCAGCGCCGGAGTTGCCGAAAAACACTTTCTTAAGCCCCGTTTTTTCGCAGAGCATTTCCGCGAGCTTTACGCAGGGCTCGGTGTAGTAGAGGTTCGAGGCGTGGGGAATGAGGTCGAGCTGCTTTTCAACCGCCGCCTTCCATTCGCCGTCGCCTATGCCGAACACATTTACCGCTATGCCCGTGCCGAGGTCGATGTATTCCTTTCCGTTCTCGTCATAAGCCAGCGAACCGTGACCGCTCACAAGCGCCACGGGGAATCTGCCGTATGTGCCGGCTATGTATTTCGCGTCGTTTTCCCTTATATTCATTGATTCGCCCCCGTGAACATTGTGCCGATGCCGGCGTTTGTGAACATTTCTATAAGTATGGAATGCGGCACTCTGCCGTCGATTATAAACACCTTTTTTACGCCTCTGCGTATCGCTTCCGTGCAGCACTCAACCTTCGGAATCATACCGCCCGCGATAATGCCCTCGTCCATAAGGCGCGGCGTGTCGCTCACGCAGATTTCGGGTATAAGAGTGGATTCGTCGTTTTTGTCGCGCAGAATGCCCGCTATATCAGTCAGCGAAATGAAGCACTCCGCCTTGAGAGCGCCCGCTATCGCCGCTGCCGCGGTGTCGGCGTTAATGTTATAGACATTGCCCTCGTTGTCGCAGCCCACGGTTGAAACAACGGGGATGTAGTTGTTCTCGAGAATGCCGTAGATTATTTCGGGGTCGATTTTTGTGATTTCGCCCACGAAGCCGAGGCGCTCGTCAATCTTTTTCGCCTCAATCAGATGGCCGTCCAGACCGCACACGCCTATCGCGTGGCCGCCCTTTATCTGAAGCATATTGACAAGATTCTTGTTGATTTTGCCCGCGAGCACCATCTGCGCCGCTTCGGCGGTTTCGGCGTCCGTTACGCGAAGCCCGTCAACAAACTCGGTCTTTTTGCCCATTCTGTCAAGCAGGTCGGTGATTTCCGGACCGCCGCCGTGAACAAGCACAACCTTTACGCCTATGGTCGAGAGCAGAACTATGTCGCTCATGACCGCCTCGCGCAGTTCGTCGTTTATCATAGCGTTTCCGCCGTATTTCACAACAATTATTTTGTTGGTGTAACTCTTGATGTAAGGCAGGGCGTTTACGAGTATTTCAGCCCTCAGAGCGTTTGTGATTTTTCCTTCCATTTTCTTTCCCTCTTATTCTCAGGTTCTGTAATCGCCGTTTATTTTTACATAATCATAGGTGAGGTCGCAGCCCCAGGCGGTCGCCTTGCCCTCGCCCGAATTGAGATTTATGTTTATTTCAATTTCTTTTTCGAGCAGTATTTCCTTCGCCTTTTCCTCGGAAAAATCTATGCCCGCGCCGTTTTCGCACACGGGTATTTCGCCCGAAACGGATTTGAAACTGACATCAACTTTATTTACGTCAACGTCCGCTTTGCTGTAGCCGATGGCGCACAGCACCCTGCCCCAGTTTGCGTCGGCGCCGAACATAGCCGCTTTCAAAAGGGAGGAGCAGATTACGGATTTGGCGACTGTTTTCGCGGTTGCCTCATCCTTTGCGCCCGTGACATTGCATTCGAGCAGTTTCGTGGCTCCCTCGCCGTCGCCCGCTATCATTCTGCAGAGATATTTCGTCACAGCCGCGAGCGCGGCGCAGAAGGCGTCGTAATCCGCGCCTTCGCCTGTTATTTCGCTGTTGCCGGCCATACCGTTTGCAAGCACACAGACCATATCGTTTGTGGAGGTGTCGCCGTCAACGCTGACCATATTGAAAGAATCCTCAACATCGGCGGAAAGCGCTTTCTGAAGCATCGCAGGAGATACGGCGCAGTCGGTGGTGACGAACACGAGCATTGTAGCCATATTGGGGTGAATCATACCCGAGCCCTTCGCTATGCCGCCTATTCTGCACTCCTTGCCGCCGATTTCAAAACTGTATGAAATCTGTTTTTCGACGGTGTCGGTGGTCATAATACCCTCTGCCGCCTCGCTGCCGAAATTGCCGAGGCCTCGCGCCAAAGCGGGTATTCCCGCCGCTATGGGGGCTATGTCGAGCGGCTGGCCGATAACACCGGTGGAGGCGACAACCACATCGCTTCTGTCGATTGAGAGAGCGTCCGCGCACAGTGTACACATCTGCTCGGCTATCTCAACGCCGTTCGCGTTGCAGGTGTTAGCGTTGCCCGAATTGCAGATAACCGCCTGAGCGTAACCGTCCGCCACATTCTTTTTTGTGACCGCCAGCGGCGCGCCCTTTACAAGATTTTTTGTATAAACGCAGGCTGCGGCAGCCCTTTTCTCACTGAAAATCAGGGAGAGGTCGCGCTTGCCCTTGTTCTTTCTTATTCCGCAGTGAACGCCGTTTGCCGTAAATCCCTTCGCGGCGCAGATGCCGCCGTTGATTTTTTCCATATCCTTCACCTTTATATCATTGAAAATTTATAAATCGAGTCCTTTTTCACGGGGGGCGCCGATTTTTATGTTCAGGCACTCTACCGCCGCGCCCGAGGCGCCTTTGCCGAGGTTGTCGAAGCGGGCAATCAGAAGGATTCTTTCGTCGTTTCCCTCAACCGTCACCTGCATATAATCCTTATAAGAAAGGGCGTTCGCGCTCATAAAGCCGTCCTCGCCCGCGTTTTCGGTGTATCGCACAAGCGTACCGCGGTAAATCTGAGAATAGAGCGCCTTTATGTCATCCGCCGTTTTGCCTTCACACAACTGCGAGGCGAAAACCGGCACCGTAACGCACATTCCGCTGTAATAATCCGCCACTATCGGGCAGAATACAGGCGCGTTTTGAAGCGCGCACACCGCCTGCATTTCCTTTAAGTGCTTGTGGTTCTGAGTAAGTGCGTACTGCCTCGGCGAGGAGAGAGCAATATCTCTGTTTTCCTCCTCATATTGGGCAATCATCTTTTTGCCGCCGCCGCTGTAACCCGTAACCGAATGGCAGGTCAGAAGGGCGTCCGCGGGCAGAATCCCGTTTTTCACAAGCGGGTGAACAAGGGCAACAAAGCCGCTCGCGTGGCAGCCGGGCACGGCAATCCGCCTGCCCGTAACAATGTTATCAAGAAACTCCGTGCCGAGCTCGGGGAAACCGTATGCCCAGCCGGGAGCCGTACGGTGAGCCGTGGAGGTGTCGAGCACCGTGACATCCGGGTTTTCAATAAGCCCTGCCGCCTCTGTAGCCGCCGCGTCGGGCAGGCAGAGGAAGGCGGCGTCGCAGTTGTTGAGCGCCTCGCGCCTCGCGGATAAATCCTTCCTGAGTTCATCGGGCAGGGTAACCAGCTCAATGTCGTCCCTCGCGCTGAGTCTGTCATATATTCTCAGCCCCGTTGTGCCGGCGCTGCCGTCAATAAAAACCTTCGCCATAAAAAATACTCTCCGATTTTAAACTGTTGCATAATAATACAACCTTATATTATAAAAGTCAAGTGAAATGCGATTATATTCATAAATTTCGGCGTTTTATGCAAAATTATTGCATTTTCCGGAAATTATTTGCAAAAAAGAGCATATTGACTGTATATTTACCAAAAAAGAAAAAAAGCCGCGCGGTCATCCATCGCGGCTCTTTTTTTATAATTTTTCTATTCTGCTTTTTCGAGATATTTTATGCTTGACCAGCCGGTCACGCCGTTATATGTGATTTTGGCGTAGCCGTTTTCACAGTCCTCAACGGTTACAATCGTGCCCTTCGGGATTCTCTCAAGCACGGGTTTTTCGCTGCCCGGGCCTTCGCGCAGGGTGAGGGGAGTTTCTCTTGTTGCCACAACATATCTGCCGGGTTCAATCTTTATATCGCGCTCAATGCTGAAATAGACCTCGCCGTTTTTGAGTTCGACTCCGTACGCCTCCGCAAGGTCGGACACGGAGCAGATTGTGTAGCCCATTTCCGCAAGGCGGGGAACGACTATTTCAACCGTTTCTGCGGTGAAGTTGTAGATGTCGTGCATAAGCACAATCGAGCCGGGATTGCCGTCAACCTGGTTTATGATATACTCGGCAAGATTTTCAGCCGCCTCGTAGTTACCCGCGTTCGACTTCTTGCGCCAGTCGTTTGTGTCAACGCTCCAGTAGATAATCGGGTAGGCGATGTTTTCAAGCCCTTTCCACGACCCTCCGGGCGGGCGCATAAGTTTCGGGCGCAAGCCCGTTGCCTCCTCAACGGCGTCGCTCGTCTTTTCAAGTTCCGAATCTATTTTTTCGGCGGAATAATTGCCGAGATTCGTCCTGTGGTCCCAGGTGTGGTTGCCGATTTCGCAGCCGAGAGTAATTGCCCTCTTGAGCTGTTCCTGCCTTGAATCGACGCAGTTTTCGCCGATTACGAAAAATGTGGCTGTGAAGTTGTATTTTTCGAGCACATCGAGGATTTTCGTGGTGGACTCCTTGGCGGGACCGTCGTCAAAAGTGAACGCTATCATTTTATTAAGCTGTTCTTCGGTATATTTCGGCTGCGGCTCTGTGGTTGTGATTTCCGATGTTGTCTCGTCCGTGCTCACATCGGGTCCCTTTTCGGCCTTGCAACCGCCGAGCAGGAAAAGGGGAACGAGCAGAAGTGCCGCCGCCGCTCTGAGTTTTTTCATAACTTCTCCTTTAAAAAGTCATTATTTAACAACACAATAATATCATATTTTATATAAAAGTCAATATGATAAAAGTAACAAAAAATTTGTTGACAGAGCAAATTTATATGCTATACTGTAAAGGCGATTTTTGAGAAAGGAGGGCAGAGCGTGAAAGACGTAATAATCGACACCCTCATTGACAATTTAAAACTGCTCCCCTTCCTTTTTCTGACATATCTGCTTATGGAATACATCGAGCACAAAACGGGCGAAAAGGCGGAGGCGGCAATCCGCCGCGCGGGCAAAATCGGCCCCCTCGCGGGCGGCGTTCTCGGCATTGTTCCGCAGTGCGGCTTTTCGGCGAGCGCTTCGGGCTTCTACGCCGGCAGGGTCATATCCCTGGGCACGCTCATTGCCGTATTCCTCTCGACCTCCGACGAGATGCTCCCCATCTGCATTTCACATCAGGCGGGCATCGCCGTAATAGCGAAAATCCTCGCTTTCAAGGCGGTTGCCGGAATTGTACTCGGCTTTCTGACGGACGCCGTTATGCTCCTTCTCAAAAAGGGCAAAAAGCCCGAGGCGATTCACTGCCTTTGCGAAAACGACGACTGCCACTGCGAGGAGGAGGGCATAATCCGCTCCGCCCTTCACCACACGGTCAAAATCGCGGCTTTCATACTGATTATCACCTTCGCCCTCAACACGGCAATTCACTTTATAGGCGAGGAAAATCTCGGCAGGCTGTTTGTTGACATTCCCGTTTTAAGCAGCGCCGTGGCGGGCCTTGTGGGGCTTATTCCCAACTGCGCGGCGAGCGTTGTAATAACCGAACTTTTCCTGCAGGGAGTTATAAGCACGGGGGCTATGCTCTCGGGGCTTCTTACCGGCTCGGGCATAGGTCTGCTTGTGCTTTTCCGCACCAACAGAAATATAAAGGAAAACATAGGAATAGCCCTGCTTGTGTGGCTGCTCGGCACCGCCGTGGGCGCCGCCGTATCCCTCGCGGGTGTGTCTTTCCTTTAATATAACAATTATATTCCGCTCAAAATATTTCTTGACAAACAAATAACTTTGGTTTATACTTTCCACAATCGCATAGCACAAATGCAGTGAAGATATTAAGTGAGTCCGGCAAACTTCACAGAGAGCCGTCGGTCGGTGTAAGGCGGCAAGAATCCGGTCCCGCTGTCTCGTATCGGAGCAGAACTCCTGAATTCATAGGGAGTTACGGGTGAGCCCGTTACAGGTCAGAGGTTTGATGGAACCTTACAGAGCGGTCGCCTTTCGGCGGCAATACGGGTGGTACCGTGGTTATTTTTGATAATCATCCCGCAGAGTTATGTTGCTCTGCGGGATTTCTTTTTTCAGGAGGACAAAATTATGAGAAAAATCTTATTTTCGGACTTCACTCTCAAAAACATCAATTCGGAGAGGAAGAATCCCCTGCTCTTCAGGGAAAAGGTCGATATAGCGACCGCCGTTGACGCGCTGGGCGTTGATGTGATTGAACTTGACGCGGTCAGGAAATTCAAGGAAGACAGAATAATCTGCAAAACCATTTCCGCCGCCGTAAAAAACGCGGCAATAGCCATACCCGCGGGCACAACGGTTGAGGAAATCGGCGAGGCGTGGGAGTGCGTGAGCACGGCGAAAACGCCCGTTCTGCAGATAATACTGCCTCTCAGCACCGTGCAGATGGAATACACCTTCCACCTCAAGGCGCCCAGGATGATGGGGCTTATAGAATCGCTTGTAAAGGCGGCTAAGGAAAAGTGCGAAAACGTTGAGTTCGTAGCCGTTGACGCCACAAGAGCCGAGCCCGAAGTGCTTAAAGAGGCGCTGACTCTCGCCGTAAACTGCGGAGCCACGGCTGTAACTCTCAGCGACGACGCGGGCACTCTCTTCCCCACGGAATTCGCGGAATTCGTAAAAGGCGTTAAGGAATATGTGACCGTTCCCGTGTTCGTAAAGGTAAACGCCAGACTGTTTATGGAAACAGCCACCGCCTTTGAGAGCATCAAGGCGGGCGCGGACGGAGTAAAGGCGGTAATAGACGCGAAGGATCAGTTAAAAATCCACCGCATCGCCTCCGTAATAGCGCAGAAGGGCGAAAGCTTCGGCGTGAGCACCTCGCTTGATCCGCTGAGAATCAGGACGGATGTCCGTTCCCTTTCGGCTAAGGTCAACACCCCCGAAAACGAAGCCCCCGAAGAGGATAAAAAAGAAAATATAGATATCCTGCTTGACGGCAACTCAACAATAGAAAAGATATCCGACGAGGCACTGCGCCTCGGCTACACGCTCACCGAGGAGGACGCGGGCAATGTTCTCAGAGGCTTAAAGCGCGTGTGCGAGAAGAAGAGCAGTGTAGGCGCGAGGGAATTTGAGGCGCTCATCGCCTCCTACGCCCAGCAGGCGCCCTCCACCTATCACCTCGAAACCTACACCGCCACAAGCAACAACCACAGCCCCGCCGTTGCCTATGTTGAACTTTCAAAGGGCGGCGAAATGAGAATTGAGGGCACGGGTGTGGGCGACGGCCCCGTTGACGCGGCGTTCAGCGCCATAGAACAGGGCATCGGCTACCACTACGAGCTTGACGATTTCCAGATAAACACCGTGACGCAGGGCAAGGAGTCCCTCGGCTCGGCTCTCATAAAGCTGCGCAACAACGGCAAACTCTACTCGGGCAACGGCATTTCCACCGACATTGTCGGCGCCTGCATCAGGGCTTATGTAAACGCCCTCAACAAGATTGTCTATGACGAGGACTGATGAAAACGGTCCGGAAGGAGAACTGACGTGAAACTGTGTTTTTCAACAAAAAACGTTGACCTTTCCACGTTTACGGATACCTGCAAAACCGCCTACGACTACGGTTACGCGGGTTTTGAGATATTTGACGCGAAGGCGGAGAAGAAAAAGCATTTCGACTCCGTTCTCAGGGACGGCTCGGCGGACGCGAAGCGCAAACTGCGCAACCGCTCACTGGCGATTTCAGCCCTCGTTTACCCCTTCCCCGTTGAAAGCGAGGAGGCGAGCGCGCTGATGATACGCCAATATGTCGAGTGGGCTTTTGACGCGGGCGTTGAGGCGGTTATAGTAAGCGTTGAAGCCGAACCCGACTACGCCCTTCTCAAGGAAAAACTCGCCCCCGCCATCGAAAAGGCGGACAGGGCGGATGTGCGCATTCTGTTTGAAACAAGCGGCTCTCTGGCGGACAGCGGAAAGATGCTTGAATTGATAAACGAATTCGCCTCCGTGCCCGTGGGCGCAGCGTGGAATGTAAGAGAAACTTATTTCAAAGCGGGCGAGAGCGCCGAAAAGACGATTGAGACCCTCGGCGCGTACATCTGCTATGTGCGCCTCGGCGACCGTTCGGAAAGCGGAGACTGCCTCATAGGTGAGGGCTCGCTGCCCGTAAAGGATTTCGTAAACGCGATAAGCTCGCTCAACTACGAGGGCTTTGTCTGCGTTGACTGGAACGACGAGATATCCGACCCCGACATAGTGCTGACTCATTTTATCCACTTTATGGCGGATATTGAGGGCGTTGCCGCTCCGAAGGCGTCGCTTCAGTACAATCGCGCGGGCACAGGCTCGTTCCCCTGGAAAAAATACGAGATGATCGACCTGACCTTCTCTCAGGTGCTCGACAAAATGTGCGAGATTTATCCCGATCAGCTCGCGTTCAAATACACCACCCTCGACTACACGCGCACATATCCGCAGTTCCGCAAGGATGTTGACGACCTCGCGGCGGCGTTCATTTCACTGGGCGTGAAACCCGGCCACCACATAGCGATATGGGCTACCAATGTGCCCGCCTGGTACCTCACCTTCTGGGCAGCCACAAAAATCGGCGCGGTGCTCGTCACCGTAAACACGGCATATAAAATTCACGAGGCGGAGTATCTTCTGCGCCAATCCGACACCCACACACTTGTAATGATTGAATCCTGCAAGGACTCCAATTACAAGGAAATCATACAGGAACTCTGCCCCGAGCTCGCCACTACCCCGCCCGACAAGCCGCTCTATTCAAAGAATCTTCCCTTCCTGCGCAATGTAATAACCGTCGGCTTTGAGATGGAAGGCGCGCTCACCTGGGAGGACACCTTCAGGCGCGCTTCGCTCGTGCCTCACGAGGAGGTGCTGCGCAGGGCGGCGGCCGTAAAACCCGACGATGTCTGCAATATGCAGTACACCTCGGGCACAACTGGCTTCCCAAAGGGCGTTATGCTCACCCACAGGAACGTTGTAAACGACGGCAAAATCATAGGCGACCGTATGGACCTTTCAACCGCGGACAGAATGATGATTCAGGTGCCGATGTTCCACTGCTTCGGTATGACCCTTTCAATGACTTCAATGATGACTCACGGCGGAACGCTCTGCCCGATGCCCTACTATTCGCCAAAATCCTCGCTCGCCTGCGTGAACGATGAAAAAATCACCTGCTTCAACGGCGTGCCCACAATGTTTATAGGTATGTTCAACCACGAGGATTTCCGAAAAACCGATTTTTCGCACATGCGCACGGGCATTATGGCCGGCTCGAACTGCCCTCCCGACCTTATGCGCCAGGCGGCGAGAGAGATGAACATGCGCGAGATTCTCTCGGTTTACGGTATGACCGAATCCGCACCCGGCAGCACAATGGGCGAGGTAAACGAGGACGAGGACCACAGAGTTGAAACCGTCGGCTCCGCTTTCCCGGGTGTTGAGTGCAAGATAATCGACCCCGAAACGGGCAGAGATATGCCCGACGGCGAAAACGGCGAGTTTGTAGCCCGCGGCTTTAACATTATGAAGGGCTACTACAAAATGCCCCGCGCCACGGCGGAGACAATTGACGCGGACGGCTGGCTCCATTCGGGCGATATCTGCTGCCGCACGGCGGACGGCTATTACAAGGTAACGGGCCGTCTTAAAGATATGATTATACGCGGCGGCGAAAACCTCTACCCGAGGGAGATTGAGGAGTTCTACCTCAATAATGACAAGGTACGCGATGTTCAGGTTGTCGGCGTGCCCGATGAACGCTACGGCGAGGAGGCGTGCGCCTGGATTGTGCTCCACGACGGTCAGACCTCAACCGAGGACGAAATGCGCGAATACGGCAACAAGTTCATGGCGCGCCACAAGGTTCCCCGCTATTTCCTGTTTGTTGACGCGCTCCCGATGAACGCCGCCGGCAAAATCCTCAAATACAAAATGCGCGAAGAGTCAATTGAAAAACTCGGACTCAAGAAATAACAGAATTAACAGCGCCCTCCCCGACGGGAGGGCGCTTTCTTTTTTCTTAAAGGGCGCGCAGCTAAGGGATTTAATAGATTTTGAAACGCTCTTTTCCGCCATAACGGCTTCAAAAAAAGGGATAGGCGCAAGCCTTATCCCTTTTTTGTTTATTGTTCTGACGAAAAATTTCTGTTTCAAAATT
>JAEERC010000033.1 GCA_016285645.1 Clostridiaceae bacterium | reverse complement strand
GAAACAGTTTTCACGCGAAAAATGAGCCGCAGAACAAGGAAGATTTGTGAAAGCATACTTTGTGTATGGTAAGCAAATCTGACGATGTTATGCGGCTTTGGCTTTCCGTGAAAACCAATACTGTCTTATGAATGACCGCCCGAAGGAAGCCGTTTTTCATATCCGAACTGTCAGATATTTTTCTTTTTTTACGGTGCCGCTGAGAAGCGGCGCTTTGTTTTTGCCCGCCTTTATTCTGAGCGTTCCGCCGGGTTCTTTCAGTGAGATGTCAACATCCCGGGCGGCCTTTCCGGCAAGATAAATACCCGCCGCCGCCGTTCCGCTCGCGCAGGAACTCTCCCAGAACAGAGTGCCGGCATCCCTCGCGTAAACAAGGGGAGAAAGCGCGCCGTTTTTATAATCGGCAAACATTATACCGAGGCAGCCGGCGCCGAGTGAATCGCCCCATCGGACCACTGCCTTTTCGGCTTTTTCCTTCTGCATTACGCCCTCGAAAATGATATGCGAAATACCGCCGAATTCAACAACGGGAAGGCGGAATGTTTCGCCTTCAAGCTCAAAATCGCGGGTGATGATTCTTTTTGCGGGGGGCATTTCAACAGTTCCCGAAAAGCCGCCGTTTTCATTTGCCGAAACGGTAACGTTTACGGGCTTTTCCGCGCCCGAAACATTGACGGTTATTTCTCTTTTTTCACCCGGATTTATTCCTTCTTTTTCCGCGAACACAGCCGCGGCGCTGAGTGTCGCGTTGCCGCAGAATTCGCCGCCCGCCATATTGAGAAAATATCCCTTCTCATCACAGCCGATAAACCCCGCTTGTTCGGCTTCGGGATTCATTGCCATAAGACGGTCGGCGACCGTTTTATAATCACTTTTTTCGAGGGGCGTTTCGACAAGCAGTGTGATGTTCCCGGTCGGGTTGAGGATATAATAACTAATAATCATTGATTGTTGTAATTCTGCAGGAACTGCTTTGTGCGCTCGTTCTGAGTGTTGCCGAAGACCTCTTCAGGGTCGCCCTCCTCAATGATTATGCCCTTGTCCATAAAAACTACCCTGTCGGACACCTGGCGTGCAAACTGCATTTCATGGGTGACTATAACCATTGTCATCTTTTCGGCGGCAAGCTGTTTTATAACCTTGAGCACCTCGCCGGTAAGCTCGGGGTCGAGCGCCGATGTCGGCTCATCGAAGAACAGGATTTCGGGCTTCATAGCGAGGGCGCGCACGATTGAAACACGCTGCTGTTGACCGCCCGAGAGCTCGCAGGGGTAGGAATCCGCCTTGCTCGCGAGGTCCATCTTTTCGAGCAGAGCCATACATTCTTCCCTGACCTCGTCCTTATCCCTTTTCATTACGGAAACGGGCGCGTCCATCATGTTCTTGAGCACCGTATAATGCGGAAAAAGGTTGAAATTCTGGAACACAAGCCCGAAAATATGGCGGAATTCGTTGAGGTCTTTAGAATATACAGCCATTCCGTTAACCGTGTCGGCGGCAATTTTACCGTCATAGGCAATAATGCCTGAGTCTATGGTTTCAAGAAATGTACAACAGCGCAGGAGTGTCGATTTGCCGGAACCTGAAGGACCGATAACAGATACGACTTCTCCTTTATTAACATGAAAACTGATGTCTTTGAGTACATGGTTATCTCCGAAGGATTTTTGAATATTTGAAACAGACAGCACGCTGTCACTGTTAACAACATTCCTTGATTTATCAGATGCTGACTTAAGTTCTAATGAATTGAAATCATTTTGCATAATTGCCATTGAAATAATTGCCAATCCAAATATTCCGAGAAGTAAATATGTTATCTCATTACCGGCAGAGGATGCTCCGTTTGCCGCAAATTCATCTTTAACAAATTTTCCTCTGGTGTACCACCAATATAAATTGTAAAACGGAACAAGCACAAGGCAGAGCATCTCTCCTGTGCAACTTGAAGTATCATTTTTCAGCGTTCTTATATTTTTTACAAGCAGATATTCCCAATAAATAAAGTAGATACCAAAAGTAACGAAGGAAAGAAGAATACTTATTCCTATGTTTCTTTTGCAGATTGGTGTCATAACAGCGTCAACCTTTCACTTTGGATATTTTTCATCAGACCGTTTTGCTCGATACCGAGTCGTTTGATTCAAATCTTGTAGTAGCTCATACGCTTTTCGACCCTGCCCATAACAAAACCGACAAGCGCGTTGAACACATAGTAGAAAACGCCCGCAACAACAAACGGCACAAAGCTCGTCTGCGAGTTCGCAATTTGTTTGCCTATTGTGAACATTTCCTGGTACGACACGGTAAAAGCCATTGACGTATCCTTTACGAGCGTGACTATTTCATTGGTCAGACTCGGCAGAATACGGCGTATTACCTGCGGAAGAATAATCTTGAAATAGGTCTGCATCTTGCTGTAGCCCAACACCTGCGCCGCCTCGTACTGCCCTACGGGCATGGAATCCAGACCGCTGCGGTAAATTTCGGCAAAATAGGAGGCGTAGTTGATTGTAAACGCGATTACAACCGGAATCAGCTTGTTCCTTGAAACGCTGAAACCGAAAAGGTAGTAAGGACCGTAAGTCACCGCAATAAGCTGCAGCATAAGCGGCGTGCCCCTGAGTATGGAGATATACGCGCGGGCAACAGCCGAAATGACCTTGAATCTGCTGCCTCGGAGCGAGGCAACAATCATTCCCAAAGGAATGGCAAAAAGAAGAGTCAGAAAGAAAATGGCGCAGGTCTTTCCGAGACCCTCGCTCATTTTGACAATGATGTTCAGTAAAGTCATAACTGTTCCGTTTCCTGTTCTGTTAAATCAATAATTAAACCCGAAGGCACATTTCTGCGCCTTCGGGAAAACTGTGCGCCGGTTGATTATTTGAGGAAAATAAGGTTTCCTTCGTCAATGTCTTCGTATTTTGCCGCTATTTCGGCATAGGTCCCGTCAGCGACAAGAGCGTCGATTGCGCCTTCAACAAGAGCGCAGAGCTGAGTGTCGCCCGAGCGGAAAGCGATACCGTACTGCTCGGCACCGAGATCCTCGTCGATGATAACAAAGCCGTCGTGCTCCGCAACATAACTGTCGGCAACGGGTCTGTCAACGAAAACGGCGTCAACGGCGTTTCCTTCAAGTTCCGTGAAGCATTTGAGGAAACTGTCGCAGGTGATAACATTGCCGAAGGTCGCGGCGAGATCCGCAAGGTCTTCGTTGAGAAGCGACTCGCCGGAAGTGCCGAGCTGAACCGCAACATCTTTGCCGGCGAGGTCCTTGGATGATTTGAAGCCGCTGCCGGCTTTTACAAGAAGAACCTGCTCGTTGTCAAAATACGGTCTTGAAATAACATAGCCGGATTCCTTCATAGAGTCGAGAATTGTCATACCGGACCATACGCAGTCGCACTCGCCCGCGTCAAGCTGAATGAGTTTCTGATCCCAGTTTACACCGAAAACCTCGAAATCCCAGCCGAGATAGTCGCAGACCGCTTTGCACACCTCAACATCAAAGCCGGTGTATTCGCCGTCATCGCCCATATAGCTGAAAGGAGGATACTCCGGATCGATACCCATAGTGAAAGATGTTCTGCTTTCTTCGGAACCGTAAGAAACGCTTTCATTCTTGATTTTTTCTTTTGTGGATGATTCCTCACCGCCTTTGCCTCCGCAGCCCGCGAGCGAGAAGGCAAGCATAACGGTAATAACCGCGAGAATAAGTGCTGTTACTCTTTTTTTCATAATAACTCCTCCGTAAAATAATTGTGGTCGTAAAACTAATTTATCATATTAATAAAATAAAGTCAATAAACAAATGCTTTTATTATAAAATGTTTGCTTTTATCGCCTCGCTGAGTTTCGCCAGATCCTCCAATGTAAGCGCTTCGGCGCGTATGTCGGGCGCGAAACCGCAGTCGGCAATCGCCTTTATAACCGCCTGTTTGGCGACGCCGAGCCCCGAGCTTATTGAGTTTGAAGCGGTTTTTCTTCTCTGGCCGAACGCCGCCCGCACGGTTCTGAAAAAGAACGCCTCATCCGTCACGTCAACAGGCGGAGTTTTGCGAATGTTCAGTTTCATAACGCTGCTGTCAACCTTCGGGGCGGGCATAAAGGAGCCCGCGCTCACATCAAAAAGTTTCTGCGCCTCGGCGTAGTAGTTGACCGAGACGGTCACAGCCCCCGAATCCCTTGAGCCGACAGGGGCGCACATCCTCTCCGCCGCCTCCTTCTGAACCATAACCGTAATGCTCTCAACATTGATTCTGCTTTCGAGCAACGCCATAATCACGGGCGAGGTGATGTAATACGGCAGGTTCGCGCATACAAAAACCTTCATCCCCGCGAATTTTTCTTTAATAAGCGCGTGAAGGTCGGTTTTGAGCACATCGGCGTTAATTATTTCAATGTTGTCGAACTCCTTCAGGGTGATGCCGAGCAGGGGGAGGAGTTTTGAGTCAAGTTCAATGCACACAACTTTTTTCGCCCGTTTGGCGAGTTCCGCGGTGAGAACGCCTATGCCGGGCCCTATTTCAATAACGCCGCTTTCGCCGTCAATACCGCTCATTTCCGCCATTTTCGGGCACACGGCCGGGTTTATTATGAAATTCTGACCCAGCGATTTTGAAAAATGAAAATTGTTGATTTCGAGCAGTTTTTTTATTTCGGAATAGTCACAGAGATTCATCATCGTGTTTTCCTTTTAAAATTGTATTTTTTTATTGATTTTTATCGGAAATTATTACATAATATAAAAGATAGGTTTTTTCAGGAGGTTTGGTCATGTCAATTCTTGTCACCGGCGGCGCCGGATATATCGGTTCGCACACCGCGCTCGAGCTTCTCAACGCGGGCTATGATGTTATTATACTTGATAATCTCTGCAACAGCAAGACCGAAAGTGTAAAACGCGTTGAAGAAATTACCGGCAAAAAGGCGAAATTCATTGAGGCGGATATCCGCGACCGCGAGGCGCTTGACAGAGTATTTGCTCAGAACAGCATCGACGCCGTCATACATTTCGCGGGGCTCAAGAGCGTTCCCGAAAGTTGGCAGAAGCCGCTTGACTACTATGAAAACAACATTTCAGGCACTGTCACCCTCTGCAAGGCGATGCAGGCGGCAGGCTGCAAAAAGATAGTTTTCAGTTCGTCCGCAACCGTTTACGGGGCGGAAAATGAATCGCCCCTGCGCGAGGATATGCCCACGGGCAAAACAACTAACCCCTACGGCACAACCAAGCTTTATATTGAAAAAATTCTGCAGGACACATACGAAGCGGATAAGGAGTGGAGCGTGTGCCTGCTCAGATATTTCAACCCCATCGGCGCCCACGAGAGCGGCAGAATCGGTGAGGACCCGCGCGGCATTCCCAACAATCTTATGCCCTATATTATGCGCGTTGTTGTGGGCAAACTTCCCGAACTTACAATTTACGGCAACGATTTCAACACTCCCGACGGCACGGGTGTGCGCGATTACATCCACGTTGTTGACCTGGCGCTCGGCCATATCAAAGCGGTTGAAAAGGTGCTCGGCGAAACGGGCTGCAACATCTACAACCTCGGCACGGGCATCGGCTACAGCGTGCTTGACATAAAAGCGGGCGTTGAAAAGGCAATAGGAAGACCTCTGCCGTTCAAATTCGGTCCGCGCCGCGCAGGCGATATTGACACCTGCTTCTCCGACCCGTCAAAGGCGAAAGCCGAACTCGGCTGGGAGGCAAAGCGCGACCTTGACAAAATGTGCGAGGACACCGTGCGCTGGCAGTTGGGCAATCCCGACGGCTACGGAGACTGAAAAAATACTTAAGAAACGGAAAAATGCCGCCGCATCGTGCGGCGGCATTTTTGAAATGATTATGGAACTTACCGACAAAATTTCCGAAATACCCGAACAGGCGATTCTCGTCAGCGTTGACACCGGCGAGTTTGACTGCGAAATCTCGCTTGACGAGCTTGAGGAGTTGAGTGAAACCGCGGGCGCGCAGGTTATAGCCCGCATGGTTCAGAAGCGCCCCGCGCCCGACCCGGCATCATACCTCGGAAGCGGACGGCTTGAGGAACTCGCCGAGTTCTGCACTGTACACACGGCGGATCTCATCATTGTTGACGGCGAAATATCCCCCTCTCAGCAGCGCAACATCGAAAACGCGACCGATGTCAGAGTCATTGACCGTACAACGCTGATTCTGGACATATTCGCTGCCCGCGCGAGAAGCAGCGAGGGCAAACTTCAGGTTGAACTCGCCCAGCTCAAATACACACTGCCGCGCCTTTCGGGCAAGGGCAGGGAGCTTTCGCGTCTCGGCGGCGGCATAGGCACAAGGGGCCCCGGCGAAACAAAACTCGAAACCGACCGCCGTCATATAAGAGGCAGGATTAACCGCCTTGAAAACGAACTTAAAGAACTCGAAAAGCGCAGAGGACTCCTACGCGCGAGGAGAGCGAAGGACGGTGTTGAGACCGTTGCCATAGTCGGCTACACAAACGCGGGCAAGTCAACGCTCATGAACGCTCTCACACAGGCGGAGGTGCTCGTTGAGGACAAGCTTTTCGCAACGCTCGACCCCACATCGAGAGCGCTCGTTCTGCCCGACGGCAGGCGCGTTATGCTCATAGACACCGTCGGCTTTATAAGACGGCTTCCGCACAATCTCGTTGAGGCGTTCAAGTCAACGCTCGAGGAGGCGGCTGTTGCCGATGTAATACTCAATGTCTGCGACGCGTCCGACCCCGAATACCCGAACCATATAAAGGTCACCGATGAAATTCTCGATTCCCTCGGCTGCAAGGACAAGCCGGTGGTCTATGTTTACAACAAGGTCGATAAAATCGGAGGAGCGGAACCCTTCCGCACAGAAAAAAACTCGGTGTCGATTTCGGCTCTCGAGGGCAGGGGCTTTGACAGACTGCTTGAGGCGATAGCGAAAGCCCTGCCTCCCTCACGAATAAGACTTAAAATGCTCATACCCTACAGCGACGGCTCAGCCGCGGCGGCTCTGCGCAAGGACGGCGTAGTCCACTCTGAGGAATACCGCGAAAACGGAATTTTCCTCGACATAACCGCCGATGTGCGCCTCGCGGAAAAATACAAATCCTACTGTGTGGAAGCGTAGCGGCGGAGACGCTTAATTAATAATGTAATAAAATATAATAATAAAAAATATCAAATATCATATTAAAACGCTTGATTTTGTTTAACCGTTGTAATATAATCTAATCACAATTTCAGAAAGGAAGGTTCGTATATGGATTATACCGCTCTTTTACAGTCACTTGTCAATCTTGTAGCTCAGGCGTTCACACTGCTTTCAAAGTTCGATATCACAAAGATCGATACAAACTCAATCGCAGGTCTCGCAACATACATCAGCCCTCTTGTACAGGTGCTCACAAAACTCCTTGCGAATTTTGTATCCGGCTGAGAAACAAAACACAAAACCGCTGTCTTCAGACAGCGGCTTATTTTTTTATTATTTTGTCAGATATTGCTCACTCCGCCCTTGTACATCATAAAATCGAATTTGCTCTTAGTGAGGTTCGCGCGGCTTATCGGTACCCTCTCGCCGGTCGCCAGCAGAAAGTCGCCCTTTTCAACACCTATGATGTACGCGAGGTTTACAATAAAACTCTTGTGGCATTTAATGAAATTTTCGTCAAGTGATTTTTCAATTTCCCTGAGGGTCGATATGGCGGTCAGACTGTCCCTTACAAGATGCACGGTGATTTTGTTGCGGTCGCTTTCAATGTAGGTTATGCGCTTGAGGTCGATTTTATAAGTCTGCCTGTTTGAAAAAAGTTCCAGCGTCTTGATTTCGCCGCTGAGCTTCTGAGCGATTGTGTCAATGTGGTGATAAACTATTTCCGCGTTGAACGGTTTGTTGATAAAAGCGTAGGGCTGCATCTCAACATAAATAAGTTCGGCAAGCTTCGGGTTGGCGCTGAAAAAAATTATCTGCGTTTGGGGAAAACGGTTTTTCGCAACAAGAGCCACGGGAATGCCCGGCTCGCCTCCGGGGGCGATGTCGGTGAAGATTATATCGAAAGGCAGCTCCGCCGTATTGAGAGCGCCGAGAAATTCCTCAGGCGTGTGCGTCGCCTCAATAAGCAGGTCGGTATGCAGGTCGCTTTCGTTATATTTGTTCCTGATTATCTGGGCAAGCTTCGCTATTGACTCCAGATCGCTGTCGCAAATAAGTATTTTCATAAAAATCTCCTATACAATATTATATATGGGTGACAAGGGGAGACATATCACGGGAATACGATAATTGTAAACATAAAAAACTTAACATTTCCACCCCGTAAAAAGCCCGAAAACCCTTTATTTAAAGGAAAGTAAAGTATTTATACTTTACACAAAATCACACATAATCATATTTTTGTAAAGTTAACCACCTTTACAAATATCGGAAATCCGGGTTCAGACATATTATACCGCTTTTCAGCCGAAATGCAATAGATTTTATCAAATTTATTTCAAAAAATCGGGATGAAATGCAAAACTGAGGGATGAAACGACGCCCAAATTAACGGAATATCCTTTTTTTATACCGTTTATACTTCGGGTATTGAAATTTTGCTCCCCCTGTATATAATAATAATTAATATTATGGCGCCTTGACTAAGTGCGCCGTGATAGAAGTGAGTGGACAGACGAACAGACATTCGACACAGCCGTGAGTGGAATGTGCGGCAGAAAAATCGTTTATCCAAAAAAATCAAAAATTGTTATATGCGTCCCTGTGAGATTCCGGCTCCGTATAACAACAAAAATCACCGTTTACAATTACGGTAAGAAAGGTATGGTTAACCATGAAAAGAAAAATCTTAGCAATTGTTCTCTCCATCGCGCTTGTTTCTTCGTTTGCTGTTGTTGCTTTCGCAGCCGGCGGCACATGCCCCAAGTGCGGTACTGCTTTCACAAGCGACGCTTCCTATGAAGCACACATTTCAAGCTGCCCTTATGTTCAGTGCGGTTACTGCGGTGACTATTTCCAGAATGCCGCTACTCTTGCAAAGCATGAAGCAGTTTGCGAAAAGAATCCCGACAACGCTCCCGAAGCGAAAGTCTTCAAATGCGACAAATGTGACCTCGTTTTCGAAAACGCTGCCGATCTTGCAGCTCACATCGATCAGGTTCACACTCATCCCGACAACGCTATTCCCTGCCCCTATGATGACTGCAACTACATCGCAACCAGCATAGAGGACTACAACAACCATATCGCTGCCAACCACGGCGAAGGCACCGTATGGGATGTTATCATGCGTCAGTTCGACAAATACGTTATGGGTATCAACCTCAACGTACCCACCAACAGCTTCACTTCAGTTGTACGCGTTTTCGCTTACATCGTTGAAGTATTCATGTCTGTATTCACAGAATCCGGTCTCCAGGAAGTATTCCAGTCTGCAGGCGACTCAGGCGTTGCTTACTTCTTTGAGAGCCTTGTTCCCGTAATCTTCGGGGATTTCGTAGGTAGATAATTACTAATTTATCATATTACGGGCAACCGTTTATTCGGAATATGAGCGGCGGGATACTGCCGAAAGGCAGAAACCGGTTTCCCGCCCGCTTTGATCCGGAATAAACCGGAACCTCCGGAGTTGTCCGAATATACCGTATTTGAAAACACTGTGCACATGGTTTTTGCTGATTTGTGGAACCGGAATCTCATGTGGACGCATATAGGCAAAACTTGCACAGAGTTCAAATATCAAAAATAAGCATATTGGCTTTCAGGCGGTGGTTCTCCACCGCTTTTTGTTTTGCATAATAAAAAGCCCGGCGGAATCATTTCCGCCGGGCATTCACCGTTTTATTGTTTATTTCACATCGGAGTAAAACTCGTCAATGTAGTTTTCAATGTCTTTTCTTTCGCATCTGAGCGGACCGGGTGTTTCCATTTTGAGCGATACGGTCGCGGTAGCGTAAAGCAGTGATTCCTTTATACCCTTGCTCAGGCGCTCATTTATGTAGGCGGCGAAGGTTGTGTCGCCTCTGCCCGTTCTGCCGCTTAAATTGCGCGCGCGGATGGGGCAGGTGTAAAACTCTTTGCCGTCGAAGGCGAGAACCTCGGTGTTGTGCGTTATGCACACCTCTTTGGCTCCCCAGGAGTGAAGCAGTTTTGCCGCCTCAAATCTGTCGGTAAGTCCCGTCAGAATCTCCGCCTCCGCCGCGTCCGTTTTGAGATATGTTATGAGCGGAAGCAGTTCCTTTTTCTCGCTCCAGTCCTCAAAATACATCGAGCCGTCGTCGCTCACATGCCTGAGAAGCGCCTGAACATCGACTGCGAGCGGTCCTCTTTTCGCGAGCGCCTTGATTATTTCACCGTTGAAATCACCGTAAACAAGACCCGCGAGGTGATAGATTTCGGCATCGATGTCGGGAATGTCGTCCAGTGTGAACGGGTCGCCCTTGCTCGAGCAGCGGCACACGCGCTTTTCCTTGTCGGGCGTGAAGTATTTGTTAGCCATTGTAGTCGATTTTTCGCAGAACACGCAGTAAATATCCTCCTGCGGTATTACGAACTGCTCAAGGCGGTTCTCATCCGCTTTGGCAACCTTCGTAACGGCCGCCACCCTGTGGCCGAGAGCGTGAGCGCTCGCCGAGGAATAAATAACTGCGCCGCCTACTATGTCAACAGTGTTGTCAAGATGGTCGGTGTTGGAATCGAGGGTTATGTGCCCGATTATAGCCGAAGAATACTTTTTCATTGCTTCACCTCATAATCAATCATTTTTTTATAGTCCTCAACGCACTCGTCCTTGATAAAGCCCTTGAGTAGATTGAGTGAAAGAATTTCGCTTACCTTCATATAGTCGCGGGTCATGAAATCGCCGCCTATGATGTTGACCTTTTCGAGATATTTCGGGTTGTCGCCGATTCTTTTTATAACCTCTCTGAAATGGGGGCGCATCTCCTCGTCGAGCTCGCGCGGCCATTTTTTAAAACCGTTTTCCGTGCCCGGGTTCGGAGTCTGCTGAGTCTGGAACCACAGAAAGTCCTCGCAGGTCTCCGTGTCCAGAAAATCGGTGCAGTGTTTTACGAATTTATCAATTTTATAGCCGAAAACCTGCTTGTCCCACATATCGTAAATTCTGAAATCGCGTGAGCCGGTGTAGAGTTTTTCGGGCGAGTGCAGCAGATATTTTTTGCCGCTCTTTCTTATGTCGCCCATTGTGATATCCGCGATTTTCTCAAAATCGGTGTAGGCGTATTTCTCCGGTTCGAGGTATTTTTCCACAAGCGCGTTCGCCGCTTCACGGTCATCGCCGTAACGGAACGTGAACGGCCCTATTTTCTGGTCTCCGTAGCGGCGGAGGTCAATTATCATAAATTCCGTATTATCCGCGTGTACGGCTTCTGAGAGCGATTTCAGCGCCTCTTCAAGCGGCGCTCCCGTGGAAAGTCCGTGAGTCAGTCGCAATACGCCCTTTTTCAGGCGGTAGAACAGCCCGAACTCGCGTATTCCGTAGCGGTATTGCTCATAAAGCGTGCCGTCCTGGCAGCAGCCGGGCTTGGCAACGCCCTTTGTGCCCGCGTTGTGGGCGGCGGGAATAACGAGCTTATTTATATGCACCTCGTCCTTTACGGCTTTCATCCAGTTTGTAAAATCCATTTTCTCACCTACACAATCTGAAAAATATAAAATTTGAGATAGTCCGTTTCGGGCACATTCCAGAGTATCGGGTGGTCGCAGCTCTGTTGGCGCACCTCAATCTGTTTTAACTGCACTCCCGCGTCAGCCGCGGCGCTTCTGAGCATTTTCACAAACAGCTCGTTGCTCATAAAGTGCGAGCAGGAGCAGGTCGCGAGATATCCGCCTCTGCCGAGCAGTTTCATAGCCCTGAAATTTATTTCCTTATAACCTTTCTGCGCGTTTGCCACCGTTTTTCGGCTCTTTGTGAACGCGGGCGGGTCGAGGATTATATAATCATATTTTCTCTTTGATGTTTTTTCAAGTTCGGGCAGCAGGTCAAACACATCCGCCGTCATAAACTCAATGTTTTCAATGCCGTTTAATTCCGCGTTTTCTTCGGCGAGTTTAACGGCATCGGCTGAGATGTCAACAGCCGTAACGCTCTTCGCTCCGCCCAGAGCGGCATTGAGCGCGAACGAGCCCGTATGCGTGAAGCAGTCGAGCACGGTTTTGCCCTTCGCGAATTTCAAAACGGCGAGACGGTTGTATTTCTGGTCGAGGAAAAAGCCCGTTTTCTGCCCGTTTTCAAAATCGACATTGTATTTTATCGAGTTTTCGGTAATGGTCACATTGGTATTGTCGGGGTGCTCAAGCCCCTCAATCTCATACCAGCCCTTGTATTGTGGAAGCCCTTCAAGCTCCCTTATGGCAACATCGTTGCGCTCGAACACGCCGTCAATCTTTTCGCCCTCATCGAGCAGAATACGCACAAGGCATCTGAAAATATCGCCTTTAATCAAATCCATTCCGTAGGAGAGCACCTGACAGACGAGTATGTTCTCAAAGCGGTCAACGGTGAGACCGGGCAGACCGTCCGCCTCGCCGAATATGAGGCGGCAACAGTGAAAATCGGCGCCCATAACCGTTCTGCGGTAGTCCACGGCATAGCGGAGCCGTCTCTCGAAAAACGCGGCCGAAAAGGTCTCGTTCGCGTTATCCGAAAGAATACGGATTTTTATTTTGCTCATCTCACTGTAAAAACCCGTGCCGAGATATGAGCCCTTCTGCGAGAAAACATCAACAAGCTCACCGTTCTTTATATCGGGCGATTGCATTGTTATTTCCTCGCCGTAGACCCAGGGATGGCCGTTTTTAAGCGCCGTTTCGGCTTTTTTTGTTACAAACGCCGAGGGAAAACTCCTGCCGGTTTTCATTTATATACCTCTTTGCAAACATTAATATAAAGGCACCCGTCAGGTGTGACGGATGCCGTCATTGTTTTAAAATCAGCCGACAGCGTTGTCTGAGGTTGATTCCTCCTGCTCTGCCTGCGTTTCGCTCTCGCCTTCCGCTCCGGTGGTTGTCTCGGGTTCGGTTGTTACAGGCGCTGTTGTTGTCGGCTGAGTCTCGGTTATCTGCTCAACAGATGCGGGTTCAGTCGGCGCCTCCTCTTTTTTGCCTCCGAAATATACGGAAATGAAGGTGCTGGCGATAATCGCCATAACAAGCATAACCGCCGCTATTGCGAGGGGAGCGTGAGATTTGACAACCTCGTTTTTCTTCTCCTGAGCGGGCATTTCCGCCGCTCTGAGGTTGGCTTTATCCGTAATTGCCTTTACAAGACCGGTCATACATTTGAAAACGATTTCGTTGGCTTCCTTGCCGCTGACCTTTGTGATTTTCGCGCCCGCGGCGTCGGCTACAACAAAGAACATGAATTTGCCGGTAGCGTCGGTATAGAGCGTGGAAACGGCGCCCGCAAGGTCGGTGCCGCAGTTTTCAAATGTGGTTTTCGCGAGGGACGCGAAATAATCATTGAACTGGCCGCTGCTCCATTTCGGGGCGGGCGCGGTGTCAAGGCATACAACGCTCTTTGACTCGGGAACGGACTCTATGAGGTTGATGATATACTTGTAAGGTCCGCTCAGGGCGAATGAAAGACTGGCGCCCGCGTTCTTAAGAGCGTTGACCATATTCGCAAAGTTTTCCTGAAGAAGTGAACTGCCCGTTCTGGGCTGCTGAGCCGCGGCGGACTGTGAAATAGGAATACCCGCGGGAGCGGTGCTTTCGGCAACGGGGGCAACGGGAGGGGCGACGGGCGCGCCCGCGGGGCCCGCGATTATTGTCTTGGGTTCTTCCTGTTCTTCCTGCGCGGGGGCTTCTTCTTCCGCCTGCGCTTCGGGAGCCGCTTCCTGCTCCGGTTCCTTTTCGGGTTCCTGTTCGGCGAGAATATCCGTTTCAACAATGGTATTCTCATCGGAGATTTTTTCGAGCATTTCGCCGAGATCGCCCGCGAGCATTGCGCGTATAAGCTTATCCTCAAGCGGGAGGAAGATTATTTTCTGTTCGCCCGCCTTTGAGCAGAAGCCGCTGAAAAGACCGTTTGTGGTGAAAAGAATTTCCGATTTTCTCGGGAATCCCGCCACAACTCTGTATTCGCGCTCAGTCTTCGGGAAATATGATGTGGGCAGGGAGGCAATTACCTCCTCACTGTTTTCGCATTTGAGCGAAAGCGCCTGGCAGAACGTCTCCTTTGCCGAGTAGAAAAGAGCGGGCTCTGCGGCTATGATAACAAGATTGTTTTCGGTAAGCTGGGCGCCGAGCTGCGCGAAGAGGGGCTTTATCGATGTGAATTCCTTTGTCTCAACCTCAAAATACTTCGAGACCGCCTCGCTCAGTGCAATAAGCGCCGAAGGTGTTTCCTCCGCCGATGTTTTGCAGAGTGTGAGTATTCCTGCTTTGTTGTTATTCATATTGTTACTCGCGGCGAAACGGAGTCCGCCGCTCTCCTTTCATCTCAGTCGTTTGCGTACCAGCGTGTGTCGTTGGCGTAGGGATTGGTCTTGTCGTTCGCGTCATACCACGCCTGCGGATATCTCGGGTTTGCGTTTTTGACCGCCTTGGATGTGTCAACATCGGTGCTTTCGCCCTGGCGTACCTGCCTTGCCACAACAACGAGTTTCGCACTGTCAAAGTCGTAGCAGCAGGTGGAAAGCGTAAGTATGCTGTCGCCGGGCTGGATATCAACGCCGGTCTTGTAGAACGCTCTCTTGTCAACCTCGGAGATGTATTCCATAAATTTGTCGTCCTTCAGTTCGGTGAAGGTGTAGTTGAAAACATATCCGTTGTCGTCCTTTTCCTCGCTGTTGGTAAGGAAAACAGCGTAAACTTTCCAGGTGTAGTCCTCATATATGGTGTTGCAGTTGATAACGGGTGCTTTCTTGAAACCGTCAATCGTTCTGTAGTCCTCGAGCATACCGAAAATCTTGTCGGAATATCTCATATTGTGGCCGTAAACAACGGTGTTGCGGTTTAAGAAATAGGTTTTGTTTCTGTAGTCGAAGAAGGGCACTCCGTATTCGGTCCATTTTTTGTAGATGTCCCTCTTCAGGTAGTAGCTGTTGTCTTTACCCTGCGCGAGAGGCATATCGATACCGAAACCGTTTATTGTTATCCAGCCGCGCAGATCCTGGTTCGCGGCGTAGAGATTCGCGTATTTAATCAGCATTTCGGGCGGGAATTCAATGTTCGGGTACTGCGCCTTGATCTTCTGCCACATTTCGGTAAGGGGCGTTCCCTCGGGAATGGCGTTGTCGTCAATAAGGTCGCTTGACGCCTGCTCATAGGATTTGTCCGAAAGAAGCGGATCCAGCACATAACTCTTCAGAAGATATCCGCCGCTTGCGATGATAACCAGAATCGAAAGCGCCAGCACGGTCCTGCGTATTATTTCCGCCTTCTTGAGTTTCTTTTTCTTCGGCTTTTCGGTCTTTGTGGTTTTTGTTTCAATCTCATAACCGGGAATGTCGTTTACATTTATGTTTTCATCCGGTATGAAGGCAACCGACGGCTGATATTCCGCCGATGAGCGGTCGCGCTTTTTAACCGTGGGCGAAATGTTGATGTTGAAGGTGTTCTGCGCGCCCGCGGAAACATCCACATCGGGGCCGGGCTCCGTTTCGGATTCCTTGTAGGACGAGATAATCTCCTTTATGTCATCCTTGCCGCTGTTCAGGAAGTCGAGATTTTCAACTCCCTCGCTGCCGTCAGAATCGGCTGAGGGCTTGAACTCGTTGCCCGTTATTGCGTTCCGGGCCTGCTTTTCCGCCTGCTTATCCGTCTCCGATTCAAAGGACTCGAAATCGCCGAAATCATTGAAAAACGAGTCGAAATCAAATTCATTTGAATTGCTGCCGGATTTGTTTTCATCCATTTTCTGTTCCTCCTGTATGTAAACTTACTGTTTTTGTTCCATAAAATCAATCAGCATTTTTATTGCCGAAACGGCTGTGTAGGTTCTGTTGAAGTCACGGTCGTTTCTGTGCGTCTCAAGCTTTGTACAGGCGATGTGCTCACCGTCCGAAACGGCTATGAAGCTGAGCCCCGCCTCGTTGCACACCCCGTCGCCGCCGGGGCCGGATATTCCGGTTGAGGACACGCCGTAATCGGCGTTCGCCTTTTTTCTCACGCCCTCAGCCATCTGTACGGCGGTCTGTTCGCTGACCGCTCCGTTTTCGGCGAGAGTCCGCTCGTCAACGCCGAGCATCTCCGCCTTGATTTCGTTTGAATATGTCACGGCGCCGTAGTGAAACACATCCGACGAGCCGGGAATATCGGTTATGAGTTTGGCGATGAGCCCGCCCGTGCAGGATTCCGCCGTTGCGACGGTTCTGCCCTTTTCACTCAATAACTTTACAAGTTTTTCGGCGGATTCGTTCATATCTCACCCTCGTCATCGTTTTTATAGCCGTGAATGATTACCATTCTCACACCCTTAACCGCTTTTTCAATGAGCGGCTCAATGTCAAGCGCCTGTTCCGCCTTTTCAAGCAGGGGGATTGTGGGCCTTGTGCGGGGGTGCTTCGGCGTGAACACCGTGCAGCAGTCCTCGTAGGGGAGAATCGATATATCAAAGGTGTCAATTTTTCTTGAAATCGCGACGACCTCGTCCTTATCCATACCTATAAGCGGACGGAAAACAGGGATGTCGCACACCGCCTCGGTGCAGGCTATAGCGGGCATTGTCTGGCTTGCCACCTGACCTACGCTCTCGCCCGTAATCAGAGCGCCGCAGTTCTGGTCGGCGGCTATAATCTGCGCTATTCTCATCATCATTCTGCGCATTACAAGCGTGAACAGTTCCTCGGGGCAGTTGTCCTTTATCTGTTCCTGTATTTCGGTGAACGGAACGATGAAAAGCACTATTCTGCCCGAATACATTGCCACCTTTTCAAGCAGTCTGCATACCTTCTGTTCCGCTTTTTTGCTGGTGTAGGGAGGGGAGGCGAAGTGAATGCCGGTCAGCTGCAGACCTCTTTTCGCCATCATATAGCCGGCAACGGGGCTGTCTATTCCGCCCGAAATGAGCAGAGCCGCCCTGCCCGAGCTACCCACGGGCATTCCGCCCGCGCCTTTGACCTGATTGCCGTGAATGTACGCGGCTGTGTCCCTTATTTCAACATTTACGATTATATCGGGGTTGTGAACATCAACCTTGAGGTGATGGAATTTACTCAGCAGATATCCGCCCGTCTCCGAGCAAATTTCGGGAGAACCAAGTGGAAAACTTTTGTCGCTTCTTTTCGCGTTTACCTTGAATGTGCGCGCGGCGAGCAGTTTTTCGCCGAGGTATTCCTCCGCCGCTTTCAGGATTGTGTCCATATCCTTCTCAACGCTCGCGGCTCTCGAAAGCCCCGCTATGCCGAACACTCTGCAAAGTCTTGAAAACGCCTCGTCCATATCGGTAACATCGCCCCGCGGCTTTACAACTATGGTGGACTGTTCGTTTGAAAAGTCAAAGTGCCCGAGTCCCGTTAAGCGCTGACGCATGTTTTTGATGAGCATATCCTCAAAGGTGTGCCTGTTGAGACCCTTGAGGGCAAGCTCGCCGTTTTTTATGAGTATGATTTCGTCCATTGAACTGTTCCTTAATCTATTTTGCTCTGATGATTCTGCGTGCCTGAGCGATGCAGTCGGCAAGATAATCGATTTCCTCAAAAGTCGTGAATCTTGAAAAACTGATTCTCAGCGGGCTTTCAAGTCTGTCGTTCCCGAGACCCATTTCAACAAGCACACGGCTCTTTTTGCCTTTTGAGCAGGCGGACCCGCTTGAAACATAAACCCCGTTTTCGCTTAAAAAACTCAGCATCGGCTCGCTGCGCCTGCCCAGAACGGAAATGTTTGTGATGAACGGCAGAGCGTCCGCGGGGGAGTTTATTTCAATACCGCCTACGGCTTTCAGCTTTTCAACAAGATAATCGCGCTTTTCCTTCGCCCGGTCGAATTCCGCTTTCAGATCGGGCAGAGCCGCCGCGGCGGCGCCGAATCCCGCTATCGCGGGCAGTGCCTCCGTTCCGGGGCGGAGTTTTCCCTCCTGCTCGCCTCCGAAAAGGCGGGGGGAGATTTTTACTCCCTTTCTGATGTAGAGCGCTCCGGCGCCCTTGGGACCGTGTATTTTATGTGAACTTACGCTCATAAGGTCAATGCCGTAATCCGACGGCCTGAACGGCATTTTGCCGAAAACCTGAACGCCGTCGCAGTGAAGCAGAGCGGGGGAGTGAGCCCTGAGAATCGCCTGCCTTGCCGCCGATACGGGCTGAATTGAACCGACCTCGTTGTTGACAGCCATTACGCTGACGAGTATTGTGTCCTGCGTGACGGCTTCAAAAAGATCGCTTTCGCTTATTTTGCCCTCACCGTTTACTTTGAGGCGTATTACTTCAAATCCCTCATTCTCGAGCCGTGAAAGAGTTTCGTACACGCTCGGGTGCTCAATAACGGTGGAAACTATCCTTCTGCCGCTTCGCTTCAACTGATTGGCGGCGCCGTAAAGGGCGGTGTTGTTACTCTCCGTTCCGCCGGAAGTGAAAAGCAGTTCATCGGGGGAGCATCCGAGCTTTTTCGCGACCCGCGAGCGGCTCTTTTCGAGCAGTTCCTCCGCCTTTAAACCCATGTCGTGCAGTGATGAGGGGTTGCCCCAGCACCCGGTCAGTGCCTCGCTGCAGGCGGCGATTGCCTCCTCACAGGGCTTGGTTGTTGCGCTGTTGTCAAAATACGCCTGCGTACCGGGTCACCTCACTTGCACAGAATAAGCCATTATAAAATATTTAATATATTATATACTCTCCGCCCCGCTTTTGCAACATAAAAATTGTAAAATAAATAAGAACAATAAATTTATTGAGTTTTTAAACCCATTGTGCTAAAATATAATGAAATAATGCGGAAAGGAGTGAACGCGGTGGCGGCAAAAACCAAAAAGAAAATACAGCCGAAATTCAAGCAGATAACCGTTATGGTGTTCATCTCCCTTTTCCAGCTTCTCTCAGCCGCCTGTGTGCTTTACAGGGGCGAGGAGATGAGCGTGGTGCTCACTCTGATTTTTATGGGCTATATGGTGCTCGAATGGCTCTATATGATGATAGGCATAATCGCCACGGGTACGGACTATTTCGAGCTTGAGGCGATGGCGTTTTTCCTTTGCGGAATAGGTATTACCTTGTGCGCGAGCTACGGCGAGAGTTACGCGCTAAAACAGATAGTCGCCGTGCTTATGGGGCTGGCTGTTTATCTTGTTATGCAGGCGGTACTCAAAAACATAGATTTCTGCCAGAAAATACGCCTGCCCGTCGCCGTGCTGTCGATTCTCATTCTTATCGCGAACCTGATTCTCGCGGGAACAACCAACGGCACGCTCAACTGGATAGACCTCGGATTCTTCTCGATTCAGCCGTCCGAAATAGTAAAAATCGCCTTTGTGTTTGTGGGGGCGGTTACACTCGAATACCTCATTTCAAACACAAGTCTTACAAGATATATCATCTTTTCCGTCGCCTGCATCGGTCTGCTTTTCCTTATGCAGGATTTCGGCACGGCGCTCATATTTTTCTTTACATTCATACTGATTGCTTTCATGCGCTCGGGCGATGTGCGTACAATAGCCCTCATCTGCACGGCTGCCCTTCTCGGAGCGGTGCTGATAATATACTTCAAGCCCTATGTCGCCTCGCGATTTCAGGCGTACGGCCGTGTATGGGATTACGCCGACACCTCGGGCTACCAGCAGGTGCGCACCCTCGTCTATATGGCGAGCGGCGGGCTTCTCGGTCTCGGAATCGGCGAGGGGCGGCTGAGAAATGTCTATGCTTCGTCAACCGACCTCGTTTTCGGCGTTGTGTGTGAGGAAATGGGGCTTATTGTAGGGCTCTGCGTGCTCATCTGTTTTGTCGGTTTCGCCCTTTTCGCGGTTATTACCGTCAGGCAGTCCGGCTCGAGTTTTTACGCCATCGCGGCAACGGCGGCGGCGGGAATGCTTCTTTTCCAGCTTTCGCTCAACATTTTCGGAATAACCGATATTTTACCGCTCACCGGCGTCACCCTTCCGTTTGTAAGCCGCGGCGGCTCGAGTATGATATGCTCCTGGGGTCTGCTCGCCTACATCAGGGCGGCGGGTGTGATGTTCAGACCGCCCGAGGCAATCGCCTCAATTCCCGTGAGCAGGCCTGTCAGAAAAGCGCCCGCGGGCAGAATGCCGAACGGCGACATTCCCGTCGCCAAGCGCCAGGGAAGATGATAATTTGATTTTCCGATTTTCAAAGAAAGGAGGCGGGGCGGATGCGTGACACCTTAAAGCGCACAACGGCTCTGATTGTTCTTGTTGCGCTGTTCACGGCGGGAGTAGTCTATCTGCTTTTTTCACTCGCGGTTCACGGCTCGGACTGGGCTTCAAACCGTATAAACCAGCATCTCTACTCAAACGGCACAACCACCAATTCCGGCGCGATTTACGACCGCAACGGCGCCCTGCTCGTTTCGAGTGAAGACGGAAAAAGAGTGTATAATTCCTCAAGAAAAGTGCGTGTTTCCACACTGCATACAGTCGGCGACACGTCGGGATTTATATCAACAGGCACACAATCTCTTTACAGAAAGCTACTTTCGGGTTATAATGTACTGGAAGGCGTTTACGGAATCATAAACAGACCCGCCGAAACAAGCAGCGTAACGCTCAATATTGACAGCGAGGCGTGCTGCGTGGCGTACGACGCTTTCGGCGATTACAACGGCACAATTGTTGTTTATAATTATAAGAACGGCGAACTGGTCTGCAGCATTTCAAAGCCGTCCTATGATGTGAATGATGTTCCGTCAAATCTTTTAACCAGCAAATACTATGACGGCGTGTTTCTTGACAAAGCGGTCTCGGGCGTGTACACCCCCGGCTCCGTCATAAAAATAATCACGGCGATTTCCGCTTTGCAGAATATTCCAGGCATCGAGAGTCAGACCTTCGACTGCGACGGCGAATACGAAATCGGCTCCGGCGCGGTTATCTGCAACAGCGTTCACTATGAAGAAACATTTGAGGAGGCGTTCAACAAATCCTGTAACTTCGCCTTCGCGGATATAACATTGCAGCTCGGCGCTTCAAAGCTGCTTGAAACGGCGAATTCCCTCGGCTTCAACAAACAGCTTTATGCCGGTGAGGTAGCCCTCAAAAAGAGCACCTTTTCCCCGAGCGATTCCGATAAACTCGAACTCGGCTGGGCCGGCATAGGTCAGTCAACAACCCTGCTCAATCCCTCCCATCTGCTCTCAATAGTCGGAGCGATAGCAAACGGAGGCACGGGCTACGCCCCCAACAGAATTCACAGCTATTCCACATTTTACGGGCAGTACAGCCCCGCGGCGAATCAGCTTATCACCCTTGACGGCGGCATTGCCGCGAAAATGCGCGCCCTTATGCGCTCAAATGTCGTAAACAAATACGGCGACGACAATTTTCCGAACCTTGAGTTCTGCGCAAAAACAGGCACGGCGCAGCTCGACGACGCCGATTCACACTCCTGGCTCGCGGGCTTTTCATCAAGAAGCGACCTGCCGCTCGCCGTGGTGTGTATAGTTGAAAACGGCGGCTGGGGCAGCGGCCCCGCAACTGAGGTAACAAACGAGGTTATGCAATATTTCCTCGATGTTTATACAAATTCATGACTTAAAGGAGAGGTCACAAAATGAAAAAAATTCTCGCAATCCTTCTCGCTCTCGCGCTCACAATCGGCTGCGTAGTCGCTCTCGCTTCCTGCGGCGACAAGAAAGTCGATGAACCCACCTCGGTAGAAGACATCGAGGAGCCCTCGGAAGACATCGCAGAAGAAGAAACAGAAGCCCCCGCCGCTGACGGCGAAACAACAGCCCCCGCCGCTGACGGCGAAACAACAGCCCCCGCTGCCGACGGCGAAACAACAGCCCCCGCTGCCGACACCACCGAAGCAACCACAGAGGCTGCGAAAGTTCCCGAAACCACAGAAGAAATTCTCAAGGTTTACAACGACGCGGTTAACGGCGCAATCAGCGCAAAAGCCGGCTACTCCAAGACAAGAGTTACAAATATCAACTCCCTTGAAGGCGGCAAAATCCTTGATTTCCAGGTAGTTAAAGACGCTGTCAACGACTTCCTCGGCGTAGGCACGAAGACCTACAACAACAGCAAGGGCAAAGCGGAATACATGGGCAAGGCATCACTTTCCGCAGGTGATGTTCAGAGTGCGAAGTGCACCGAAAAGGACGGCAAATACACAATCGAAATCACCGTCAAGAACGGCACCAGCAGTGCAAGCGGCTCGGGCAAATCTGACAGCTCCGCAATCAACAACACAGGTCTCTTCGTCGGCAAAGGCGACAAGAGCGAATTCGACTACAAGAGCGCCGGCAACATCTATGACGCGCTCAACGGTCTTGACGAAGCATCGGTTGAGGCAGTAAAAGTTTCAACAGACTCCATCAAAATTACAGCTGTTGTTGACGCGGCAAGCGGCAATCTTGAAAATCTCAAGGTTACATTCAACTTCACCGCGAACCTCACAACAGTCAAATATCTCATAGTAACCGTCAAGAACGCCACAGGCAAAGCCAACACCACGGTTACATTCAGCAACTTCAAATATTGAGTAAATTAAATCCAAAATTAATATTATTTGATTTTGACGGTACAGTAGCCGACACAGGGAGAGGAATCTTCAACTGTGTCGGCTACGCCGCTTCGGCTTTCGGATGGGCGCTTCCCGATGAGGAAGCCTTGCGCTCATTCGTGGGACCGCCCCTGCTTGACAGTTTTCGCAGAGTTTTCGGCGTCAGTGAGGAACAGGCGCTTTCGGCAGTCGAAAAATACCGTGAACTCTATTCAACAGAGGGAATGTTTCAGTTTGATGTTTACGAAGGAATCACGCAAGTGATTGAAGCCGTAAGGTCGGAAGGAATCAAAACCGCCGTTGCAACCTCCAAACCGGACAGGTTCATTCACCTGATACTTGAAAAAGCAGGGCTCGCGGATCTTTTTGATTATGTCAGCGCTCCGCTTGACAAAAACGGCGACACGGCAAAAACCGTTCTCATCAATCGCGCTCTGGACTTCCTGAACATTGAACCTTCATTTGCCGTTATGGTCGGTGACAGACACTACGATATTGAGGGTGCTGAAAAATCCGGGGTAAGAGCGGTCGGCGTCACCTGGGGTTACGGTTCGGAAAATGAGCTTGTTTGCGCGGGTGCGGATTATACAGTCGCCTCACCGGCGGAACTCCTGGCTCTGATAAGTGCCTGAATTTACAATTTTCAATATTGTTGAAATGTCACATTTTTACTGTTCTGTAAAGGGGAAATCTGTTGTTTTTTCCAAATTAGAAAAATTTGTGTCCGAAGGTCTTGCATTTTATATAAATCGATGTTATAATGTATAAAATTGTAAAAACACTTCGGAGGAATAATATATGCGAATCAGAAAACAGGAACTGGGCGACCGCAACATCATCGGAGCCCGCGTTGAAGCCCGCCGCAAGGCGATAGGAATGAAGCAGAAGGATCTTCTTACACAGCTTCAGATAAAGGGCGTTGATCTCAACGCTTCGGGTCTTTCGAAACTTGAGGGCCAGCTTCGCAGCGTCACCGATATCGAACTCAAGGCGCTCAGCGAAATCCTCGGCATGAAGGTAGCGGAACTGCTCGGCATAGACGAATAAGAAAAAATTAACCGGCACCTCTCTTTTTGAAGAGGTGCCGATTTTTTGTGGTTAAATTCAATTCAAGCGAACTGTATAGCCCTCTCCGAGAACGGAGAGGGTGGATTGCGAGAGTAACGAGCAAGACGGGTGTGGCGAAAAAGTTAAAGCGTTCCTGCCCGGAGCGGCACTATGCTGAATGTGCCGGCTTCATACCGATTAATCACCCCTGTGTTGAGTTGAGGTATTCCGCCTTGCTGACGGGGTCGATATAATCGCCTAATTTGCCCGAAAGGAACTCGACAAGCTGAGAGTAGTCAACATTCTCCTCGCAGTTTATAATCTGCGCGTTTGTGAAATCGATTTCGTTACGCTTCTCATAAAACTCGGTTCTCGAGCATCTTCTGCCGTCAATGCAGAAATACGAATACTCATCGCTTGTATGGTGCGAGGGAACGGTGGTTTCGGTCTCCGCCTCTGTTTCGGTTTCTTCCGTTTCTTCTTCGTTTTCCGCCTGAGAGGCGTCCTCGTTTTCTTCTTCCGCCGCTTCGGCTGTGGTTTCCTCGGGTGCGGTTGTCGGCTCCTCGGTCACCTCTTCGCCTGTCGCCTCGTCGCTGTCAACCGTGCCGTAGTAGAACTTTGTGCAGTCAACCTTCGCGCCGTCAAAGGAATAGACGCAGTAGTCGTTTTTGGCGCCGTCATCGTATGAATGGGCAACTTCGATATAGTATTTTCCGTCCTCGTTTTTGAGGAGTTTTACAGTGTTCGCCTCCTCGCCGTCATCTCTTCCCCCGGGAATTTCGCTGAGCAGAGCGGCGGCTTTGCCTTCGGAATAGGTGTAAACGGAGAGTTTTTCAAAATTGAGCGATTTCGCGCCCTTCGGTGAAAAACCGACCATAAGCTCGGGCGTGCCGTCCTCATTCCAGTCAAACAGACTGCATATAAACAGTCCCTCGCGGGAGGTGACTTCGGTGTTTTCGTTTATTGTTTCCGAGAAAACGCCGTTTCGGCTTTTGCATATATCGATTATTTCAAGATACGCCTGAGCCCAGGAATAATGCGCCTTTTCGGTGTCGGCTGAAATAACGGGCGAGGGGATATCCGCGCTCTTGATTTTATCTATGGCGCCGGACGCCAGTGTTTTCGCCTTTCCGAGCAACTGTGCGGGGGTCATCGAGCAGCCCGCGAGCATTGTCACCGCGAGAAGAACGGCGATTACCGAAACAACGGCTTTTTTCATTATTGTTACACTCCTTTTCATTTCACATACGGATTATGGAAAAGCCGGATTTACCGGCGGATGATTTTTCGCTTACCATATAAGTATATCATATTTTACCGCCTTATGCAACAGTTCATAATACTTGACATATTTAATTATTTTTATTATAATGAACGCTAATAATTCGACAAATACGGCTTAAAGGAGATTTGTTTTATGGCAAAATATACAGAAGAGGGCCTGAGAGTCCTTAAAGAGGAACTTGAAAAACTCAGAACCGAAGGCAGAGACGAAATCGCCGAAAGAATCAAGGTAGCCCGCTCGTTCGGCGACCTTTCCGAAAACGCCGAATACGACGAGGCGATGAACGACCAGGCGAAGCTTGAGGCAAACATAGCGAAACTCGAGGCGGAACTCCGCGACGCCACTCTCATTGACGAAACCGAAGCAAACGACACGAGCGTTGTGCGCGTGGGTCTTACGGTTGTCGCGTTTGACGAGAGTGAAAAAGAGGAAGTAACCTATAAAATCCTCGGCAAAAGCAATATAGCGGAAGGCATCATTTCTGACCAGTCGCCCGTGGGCGCGGCTCTTCTCGGCAAGGCGGTCGGCGAAGAGGCGGAGGTTGTGCTTCCCGGCGGCGAAACGGTCTATTATAAAGTTATCAAAATATCCAAATAAATTTTAACGGCGGCACGGCGACAGGCCTGTCGCCTTTTTACGAAAGGAATAAATATGTCAGAAAACAACAATGTTCCCGTAAACGAAGCGCAGGAAAAGCAGAGCGCCAACGAACAGAGGCAGATAAGAATCGAAAAGCTCGAAGCCCTTCAGGCGGCGGGCAACGATCCCTTTGTCATAACCACTTACAACCAGACCCACCACTCCGCCGATGTAAAGTCGCTTTACACCGCTCACGAGGAGGAGCTTCTCGCGGGCAGAGCCCCGGTCAATACCGAGGGTATGGACGAAGCGGCGGCAAGGCAGGCGGTAAATGACGATTACAACGAGCGCAGGGCGATTATGGACGCAAGCCCCATTGATGTGTCGGTCGCGGGCCGTATGATGTTCAAGCGCGTTATGGGCAAGGCGTCGTTCTTCATCATCCGCGATCTGACGGGTGATATCCAGATTTATGTCTCCCGCGATGCCATAGGTGAGGAATCCTACGCCGCGTTCAAGAAGTCCGATATAGGCGACATTTTCGGCATCAAGGGCTACGCGTTCAGAACAAAGACGGGCGAAATCTCCGTTCACGCGTCCGAGGTCACCCTTCTCACAAAATCCCTTCTGCCCCTTCCCGAAAAATTCCACGGTCTTACCGATGTTGACGCTCGTTACCGTCAGCGCTATGTTGACCTTATAATGAATCCCGATGTTAAGGACACCTTCCGCAAGCGTTCGAAGATAATAAGCGAAATCCGCAAATTCCTCGACGGGCAGGGCTTTATCGAGGTTGAAACCCCGATGCTCGTTCCCAACGCGGGCGGCGCGGCGGCAAGACCTTTTGAAACACATTTCAACGCCCTCGATGAGGATGTTAAACTCCGCATTTCACTCGAACTCTACCTCAAGCGCCTTATTGTCGGCGGTATGGAGAGAGTTTACGAAATCGGCAGGGTTTTCAGAAACGAGGGTGTCGATACCCGTCACAACCCCGAGTTTACACTTATGGAACTCTATCAGGCATATACCGACTATAACGGTATGATGGATCTGACCGAAAGACTCTACCGCCATCTGGCTCAGGCGGTGCTCGGCACAACCGTCATCACATATAACGGCGTGCAGATGGATCTGGGCAAACCCTTTGAGCGCATCACGATTATTGAAGCGGTCAAAAAATACGCGGGGGTTGACTGGAACACGGTCGAAACCCTTGAGGACGCCCGCAAAATAGCCAAGGAACATCACCTCGAATATGAAGAGAGGCATCAGAAGGGCGACATACTCAATCTCTTCTTTGAGGAGTTTGTTGAGGATAAACTCATTCAGCCCACCTTCCTTATGGATCACCCGATTGAGATTTCACCCCTCACAAAGAAAAAGCCCTCCGACCCGAATTATGTGGAGCGCTTTGAATTCTTTATGAACGGCTGGGAAATGGCGAACGCCTACTCCGAGCTCAACGACCCGATTGACCAGCGCGAACGCTTCAGACAGCAGGAGATTCTTCTTTCGCAGGGTGATGAAGAGGCGAACACCACCGATGAGGATTTCCTCACCGCTCTCGAATACGGTATGCCCCCCACGGGCGGTATCGGCTTCGGCATTGACAGAATGTGCATGCTGCTCACCGATTCGGCTGCCATCCGCGATGTTCTCCTGTTCCCGACAATGAAATCGCTCGGCTGAGAATATGAAAATTTCCGTATGCCTCGCCGCCTATAAGGGCGAAAAGTTCATAGGCGAGCAGGTCAAATCCGTTCTTTCGCAGCTTCCCGAAAACGGCGAACTGATTATTTCCGACGATTATCCTCAGGGAGACACGCGGGCTGCCGTTCTTGCCGCCGCGGGCGAAGACGAAAGAATAAAATATATCGACGGCCCCGGAAAAGGCGTGTGCGCCAATTTTGAAAACGCTTTGAGGGCAAGCGGGGGAGATGTTGTTTTCCTCTGCGACCAGGATGATGTATGGCTGCCCGGAAAGATAAGCTCCGTGATAAGCGCAATCGAAAACGGCGCCGATGTCGTTCTGCACGACGCCTTTGTAACGGACGGCGGTCTCAATATTACCGAAAACTCGTTTTTCGAGTCTCACTCGTCAAAGAACGGTTTTCTCAACAATCTTGTAAAAAACTCGTTTGTCGGCTGCTGTATGGCTTTTACGCGGGAGGTTGTGAACGACTGTCTCCCGTTTCCCGAAAACCTGCCGATGCACGACTGGTATATAGCCCTGGTTGCTCTTAAAAAGCGCAGGAACGTTGTTTTTCTGCCCGAACAGCTCATTTACTACCGCAGGCACGAAAACACCTTCACGGGCGCGAAAACGGGCTTTATGCAAAAACTCAGATGGAGAGCGAGAATGGCTTTTCTTCTGCTTGAAAGGAAATGAACCCTATGGATTCACCCAAGGTGACGGGCTGTATTGTCACTTTCAACAATATGCGCACGATTGACAAAGCCGTGGGCTCTCTGCTTGAAAAAACGAAAATTCCCTTTAAACTCTACGCAGTGGACAACTGCTCAACCGACGGCACTCCTCAGCACATATCCGAAAAATATCCGCAGGTTGAGGTCATATACAACAGCGCGAATACCGGCTTCGGAGCGGGTCATAATAAAATAATCGACCTCATTGACTCCGAATATCACGCGATAATAAACCCCGATATCATCATTCGTGACGATGTGCTCGCGAAAATGGTTGAATATATGGATTCGCACCCCGATATCGGTATGCTCTCGCCCTGCATCCGCTTTCCGGACGGCAGATATCAGGTGCTCGGCAAGCGCAGTCCGCGCATAAAATATCTTATTGCGAGCCGTATGAGAGGCGATAAGCCGGGCAAAGTGCTGAGCGAATACGCCATGCTCGACAAGGACCCCGAAACCGCCTTCGATATTGAGAACGCCACGGGCTGCTTTATGCTCATCCGCACTTCTCTGTTTAAAGAAATCGGCGGATTTGACGAGCGCTACTTTATGTATTTTGAGGACTGCGACCTCTCCCGTGAGGTCACAAAGCGAAGCCGCCTTGTCTATTACCCGGAAGCGGTTGTCTGTCACGAGTGGGGCAGGGAATCCAAAAAGAACAACAAACTGAGAATTATTCAGATAAAATCAATGATAAGCTATTTCAACAAGTGGGGCTGGAAATAACCCGACGGAGGACTATGAAAAAGTTTTGGCGGAATTTTTACAAATACCGCTATCTTCTCTATGAGATAGTGCGTAAAAATATAAAACTGCAGTACCGTGACTCTGTTCTCGGCGTGCTGTGGACTTTTCTGCAGCCCCTGCTGACAACGCTGGTGCTTGTAATAGTCTTCGGCAACCTGCTCGGCAAGGATTCCTCAAAGGTGCTCAATTACCCCATTTACCTGCTCTGCGGCAGACTGCTCTATGACTTTTACTCCCAGGCGACAAAGCGCGCTATGCGCTCAATCAAAAACAGCGCCTCGGTAATCAAAAAGGTTTATGTGCCGAAATATATGTATCCGTTGGCGAATGTCTGCTCGACCTTCGTCACATTCCTCATTTCGCTTATCGTGCTTGTGCTGTTCATCGCCTATTTCCTGATTTTCTCACCGAACAAGCCGAACATCACGCCCTATGTCTTTCTCTCGTTCGTGCCCGTTCTGGTGCTTCTCATTCTCACTCTCGGCGTCGGCGTACTGCTCTCCGCACTCTCGGTATTCTTCAAGGATATTGAGTATATCTACGATGTGTTCTGCATGATGCTTTTCTATATGACCCCGATAGTTTACAATCTCGATCAGCTCAAAATAAAAAGCGTGCTTGTCAGGCGGATTCTTATGGCAAATCCGCTCTACTCGATTGTCTCGATGTTCCGCGACTGCGTGCTTTTCGGCAGAATGTTCAACATAAACCACCTGCTTTACTCGCTCGCGTTCAGCGTGGTCTGCCTCGCGGCGGGCTGCCTTGTGTTCGCCAAGAAGCAGGATAAATTCATTCTTCACATCTGAGGAGGCGCTTATGGACCTGCCCGTAATAGAGGTTAAAGACGTAAGCGTTCTGTTTAACCTCAACAACGAAAAAATCGACAATATAAAAGAATATTTCATAAAACTCGTCACGCGCAAGCTTCACTACAACGAATTCTGGGCGCTGACCGATGTGAGTTTCACCGTCAATAAGTCTGACAGGGTCGGCATTCTCGGCTTCAACGGAGCGGGCAAAAGCACGCTTTTAAAAGTCGTTTCCGGCGTACTCAAGCCCACAAAGGGCAGTGTGCGTGTTGACGGTGTTATAGCCCCCATGCTCGAGCTTGGCGCGGGCTTCGACATGAACTATTCCGGCAGGGAAAACATCTTTCTCTACGGCGCAACTATGGGCTATTCGAGAAAATACATTCAGGAGCGCTATGATGAGATTGTGGCGTTCAGCGAGCTTGAAAAATTCATCGATGTTCCCGTCAAGAACTACTCCTCGGGTATGAAGGCGCGGCTCGGTTTCGCGATTGCCTCCGCGGTGGATCCCGAAGTGCTTATTCTCGACGAGGTTCTCTCCGTGGGCGACGCGAAATTCAGGCAGAAGAGCGAGCAGAAGATTATTTCGATGTTCGACAAGGGCGTTACCGTTCTTTTTGTTTCGCACAACACGGATCAGGTGCGCAGAATCTGCAACAAGGCGATTATTCTCGACAAGGGCAAAATCGTTTATCAGGGCGAGGTCAACGATGTGTGCGACAGATACATCGAACTCGCCGCCGCAAAGAAGAAAAACTGACAGGGGCGGGGGACCGCCCTTTTTTAAACGGAAGGTGAAAAAATGGTATTTGCCGCGGTTATGGCGGGCGGAAACGGCTCGCGTATGGGCGTTACCGATGTTCCCAAGCAGTTTCTGACTCTGGGTGACTGCCCCATTATAATACACACTTTAAGGCGCTTCGCCGAGTGCGGAAGCGTTGTTAAAACCGCGGTTATGTGCCCGGACGCCTGGGTGGGCTACACACAGTCGCTCGTTGAAAAATATCTCAGTGAATACGCTGAAAAAATCGTTGTCTCTCAGGGCGGAAAAACAAGGAACGAAACGCTCGAAAAAAGCGTTGAACTTATAATAAAAAAATTCGGCGCGAAGGGTGATGACATAATCCTCACACATGACGCGGTAAGACCCTTTGTAACGGAAAAAATGATTGAGGAAAACATAGAAGCCGCTTCACGCTACGGATCGTGCAACACCGTCACGGGAGCAGTTGACACAATAACAATCAGCGCGGACGGAAAATTCATCGATTACGCGCCCGAAAGGGAGACGGTTTTTCACAGCCAGACCCCGCAGTCGTTCAGACTCTCCGAATACCTCGACTCGCTCGGGAAGCTCGGCAGGGACGAGCGTGAAAAACTCACCGATGTATGCTCACTGTTCACAAAAACGGGCAAAAAGGTGTTTATGGTTGAGGGCAGCGCGGACAATATAAAAATCACACGCCCCGCCGACCTCGAAACCGCGAAGGCAATTCTTGAAAATATGAATTGACATTTTTAAAATATAAGACTAAAATTTAATTATATTCCGAAAGAAACGTGAGGTGAAATTATGGCAGCCGCGGACAATCCCGTTCCCCGAAGTATAAAGGCAAAAAGAATAAAAGCGGTAATAAGCGCCCTTAATTTCACCATTGCTTTTTCATAAAAGGAGTGTGGTGAGGTCGGGTTGCCGTTTTGCCGCTGAAATCAGGAGGGCAAAATGGAATTTGACACCATTCTCAAAATAGTGGGTTCGCTTCTGGCAAAGGGAGAAATCTCGGCGCTCAGGAGTCTGCTCAGCGAGCTTAATGTCGTGGACACCGCCGCAATAATGGAGGAACTCGAGCCGGCTGAAAAGTTACGGCTTTTCCGTATTCTCCCGAAGGATGTGTCCGCCGACATTTTTTCATACCTTGAAACCGACAGTCAGACGGAGCTTGTGGCTATGATAAACGACCACGAGCTTGAGAGTCTGCTCGATGAAATGTTCCTTGACGACACGGTGGACTTCCTTGAGGAAGTGCCCGCAAATGTCGTAACCCGCGTTCTGCGCAACACGGACGCGCAGACAAGAAAGATGATAAACCGCTTCCTTCGCTATCCCGAAAGCTCGGCGGGCAGCATTATGACAATCGAAATGGTGCGCCTGCTCGACAATATGACGGCGGCTCAGGCAATAGCGAGCATACGCGAAAACGGCGTGGATAAGGAGACGGTCTATACCTGCTATGTCACCGACGCGAAACACACCCTGCTCGGCGCCGTTCCGCTGCTCCACCTGCTTCTCTGTGATGAAAATACAATGGTGCGCGACATTATGCAGGACGACGCGCAGCTCATTTCGGTAAACACCCTTGACGACAGGGAGGAGGTTGCCGACATAGTCAAAAAATACGACCTTCTCAGCGTGCCGGTTGTGGATAACGAAAAGCGCCTTGTGGGCATTGTAACCGTTGACGACATAGTCGACGTTATTGAGGAGGAGGCGACCGAGGATATTGAAAAGATGGCGTCCCTCGCCCCCTCGGATGACGAATACCTCAAAACGGGCGTTTTCCGCCTTGCCGGGAACAGAATACTTTGGCTGCTTATACTTATGCTCATAGGCACGGTAGCGGGTCTTGTAGTGAGCGGATTTGAAAAACTCATCGCCGGCTCCGTGGCGCTCGTTGTGTCCATTCCGATTATAACCGCCACCTCGGGCAACGCGGGCAGCCAGTCCTCCACGCTTATGATAAGAGGCCTTATGGTCGGCGAAATAAAAACCAAGGATTACTGGCGGATAGTGCTCAAGGAAATAAGAGTCGCGGCAATCTGCGGCGCTGTCGCGGCGGCGGCTAATATGCTGCGCTCGTTTATTCCGGGCAGCGGCGGCTGGCAGGTGTGCGCGGTTGTGTCCGCGGCTATGTTCGTCTCCATTATCTGCGCGAAATTAATCGGCTGCTCACTGCCTATGCTCGCGAAGCTTTTAAAGAGTGACCCCGCTACCGTCGGCGGTCCGCTTATCCAGTCGCTCAGCGATATCACATCCCTCGCTATCTATTTCGGGCTCGCGAGCCTGCTTACGGGAATACTGACCTGAACAGGGTGAAAAAATAAAAGGTATGTATCACTGCGATACATACCTTTTTTTGCTGCTTTTATTCCTCAATCCCGTTGACTATTTTGAATGTGGCTCTGAAATCGCCCTTGCCCATGCCCTTTTCCATTCCTCTGTCGTAAACCGCCTTGCAGTTTTCCATACCGGGCATCGGGAAGTTCTGCTCGCCGCTCAGGCGTTGGCTTATGCCGAGGTCCTTGTGCATGTTTTCAAGTGAAAATGCCGTTGCCCAGTTGCGCGCCTTCAGGTTCTCCCTCTGTGAATCAAGGTAGAAGTTCTGCGCTCCGCCGTAGGATACGGCAGTGGCGAAATCGTCAATGTCAATGCCCATTTTGAGGGCAAGGCCGAGCGTCTCGTTCACGCCGTTCTGAATTTCGGCTACCAGCGTGTTGTGGCATATTTTCATAACAAGACCCTTGCCGTTTTCGCCCATACGGATAACATTGCAGCCCATATACTTGAGAATCGGTTCAATTACCGGGAACAGCGCCTCATCGCAGCCCACGAGTATTCCGAGCGTGCCGTTTATTGCCGCGGGCTTGGATTTTACAACGGGCGCGTCGGCGAACTGCGCTCCCTTCGCCTTTACCATAAGTGACACCTCAACCGAAACGGCGGGGTCGATTGTGCTCATATCAATTATCGTTTTGCTTTCGTCAATATAGGGGAGCAGTTCGGTGTAAATCGCCTTTACATGCTCCGATTTCGGAACCATCGAAAAGACCATATCCGCCTTCTGCATAACCTCAATGTTGTTTCCGCAGGCGACCGCTCCGAGCGAAGCGAGTTTTTCAACCTGCGCGCGGTTTATGTCGTTTACAAAAACCTTGTCGTCGTGCTTCTTTACAATGTTTTCGCACATGGACTCGCCCATTATGCCGAGCCCGATAAATCCTATTTTCATATTTTCCTCCTCAGTAAAGCCGCGTTATGCGCGGTCAAATGTTATAGTAACGGTGAACAGGTCACCGTCTGTTTCGGGGGTGAATACGGCGTGCTGAAGTTCCGTCAGGCTCTTCGCGATCGAAAGTCCCAGACCGCTTCCCTCCGTGTGGCGCGACTTGTCCTCGCGCACGAATCTTTCAGCAAGTTCGTCGCCCGAAAGGTCGGGAATATCCTTTGAGACATTGCGGAACATAATGCTTATTTTGCCGTCTTCATCTTTAACTCTTATGTAAGCCCTCGTTGACGGCATGGCGTATTTGTTGATGTTTGACATAAGGTTGTCAACAATTCTGCCGAGCATATCGCCGTCCGCCATAACGGGGTATTCCTTATCCTCTTTCTGTATTTCAATTTCAATGCCGTTCTGCTGTAAGGTGAAATAGTACTCGCCCACCATCTGCTCAACCACAACGCCTATATCCATTCTCTCAAGGTTCACATCGACAATGCCGGTTGAGAATTTGGAAATATCCATAAGATTTTTTGTAAGACCGTTGAGGTTCTTTACCTGGCGCTGGAGTATTTCCATATATTCGGCGCGCTGATCCTCGGTTATTGATTCGTCCGAAAGCAGTTCAACGAAGTTGTTTATAGAGGTCAGGGGCGTTCTTATATCGTGCGAGATGTTGGAGATGAGTTCGTTTCTGAAGCGCTCCTCCTTCATTTCCTGAGCCACCGCCTTTGCCATATCGCGCCTTATGTGGTCGAGGTTTTCGCCGTGGTCGCGCATGGTCTTGATTGAAAGGCGGGAGGAGACATCGTCCGTTTCAAGGTCGCCGCTCGCGATTTTTTCACCGACATCGCGTATGTAGCCGAAGTTTATGACGAACATAATCATAAGAGGCAGAAGGATGATGGCCGCGACAACCGAGAGGGCTATGTAATACTCAAATTTAAGGTGCGTGGCGCCGAGGACGAAGTAACGGTAGGCGAAATAGACGAGCGTAAGCAGCAGCGCCGCGCTGATTGACACAACAATCGAGATGAGTCTTGTTACGTAGGAAACCTTGAAGCGCTTTTTCTTCGGCTTTTCGCCGCCCAAGCGTTTTGATATTTTTTCAATGATTTTATAAATAAGAGTGGTGCGCCCGGGGTTTCCGAGTTTTATGCGCACGGATATGGTTTCAAGCACATTTACAATAACAATCATAATCGTGCAGGAAATCGAAATGGTAACAACATTTTCCGCAACAAGCCCGGCGTCGCCTACATAGGTAAGCCTTATGCAGGCAAAGCCCGCCGCCACGATTCCCGCGGCGACAATAAGTGCCAGGTCGAGCGGGGTTCTGTCAATAAAGCCGGGTATTATTTCATCCGAGTTCGGGTCGGCTGTAAGACCCGCGCCGTTCGTTATCATAACAAGGAGAATGAAAATGAGAAGTATCGCCAGGGCGATGACGCCGAAAATTATGAAGCGGCAGTTTACGGCGAAGTTTATCCACCAGTTTGCCGTTGAGTAGTTGTCGCTCGCGGGGTAGCGCCCGTCGGCATCGGGGGCGAGAACATAGATTTCAATGAAGATGGTAACCTCCTGAATCTCGCCCTCGTTGAAAATAACCGAGCCGTTTTCGGAGTTTTCCATCGAATTGCCTATGATATAAAAGGTATAGCCGTAAACGGGAGTGTACTGATAAAGCGAGGTGCCCTCAATTACATCGCCGTTTTTGTCGGCGCGTATTCCCGCGTCCGCCGGGTTGTAGTTATACCACAGCACCGTGTCGGAGCGGTCTTTGACCGCGAAGGCGAAATTCGCGTTTGACTGCGAATATTTTTCAATTACATTGGTGCTTATGCGCACGGAGGAGTTGTTTTCATAGCCCTTGTTACCGAGCACGGGCAGGGAGTCGTTTGCATTGTAGCCGCTGTCAACGAGATAGTTGTAGTACTCGTTCTCAATGTCCCTGACTATGCCCTCGGTTATGCTGTTGCGCGCGACAGACCAGGCGTAACCGCCTTTATCCCTGTAAATATTGTATGTCGCCATTGTCGAAACGCCGAGTATGCCGCCGATTGCCACAACAGTAAGGGCAATTATGATAATCAGCGCGATCATACGGTCGTTTGCCGACCTTATCCGTTTTTTCACCTTTTATACCTCTCGGGTGTCAGTCGATTTTTTCCATTTTATAGCCGTGCCCCCACGAAACCTTTATGTATCTCGGCTCGGCGGGGTTAATCTCGATTTTTTCACGCAGATGTCTTATATGCACGGTTACGGTGTTTTCCGCGCCGTAGGGGTCGTTTTCCCATACAAGGCGGTAAATATCCTTGGGCGGGAACACCTCGCCCGGGTGCTCCATAAAGAAATGCAGTATTTCATATTCCTTCGGTGTAAGACTCACCTCGTTGCCGTCAACGGTCACGGATTTGGTGCGGTTGTCAATTTCAATGCCGCCGTTTACGAGCGTGTCGGAGTGACCGTGGGCGGGCGAGAGGGCGCGGCGCAGAAGCGCCTTTACCCTTGCCATAACCTCAACGGAATTGAAGGGTTTTGTTATGTAGTCGTCCGCGCCGACATTGAGACCGACTATGATGTCGGAGTCCTCGCTTTTCGCGCTGAGCAGTATAATCGGCACGGTTGAAATCTCCCTGATTTTCACCATCGCCTCAATGCCGTTCATAACGGGCATCATGATATCCATAAGAATCAGGTCGATTTTATCTCCGTTTTTAATTGCGGCGAGCGCCTGGGCACCGTCGCAAGCCTCCTGCACGGAGTAGCCCTCGCTTGTAAGATATATCTTCAGACTTGTGCGGATGTCGGCTTCGTCGTCGCAAATAAGAATGTTGAACATAACTGTCCTCCGGTTTTATTTAGAACTGTTTACCTTTTTGACATAGGATACGGCAACAAGAACAACTGCGAGCATAAGCAGGGAAGCAGATATGAATATCGCCGCCCTGAGCTGCCACTGCGTATGGTCAAGGCCGAGGAAATTCGTCCAGAGAAAACCGCCGATAAGCGTAAAGATTGACGCTTCGCCCGCAATTATACCGGGCATAAACAGCCGCGCTGTTGAGTTTGCCGCGATTGCCGAGTCAAGCCCTATGAACACCGCGAGAATGAGAAGCATGGGAAGAGCGACGGTGGTGAACCATTCCATTGAGCCGCTTATCTCTTTGATCACGAAGAACACATATGAGGCGACCGCGAGGAAACATATCAGCGCCGTGACGGGAGCGGGAGTGACTCTGATTGCCGGAAGAACAGCGCAGATCCATACTACAACCAGAAGACCTACGGCGTATTTGGTTATGGGGCCGTCAACCTGAAAATCGATGATGTAGTCAATCATTATCCAGAAAATCGCGGGAACAAGAGTAAACGCCGTGAACAATGCCGCGAAGCTCTTCGCGCTCTTTGTGGGCGCCTTGAAGAATGATTCTTTCGCGGGTGCCTGAATCTCGGCGGGGTCGGCTGCGGGCTGAGCGTAAGCCGGCTCGGGCTGACTGTAAACGGGCTGCGGCTCGGGCTGAGCGTAAGCGGGAGCGGAGGGTTCCTGAACATCGGTGTCGGGAGTTACGGGCTCGCTTTTTACAGCGGGCGCGCCGCATTTCGGGCAGAATGAGAAACTGTCGTCAAATTCCGCGGAACATTTGGTGCAAGTCATATCATTTCTCCTTTACACAATTAGTCAAAATACATTATAACTTAAAACAAATTAAAAATCAATCTATATAAAATACAAATTGACTTTTACTGCCGCAGGTTGTAATATTACAAAAGCATTTCTGAAAGGATATTATTTTATGGCAGTATTCAGACCTTTTAAGGCGCTCAGACCTCTTCCGGAATACGCGGACAAAGTGGCGGCGCTTCCCTACGACGTTATGAACAGCGAGGAAGCCGCGCAGATGGTTACGGGCAACCCCTATTCGTTTTTACATGTTGACAAGGCGGAAATCGACCTGCCCGCGGGCACGGATCTCTACGCCGATGAGGTTTACGCGAAGGCGGCTGAGAATCTCAGGGCGCTCGAGCAAAACGGAATCTGCGCCATGGACGAAACGCCCTGCTTCTACATCTACCGCCTCGTTATGAACGGCAGGAGCCAGACGGGTATTATGGGCTGTGTGTCGATTGACGACTACGCGGACAATATTATCAAAAAACACGAGCTTACCCTCCACGAAAAGGAGATTGACCGCATAAAGCATGTTGACACCTGTGACGCGAACACGGGTCCCATTTATCTGACTCACCGCAAAAGCAACCCCGTCTCGGAATTCATAACCGATTTCAAGGAAAAGAACGAGCCGGTCTATGATTTCACAGCCGACACGGGCGTGCGCCACACGGTTTGGGTTGTAAGCGATAAAAAAGACACCGACAACATCACAAAATGGTTTAAGGATGTTCAGTATCTTTACATAGCCGACGGCCACCACAGAGCGGCGTCTGCGGTTCACGTGGGAATGCAGAGAAGGCAGGAGAATCCCGGTTACACGGGCAGCGAGGAATTCAATTTCTTTTTAGCGGTTCTTTTCAGCTGCGACGAACTTAAAATATTCGATTACAACCGCGTTATAAAAGATTTGAACGGTATGACTCCGGCGGAGTTCATTGAAAAAACCGGCGATAAATTTATTGTTGAAAAAGCAAACTGCGAAGGTCCCTACCGCCCCGAAAAGGTGCACACCTTCGGTATGTTCCTCGGCGGCGAGTGGTATAAACTCACCGCGAAGCCCGGCACATTCGACGAAAGCGACCCCGTTGCGGCTCTCGATGTCTCCGTTTTACAGAACAATTTAATCGCCCCCGTGCTCGGCATAACCGACCCGAGAAAAGACGGACGCATTGATTTCGTAGGCGGCATAAGAGGTCTCGGCGAACTTGAAAAACGCGCGAAAACCGATATGTGTCTGGCGTTCGCGATGTATCCCACAAGTCTTTACGAATTGCTTGATGTTGCCGACGCGGGCAAAATAATGCCGCCAAAATCAACCTGGTTTGAGCCCAAGCCGTTGAGCGGATTATTCATTCATAAACTTTCATAAGGCGGAATGAAAATGAGCAGTTTAAGCCCTCTTCACACAGGAATAAAACTCTTTGTTTCAATAGTCAGCGACACGCATATTGACTGCAGGCACCCCGTTCCCGCCCTGCCCAAGTTCCGTCTGCGCGCGGCGGCTAAGGACGCCGAAAAGGCCTCTCCCCGTATGGACGCGTTCATCACCGTGGGCGACACCACTTCGAGAGGCAGTGAAAAAAACTGGCAGATGGTATCTCAGGCGCTTAAAAACAGGCGCCCCGCCGAAAAGATGATATTCACCGTGGGCAATCACGATCTGTGGAACGATGGCGGCTTTGACCCCGCGCTTCAGAACTTTCTCAAGTATAGCGAGGCAATCACGGGCGCGAAACGCGAAAAACCTTGTTTCACCGAGATAATCAACGGTTATCATTTTGTTTTCCTCGGCGGCGATTCCGACGCGGGCTGCGAGGCGCAGATAAGCGATGAGCAGATGAACTGGTTCAGCGATGAAATGAGAAAAGCGGGCGAGAGCGGAAAACCGATTTTCGTCTTCTGCCATCAGAGTTTAAACGGCAGGCACGGCCTTCCCCGCACCTGGGACAGGGAGGAACGCCCGGACCGCGCCCCCGACGAGGGCGGAATAGGCGCGAGAAGCGACGAGGTTGCCGCTGTTCTGAAAAAATATAAAAATGTTTTCTATTTCAGCGGCCACTCCCATATGGGGCTCGGCGGCGAAAACCTGTTTAAAAAGGAAGGCTACTCAAGTTTCGAAAACGAGGACGGCGTGTGGCTCATAAACCTTCCGTCTCTCGCCTGCGGCAACCACCACGGCGAGGAGAGAGCGATGGGCATAGGCGTTGTTCTTGAAGTCTATGATGACAGAGTGGTTATACGCCCGAGGAACACCACCACAAACAGATGGATAAAAAATGTGGCGATAAACAACGGAAAACCCTATCTCGAAAGCATAATCGAATAAAAAGCATTGAAACGCAGAGGAATCCCTCTGCGTTTTTTCTGCCCTCTCTCCTCCTTGAAAAAATGCGCGGGCGGTGGTAAAATAATAATATTATTTCTTTTTTATCATAATGACGGAGGAATTAATATGGCAAGATTTTCCGTAAAAAGCGCTCCCGCCAACGAAGCGCAGACCTTTATAACCGGCGATGTTCGCCTGACGGTCATCACCGACAGAATACTGAGAGTGGAAAAGTCCTCAACGGGCTTCTGCGACAGGGCAACACAGATGGTTGTCTGCCGCGATTTTATGAATGTGGATTATGAAATAAAGCACACCGCGGGCGGAAAGATTATTGTAAAAACCTCAAAGACTGCCTTTCGCGTAACCCCCGCAACGGCAAAGGTCGAGGCGGCGGTGAACGGCAAATGGACTTATCCGTCAAACGAGACGAATCTGGGCGGCACGGCGCGCACCCTTGACGGCACCTTCGGCGTTATGGGCAGCTGGAAAACAAAGAAAGAAAAGCGCGACCGCTTCTTCCTCGGCCATATGCGCAAGGGCATATTCTCCTCAAACGGAGTTGCCGAAATAGACGACAGCGACTCCTTCCTCTTCAATGAGGACGGCTCTGTCTCCCTGCGCCCTTTCAGAGTTATTGACAAATATATTTTCGCGTTCGGCGACGATTACCTCGGCGGATTAAAGGAGTTTTACTCCCTATGCGGAGCGACCCCGCTTCTGCCGAAATACGCTCTGGGCAACTGGTGGAGCCGCTACCACGCCTACACGCAGGATGAATACATAAATCTGATGAACGAGTTTGAAAAGCACAACATCCCGCTTACGGTCGCCACAATCGATATGGACTGGCACATTGTAAAGAATGTTCCGAAGGATGTGCCCGCCACAAAGATTCAGGGCGCGGGCTGGACGGGCTACACCTTTGAGGAATCGCTCTTTCCCGATTACAAACAGTTCTTTAAAGACCTGAAAGCAAAGGGGCTCGCGATAACGATGAACCTCCACCCGCACGACGGCGTGAGGTATTTCGAAAAGCAGTATGCCGACATGTGCGCGGCTGTAGGGCAGGACGCGGGCGAGAAAAAGCCCGTCAAGTTCAATCTTACAGACGAAAAATTCAGGGACGCCTATTTCGATATTCTCCACCACCCTTATGAGGAGGACGGAGTTGATTTCTGGTGGATTGACTGGCAGCAGGGCACGCAGTCGCCCGAAATGATGGGGCTTGACCCGCTCTGGCTTCTCAACCACTACCACACGCTCGACAACTGCCGCGGCGGCAGAAGGGGGCTTATTCTTTCGCGCTACGCGGGCATCGGCTCGCACCGCTATCCGCTCGGCTTCTCGGGTGACACCTTCGTCTGCTGGAAAAGTCTCGATTTTCAGCCGTGGTTTACATCGAACGCCTCAAACGCCGGATATACCTGGTGGAGCCACGACATAGGCGGCCATGTTATGAATTCGGGAAACAACGAGCTTTATCTGCGCTGGGTGCAGTACGGCGTTTTCTCACCGATAAACCGCCTGCATTCCAACAACACGTCAATATCAAAAGAGCCGTGGAATTTCCCCGACACCGAAAAAACCGCCGAGGATTTCCTGCGCCTGAGGCACCGCCTGCTTCCCTATCTCTACACGGCGAATGTGCTCACGGCAAAAGAGGGCATTCCGCTTATATGCCCGATGTATTATTACGACAAAAGCGATGACGCGCGAAACGGCAAATACAAAAATCAGTATTATTTCGGCGGGCAGATGATTGTTGCCCCCGTTACAAAGCCGGGCAAAGCGGGCAGGGCGAATGTCGATTTTTATCTGCCCGAAGGCAAATGGACGGATTTCTTCACACACAGGGAATATACGGGCGGTCACTACAGCAGGGAGTGCCCGCTTGAAGAATATCCCGTGTTTGTGAAAGAGGGCGCGATTATTCCTCTTCTTCCCGAAAGAGAGGGCAACTCTGCTTTATTTGACGAGCTTGAGGTTTACGCCTTCGCGGGGCAGGGCAGCTACACCCAGTATGACGAGGACGGCGGCTCAATCGATTTTACCCTCAACGGCGAGGAGATAACCGTCACTCCGTCCGCGGACTGCAAAACAAAAAAAGTCACCGTTATTTTCATAAACAGCGACAAAGAAAAGCAGGTATTTGAATTTTAATAAATGATAAAAAGAAGGAGAGAGAAAAATGATTAAAAAAATCACCGCGGCCGCGCTGTGCCTCGTTATGCTTTTCACGGTTCTCTGCGTCGGCTCGTCGGCTCAGGATGAAAAACTTTTCTATCTTGTTCTCGGCGATTCAATCGGCTACGGCTCGGGGCTCAAGAATTCACAGGACGCGTGCTTCGGCAGAATAGTCGCCGACACAAACGGCTATGACTACGCAAACGACGCAGTTCCCGGGCACACAACGAAGAATCTGCTTTCGCGCCTTGAAAATGAAAGTGTAATTGAGGATGTGAAAAAGGCGGATATAATCAGCATTTCAATCGGCGGCAACAACTTCCTTCTCGGTAACCTGCCGCTTCTGCTTTTCAACCTCATTGTCAGGGGCAACACAGAGCAGGCGGAGAACACCGTAGCCGCGTTTTATGATGACCTCGGCACGATTATTTCAAAAATCCGTTCGGTCAATCCCGACGCGGTGATTCTGCTTCAGACCCTATACAACCCGCAGACGGGCTATATTGGCGAGGCGTATGAGACCGCCATCGGCTTTTTAAACGAGGCAATACTGAAATTCGCCGGGGAGAATCCCGACGGTTTATATGTTGTGGATGTCGCATCACGCCTTGACGATTCCGAAAACGATTTCGCCGGGGACGGCATTCACCCGAGCGCCGCGGGCAATCTGAAAATCGCCGTTGCCGTGCTCGAAAAACTCAGTGAACTCGGTTTGGGTGAGAGCACGGAGCCGGTAATAAACACAGAGGGCGTCGATATTGAGGTGCCGTTCATCCTCACATTCCCGCTCACGCTTTTCGGCGATATGCTCCATATCTTATCACTGATATACAGCCCGCTCGCCGGCATAATCGGTTGAGAATACAAACAACCCGGACTTCCGACGAAGCCCGGGTTTACTCTTTTATATTTTACATCCCGCCGTGTAGCCCTCATAGACCGCGTTGGGAAGTATTCCCCCGCCGTTTGAGTCGCCTATGTTGTAAACCTCGGGAAGGATGTCCTTAAGCTCGTTGTAAAGCGAAGCGTCCGGTCTTTCGCCGATTGCCATAACAACCGTGTCAGCTTTCAGAGTGACGGTGTTTTTGTCCTTATCGGTGCATATTACCGAATCGGGCGTGATTCTTTCCGCGCGGTGCTGCGTGAGCATTTTCACGCCCATTCCCTTGAGATGTCCCATAAGAATTGTCTGCGCCGTTTTGCCGGTGTTTCCCGCCAATGTGTCGGTCACTTCGACTATCGCAACGTTCTTTCCCTGTTTCGCGAGATATTCGGCTGTTTCGCAGCCCGTTGAGCCGCCGCCGATAACCACGGCATATCTGCCCGTTTCGGCGCCCGCGAGCACATCCTTTGCGAATATCGCCCTGTGAGCCCCCTCGATTTTAAGGCTTACGGGCTTTGAACCCGTGGCGCATACGACCGCGTCGGCGTTCATTGAGAGCACGTCTTCCTTTGTCACGGCTTTTCCGAGGTGAACATTTACTCCCGTAAGTTCAAGCTGCCTTTCAAGATAGGGCTTAAGGAGTCTGAAATGGTCCTTGAACGGGGGTTTGTCCGCGAGATTTATCTGACCGCCTATTTTGCCCGAAGAATCATACAAATCCACGCTGTGACCTCTTTTTGCCGCGATTCTCGCCGCCTCAACGCCCGCGACACCTGCGCCGATTACAACAACGCTTTTTTTCTTTTCCGCGGGGGGCAGGGTGTCATCATTGTCGCCTCTCGCGAGCACGGCGTTGCCCGAGCAAATCGCTCTGCCTCCGTGCTGGAGCTGCTGATTTATGCAGTGACCGCAGCCGATGCAGGGGCGCACCTCGTCCTCTCTGCCCTCCTCAATAAGCTTTACAAGGTCGGGCTGAACAAGCAGACCGTGACCGATGAATATGAAATCGCAGCTGCCTTTTTCGAGCGCCTTTTCCGCCTTCGCCGGGTCCTGCGCCCTGCCGCCGCCAATGAGCGGTATTTTTTTCTTTCTGCCCGTGGTTAAAAACAGACCCGCTTTTACAACCTGACACAGCGGCACAGCCATACAGTCGGGATAGGCGGATTCGGGCTTTTCGTTTTTGCCCGATTCCTCAGACCACTTGCCCGCGAGAACCTCAATGGCGTCAACGCCGGCGTCCTGAAGGGCTTTGCTGTAGTAAATGCCGTCCGGAATTGAGATTCCGCCGTCCTTGCCCTGCTCCACAACGGAGAGTTTTACGATAATGGCAAAGTCATCGCCGCAAAGCTCTCGTATTCTTTTTACAATATTCAGATGAAATCGTATGCGGTTTTTTCTGCTTCCGCCGTATTCGTCGGTGCGGATGTTGGCTGTTTTTGAGAGAAACTGCTGACCGAGATAGTAGCCGACACTGTGTATTTCCACGCCGTCGAAGCCCGCTTTTTTGGCCCTGAGCGCCGCCTGAGCGTATTTTTCCTCAATCGCCTTGATTTCTTCAATTGTAAGCGCGCGGGGCGTTTCATTGCCAAGCCCCATCATAAACGAATAGGGCATCGCCACCTCGCTCGGTCCCACAGGGCGTTCGCCGATTATTTTTCTGCGCGCGCCTCTGCCCGTGTGCGAAATCTGCAAAAACGCCTTCGCTCCGCCCTCGTGTATAACGCCGGAAAGCTGAGCCATACCGGGAATATATTTGTCATCGTCAATTACGAGCATACCGTTTGTGTTGAGCCCGAGCGGAGTGTCAACGCAGGTGACTTCGACCACAATCGCGCCCACGCCGCCCTTTGCCCTCGCGGCGTAGTGATTGAGCACCGCCTTGTTGACAAAGCCGTTGTCGGACTGGCTCATACCCATAGCCGCCATTACCGTGCGGTTGCGCAAAGTGACATTTCCGATTTTCGCGGGAGAGAACAGAACCGGATATTTTGTATTCATTTTTACACCCCGTTTGTTTATTTTTCCTTATTCACATTATAAATGCGTGAAGGAATAATGTCAACACGGTTGAGGAGTAACCTGCGAAACAAAAAAGGACCGCCCTAAGGGCGGTCCTTCATAAGCCAGTAATGCCTCAAAGAGCGACCTTCGCACATCTTATGCAGGTATTCCTCCTCGGAATACGGCAAGTATTACTCGTCGTCATAACCTGCAAATATGCACAAATTTCATCTCTTTGAGGTG
>JAEERC010000032.1 GCA_016285645.1 Clostridiaceae bacterium | reverse complement strand
CCCGCTCAACGGCTGGGTCGGCGACGCTCTCACCTTTGATTCCGAAGCGCCGACAGATTTCATTGTTGATTATGTAAGGGTATATCAGTATAATTCTTTGCCCGGACAGTAAGATTGAACCCGGCAAATTCCGGTTTAACGGATTGATAATCATGAGAAATACAAACAAGCGGCAGTGAGGCAAATTATGCGCAAATTGAAACAAATAATAAGCATTATAATATCGGCGGTTTTATTGCTGACACTTTCCCCTTCGGGCTTGGCGTCGGCAGACAATATTCTGCTTGCCTATCCCGAATATGACGAAAGAATCACCCGCAATTACGAATACGAAGTGACTGTAACTCAGGGAGATAAAACCATACCTCTGACGGTCTATGACCGCAGCAATTCCTCAACTCTGCTCGGCGCGAGGACTCTGCGACCCGATATGCACAGGCGGTTCTGTGAGTTTGCCTTTTCAGGCGACGCAGTCACTGTGAACATAAAAGTGAAAAGGGATTTCGCCGGTTTTTCGGTTATACCGGGCGCAAAGAACTATCCCGTATCATACGCGAACGGCGTAATCTCCGTTACCGTTTCACAGCCCGATGAATGCTTCGCGCTGCGCCTTGACGGCGATGACACAACCGTTCTTTCCGTTTTTGCCGACAGACCCGAAGGCAGCGGTTATATCGGGAGCGGCGCTTCCGTTCTTGTGATTGATTCCCCTCTGACAGAAATGAGTAACGGTGAATACCTGACCGTTGACGGTAAAACTTCATTTACCAAATCAACGGTAAACGGCAAAACCCTTTTAACTTCCGTCAGTGACACTCAGCATCCCGTAACTTCAGTCTATATCGCTCCCGGCTGTGTTCTGAACGCGAGAGTCAGGGCAGCCGCTCCCGGAGTCAGGATTTACGGCCACGGCATTATACTTGACCCGTATTCCGATATTTTTGAGACGGATATACGCTCGGCCGAAGACAGCTTTTTTGTGATTGTGGAATACCCAGATTGCTCCGTCAGAGACGTAAAACTCATTGATTCGCAGAATTATTCTCTGACGCTCGGCTGGCAGTGCGACCGCACCGAAATCGGAAATGTCAAAATTCTCGCCTCGATTATGTGCACGGACGGAATATCGGTTTTTGAAAGCCAAAACATAAAGGCGAAAGGCAATTATATATATCCCGGTGATAACGCCGTGGTTTTCGGCGGAAACTGCGGCGGAAGTATATTTGAGAATAATATCATCGGTTCCACCTGCGCGGCGTTTTTCCCGCAGAGCAGTATTCAGGGCACGGTGACCTTCCGCGATTCTTATGTTTTCCGCTGTGACGAGGGCTGTGTCAATAACTGGTACGGCGCGTCGGGCAACGGCTCGGCGATTGACGGTGTTGCTTTCGACGGACTTGACTGCACCGATGTTATAACTCTGCCCTGGCTTTTCTGTTCAAACAATCAGGGTACTCCGCAAAAGAATTTCACCTTTAAAAATGTCTCGATAACCGCTCCGCGCGGCACGCCTTACATCACCGGGCAATCGGACGGCACTGCGGTAATAATCGGTGCTGAAAATGAAGAGTATCCGTCCTCGGGATACAATATCGGTTTTGAAAATCTGTTTATTGACGGAAATCCCGTCGGTTCCCGGGCTCAGCTCGGCTGCAGCATTCCCGAAGGAGCCGCTCAGCTGAGTTTCACAGTGTCGGACGGCGACGGAATCAATCCGGCACCGGTCAGATATAACGCGAATTATATATTCCCCTATAAAATCTTTATCGGCGGCAGCGAAACATTCCTTTCTTACTGCCCGGTATATTATGAAGGCAATATTCTTCTGCCTGCGGAAATTCTTAAAAAACTCGGAACCGGTGAAAAATCAGGCATCGTTACCGTTGACGGCAAAAGATATGTCAAGCCGAACGATCTCAGCGCTTACGGTGCTTCTGCGGAATATGACAGCGCTTCAGGCGTTATTCATATTGAAAAGCCCGCATACAAATCCGATAATCTCCTGACCGATAACACCGGCACCTTCAGCCGCTGGACTGAAATGACCTGCTACGAAACGGACCTCAGCGCTTATACCGACGGCGGAAAAACCGTTTACAGAGCGGATGTCCCCTCGAAATATTCGCGCGCCGGTATGAAACGCTTTATAACCGATGAAATAAAGCGAAACGGCGGCAGCGTATATAAACTTACATTCAGCGCGAAAACGGCGGGCGGAACAAATCAGAAAGCCCGGGTTGTTCTCGCGTGCGCGCCTGCGGAATACGGCTTTATTGAAAAGCCCTTATCGCTCACAGGCGAGTGGAAGACCTTTTCTTTCACATTCGACCTCACCGGAGCGGATATTGCCGGAATGACGGATATTTATCTTGCAATCGGCAACAGCGGAAACGCGGATTTTTCCGCCGTATTCAAAGACTTTATTCTGACAGATGAAAACGCACCCGAAAAGCCCGCGCCCTGCGACCATAAGCAGAGCGTCAACAAACCTTCCTGCACCGCTTCGGCAGTCTGCTCGATATGCGGTAAAACAATACCCGCGACCGGACACGCCGACAATAACGGCGACGGCAGATGCGATAAATGCGGCGCGGTTACCGGCACAGTATGCAACCATATATGCCACTCCGAAAACGGGTTCCTGAAATTCATCTGGAATATAGCAAAATTCTTCTGCAGATTGTTTGGAATCAAACAGTATTGCGAGTGCGGCGCAGCGCATTATTGATAAATCATTGTATTATAATCAAATCAATAAATCGGGATTTGCGGAGGTGAATTATGGTTAAACTCTTTGGGAAAAACAATGATTTAAGAACCGAAGAAGGCAAAATAACCAAAACAGGATATGTTGTTATGACGCTGTCCTCTGTTTTCGGATTGTGCGTAT
>JAEERC010000031.1 GCA_016285645.1 Clostridiaceae bacterium | reverse complement strand
TTATTTCCAGGTTCCCCATATGAACGAAGATGTCGGAAAGAAGAGATACGGCAACCTTATGTGGGAAATAGATACAACCGCCCTTCAGGGCAGGAACCTCTACCAGTTCCCCGGCGAGTTTGACTATGACTCGTTCGGCGCAACCTTCGTTATAGGCGAAGCCCCCGAGGGCCCGGTAAGCGGCGAGACATTCACCGCGTCATTCTACGGCGCGGACGGTGAACTTGTTGATACAATCACCGATATTGCCCCGGGCGCACAGATTAACGCAATTGAAGCCCCCGTGGTAGAGGGAATGAACTTCAGAGGATGGTCGACTGTTGAGGGCGATGAAAGCGCGATTGTAACCTTCCCGCAGACAATAGTTGAAAACACGGAATTCTACGCGATTTACACGGATGAGAATCCCTTCGTTATCAATCTTTCAACAGGTGAAACAATCACCGGTTATGAAGGCGATACTATCGACCTTCCCGACGGCCCCAAAGAGACGGGTAAAACTTATGTCGGCTGGGCAGCGGATCCCGAAGCTTCACCCGATGATGCGGTCAAACAGTTTGTAATACCCGGCAATGACGATGAAACAACACTTTATCCGATTTACACCGTCAACACTTATGTTGTTACTTTCAACCCCAACAAGGGTGAAGGCGGCGGAAGCGCTGAAGCTGTTGAATACGGCACTCCGATAGCCGATGTTATCAGAGAATATGAAATAGAAGCATCAAGAACCGGCTACGAACTTGCCGGCTGGTCAAGAAGATCAGACGCGACACAACCCGATGCCGATCTCGGCACTGTCACAGGCAGAACAACGGTTTACGCAGTATGGACCGTGAAAGTGTTCAATGTTTATCTCTATATAAGCAAAGACGCAACGGAACCTTACTACATGGGAACAATTACTTATGATTCCTATCTCAGCCTTTCATCCGGTGAAAAGCCCTCCGCTCAGGAAGGCGCGCCTGCAGGCAGCAAATTCGACGGCTGGGTAACGGAATCAGACAGTCCCATTGCCGCCAGTGAAACAAGATTCCCCGACAGAGGCGCATATACAACTGAGGCGGACATCGTCGCTTACGCAACGTGGATTGAGTCCTCAACCATGACATTCTATATTCCCAGCGGTGAAACCGAAGGCGAATGGGTACGAGTAGGTCAGTACACAACTGCTAACTGGAACAACATAAAGAATGACACAATTGCCAAGGTCAGCGAGCAGGGCTACGAATATGACTTCAACGACAGAGTCTATGCTCCCAAGTGGTACACCGACGAAGCGGGCACGGAAGGCGTGGTTACTCTTGACGGTAAAGACAGCGACAACAACACCGTAACCATAGTTTCCGATCCCATAACATCCGTTCACTATTATCTCAACGGCAGCAGGATTTCAAGAATTTCCGTTGTGACCGAAGACGGCACGGTTCTCTATGAACCTACAGGCACAAACCACGAAGGCGATTCAATTGTTATTTCCAGAAAAGCATTGAAAGATGCCGCTCCCGCAGGTATGGAATTCTCAGGTTACTTTGTTGACGAAAACGGCGAAAGAATTGAACCGGGACTTTCCGGCACTGAAGAAAGCGGCTATGCTTCATTTGAAGCGCCCTACGGCGAGCACACCTACACTCCCGAATACAAGAAGACGGTCTATACACTTGTATTCCGTGTTGATCAGACCGATATAGCCACAGCCACACTTGAATACGGCAATACCTTCTCACTCGCCACATCCGAGACCGAGGGCTACGGCGGATACACCGGCTTCCCGACCATCCCCGAAAACATTCCCGACATCGAAGCGGATCCCTCAAAGAGCACGGAACTCTATCCCTACACTCTTGAGAACTGGGCAAAACCCGGCAACATTGCTAAGGCATGGAATGTCAAGAAGAGCGGTTCCACGGTTGCCGTGATTGACAATGAAACCGATTATCAGGTAAATCCCGAGCACGCGCTTGACCTTACAATGGGCGATTTCAAGGACCAGCATGTAATTTATGTATATGCGGATCTTCTTCCTCTCTACTATGAAGCGACATTCTCCTGCGGCGACACAGGCGCAACCTTCCCGGACGGCTCAACAGAGCACTCACTCTGGATTCCCGTCGGCACCGGCGCTGAGTCAATCAAAGATCTTGTAAACGAAGCGTTCGGCACACCCGTAAAGGAAAACAGCAACTTCATTTCGTGGGATCCCAACCTCGCGATGGCAGCTGAAGCGACCACCTTCACTCCCGTTATCCACGGCGACGCGGTAAGGATTTACTATGTATATGAAGAACTCGGCGGCGAACCGCTCGACTACGGCAAACTCATCAGCAACGGCTATGTGAACTGCAAAACAGAAGCCACCTACTGCGGTGAAGACGGCTCCGAGCTTGCTGAAAACGCATACACGCTCGTTGCTTCCTACAACTGGGAGGCATACAGCCTGCTTATGGGATGGGAACTTCTTCCCGACTACACCTACACCGATGAAAACGGCAACGAAACCAAGTTTGTCGGTCAGCTCGGCGAAGGCGACATAGTCGAAGGCAACATGGTCTATGTGGCTTACTACAAGCCGTTCGAAGACTGCTGGCTGATTATGTACGACACCAACACAAGCTACCTTATCGGCTCCATCCTTGAGGGCATTATCGACAAGGAGCGCGCAATCAACGAACTCTTCTCATCAGGCGAAGAGGAACTTGAGCCCGGTAAGATTGAGTCACTCGTAGGCGACTACACAGGTCTCACACTTGAGCAGATTCTTTCCGAGAGACTCCAGAAGACCAACAACAAGAATATCTACAAGACAGTAGGCAAGGACTTCAAGACCACCTATTGGAATGAAGGCGAGCAGGTATCCAGAAAGGATGCGAAGGTCAACAAGAGCGAGGAAGACATCGTTATCTGGTATCAGTTCAAGCTCATCAACTTCAATATCAAGAAGATATTCAGCGCCGAAATGTGGAAGCACGTCTATATCGCGGCAAGACCGGTTACCATTCCCAAGTCAATGCTCAACCCGGCTGAAACCGCGAACACAATCAAGACAATTATCGGCGTTATCCAGGGCTTCATGGGCAACTAAAACCAAATAATCCGGCGGACCGCAGGTTTTTCCTGCGGTCCGTTTTCCGTCTGCGGGCACTTTACATTATGTAATTAAATTGCTATAATATAAAGTTGTATATAATAAAAGGAGGAGACAGTATGGAATTTGCACTCGCGCTTGCCGCCGCGGCAGCCGTTATATTAATTATATGTATTATAAGAGCGGTGAAACTAAAGGCGAAAAAAAGCGACCTGCCCGAGCACGAAAAGGAATTTACCGATGAGGGCGCGGTTGAGCGTTTTCAGGCAATACTGCGCAAAAAGACGGTGTGGCCGAGAAACGGCGAAATCGATTATGAGCCGTTTGATGAGTTCCTGCCCCTTTTAAAAGAGCTTTATCCCCGTGTGTTCGAAATACTTGAAGTGAATATCATCAACAATTACGGCATTCTCCTTCGCTGGAAGGGTGAGACGAATGATGCTCCCGCGGTGCTGATGGCGCACTATGATGTGGTGGCGGCGGACGAGACGAAGTGGAGTTATCCTCCTTACGCCGCCGAAATCCACGACGGCAAAATCTTCGCCCGCGGAGCTATGGACACAAAATGCATAATCTCCGGTATTCTTGAAGCGGCGGATTATCTTATGAAAAAGGGATATACTCCCAAAACGGATATCTGGTTCTCTTTTACCAACAACGAGGAGACGGGCGGAGACACCACCCCCGCTGTTGTCGAGTTCTTTAAGGGAAAGGGCATAAAGCCCCGTTTCGTGCTCGATGAGGGCGGCGCCGTCGCGGATTACCCCATTCTGGGAATAAAGAACAAGTTCGCGATGATAGGCGTGGTTGAAAAGGGCATCTGCGACACGGTTGTAACCGTTGAGGGCAAGCCGGGTCACTCCTCAACTCCTTGCCCGACGGACCCGCCGACGGTGCTGGCGAAGTGCTTGAACGATATAGGCAAAATAAAATTCAAAGCGCGCTTAGCTCCCGTGGTAAAGGATATGTTCACCTCCGTTGCCGCCTATGCCCCGTTCGGCGTCCGCTTCGTTATAGGCAACCTCTGGCTCTTCTCTCCCTTAGTCAAACTCATTATGACTAAGGGCGGTCAGACAAACGCGTTTATCCGCACAACGGTCTCGCTTACTATGCTTGAGGGCTCCGATACAATAAATGTCATTCCTCCCGTTGCGAGAGCGGGCTTCAGCGTAAGAATAGCGCCGTGGGACACCTCTGACAATGTGCTTTCCGTGTTCAGAAAAAAACTCGGCAAAAGGGCGGATGTGAGCGCCGAGTACATATTTGAACCCTCGCCCGTTTCGGATTACAAATGCGAGGAATTCAACGCTCTCAAAAACGCCGTTCTCACGGTATATCCGCAGGTGGGCGTAGCTCCCCTCATTATGACCGGCGGCACGGATTCAAAGCATTTCGCGAGAATCAGCCCGAATGTCTATCGCTTCGCGGGCTTCTGCTTCACAAAGGAAGATATGGGAGGTATGCACGGCAACAACGAGACGCTCGGCGTACAGTCCTTCCTTGACGGCATTGATTTTTATATAGAACTTCTGAGAAATCTTTAATCCGGAGGGATAAATATGTTTTTACCCCTGTGCGTTTTGTTCTTTATTGTTCAGTTCATTTTCGCAACGCTCTTCATAAAAGCGGGCTGGCCCGAAAGCACAAAGAAGGGCTTTTATTTCAAGATGGTCAGCGCCACGGTTTTTGTTGCCTTCGGCTTTTACTGCGCGTATACAGCGGGCTTCGAAACCGCATACAGCCGCCTGATTCCTTTGGGGCTCATTCTCGGCTGGGTCGGCGATTTCTGCCTTACATTCGACCCCTTCCTCAAGGAGAAGCCGAAGTCGGTGACAGCCGCCGTCTATATCTTCGGCGGAGTCGCCTTCCTGGCGGGTCACGTAATATATATTATCGCGTTTTTCAAGCTTATGAAGGAAGCGGGCAAGTCGGTCAATTTCCTTTTCTTCGCCGTCGCGGCGGCGCTTATGTGTCTTGCCGTGCTGCTCAAATTCCTTCTTAAAGTCAAACTCGGCAAAATCGGCGCGGGCGTGGCTGTATATGCCGCCATGATTCTCACAATGCTCACCGCCGCCTGCTTTGCCGCTTTCGGTTACGGCGACAGTATGATTCTGCGTGTCGCTCTTCCGCTCGGAGCGTTTCTGTTTGTGTGTTCGGATTTTTCGCTCGCGCTCAAGATGTTCTCGGCAGAGAGGTTCGACACGCTTAAAATCAGGACGATTTACATTTACACATACTTTTTCGCGCAGATGCTCATAGCGGGCAGCATTGCGCCGGTTTAAGGAGAAATACTATGGCTAAACAGGGTTATATCAGGGAAATCGACAAGCTCGGCAGAGTGGTTATCCCCAAGCAGTTCCGCAAGCAGATGAATGTTCCCGAGGAGGGCGGCGAGGTGGTTGTTACCTGCAAGAACGGCACCGTTTCAATTTCAAAGCTCGCCGAAACCTGCATTTTCTGCCGCTCGAGGAAAAAACTCACCGAGTTCAAGGAGCGTCCCATCTGCGCTCAGTGTCTCGCGGAACTCAAAGGCGAAACAGGGGAACAGGATTAATAAATCATATTCTGTTCTGTCTTGAATTGTTCATATTTTTACTTTAAAATATGCAGAGAAAAAAGCAAAAAAATAAAAAGGTAAACTGAATGGAAACAAAAGTTATCGCGACGCTCGTGCTGATTATTTCGGTATCGGTGGCGCTCGCCTGCGGAGCAAAAGTATATGTGACAAATTATGCCGCCGACACACCGCGTGAGTTCGCGGGCGCGGAAGAATATGTGGAAGAGGAAAGAATTTCGGTGCTCTCAGCCGAAGAGAGAGCGAAGTATCTCGCAATGAAAACGCAGGACCCTTCCGTGCTCTCCTATAAAGGCCTCCGCCTCGGCAAAGGCGGCGAGGGCTACGACATTTCCTACGCCGGAGGCAGGCAGGCGGTACCGCTTGAATATGAAATATCCCTTTACGCAATCTCGCGGGCGCTCGAGAACGGTATTGACCCGGATCTGCTTTTCTGTATGATGTGGCGCGAAAGCAATTTTGACCCCTACTGCGTGTGCAGAAACAGAAACGGCACCTATGACTACGGGCTTCTGCAGCTGAACACCGTGAATTTTGATTATTGCAGGAAGCACCTCGGCATAACATCTGTTGACGACTTCCTCGACCCTTATATCAATATCGACTGCTGTATTCTCTATATGTCGGCGTATCTCAAAAAATACAACAACGATTACAACAAGGCGCTTATGTGCTACAATTTAGGTGAGGCGGGCGCGCAGAGAAAGTGGAACCAGGGCATTTATTCCACCTCATACTCAAGAAGCATAACCGAAAAACTCGGCTATTACTATGTTGAGGAGGGCTACGTAAGACCTTCCACGACCCACAGAATTCAGAACAATTACCGCGAGGATTCATATTATAAAGGCAACAACGGCGGCGGAGGCAACGGCGGCGGTTATGACGATGACTATGAAGAACCCGAAACCGTCACCGAGGAAATAACCGAGGCTGAAACCGTAACCGAAAAGCCGACAAAGTCAAGGGAATTCACGGGCGAACTGAAAAAAGGCGGTTAAAAATTAATAAAAAAATCCCCATCAGGCGCAACCTATGGGGATTTTTTATTGGAATTATACCCGATAATATGTTATGCTTGTTTTGAGGCGATGATATGAACAATGAAAATAATATAAAAGGGCTCAATCCCTTTCTTCCGTTCGGCATCTATACCGCCGACGGCGAGCCGAAGGTTTTCGGCAACAGAGTTTATCTCTACGGTTCTAACGACCTTTTTGACGGCGGCTACTGCAGTAAGGAATACCACGTTTATTCCGCTCCCGTCGATGACCTGACCGACTGGACAGACCACGGAATAAGTTTTACAACGGACGCCGTGCCGTGGTCGGACGCCGTTCTCTACGCCCCGGACGCGCTTCTTTATAACGGCGTTTACTACCTGTTTTTCTGCCTCTCCGACGGCACCGAGGGAGTCGCAGAAAGCGACAGACCCGAGGGACCTTTCGTGAACGCGCGAAGGATCACTCTCGACGGTCAGCCGATAACGGGCATTGACCCGTCCGTGCTCGAGGATAACGGAAAAATCTACTACACCTGGGGTCAGTTCAACCTGAATATGGGCGAACTGAATGAGGATATGTGTACACTTAAAAGTGAAACCGTCCGCACAGGTTTAATAACGAACGAAGCGGGAGGGGAGGGCTTTCACGAGGGCTCGTCCCTGCGCAAAGTCGGCAATAAATTCTGCCTGATTTACGCCTCCGAATACAGCGCCGATTATCCAAACAACGGCGCGCGGCCCACAAAACTCGACTACGCCGTGAGCGACAACCCCTACGGGCCCTATGAGCGGCGCGGCACGGTTATTGATAACGACGGCTGCGACCCCGAAACCTGGAATAACCACGGCTCAATAATAAAGATAAACGGCGAGTGGTTCGTGTTTTACCACGCCTCCTCAAACAGCAGCGCCTATTCGCGCAGGGCGAGGGCGGAGTGTATCCGGGTCGATGAGGGAAACTGCGTTATCACCGAGGCGAGCCCCACATCAAACGGCTTTCAAAAAACACTTCCGGCTGAGAGCATCGCCTCACCCGTAAACGCCCGCAGATTTTACGGCGGCGCTTATGTTACGGAAAAGGACGGCGGTTTTCCCGCGGTCGGGCTTAAAAGCGGAGCGGGATTTTCATTCGGCAAAGCCGTATATACGCAAGGCGATTACAAACTGACTGTTACCTGCCGCCCGCTTGAAAACGGCAGTCTGCGCTTTCTGATTGACGGCAAAACGGCGGCGGAAATTCCCTTTTTAAAATCCGACAGTCTCTGTGAACTCTCCGCCCGGTTTACGGCTCACGTGGGCGCCCACACCACGGAATTCGCCGTTTCCGGCGCTCCCGACAGCGACCTTGCCGAAATATACTTGCTTAAAATTGAAAAAACAGAGTAAAAAAACGCCCCTTGCCGTAAAAAGCAAGGGGCGTTTGTGATATTTATTCGTTTGTCTTGTTGCGCTTTGACAACCGGTGCCAGTTCCTGAATCCGACAAAAGCTTCTATAAGATAGATTGTTTTCTTTGTTGTATATACCGGATCTCTTTTGATAGCATACTGCGCAACAGCAATAACATCAGTGATAAGCCACCAGACATATTGTTCTTTATATCTCATCAGTTCGAGAATGGATGCCACAATACCGATTGAAAAGATAGCTGAATCAAGCCATTTCATAACGGTTGTGTTCCATCCGTATTTAATGGCAAACTTCATCCATGTGTCGCCTGCTACGGCAGATAAGACAAAGAATACAAGCACGGCAATACCGACAATTACAAGAAAAACAACAATGTGTTGCCACAATTTCAGCTTTTTCGATTTGGCAAGCAGTTCATCTTCGTCATCTTTGTGTTTATTCCATCTTACCCATGAGATTATATTAAGCGGGGTATATACAATCGCTTCAAGCCAGAATGTTGCCCAAATGCCGAAATACGCAAGATAAATCATGAACACGGTAGTGTTTACAACCGCAAAGGGAAAATTCATTCTGTTGGCTTTTGCACAGAAAAACACACACATTATTCCGCACAGACCGGATATAAAGTTAATAATTGCCAGCCACTGCGGTGTATCTTCCTGGGGCTGGATTGCATAATAGATTGAAATGCCGAGCATTATTACGCACATTATGATCTCATACCATTTAAGCGATTTGAAGGCCTTTCCGATTTTCTTTATACCATCCATTTTTTCTTATCCTCCATCAAATTCATTGCCCTTATCATTGTTGCGCTTATAGGATATGTTTTTCTTTCCGCGTCAACAATGATATGTTTTGCTTCCGGGTACGCTCTGCTGAAATAATCTCCGTATTGCGGCTCGCTGGAATAAACATAATCTATTTTAGGCAGATACTGCCTTACAAGCGGAGTTTCCGCATCCCAGTCAGATGTTCCGTCGGGAAGTTTCAGATTCATATCATCAATTATATGAAATTCTACATTGGGGTACAGTTCGCAAACGCGTTGCGCCTGCTTAATCCGCGACTCCACACTTAATTCAGGGTCGTGGTTGCTTTTCAGAATTTCGAGTTCATCTTCTCCGTTGATAAACATTATCACAACCACGCGGTCACACTGCTTTGCCGCAGTATCAATACAGAAAAGATGTCCTTTATGCATTGGCAGAAATTTTCCACCGTAAAACCCCTCAATCAATTCTGTTTACCTCGATTCAGATTTGTTTATTTATTACTTACTTCTTTTCCCTGTCAATTCTGAACTCAACGCTTCTCTTGAGATACTCAAGGTACTCCTCATCGCGGCACATCGCTTTGCCGGGTGTGTCGGAGAGTTTCGCTACGGGTCTGCCGTTTACAAACTGGAGTTTGATTACTATGTTTAACGGCTCCTCGCAGGTGTCGTTTGAAACGAAGGTGCCTATGCCGAAGGAGACCTTGGTTTTGTCGCAGAAATAATCGTAG
>JAEERC010000030.1 GCA_016285645.1 Clostridiaceae bacterium | reverse complement strand
TATCGAGGTTTATTGCCGGTTTCATATGTTGAAGGGTCGATGAAATATTTACCTTAATATAATAACGGACAATTATTAAAGCATTGTGAATATTTTAATAACACTTTAACTGCGGTTACATAAAAACAGACGCTCCCGAAAGGAGCGTCTGTTGCTTTTTATTTTATATCGTCCCTGAGGAATTTCTTTTCTTCCTCCTTCAGGTCGAGGCCGATTGTGCCGCCGGGGTTCATCATATAAGTCGGGTCGAAGTAATCTTTGAGCGCCCTCACGGCGCCGTATTCCGTTCTGCCCAGCGAGCCCTCAAGCCAGGGGGCGAACATTTTGCCTATGCCGTGGTGATGGCTTATTGCCGCGCCGGATTTCTGAATGGCGTCGAGTATTGTTGTGTGGTAGCGTTTAAACTCCTCCGAGTCGTTCATCCTTGTGATAAATATGAAATAGAGGTTCGCGCCCTGCGGGTAGCAGTGCGACATATGGGTTGTTACAATAGTGTTCGGCAGGGCGTGGCAGACCTTGCGCACATCGTCGTGAACCTGAGCCATATTCGACCAGTTGACGGTGCATTCGAGCGTGTCGGTGACAATGCCGAAATCCATTAGCGTATCGCGCAGATAGGGGTCGTTGAACCTGCCCTTTTCCCAGCTTTTGGCAACGAAGGCGGTCAGGCTCATGCCGCCGAAGCTCTTTGCGATTTTAGCGAGATTTTTCGCCACATTGTCCGAAAAGCCCTTTTCGCCGTCGGTAAAGCCGAGGAAGAGGCAGCGCTCCATATCCTTGTAGCCCTTCATATTGAGAAGCGGCTCAAGCGGAGTGTCATCCACATTGTAGAGCTTGAGCATAAGACTCGTCTCCTCCGCGTCCGAAAGGCGGAAAACGGAGGAATAGCCGCACTCGCACTGCATCATTTCGCGCCCCGCGTCCATTGCCGTCTGCCAATCTTTGAACATATAGGAAAAGTAGTGCCTGTTCTGCGGCATCCATCTGAAAACCTTGAGAGTCACTTCGGTAAGCACGCCGAAGGTGCCCTCCCCGCCCATCATAATCTGGTTGAGGTTGGGGCCCGTTGCCTCACGCGGATAGTGGCTTGTTACTATTCTGCCGCGCGGGGTGGCGTATTTCTGCGAAAGGACTATATCGGCTATGGTGCCGTAATAGGTGCTGTTCTGACCCGCGCCCCTCGTCACAACCCAGCCGCCGACGGAGGAATACTCAAAACTCTGCGGAAAATGGCCGCAGGTGTACTGCCTTTTCGCTCCGAAAAGAGCGGGGGCGTTCTGTAGGGTCTTTTCGAGATCGGGGCCCGACATACCCGCCTGAACGGTGATTGTCTGGTCAATCTCATTGAACTCAATGACCTTGTTGAAGTTCCTTCTCATATCGAGCGACACGCCGCCCTTTACCGGCTCCACGCCCCTTGTAACGCTGCTGCCGCCGCCGTAAACATAGAGAGGAATGCTGTTTTTTACGCAGTAATCGACGATTTTCTCAATCTCCTCACTCTTTGAGGGATAAAGCACAACATCGGGGAGGGAGTCGAATTTGCGCTCCCTTATTCTGAAAAGGTCGTAAGCCGTTTTGCCGTAGGCGACGGAGAGACGGTCGTAATCGTCCACGGACACATTCTGATAACCCACAATATCGCGGAAGGCGTCAATGTGGGCTTTTTCCATTTTTGAGGGGCTGTGCAGAGTTACCTTGTCAAGCCCGACATCGCCCGCGTAGTTTTTGAAATCGTCATCCGTCATATTGAAGGTCGATTTCATCAGCTTATAGAGACTTTCCTTCGGGTATTTCACAAATTCCGGGTCGCCCCAGCGGAAAATCGAGCGGTAGGAGAGCGGATCGGCGGGTTCTTTTATCCATTTCGGCTCAAAGCCCTTGTAAGGTTTACTCATTTTCATTCTCCTTATCGATTATAGTAAGAAGGTCGCTTGTGACGATTATATCGGCGCCCGTGCCGAGCACATCGGCTATGAGCACATCCCCGCGTTTTACGGGTTTCGACACGGTGACTTTGTCAATCTCGCGCATAATGTCGAAGATTTTATCCTTCGGAATATCCTTTGAAACCCTGACGGGAACAACGGGAGCGTCTTTGAACGAGGTGCGCGCGGTTGTGCAGATTGTTCGCACGGGGTTTGTCATTTCGGCTTTCGCGAAGGTCTCGCCGCGCTTGCATTTGTTGCCGCTGACGGTTAAATTTTCGCCCTCGCCGTCGATTCTGAGAACGCAGCTGTTCGGGCAGACTATGCAGACTATCTCATTCATTCACCTGTCACCTCGATTTCAAAAGTGATTTCGCTGTTTTCGTTTAAGTCATACTGCGAAAAGTCAACGGTTAAGCTCTCCATTTCGGGAGGGCGCAGAAAGGCGTATTTTTTGGTAAAGAGTTCGCTGTCACCACATTTTACAAGCAGGCGGCAGTTGTTGAGAGGTTTCAGACTTCTGAAATAGACTCTGACTTTGCCGAGATCGCTGTTCAAATCGAGCATCTGCGGCACGAGGGATAAAACATTTTTACCTCTTTTCACGGCTATTGTTCCGCGCTCTTTTTTGCTGTAATGAGCCGCCGCCCTGCCCGCCGTTTCGCCGCTTTCGGAGACATAATCGACAAGGTCGTTTACATGGAGGGCGTTGCCGCAGGAGAACACTCCGGGCACGGTTGTCATACAGTTGTTGTCGCAGACGGGGCCTTTCGTGCCGGGGTCGAGGGTTACATTCATATTTTCGGCAAGCTCGTTTTCGGGAATCAGCCCCACGGAGAGAATGAGTGCATCGCATTTAACGATTTCGCCGGTATCCGGTATGGGCTTCATATTCTCATCGACCTGTGAAATCTCAACCGCTTCGAGGCGGTCATCGCCGAAAACCCGTGTTACGGTTTTTGAGAGATGAAGCGGGATATTGTAATCATTCAGGCACTGGTGAATGTTCCTCGTAAGCCCCGAGGGGGTCGGTTTCGCCTCATAAACGCCGAGCACCTCGCAGCCCTCAAGGGTAAGGCGGCGCGCCATAATGAGACCTATGTCGCCGCTGCCGAGAATGACGCATTTTTTCGCGGGCATCTGCCCCAGAATATTTGTGAAATACTGCGCCGTGCCCGCGGTGAAAACCCCCGACGGGCGCGTGCCGTGGATAAACACCTGCTTCGCTGTGCGCTCGCGGCAGCCCGTGGCGAGAATAACGGCGTTGCAGGAATAAACGCTTATTCCCGAGCGGTTGGTGACGTGTATTTCGAAGCCGTCTTCCGTTTTTTCAATTCTCGTTACGAAAGTGAGAGTCAGCGCTTTTATCCCGAGGGAGTTGAACTCGTCAATGAACCTTTCGGCGTATTCGGGACCCGAGAGCTTTTCCTCAAAGCGCACAAGCCCGAAGCCGTCGTGAATACACTGCTTGAGTATTCCGCCGAGACGGTTTTCGCGCTCAATAAGAAGCACCGAGGCGTTTTCTTTTTTTGCCTGCACGGCTGCCGCCAGACCCGCGGGACCTCCGCCTATTACAATAACATCATAATAATTACTCATCGCTGTTCCTCCCCTTTGTGGCGCCGTAAGTGATTACGGAACCGTCACGGCTTTTGCGCACTTCGCTGAGAGGGCTTTTCAGAAATTCGGCGATTATTTTTGTGACGAGAGGCGAGCAGAAACCGCCCTGGCACCTGCCCATACCCGGACGCACGCGCTTTTTGACGCCGTCCACGGTGGGCACGCATATCGGGGAGTTGAGAGCGTCGATTATCTCGCCTTTGCTTATCTCCTCGCAGCGGCAGACGATTTCGCCGTAATCGGGGTTTTTCTCAATCATCTTCGCGCGCTCTTCGTCGCTCATATTTCTGATCTGAGGAATCGGCTTTCTCACGGGGTTGAACGAGGGATTTTTCTGTGCTCCCCCGAGCATTTCAACAGCCATTTTCTCAACATCCTTCGCAACGGCGGGGGCTGTTGTGAGACCGGGCGACTGAATGCCCGCCACGTGAATTATGTTCTCTGTTTTTCTGCCCTTTTCAATTATGAAATCCTCTTCAAATGTCGGCGCGCGCACGCCCGTGAAATAGGTGATTATATCCCTTTCGGAGAGGGCGGGCATGGTCTTTTTCTGCCTTGTGAACACCTTTTCAATGCTTTCGGGGTAAGTGGCGAAATCCTCCTTTTCGCTTGTTTCAACGGCATCGGGACCGATTAAAAGATTGCCGTGAACGGTGTGGAGAATGCCGCCGCCCTTGGTGTGACCCGTTGAACGCGCGAGTTCCTTTATTGAAGCGACCGAGTGCATATACACGCCGGCTTTTTTGTCGGTTATGGAGTTTGTGCCCCTGCGCGGGTGAATGGAGAAGAATCTGTCATTCGCCATTCGGGCAATCTCCTCGCTGAACACGCCCGCCGCGTTTATGACGATTTTCGGGTAAACGGTGCCGCGGTTGGTGGTGACCTCGGTTATTCTGCCGTTTTCAACCTTCATACCCGTAACTGCGGTATTCAGCATAACCTTAGCGCCATTGGTCACGGCGTTTTCGGCGTAGGCGATTGTAAGCCCGTAGGGGCAGACACAGCCCGTCGACGGGTTTGATATGGCGAACTTGAATCCGCCGCTGAAATTCGGCTCGCGGCGCAGGAGTTCCTTGCCCGATATGACTTCGGAATCCTCGATTTTGTCAATGTATTTTTTCTTTTTGACATAGAGCGAAATAAGCGGTTTCGCCCAGCCCTCGTTGAAGCAGACATACTGCCCCACTCTTCTGAAATCGACGCCGAGTTCCTTGCAGACATCGCCGTACATCGCGTTGCCTTTTCTTATATAATAATGTTTTAAAGAGCCCTTTGAGAGGTCTATGCCGGGGTGCACCTCGCCGTCGTTTCTGCCGGACGCCTGCATGGCGAGGTCGGGTTCCTTTTCAACAAGCAGAATATTTATATTCCACCTTGAAAGCTCCCTTGCTATGCTCGCGCCCGAAATGCCTCCGCCGATGATGAGCACATCGGGTTTTTCGCCCTCGAGAGCACTGTCGCTTACAGCGGGCATACGCTTCGGCTTTTCTTCATACCCGTCAATTTTTATGTCGTTTACAACGTGAGTTCTGCTGTATGGAGTCGCGGCGGCGGCGCAGTATGAAAGCGCCTCGTTCCACGAACCGGCACTGCCCGAAAGGACTATGCAGTTGTCTTTTAGCTCGGCGCTGACTCTGCCCGCGCTGAGTTCTGAGATAGTTTTGCTGATTTTTTTGATGTTCAGATAATCACCCCGTTAAGAAAAAGCGGGAACTGTTTATTCCCGCAGAGATTTATATAAACGCTTCGATGTTTTCTTTTATATATTTTGCCGCCGAGCCGAAAATTTCGTTTTCGTTGAGAGCGGCTGAGTATTCCCCGTTCAGTTTTTCAATCTCGGAGGGAATGTATGAGGTTGTTTCGTCGTCCTCATCGCAGGCGAGATACATTTTGTCAAACACCGCGGATACCGCCTGAGGGCATAAGGCATCGACCGCCGTTTTGGCGTAAACGGTAAGCGGTTTGCCGTACTGTTTGAAGAAATCGCTGAGTTTTTTGCCGCCGTCCTCAAGCACATAGTAGAGGGCGTATATGTTTTTCTGCGGCTCGCTGAAGGAATCGAACTCCTTTGTGATGTCCGCCGATTTTTCTATTTTTCTGCAGAGATTGAGGGCGACACCCCTGAAGAGCTCTCCGCTTCCGGCGTTTTCCGCCTTTTCGGCAGTGAGCGCCTCAAAGCCCTTTCTCAGAGCAGTATCGCGCTCGAGTTTCGCCACGGTTTCGTTTGCCTCCCTGCTTCGTTTCTGCACAGCCCTTACCGCCTTTACAACGGCGAAAACCGCCAGAAGCGCGAGCATTATAAGTATGACCGCGAGGTAGGGTCTCTCTGCGTAATATTCAACAAATTTATTCATCGTCTTCTCCTTTTTCACCCATCAGTTTATAGATATCTCCCTTTTTGAAACCGGAAAGCTTTGCCGCCTGCTTTGCCGCGTCGCTTCTTGAAGCGCCCTCCCCCTCGAGAGACAAAGCGATTTCCACCGCCTCCTCAAGAGTCATATCGTCGGTTCTTACGGGCTCGGCGCCCTCGATTATTATTACGATTTCACCCTTGAGCGAACCGTCGCCGTATTTTTCGACCGCGTCGGCGAGAGTGGTGCGGATGACCTCCTCGTGAATTTTGGTAAGCTCGCGCACAATGGCTGTGTTGCGGTTGCCGAAGCAATCGTAAAAATCTCTGAGAGTCGCGGCGAGTTTGTGCGGCGCTTCGTAAAAAATCATGGTGCGTGTTTCGTTCCTGACCTCTTCAAGATGGCGGCGCCGCGCGGTTTTGTTCATACTCAGAAAGCCCTCAAACGTGAATCTGCCCGCGGGCATTCCCGAAATCGCCAGAGCGGTTGAAAAAGCGCAGGGTCCCGGCACGGACTCGACTTTTATTCCGTTTTCGTGGCAGAGTTTTACAAGGTCCTCACCGGGGTCGGAGATGGCGGGCATACCCGCGTCCGTGACCACGGCGCAGTCTTCGCCCGAAAGAACGCGCGAGACTATGTCGCCGCCCTTTTCGAATCTGTTGTGCTCGTGGTAGCTTACGAGCGGCTTTTTTATATCGAAATGATTGAGGAGTTTGAGAGCCACTCTTGTATCCTCGGCGGCGATGAAATCGACTTTTTCAAGCGTTTCGAGCGCGCGCGGGGACATATCGCCGAGGTTGCCTATCGGCGTGCCTACAACATAAAGTTTACCGCTCAAGCTCATCACCTCTGTTTTCAAAAAGATAATCGGAATAAATCGCCTTCATGGCGGGGGAATACTCATCCCCCTCATAGACGGCGAACTGCGGTTCAACGGTCATGCCCGGTTTTCCGCCGAGACGCCCCTCGCACAGCACAAGCCAGGGAGCCGCGCCGTGGCATTTCGACACATATCTCAGCCGCTTCGGCTCAATGGAATATTTCTGCATTGATTTAAACAGTTCCGCCGTTCTTTCGGGGCGAAGACACACGCAGAGTTTTCCCGAATATTTGAGCAGTTTTGAGGCGGCGAGGCACATATCGTCCAGAGTGCATTCTATGCCGTGGCGGGCAATTCTGTCCGATTCAGAAGCGCTTTCAATCCCCGTGCCCTGCGCCTTGTAAGGCGGGTTCATTGTTACAATATCGAACGAGCCGCCCTCAACTTTACCCTTCAAATCGCGCAGGTCGGAGTTTATGACCGTAAGGCGGTTTTCGAGTTTGTTTTCTGCTACGGCAAGCTCTGCCTGCCCGCACGCTTCGGCGCTTATTTCGACGGCTGTTATTTTATCGCCCTCTTTTTTGCACCAGAGAAGCGGAATTATACCGCAGCCCGTGCCGAGGTCGCAGCAGACGGATTTTTTGGAGGGAGCGGCAAAATCAGCGAGCAGAACGGCGTCCGTGCCGAAGCCGTGCCGCTTTGAAATAAACGCGGTTATTCCGCCGCCGAGATACTCTTTTCTTAACTCTTCCGTACCGTCCGCCTCCTTTAAAAAATTTTATGTTTTATCAAGCGTAGCCGTAGGTGAGCAGTTCCCACTCCCCGCCCTGCGAGCGCATAAGAAGAAAGTGCCAGGTGTATATTTCGTGAGCGTTCCACGCTCCTCCGCCGAACAAGGGCGAAAGAAAAACGGAATTTATGACAATCGCCTGGTCGTAATCCTCACTGTAATCATACTCCGAAAGGCTTGCTTCATCGCCCGCGTAGGTGAGCGCGAAAAGCTTGCAGCCATTAAGATCTTTGAATTTTTCCTTTACGGCTTCCTCCGCCGACAGAATTTCGTCCGCCGTGTAGATTTTTGAATAGCCCGGATCGGTCTTCGGGGGAAGATGATAAAACGCGAATACGGCACCCGCAAGAGCGGCAAACGCCGCGAGCGCGAGAGCGCAGGCGATAACAACGGTTTTCTTCTTCATTGCCGTCCTCCCGATATCAAATGATTTCATTAATTATTTTATTATAACAAAATACTGCAATAAAGTAAAGGAATCGGGAAATGTTTATTTATTATTTTAATTAATTTTTAAATTGACTATTATTTATAAATATAGTATATTTATTATGTATGAATTTCGGAAAGGCGGCTCGATATGGCGACTAAAAACAAGAATCAAAATGAATGGGCTCAGTATTATTTCCACCAGGGCACCAATTATGAGGCATATAAATATCTCGGCTGCCACTGCGCTCAGAAGGACGGCGTTTTCTGTTATTCATTCCGCACCTGGGCGCCCAACGCGCAGAATGTTGCCGTGGAGGGCGACTTCAACTCCTGGAGCGCTCAGAATATGCAGCGAATCACGGACGGCGGCATCTGGGAACTGAACATAGAGAGCGAGAGAAATCTCGAAGGCACTTTCTATAAATTCCTCGTCACCGGCAAAGACGGCGCCACCTGGCAGAAAAGCGACCCCTACGCCTTCCATTCCGAAACTCTTATGAAAACCGCTTCCATCATAAAATGCGAGGACAGCTTCGCGTGGGAAGATAAGAAATGGTTTACGCACCGCAAAAAGACGGTCTCCCCCGACGACGACCCCGCGAGCGAAAAGAGCAGATATTTTTACCGCGCGCCGATGAACATTTACGAGATGCACCTCGCCTCGTGGAAAACGAGGAACGGCGAGTGCACCGCCGACGGCGAGCATTACCTCACATACCGCGAAATAGCGGACGAGCTTGCCCCCTATGTCAAAAAGATGGGCTACACCCATGTTGAGCTTATGCCGATTATGGAGCACCCGTTTGACGGCTCCTGGGGCTATCAGGTGTGTTCATATTACGCGCCGACCTCACGCTTCGGCACTCCCGACGATTTCCGCTATTTCGTCAACAAGATGCACACCTGCGGCATAGGCGTTATACTCGACTGGGTTCCCGCGCATTTTCCGAAGGACAGGCACGGCCTTTTCGAGTTTGACGGCTCCCCGCTCTATGAATATCAGGGAAAAGACAGAATGGAGCACAAGGGCTGGGGTACACGCTGTTTTGACGTGGGCAGAAACGAGGTGCAGTGCTTCCTTATTTCAAACGCTCTTTACTGGCTGAGGGAGTTCCACATTGACGGCCTGAGGGTTGACGCGGTTGCCTCTATGCTCTACCTCGATTACGACAGAGAGCCCGGCGAATGGATACCCAACAAGGACGGCGAGAACAAGAATCTCGAGGCGATTGCTTTCTTTCAGAAGCTCAATTCGGTTGTGTTCGGCGAGTTCTCCGATGTGCTTATGATAGCGGAGGAATCGACCGCGTGGCCGATGATTACCAAACCCGTTTCAATGGGCGGTCTCGGCTTTAATTTCAAGTGGAATATGGGCTGGGCGAACGATATGTTCGAATATGTATCGCTCGACCCGATTTACAGAAAGCACCATCACTCCAAGCTCACCTTCCCGATGATGTACGCCTACTCCGAAAACTACATTCTTCCCGTGTCGCACGACGAGGTGGTTCACGGCAAAAAGTCGCTGGTTGACAAAATGTTCGGCGACTATGACAGCAAGTTTTCCGGCATGAGGGCGTTCCTGCTCTATATGATGACCCTGCCCGGCAAAAAGATGATGTTCATGGGCTGCGAGTTCGCGCAATTCCGCGAGTGGGATTTTGAAAATCAGCTTGAGTGGTTTATGCTCGACTATCCACGCCATACCGAAATGCAGCGCTATGTGGGCGAGTTGAACAACCTCTATCTCTCATCCTCCGAACTTTGGGAAATTGACACCGACTGGGCGGGCTTTGAGTGGATTGATGCCGACAACGCCGACGAAAACATCATCTCCTACCGCCGCAAGAATGTTTCCGGCAGCGAGATAATCGCGGTTATCAACTTTTCACCCGTTGAAAGAAAGAATTTCAGGGTAAGAGTTCCGAAAACGGGAGTGTATAAAGAAATATTCTCAACCGACGAATACCGCTTCGGCGGCGGCAATGTGCTCAATCCCGGCGCTCTCAGGGCGCAGACGGAAATGGCGGGTGAGGAAAAGCAGAGATATATAGAAATAGATCTTCCCGCCATGGGCGGCGTGCTTCTCAAAAAAGCGCCGAGACAGATTAACAAATAATTTCAATTAAAAATATATTCAAACGGGGTGTTAAAATGTACAAAAAACAAAAATGTGTTGCAATGCTCCTCGCGGGAGGTCAGGGCAGCAGACTCTACGCTCTCACGGAGAAAACGGCAAAACCCGCCGTTCCCTTCGGCGGCAAATACCGCATCATCGACTTCCCGCTGTCCAACTGCATAAACTCGCAGATTTACACTGTGGGCGTTCTTACGCAGTATCAGCCCCTTGTGCTCAACGAGTACATCGGCAACGGTCAGCCGTGGGACCTTGACAAAATGCAGTCCGGCGTAATGGTTCTGCCCCCCTATCAGGCGAAAGAGGGCGCGGACTGGTACAAGGGCACTGCGAATGCGATTTACCAGAACCTCAATTTCATCAACCGCTACGATCCCGACAATGTGCTCATCCTTTCGGGCGACCATATTTACAAAATGGATTACGCCAAAATGATTGATGCGCACGAAAAGAACGGGGCGGACTGCACAATCGCCGTGCTCGAAGTTACTCTCGAAGAGGCGAGCCGCTTCGGCATTATGAACACCGACGAAAATCTCAAGATAATAGAATTCGAGGAAAAGCCCGCCCATCCCAAATCAACGAAGGCGTCAATGGGCATCTATGTTTTCAAGCGCGATGTGCTCGAAAAATATCTCGTTGAGGATGAGAACGATCCCGATTCCGTCAACGACTTCGGCAAAAACATCATTCCGAAAATGCTCGCCGACGGCTGCACGATGTACGCCTATCCGTTTGAGGGCTACTGGAAGGATGTCGGAACAATCGCTTCACTCTGGGAGGCGAATATGGACCTCCTCGGCGAAAACCCGAACTTCCGCATAAAGGACGCTTCGTGGAGAATATTCTCACGCAATCAGCCCCTTCCCCCGCACTTCATCGCCGCCTCCTCGCAGATTTCCAACTCCCTTATCACAGAGGGCTGCGTGATTGAAGGCACGGTTGAAAACTCAATCCTGTTCGCGGGCGTAAAGGTTGAGCAGGGCGCCGTAATACGCGATTCTGTCATTATGAGCGATGTCACCGTTTCAAAGGGCGCGGTCGTTCAGTACAGCATCATCGATTCCGACTGCAAGATAGGCGCGGGTGCGATAGTAGGCAGAAGCAAGGACGAATGCGATGAAGTTACGGTTGTCGGCGCGGGCAATACAATCGCCCCCGGCGAGGATGTGCGCGGCGGCTCAATGTTAAGCGCGAAATAATAAGGAGAGGAGAAAAGAATTATGTCATCAGCAGCAGGCTTTATATTTTCAAATATACATGACGGCAATATAGCGGAACTTACAAAGCTTCGCACAATCGCTTCCGTTCCCTTCGGATGCAGATACCGTTTCATAGACTTCGCTCTTTCCAATATGGTCAACTCCGACATTTACAATGTCAATGTCATTACCCAGCACAACTACCACTCGCTTATGGACCACATAGGCAGCGGCAAGGACTGGGACCTCGCGCGCAGAAGCGGCGGCGTAAAGATTCTGCCTCCCAACATCACCGCGTACGCGGGCAGCTCGGGCCATATGGGCTACGCCTCCCGTCTTGAGGCGCTCAAAAGCACATATTACTCACTCAGCCGCGTTTCGGAGGATTACATCATCCTTTCGGACTGCGACGTTATCTGCAACATCGACTTAAACGATATTCTCAAATATCACATCAGCAAGGACGCCGATATGACCTTCGCCGTCAAAAAAATGGAAATGACCCGTGAAACCGCCCGCAACAACACAATTTACTATTCCGACGCGGACGGCAGAATCACCGATGTTCTCGCCTATCCGCAGAACTTCGAGGGCGAGGCGGATATATGCCTCAACATAATTGTTGCCAAAACCGGTTATCTTCAGCAGGCGGTGCTTGACGCCATAGCCCACAACTACACCTCGCTCAACAGGGATATAATCGCCAAGAACTTCTCGCACGACAATTTCCGCGTTTACAGATATGACGGCATTTTCGGCGTTATCTCCTCGCTTGCGGATTATTTTGAGATGAGTATGAAACTCATAAGCAGCCCCGAGGTAAGGGATCAGCTTTTCAATGTGCGCAACCGCCCCGTTTATACAAAGGTGCGCAATTCCGTTCCCACATACTACGCCGCGAATTCAAAGGTCAACGATTCGCTCATCGCCGACGGCTGCGACATCCACGGCACGGTCGAAAACTCGATTCTTTTCAGAGGAGTCAAGGTCGGCAAGGGCGCGGTTGTAAAGAACTCGATTCTTATGCAGGACACCATTGTAGGAAGCAACGCCTCCTTGAACTGCGTAATATCCGACAAAAACACCGTTATACGCGACGGCAGAGTTCTCTCCGGCGCGGAGGAAGCCCCCTATTACATCGTAAAGGGCAAGATGATCTGACACCCTGTCTTTTTCCGCATCCCCGGTTTTTCCGGGGATGCGGTGAGAATATAAAAGAGCGTTTCTCACAAAGGAATGCCGTTTTATATTTTCACAGAAAGGATAAAGAAAATGAAAATACTTTTTGTTGCATCGGAAGCTTTGCCGTTTGCCTCCACGGGCGGACTTGCCGACGTTGCGGGCTCGCTGCCGGGCGCGGTTAAAAAAGCCGCCGGCAAGGGCTGGGACGTAAGAGTTGTGCTGCCTCTGTACGCGGGCATCAAAGAGAATTACGGCGACGGGCTTAAATTCATAACCGACACAAGAGTTCAGCTCTCCTGGCGCAACCAGTACTGCGGCATTTTTTCGTATGAAAAAGACGGCGTGACATATTATTTCATCGACAATGAATACTATTTCAAGCGCGGCTCTCTCTACGGCAGTTACGACGACGGCGAGCGCTTCGCCTATTTCGGCAAAGCCGTTATGGAGCTTATGCGCGTGATGGATTTCTACCCCGACATCATGCACGCTAACGACTGGCAGAGCGCACCCGCGGTTATCTACCTCAAGCGCAAGTTCGCGCATCTTGACGAGTACAATAAAATCAGGGTGCTTTTCACGATTCACAACATCGCCTATCAGGGCAAATACGGCTTTGAGATTCTGGGCGATGTATTTGAACTCGGCTTCTGGGACAGGGATGTTGTGGAATATGACGGCTGCATAAACCTGCTCAAGGGCGCAATCTGCTGCTCGGATAAAATCAGCACGGTAAGTCTTAAATATTCGCAGGAACTTATGGATGACTATTTCGCAAGCGGTCTCGGTCCCATTCTGCGTGAGAACGCGTGGAAAATGACGGGCATAACAAACGGCATAGATGTCGATTACTACAACCCGAAAACCGACACGGAAATAGCGAAGAATTTCACCTCCTCAAAGATGGCGGGCAAGGAAGCCTGCAAGAAGGAACTGTGCGAAATCTGCGGTTTCTACAGCGCGGATATGCCGATTATCTCAATGGTATCGCGGCTTGCCGCTCACAAGGGCTTTGACCTTGTTTCGAGAGTGCTCGAGGAGATTATATGCACGAGCGATGTGAACTTTGTTCTGCTCGGCACGGGCGAAAAGGAATTTGAGGATTATTTCTGCGGTCTCGCCGCCCGCCACCCCGGCAGGGTTTCGGTTATTCTCAAGTATGACAAGGCGCTCTCCAAAAAGATTTACGCGGGCAGCGACATTTTCCTTATGCCCTCACAGAGCGAGCCCTGCGGACTTTCGCAGATGATTGCCTCCCGCTACGGCACCGTTCCCGTAGTGCGCGAAACGGGCGGTCTGTTTGACACAATACGCGCCTACAACAAGTTTGACGGCACGGGCAACGGCTTCAGTTTCGCCAACTACAACGCGCACGAGATGATGGGCGTTATTAAGGACGCTATAGGTCTTTATTATGACAAAACGGCGTGGAAGGCGCTTGTTAAAAATGTTATGGCGGTTGACTTCTCCTGGAAGGCGTCCGCCGAGAGATACATTGATCTTTACAACGAAATAGCAAATTATTGAATCACGAGGTTTATTTAAAAAATGGCAAAAAACACGGTTAAGAAAAAAAGCAAAGACGAAATACGCAAAATGCTTATGTCGAAGCTCTCACGCTACTACGGCATAACATACGAAGAGGCAACTTACGATCAGATATACCGCGCGACCATACTCAGCGTTAAGGATATACTGGCGGCAAAAAGACAGGTTTACAGAGAAAAAATCAAAAAGCAGCAGGCAAAGAAGGTTTACTACCTTTGCATGGAATTCCTCATCGGCCCCTCGCTTCGCAACAATCTTATGAACATAGGCGTTATGGAGGAATACAGGCAGATTCTCGCCGATTGGGGCTTCGATATTGAAAAACTCTGCGATATGGAGCCGAACCCCGGTCTCGGCAACGGCGGTCTCGGCAGACTCGCCGCCTGCTTTATGGATTCACTCACATCTCAGGACTACCCCGCGTACGGCTTCTCCATCTGCTATGAATACGGTCTTTTCAAGCAGAAGATAATCGACGGCAACCAGGTTGAACTGCCCGACAACTGGATGAGCGGCGGCGAGGGCTGGCTTGTTTTGCGCCCCGACAAGGCATTTGACATTCAGCTCGGCGGCGACCTTAACGAAACCTGGGAAAACGGCAAGTGCAACATCACCTGCGAAAACTACCGCACGGTGCGCGCCGTTCCCTATGATATGATGATTTCGGGCGCCGACTCGCAGGCGGTAAATGTACTGCGTCTGTGGAAGGCGGTTGACACCACCAATTTCAATATGAGTCTTTTCTCGCAGGGCGAATACATAAAGGCGATTGAGGAGACTTCGAACGCCGAAATTATCTCCAAGGTTCTCTACCCCTCCGACGACCACGACGAGGGCAAACTTCTGCGCTTAACCCAGCAGTATTTCCTTGTTTCCGCCTCGCTTCAGAGCATTATCCGCGACCACCTCGCGGGCTACGGCACGCTCTCGAATTTCGCGGACAAGGTCGCGATTCATATAAACGACACCCACCCCGCTCTCGTCATCCCCGAGCTTATGAGAATACTTCTCGATGTCTATTCCTACTCCTGGGACGACGCGTGGGATATTGTGACAAAGGTCGTTTCCTACACAAACCACACCGTTCTGCCCGAAGCTCTTGAAAAATGGAACGAGAACCTGTTCAAACTTCAGCTTCCCAGAATCTATATGATAGTGTGCGAAATCAACCGCCGCCTCTGCGCGGATCTGTGGAATCTCTACCCCGGCGACTGGGACAGAATCTCCAACATGGCGATAATCGGCTACAATCAGGTGCGTATGGCTAACCTCAGCGTTGCCGCTTCGCACACGGTTAACGGCGTTTCCGCACTCCACTCCGAGATTCTCAAGCAGACGGTTTTCCACGACTACTACAAGGCGATGCCCAACAAGTTCACAAATGTAACAAACGGTATCGCTCACAGGCGCTGGCTGTGCTACTCGAACCCGCAGCTCGCGAAACTTCTTGACGACTCAATCGGCACGGGCTACCGCAAGGATTCGCTTCAGCTCTCCGAGTTCCTTAAATTCAAGGATGACCCGGCTGTTATTGACGAACTGCGCAGAATAAAGCACGAAAACAAGCAACGCTTTGCCGAAAAATATTTTGAGCAGACCGGCATAGCCCTTGACACGCACTCCGTTTTCGATGTGCAGGTTAAGCGCATTCACGAATACAAGCGCCAGCTTCTCAATGTTCTCAAAATAATCACTCTTTACAACATCCTGCGCGAGAATCCGAACGCGCCTGTAACTCCCGTCACATTTATTTTCGGCGGCAAGGCGGCGCCCGGCTACTACCTCGCGAAGGATATCATCAAACTCATCTGGAGCGTAGGCAAGGAGATTGAGGAGGACCCGGTTATCAGCAAGATTCTCAAGGTTGTTTATGTTGAGGATTACAATGTAAGCACAGCCGAGATTCTTATGCCCGCCTCCGACATAAGCGAGCAGATTTCACTCGCGGGCAAAGAGGCGAGCGGCACGGGCTGCATGAAGTTTATGATAAACGGCGCCCTCACCCTCGGCACTCTCGACGGCGCGAATGTTGAGATGAAGCAGGCGGTCGGCGACGACAACATCTTCATCTTCGGTCTCACCGCTTCCGAGGTTGACGAAATCTGGAAGCAGGGCTACAACTCGCTTTCATACTATATCGCGAACCCCGAACTCAGAGCCACAGTTGACTCACTCAACGGTTGCTGGGCGGGCAACGACTTCTCAACAATATTCAACTACCTTACAAACGCTCACGGCGTTGCCGACCCGTATATGTGCCTTGCGGACTTTGAATCCTATTTCATCACCTACAAGGCGATTATGGCGGAATACAAGAACCGTGACGAATGGACGAAGAAATCACTCGCCAACATAGCGGGCGCGGGCTTCTTCTCATCCGACCGCAGTATTCACGAATACGCGCGGAATATTTGGCATATAAGCGAGATCAGATAAATGGCTGACATCACCGAGCGCAAATACAGTGAGTTTTATAAAAAAGAAATGTCGCTTTTCGGGGCTTTCCCGAGAAGCGACTCTTTGCGCTTTGAAGTGAGAGTTCCCCGCTCGTTCGGCACTTACTACGCCGAAATGCAGATTCACGCGGACGCCCTCGATTTTCCCGATGACAGGGAAATATACCTGCCCCTCGCCTGGTCGGGAATTGACCGCGGCTGCGATGTATATACCCTTAATCTTGACCTTATGGCCCTCGAAAACAGCGACGAAAAAAGGCGGCTTTTTTATTACAGATATAAAATATCCGGCGCAAATGAAGAGGTCTTTCTCGGTGGAGAGGAGCCGGAAAAACTGCTCGGCTGCGGCGAATACGGCGACAGGCAGCTTATGCTGTTTGATGAAAACTACAGAACGTCCGTTTCCCTCAGGGAGGGCATAATCTATCACATCTTTGTTGACAGATTCAGAAAAAGCGGAAAATGCACTCCGAGAGGCGACGCTTTCATAAATCCCGATTGGGAAAACGGCATTCCGCAGTTTGCCGCATACCCTGGCGCGCCGCTTAAAAACAATATGTTCTTCGGCGGCGATCTGTGGGGTGTAATCGAAAAACTCGATTACATCGCCTCCCTCGGCACAAAAACCATTTATCTCTCCCCTGTTTTTGAGGCGGCGTCAAACCACAAGTACGACACGGGCGACTACCTGAAGGTGGACAGTATGTTCGGCGGCGACGAGGCGCTTGAAGCGCTTATCAAAGAGGCGGAAAAATACGGAATCGGGATTATTCTCGACGGCGTGTTCAATCACACGGGCTCCGACAGCATCTATTTCAACCGCGAGGGCAATTACCCCGGCAAGGGCGCTTACCGTTCCAAAAACTCGCCCTATTTCGGCTGGTATTCGTTCAGGTCATATCCCGACGACTACGAGTGCTGGTGGGGCGTTGATATTCTGCCCCGTGTCAAAAGCGACAGCAAGTCATATATGAATTTCATTTTCGGCAAGGTTATTCCGAAATGGATGAATAAAGGTGTCGGCGGCTGGCGGCTGGATGTTGCTGACGAACTGAGCGACGCCTTCCTTTGCGGACTTCGTAAAACCGTGAAATCGCTTGACGGCGACGCTCCGGTTATAGGCGAGGTGTGGGAGGACGCCACAAACAAGGTGTCCTACGGAAAAAGAAGACCGTATTTAAGAGGCGGTCAGCTTGACAGCGTTATGAACTATCCCCTGCGCGGCGCCGTGATTGACTTTATTAAAAACGGCGACAGCGAAAAAATAAGGACCGTCACGGGCGGGCTTTACAGGCGCTGTCCGAAACAGTCAAGCGACAATATGATGAACTTTTTAAGCACTCACGACACGCAGAGGATTCTGACCGTTCTCGGCGGTCAGGACGGCGAGGGGCTTTCAAACGCCGAACTCGCTGCTCTTCGTATGAGCAAAAAAGAGCGTGAAAGCGCACTGCGTCTTCTTAAACTCGCCTATGCCCTTATTGCGGCAATGCCGGGTGTGCCCTGCGTGTTCTACGGCGATGAGGCGGGGCTTGAGGGGCACCGCGACCCGTTCTGCCGTATGCCGTTCCCGTGGAATAAAATTGACGAAAACCTGTTTTTGTGGTATAATATAATAGGAAAAATAAGAAAGAGCGAACCTCTTCTCAGGGACGGACTGTTCAGGAACATAGTGTGCCGCGAGGATCTTTATGTGTTTGAGCGCGCCCCCTCGGGGAACGGAAAATACAAAATGCTCGTTGTTATAAACCGCAGTGAAAAAGAACTTTCTCTGAGTTTCGAAGAAAAGGTTACGGAGCTTATCGGCGGCAAAAAGGGAGTCAAAGAAATCGACCTCGCGCCATTTACCGCAGGATATATAAAAATCCCCGCATCGTACGCAATAACGGATGAGTGTTTCGGCTGAGTGCCGAAAAGGAGGATTACCATGGGCTTTTTTGATGATGACGGCTCGCTTTTCTATGACCCGCTGTTTGATTTCAACGGCGACGGAAAACTCGATTTCATTGAGGAGGCGGACGCTCTGGCGACCTATGACGAATGGGAAAAGCAGAGCAGGCGTTCTTCGGAAAATGATGATTGGGAAAAACTCGGCTGGTAAAAGGAGAATCGTATGGGCTTTTTTGACGGCAGCGGCACGGATCCGCACGGCTCCGACTCCGCAAGGGAGCACGACGCCTTTATAGAATCCCAAAGGGAATTCGATATTTATATGGAATATGAAAGGCAGAGAAAAGAAGAGGAAAACCGCAACTGCAATAACAATAACAGCAATTGGTAAAGATACTGAAAGGGCTCACGGCACAATGCCGTGAGCCCTTATTCATTTTGTTTATTTGCCGGCTTTCTTTGAATCCAGGAATTTGTAACAGAGAGCCGCGAGCGCGCCGCCGACGAGCGGAGCGACTATGAACACCCATACATTCGCGAGGGCGTCGCCGCCGGCGAATAAGGCGGGTCCGAAGCTTCTCGCGGGGTTAACGGATGTGCCGGTGAAGGCAATACCGATAAGATGGACGAGTGTTAATGAAAGACCGATTACAATGCCCGCAACGGCGCCGTTTTCAACCTTTGATGTAACGCCGAGAATGGCGATTACGAAAATGAAGGTCAGTATGATTTCAATGAGAATCGAAAGACCGACGCTGTTGTTGAAAAGACCGTTCGCGCCGAGACCGCTGCTGACTCCCACAAAGGGGATGAGGAGGGCGGCTCCGGCAATTGCGCCGAGGAACTGTGAAACGACATAGGCGGCAAATTCCTTAGCCGTCATTTTGCCGCTTATCAGCATGGCGATTGAAACCGCGGGATTGATGTGACAGCCCGAAATGTTGCCGATTGAATAAGCCATGGCGACAATGACGAGACCGAAGGCGAGGGCGGTGATTATGTAGCCCGAGCCAAACGACGCGTCACAGCCTACCTTGGCGGCTACGCCGCAGGCAACAAACACGAGCGTGAAAGTGCCGATAAACTCCGCAATGCATTTTTTAAGAAGTGACATAATTACCTCCTTATAAAACTACAGTTACCGGGGAATCGTATTATTTATATTTCGGTCTGGGAACGTATGAGGTATGAAGTACTTCGTGGGCAACATGGCTGCCGGGTTTTTCGAAGTATTCGGCGTAAACTCTCTTGATGGCTTCGCTTTCGTGAGACTTTCTGACGGGAAGATCCTTGTCGGCTTCGTAGAGAGCCGCCGCTCTTCTGCCCTTGAGGTCAACGAAGTTGCGAACAACCGCGTGCTGAACGGGCTGACCGCCGCCGTTTACACAGCCGCCGGGGCAGCACATAACTTCAATGAAGGTGTAGTCGGCAGTGCCGTTCTTAACCTTTTCCATAATTGTATGGGCGTTCTTAAGACCGCTTACGGCAGCGACCTTTACGGTGAGACCGCCGACGGTGTATTCCGCCTCTTTGTAGCCCTCTGTGCCGCGGACCTCTTTGAAATCGAGGTTCTGAAGCTCTTCGCCGGTAAGTTTTTCAACAGCGGTTCTGAGAGCCGCTTCCATAACGCCACCGGTAGCGCCGAAGATGACAGCCGCGCCTGTGCCTTCGCCGAGAGGATTGTCAAACTCTTCATCGGGAAGATTGGGGAAGTAGATACCCGCGGAATTGATCATTCTGGCAAGTTCTCTTGTGGTAAGAGCGATGTCAACATCGGGATAACCCGCCGCCGCCTGGTCGTTACGCTTTGTTTCAAACTTCTTTGCCGTGCAGGGCATAATGCCCACAACAACGATGTTCGCGGGGTCAAGTCCCATGGTCTTCGCGTACCAGGTCTTGATTGTTGCGCCGAACATCTGCTGGGGAGATTTGCAGGTTGAAAGGTGGGCGAGCTGATCGGGATAGTAGTGCTCGCAATATTTTATCCAGCCGGGTGAGCAGGATGTAATCATGGGAAGAACGCCGCCGTTCTGAACTCTTTCGATAAGTTCGTTCGCCTCTTCGACGATTGTAAGGTCGGCGGCAAAGTCTGTGTCAAACACCTTGTCAAAGCCGAGTCTTCTGAGAGCCGCGACCATCTTGCCCTGAACGTTGGTGCCGATATGGAAACCGAACGCCTCGCCGAGGGTTACGCGGATTGAGGGAGCGGTGTGAACAACAACGAATTTTGAGGGGTCGTTGATAGCGGCGAGAACCTTGCCGGTGTCGTCTTTTTCACTGAGTGCGCCGGTCGGGCAGTGAACGATGCACTGACCGCAGGACACGCAGGATACATCGGCGAGATCCTTGTCGAACGCGGAACTGATGTGGGTGTCAAAGCCTCTGGCGTTTGCGCCGATAACCGCAACATTCTGCTCCTGGCAGGCGGCTACGCAGCGGCGGCAGAGGATGCACTTACTGTTGTCGCGAATCATATGAGCCGCGGAATCGTCAAACTCAAAGTCGGGCATTCTGCCTGAATAGTGCTCTTCATCCTGAACATTGAACTCCTTGCAAAGCTGCTGAAGTTCGCAGTTGCCGCTTCTTACGCAGGAGAGGCAGTTGCGTCTGTGAGTTGAGAGGATAAGCTCAAGCGTGTGCTTGCGGCTTGTTCTTACTTTCTCGGTGTTGGTGAAGATTTCCATACCCTCGTTTACGGGGTAAACGCAGGCGGTTACGAGCGAGCGAGCGCCCTTTACTTCAACCATGCAGATACGGCAGGCGCCGATTTCGTTTATATCCTTAAGGAAGCAGAGAGTGGGGATTTCTATGCCGGCGTATCTTGCCGCCTCAAGAATGGATATTCCGTTGGGAACACTCAGAGGAGTGTTGTTGATTTTAATATTTACCATTTCCATTATTCGCTTCCTCCTTCCTTATGCTCTTGTGATTGCGTCAAACTTGCAGTTCTGCATGCAGACACCGCACTTGATGCAGATTGATGAATCGATTGTGTGCGCTTCCTTGACCTTGCCGGAAATCGCGCCGACCGGGCAGTTGCGCGCGCAGAGTGTGCAGCCCTTGCACTTTTCGGGGTCGATGCTGTAGTTGAGGAGGGCTTTGCAGACGCCTGCGGGGCACTTTTTGTCAACCACGTGGGCAATGTACTCATCGCGGAAGAAACGCAGAGTAGCGAGAACGGGATTGGGAGCAGTCTGACCGAGACCGCAGAGTGAATTCGCCTTAACATGGGAGGCGAGTTCCTCGAGTTTGTCTATATCTTCAAGAGTGCCCTTGCCCGCGGTAATCTTTTCGAGAATCTCTTTCATTCTCATTGTGCCGATACGGCAGGGTGAGCATTTGCCGCAGGATTCATCAACCGTGAAGTCAAGGAAGAACTTCGCGATATCAACCATACAGGTGTCTTCATCCATAACGATAAGACCGCCCGAACCCATCATGCAGCCGATGCTGGTGAGGTTGTCATAGTCGATTTCGGTGTCGATAAGGCTTGCGGGGATGCAGCCGCCGGAGGGGCCGCCCGTCTGCGCCGCCTTGAACTTTTTGCCGTTGGGAATACCGCCGCCGATATCATAAATGATTTCGCGCAGGGTTGTGCCCATCGGGATTTCGACAAGACCTGTGTTGTTGATTTTTCCGCCGAGGGCGAAAACCTTGGTGCCCTTTGATTTTTCCGTGCCCATTGAGGCAAACCAGTCGGCGCCCTTGAGAATAATCTGGGGGATGTTCGCGAAGGTTTCAACGTTGTTTTCGGTGGTGGGCTTGCCGAAAAGGCCTTTGATTGCCGGGTAAGGAGGACGGGGACGGGGCTCGCCGCGGTTGCCTTCGATTGAAGTCATAAGAGCGGTTTCCTCGCCGCAGACGAACGCGCCTGCGCCCAGACGGATGTGAAGGTCAAAATCAAAGCCCGAATCAAAAATGTTCTTGCCGAGAAGGCCGTATTCCTTTGCCTGTTTAATGGCTATTTCAAGCCTCTTGACGGCGATGGGATACTCCGCGCGGACATAGATGTAGCCTTCGGAAGCGCCTGTGGCGTAACCGCAGATTGTCATTGCCTCAACTATGCAGTGGGGGTCGCCTTCAAGAACGGATCTGTCCATAAACGCGCCGGGGTCGCCCTCGTCGGCGTTGCAGACAACATATTTCTGACCTTTGGGCTGAGCGGCTGTAAAGCTCCATTTCTTACCGGTGGGGAATCCGCCGCCGCCTCTTCCGCGAAGACCTGAATCAAGCACGCACTTGATTACATCATCGGGAGTCATTTCGGTAAGCACCTTGCCGAGAGCGGCATAGCCGTCCATGGCGATATACTCATCGATATTTTCGGGGTCGATAACGCCGCAGTTGCGAAGCGCGACCCTCTTCTGCGCTTTATAGAACTTGGTGTCGTTGAGCGAAACGTTGACGGAATCGGCAATCTCTTCCTTCTTGGCTTCATCAACATCGTTGTAAACAAGTCTTTCAACAACTCTGCCCTTGAGAAGGTGCTCCTCAACTATTTCGGCAACGTCCTTCTCTTCAACACGGCTGTAAAATGTGCCGTCGGGGTAAACGATAACCACGGGACCCAGAGCGCACAGACCGAAGCAGCCGGTCTGAACGATTTTGATTTCATCGGAGAGCCCCTGTTTTGCGATTTCATCTGCGAACGCGGACATAAGCACTTTGCTGCCGGAAGAAGTGCATCCCGTGCCACCGCAGATAAGAACCTGCGAACGAATCATAATTTTATCCTCCCTGTATTATTAACTTACTGATTTGCGCCAATTGTGTATTTCTCAACAACATTGCCGTTTTTGAGATGGCTTTCAATAATTTCCGCCGCTTTTTCGGCATTCATTTTGACATAGGTGACCTTTTCCTTGCCCGCCTCAAAAACTTCAACTACGGGCTCATACTGGCAGATGCCGATGCATCCCGTCTGGGAAACCGTAACCTTTTCGGAGAGGTTTTCCTTGTTTACGCCCTCAACAAAAGCGTTGAGAACGGGGCGCGCACCCGCGGCGATACCGCAGGTTGCCATACCTACAACAACACGGATTTCGCCCGTGCCTTCGCGAAGGACTACCTTGTCCTTCATTTTGTCTTTGATTGCCTGGAGTTCAGCCAATGACTTCATATTTCTTTTTTCCCTTCTGAAAATTTTATAAACTTATTTATAAAATGAATCATATTCCTCTTCAAGCGAGGACCTGATCCATTCAATTACCTCATAACTGTCAAGCGGAACGTCGTCGCCGAGTACGCCGCGTATTTCCGCCGTATCCATACGCACTTCTTTTTCACCGTATGTATGGGTGAAAAGCCAGTCCGTTGCCGGTGAGCCCATAATCAGGGTTGTAACCGTTGAAACCACATCGCCGAGCGGTGTGAAATCTATATTGTTTTTATAAAACAGTGCCGTTGTTTTTGTGCCGTGGTTTCCGGGGCTGTCTTTTTCCGGGGTGGATTCTATGGAAAAACTTCCGCCGGTCTGCTCCGCGGCGAGCTTCAAAAAAGGAATTCCCAGCCCCACATTGCGCGTGGTGCGGGTGGTGAAGAACGGGTCGGTTACGCTTTCAACCTGTTCCTTCGTCATTCCGCAGCCGTTGTCCTCAAAAACTATTGAGAGCGTTTCATCCGTTTCGGTCAGAGCGATAATAATGCGGGTCGCTCCCGCCTTGACGGAATTGCCGGCTATATCGAGAATATTAAGTGATAACTCTTTCATCTGTTTAAACCCGCCCTGAGTTTTCTGAAAAGCTGTGCCCTTATCTCCGCTTCTGTTCCGCCCTCAAGCTCAAAACAGTTTTCCGCTTCACGCATACTTTCAAGGCGGTGCGCGTCGGACGACACAAGCACGGGCAAATCAGCGAGCACGGGGTATTTTTCACGGTATTTTTCAATGTTTGAGGCGTCGTTGAATTCCGCGAACCTGAAAGCGGGCGTTTCCGGGAAAGTGCCGAGAGTGGCTATAATGCCGTTTGCCTCGCGGTCCACATGAGCGGGGTAGCATACTCCTCCGCAGCTCTCAACGAATTGAACGGATTCATCAACGGTAATTGAAGTGGCGTTTGACAGAAGGAATTCCTCCGTGCCCGTAACCTCATCGTTCCCGTCCAGAATGAGTTGCTCACCGAATATTTCAACGCGGTTTCTGATAAGCGTGCGTCTTTTTCCTACCGCCTCGCCGAACTCCATTGCCTGCCCGACCGTTTCAAACAGGCACACAAGGTGGATATCCTCAGCCGTGGTAAGTTCCATACCCGCCACGGGAATAATCGAATACCGCTTTGCCGCCTCAAAAAAAGCCGGAACATTGAGCACGGAATTGTGGTCTGTCAGCGCGACTATCTGCAGCCCGTTGAGTTTTGCCATACCCGCGATGTTGTTCGGGGTCATATCGTTGTCGCCGCAGGGCGACAGGCAGGAGTGAATGTGAAAATCGTAATAATACCTGCTCATTTTAAATGAGTTCTGATATTTCAACGGCGGTTTCGTAAGAGGGCTTGTTCGATGTGAAAATGTTGACGCCCTTTGCCGCGGCGGTTTCGGTAATCTTTTCGTCGACCGTCACGCCCTCGGTAAGAATTACCGCAGCGGTGTCGGCCAGGGATGCCACCGCAACAATGTTGATGTTGGACATAATCGTCAGCCATGCATCGCCTTCCTTTGCTCTGCCCATAACCCAGCTGAGCAGGTCGCCGATGTATACGCCGCTTACTTCCTTTTCCGGGCAGGGACAGCAGACAACCTCAAGTTTCAGTTTTTCCGCCAAAGAATTCGCTGTCATCCGTGTCATCCTCTCTGCCTTTGGAATTAATGTATTGCTTTATAAGTTTTTTGTAGCCTATGATGCAGTCGTTGATATCCGCTTTGCCGAGAACAAGGTCTTCGGCAAACGCCCTGCAGTTCGGGGAACCGCAGGCGCCGCAGTCGATGCCGGGCAGATCCTCGCGCACCTCCTGAATCTTTGCGAGCAGCCGCATGGATTCGCCTATATTGTCGCTCAGGCGGCTCAGCGGCTTGTATGTGGGAATCCCGTTGAAAAATCTTTCCTCGGGAATGTATTCGCCCTGATGCGAGTTCCTTGAAACCGGGAGATACCTGCGAAGAGTCTGCAGACGGTTGCGGGCTATGAACGGGTTTTCTATCGTGAGTACGCCGCCCACGCATCCGCCGGTGCAGGCGTTGAGTTCAATAAAATCTACGCTCGGTATGTTGCCGTTTTCAACTTTCTCAAGCACCTGAATAACATTGTTAATGCCGTCCGCGGCAAGAACTCTGTCGGTTAAAAGGCCTGACGCCTCGCCGCCGCTCGACGCCCAGCTTATGCCGATAACGCCCGTTTTGCTCGTTATTGAGGGCTTAACCTCGCGGCGCATTACGTTTATCAGTTTAAAATAGACTTCACTTATGGGAACCACAAGGTCTATTCTGCTTTTGTAATCGCCGAAGCCGTTTTCAACATAGCTTACCTTCGCGGGGCACGGAGAAATAAAACATACTCCTATTTCTTCCGCGCTGAGTTCGGGATGCGCCTTCGCGGCCTGTTCTTTTGCCATTGCCGCCGCGACCTCAACGGGAGGAAGCAGTGGCATAATATTATCTTTAAGATAAGGGAATCTCAGACAGATCAAGCGCACCACGGCGGGGCACGCCGAGCTGATTACCGGCTTGCAGACGCCCGGTGTTTTGAGATAGCGGCGGGAATAGGATGTTACAAATTCAGCCGCCTGCGACACTTCAAACACATCGTCAAAGCCCAGGTCAAGAAGCCCCTGCAGAACATAATCTATATCGTCAAGCCCGTCAAACTGAGCAAACAGCGCGGGAGCGGGAAGAGCGATTTTCCATTTGAAACGGTTAATCTGCTCCAGACTGTTGTAGTTCGCTTTTTTCGCGTTGTGCGGGCAGACCCTTATACATTCGCCGCAGTCAATGCATCTGTCGGGATTGATGTGCGCCACCTGATGAAACACTCTGATTGCCTCGGTCGGGCAGTGCTTCATACAGGTTGTGCATCCCTTGCATTTTTCACTGTCAAGTGAAACTGAGTGGATATATGAATTCATAATCAATAATTGACTTTCATTGTGATTGTGGTGCCTACGCCCACAGTGGAGTCAACAGTCATCTCGTCGGTATATCTTTTCATGTTCGGCAGACCCATGCCCGCTCCGAAACCGAGGCCGCGCACCTCGTCGGGCGCGGTTGAAAAGCCTTCCTGCATGGCTTTTTCAACATCGGCAATACCGGGGCCCTTGTCGGCCAGAACAATTTCAATACAGTTTTCATCAACCTTTATGGTCGCTACGCCTCCGTCGGCGTGAATAACCATATTGATTTCGCCCTCATACATCGCTATTGAAACCCTGCGTATCACCTCGGGCGGAAAGCCTATCTGATTCAGATTCTTTTTGACCTGAACGGAGGCCTGACCCGCGGAGGTGAAATCGCCGCCGTCAACTTTAAATGTAAAAACGAGAGGTTCGCTCATTATTCGGTACCCGAACCCAATCCTTCGGAATACAGTATGCCGCAGGCTTCATACATACGCATGGGCGAGGTCATAACGGTTATGCCGCACTCTTTCGCCAGCGCGAGCATTTCCTCAGAAGGCATTTTGCTTCTGACAAACACCACGCACTCCATATCCATCATAGCGGCGGTTCTTATAACCTGCGAATTAACAAGTCCGGTGAGAAGCACCGCCTGGTTTTTCACATAGGCGAGAACATCGCTCATCATATCGCTGCCGCAGGCGGACAGAACATCGTTCAAAAGACGGTCCTCACCGCACAGAACATCCGCATTGAGCAGGTCGCGGATAATTTCAATCTTCATAACTGTTCTCCGGTTGCTGTTAATTATTCGTATTTGGCAAGAATGCCCTTTACATCGTCGGCAGTAAGTCTGCCGTAAACATCGTCATTCACCATAAATACGGGAGCGAGACCGCAGGCGCCCACGCAGCGGCACTCCTCAACGGAGAATTTGCCGTCCGCCGTGCATTCGCCGGGTTCAATGGCGAGTTCTTCGCAGATTTTGTCAAGCAGAGCCTGTGAGCCTTTAACATAGCAGGCTGTGCCGAGGCAGACGGAAACATTGTATTTGCCCTTGGGTGAAAGAGCAAACTGGGCGTAGAATGTTGAAACGCCGTAAACCTTTTCAAGCGGAACATCCATGCCTTCGGCTATCATAACCTGAACCTCGAAGGGCAGGTAGCCGTAGATGTCCTGCGCCTTCTGCATGACGGTCATGAGAAGGTGCTTGTCGTGCTTGCTCTCATCAATAACAGCTTTGAGCTGCTGCTCCTGTTCGGGAGTGCCCGAAAAAGGAATCTTACTGACTTTTTTGATCATTAATCTTCGTCCTCCTGAATTTATATGTTCAAAGAATAAACATAATGTAAATGTGCTTTACACATATCTTTGGTATTCTAACATATAATAAAAAAAAATAAAATACTTTTTTAAAATTTTTTTAATTTTTTTCAAAGAAAAAGCAGGGCTTACGCCCTGCCTGAAAGATGTGCTTTTTATTCTTCTCCGTTCAACTGCTTCCAGTGAATCTTGCAGTAGTACTCGCCGTCAATCGGGGGATATTTTTCGCTATCTATACGCGCTTTGTTGTTGCAGTCATATTCGGCGTTATAGGCGCATTTCTGCTCATCCGTTTCGGTGAGAAGACGGCCGAAGGAGACGCCGAGAGCGCACAGGCACACGACCGTTACAAGAGCGACCGCCGCCTTGTTGTTGATGCCGTTTTTGAACTTCTTTTCAACATCCAGTCTGCTCAGGAAGCCGACCTTGTCAAACAGTTTGCAGACGAGGAGGGCGAGGCAGTAGCCGATAACACCCGCAACAATGCCCGCGGTTGAGCCGAAGATAACGTCGGTGGGATAGTGAACCATAACCATAATTCTCGAGCAGGCGGTGCCGAGGGCTATGAGCGGGAATATCCAGGCGATTTTGCCTTTTTTGTTTGAAAGAAGGCAGAGGAACATAGCCGTTGCCATGGCGAAAGCCGCGTTGGAGTGACCGGACGGGAATGAGTAATCGCTTTCGGAGAGCGAGCCCGCCGCCTTGTACCATACGGAGTATTCGCTCCAGAAATCGGTGAGCTGAAGTGTGTTGTAGGGCCTTATTCTGAGCACCGCGGGCTTGAGACCGAAGTTGACAATCAGAAGACCGACCGCCGTTGCGAAAAGCACCGCCAAGCCGTATTTTCTTGTTCTTTTGAAAAGGCAGAGAACCACGCACAGAATCGCCACGGGAACGCCGAAATCGGTGTCGCCGACCGATGTGAATATCTTCGCGATTGTGAGGGTTACGGGGTTTTGAAGTTTGCCGAAAAATCTGTATATGGCGGTATCAAGCCCGAAAAACTTTTCATCGAGTTTGTCGCCTGCGGTCTGTTCCCTGACCGTTTCTGTTTCGCTGTATGTCTGGTAAACGACATCGTCTTCCGCGGGGGCGGCGATATCGTAGCCCTCTTCGGTTACGGCGCCGTAAGTTATAACCGGAGCAGCATCAGCGTCGCCCGTGTCGGCGGCGTCTTTTTCAGCCGCGGGATCACCGGGAGCGGGGGCGACAACCTGAGGAGTCTCCTCCCACAGGGGTTCCTCGACCACTTCAACGGCGGCGGATTCCTCATCGGCGTAAACGCTGACCGAGGCGGGAACGAGCATTGCCGTAAGTATGGCGAAAACAGCCAGAATGCAGAAAAGTTTTTTGCGGGTTTCGTAAGAGTTTTTCATATAAAATCTCCTTTGCTGAGTATAGAATGATATTATCACACAGTGCCGTATAAGTCAAATTGTTTAAAGAATAATAAAAGAAAAAGTCGGCATTGACTGCCGACCTTTGATTATATAAACATTATTATTTCATTTCCTCGGTTTTGCCCGTGACGGTTTTGATGTTGTCGCGCGCGGCGCGTACGGCGTTTAAACTGTCTGTAATCGCCTCGTCGGCGGTTCTCATAATCTCCTCAATGAAATCACCGGCGGCAATGCGGATTTCCGCGGACCACTTATTCGCCTTGTCGATGGATTCGTCGGAACGCTGTCTCGCGTCGTCAATGGTTCTTGACGCCTGCTGCTCGGCGGATGAAATCATGGCGTCCGCCTGTGCCTTCGCCTTTTCGACTATGGCTGCCGCTTCGGCTTCCGCGTCGGCTAAAATCTGCTGGGCTGAAGCGCGGGAAGCGCGTACAACCTCGCTGTTTTCAACAAGGGCGTCCGCCTCAAGCTGGGCGTTCGCGCGGATAATCTTGGCGTCTTCCGTGGCGCTGTCGATGAGCGCCTGAGCCTGCGCCTGACCCTCGGCAACGCGTTTGTTGGCGAACTCCTCGGTTTTGGAGACCATTTCCTTGACCTTTGCCTCAGCAGAGGTGAGCATTGCGCGCGCCTTGTCCTGAGCCGTGGTGGTGGTGTTGACCGCCTCGTCCCTCGCCTTTACGAGAATGGAGTTGCGGTCAGCCACAACCGCCCTTGCCTGCGCTATTTCGGCGGGGAGGTTGAGGCGTATATCCTCAATAGCCGTTTTGATGGGTTCGGCATCGATAACGGTTTTGTTTGTGAGAGCGAACCTGCTGCCCGACTCGAGCACGTCCTCAATCTGGTCGAGACTCTTTTCGATGTTCTGAACGTTGTTATCCATTATTCCTGTTCCTTTCCTGATTCGGTTTTATTGAGCAATGAGATTATTCTTCATTTTCCTTGCGGTAGATTGCGAGGCCGATTTTGCCGTATTTGTAGGTGCGGTAAAGTTTGAGATTGCCTTCGGTTTCGGGCATCTCCTCGCCGTAGGGCATTTCGCACACGACGGTTCCGCCGAGAGCCACGCAGTCGTCGAGATCAGCGAGCGTTTTCTGGAGCATTCCCGTTGAATAGGGAGGGTCGAGAAAAACAATGTCGAAGGTGTCGGCTGTCATTCTCAGAAACGAGAACGCGTCCGTCTGTATAACGGCGGCCTGCTTTTCGAAACCGGTTTTTCCGATATTCTCCTTTATTACCGCTATCGCGGCTTTGTCGCGGTCAACGAAGGCGGCGCTTTTCGCCCCTCTGCTGAGCGCCTCAATGCCTAACTGACCGGAGCCCGCAAAAAGGTCGAGAATTCTGCGCCCCTCAAGGTCAAACTGGATGATGCTGAACATCGCCTCTTTGACTCTGTCGGTTGTGGGTCTGACATCGTCGCCCTCGAGAGTGCGAAGCGTCATACCTCTCGCAGTGCCGGTAATGACTCTCAATTCTTTTCACCACCCCGCGCATAATATCATTTAATTATTGCATTTTTACATACAATTTGTCAAGGGAATATATAAAAATAATGAGTTTTCAGCGGTCATCCTCCTCAAACGCGGCTTTTACCGCGCGGGCGGATTTTATATTCATACCCTTCACGGCGGCAAGTTCATTTACATCCGCCTGCGAAATCGCTTTGATTGTCTTGAACTTTTTGAGGAGTTCCTTCGCCCTTGCCTCACCTATACCGTCAATGCTCAGGAGGGTTGAACTCAGAGAAGATTTTCCGTGCTTTTTGCGGTGGTATTCGACCGAAAAGCGGTGAACCTCCTCCTGAATATTGCCCACGAGCGCGAAGGCGGCGCGTTTTGAGGTCATTGAGATTTCGCCCCCGTCCGCGGCTATGGCGCGGGTGCGGTGGTGACTGTCCTTGACCATACCGAAAAGCGGAATGTCAAGATTGTATTTTTCAAGAACGGGGCGCACGGCGTTGACCTGCCCCGTGCCGCCGTCGAGAAGTATTAAATCGGGCAGTCTGCCGAAGCCCTCGCCGGTATCCTTTTCCTCAAAATAGCGCAGAATCCTGCGTTCGACGACCTCCGCCATTGAGGCGTAGTCATCCTGCCCCGTAAAGCCCTTTACGGCGAAACGGCGGTAGGATTTTTTATAGGGCGCGCCCGAGCGGAAAACTACCATACCCGCCACATTGTCGCTGCCGGCGGTGTGCGAAATATCGTACGCCTCGATAAACTCGGGAGGAACCTTCATGCCGAGAAGGGACGCGAGTTCGTCGAGAGCGGCTGTGGATTTACCCGTTTTGCCGAGATAGAGCCCTAACTTCTGGGCTGCGTTGCTGCGGCACATTTCAACGAGCGAATGTTGTTCGCCCTTTTGCGGAACGGTGATCGAAACCTTCTTGCCTTTTAAGGATGTGAGCCATTCCTCGAGAAGGGCTGAGTCGGTTATCTCACCGTCCAGAGTCACTCTTTTGGGAACGGTTCTGCGCATTGAGTAATAATCGCGCACAAGTTCGTGACGCGCCTCGGGGAGGCTGTCCGGCAGGTCGATTATGAAGTGCTCGCTGTCAAAGAGTCTGCCTTCCGAAAAGCGCAGAACAGACAGACACGCCTTGGCGTTCTCGCCGCCGTCGGTCGCGCCCACAACGGCAAAAACATCCTGCTCTTTTACGGAGTTTGAAACTACCTTCTGTTTTTCGCCGACTTTTTTTACGGCGTTTATTCTGTCGCGCAGTTTCGCGGCTTTTTCAAATTCAAGGTTTTCGCTCGCCTCAAGCATTCTCGCGGTAAGTTCCTCAACAAGGGCGTCGCTGCCGTTTGTTATGAATCTGACCGCCTGCGAGACCGCCTCGTTGTTGGCGGCGGCGCTTATTTTGCCCGCGCAGGGAGCGGAGCAGATTCCGATAAAGAAGTTGAGACACGGGCGCGAGGTTTTGCAATCGCGCGGGAACTGTTTGTTGCACTGCGGAAGACGGAAAATCTTTTTTGCCTCCTCAACCGCGTTTGTAACGGTGAATCCGCTTGTATAGGGCCCGAGATACTCCGCGCCGTCGTCGAGTTTTTGCTTGACGGCGTATATGTTTTTCCACTCGCCCTGCGTGATTTTAACATAGTGATAGCCCTTGTCATCCTTTAACAGGATGTTGTATTTCGGGGAGTGCTGTTTTATCAGGCTGCATTCGAGCACGAGGGCCTCAAACTCGCTGTCGGTGAGAATATAATCGAAGTTGTCAACATTCTCAACCATTCTGCGCACCTTGAGGGTGTGGTTGTTCTGCGAGCCGAAATACTGGCTGACTCTGTTTTTGAGGGCTTTCGCCTTGCCGATATAAATGATTTTGCCGGTTTTGTCTTTCATAATATAGACGCCGGGTGTCAGCGGAAGACTCATCGCTTTTTTGCGCAGTTCGCCGAGTTTCTCATTCATACAAAAGCCCCCTTTCGGATTGATTTACCGGAATATTATAACACATATTCCGCGGGATAACAAGAAAAAACAGGCGGTCTGAAGACCGCCTGCCGTAAAGTGCCTTATTACTCCGCGAAGCCGGATTCAACGAGTTTCACAAGCTCGTTTACCGCCTCTTCCTCGTCGACACCGTTAGCCGCGATGCGGATGGATGTGCCGCCTACAATGCCGAGCGAGAGCACGCCGAGAAGACTTTTGGCGTTTACCTTGCGTTCGTCCTTGTCTACCCAGATAGATGATTTGAATTCATTTGCTTTCTGAATAAAGAAAGTAGCGGGACGGGCGTGAAGACCCACCTGATTCTGAACGGTAACATCTTTAACGTACATAGTTTCTGTATCTCCTGAATAAAGTTTATATTTTTCCAACTGCAATTATAACACAAAAAAAACCTTAGTCAATTAAAAAAGACCTCGCCTGAAAAAATTCGGCTTGTAAACCAAAGCGGGGATAATTAAGCACGGTTTGTTTGTGAATTTTGACAATTGTTTACACTGTATATTTGACAACATATACGAAAATATATTATAATTGATTCAATTAGGTCAAATTGAGGAAATCCATTTACAGAAAACAGGAGAAACCCGATGACTGATGCTTTGAAGTATATTGACGAGGCATTCGGCTCAATACCCGAAACGCCGCGTTCTTACAAATTCAGGATGCAGCTGGTTGACGAGTTCACCGAAAGGGCAAACGAGCTCACCCACAGAGGTATCCGGGACCGCAATGTAATTAATGATTTGATAATAAGCGAGCACCCCGACATAAAAGCGGAATTTGAGGCGGTGCTCAGTGACGAAAGGAGCAGAAGAAGGCGCAGAAGCTTAGCGGTTATAAATGTGCTGTGCTCAATTCTTTTCGCTCTTATCACGGTAACGGCGTTCATAGTGCACCTTGTTACCGTCAACAACGGACTTTCGTGGATTATTTTAATCGGCGGCTTCGTTGTAATGTCGGTGCATTTCACATCCGTGCTGTGCGCAAAGTGGACGGCAAAAAAGGGATTTATTTTCAATTCCGTTGCTCGTATCCAGCTTGCTTTCAGCATTATGCTTGTTGCGGCGCTCGCATTTTTCATTATGCTGTTTAAGTTCAACATTGTTCACAGCTGGACCGTGTTCCCCGCGGGGGCTGTTCTCGCGCTTATCGCGGACGCGCTCTACGCTCATTTTGCCCGCAGGCGGATGGCCATCTTTCTCTATCTTCTCTATATCCCGATTGTCTGCGCCCTGCTCTATGTAATACTCGGCGCTGTTGGGATTCTGCCCTGGGCGCTCGGCTGGCTGCTTATACCCGCGGGAATCGCGATTGATATTGTAATTATAATTTTACGCCTCGTTATGAATCAGGGAGAAAGTGACGAAATGAAGGAGGACAGCGAATGGAACGCAGATTAAAAGCTGAACTCTGGGACAAGATGCACTACCTTTTCCGCGATTACAACGACCGTATGGTGCATGTTGAACTGCACTATGATTTTGAAATAAACATTGACGCGTTCAAGACGGTGCTCGCCTGCTTCTTTGAAAAGGCGCCCGTTTTCCACTCGAGTTTTACCGACAACCACGTTTCGCCCTACTGGACGGTGAAGGACTACAACATTGACGAGGTTGTGGATGTAAAGAATGTGGACGACGAGGATGTTGACCGCCTTGTTGACGCGTTTTTGTGCCAGTGCATTCCGCCCGAAAACGATATACAGATGAAGGCGCTCATCCTCCTCCATTCGGGCAAAACCACCGTCTGCATTATTGAAAACCATATGTGTATGGACGGCGGCGACTTCAAGAGCTTTCTCAAGGTGTTCTGCAAGAATTACAACGACTATGTTGAAAACGGCGTGAGCCCCCTCGACCTGCGCACGGGCACGCGTTCATACAAAAGCGTGTACAAAGATTTATCCAAAACGGACAGAAAAGCCGCGGAGAATCTCTACAAAAATGTCACCGCCAAGGGCGACAAGCACGCCTTTCCGCTCACCGAAAGCGAGCCGGACGATTACTCCTTTATCGCTCGGCGCACAATAGGAGCGGAAAAATTCCCGCTCATAAAATCGGCGGGCAAAAAACGCGGGGCTACAATAAACGATATGCTCACCGCCGCCTATTTCTACAGTCTTTACGAACTCGCCGGCTTTGACAAGAGTGAGAGCGTTACCATCTCCTGCGCCATAGACCTGCGCCGCCATATGAAGGATGTGAGCGACACGGGTTACACGAACCAGACCTCGTGGATGCAGTGCTCCGTTCCCGAACTCGGAAGGGATATTTTTGAAACGCTTCAGTATGTTGTGCGCTCCTCGGCAAAGTTCAAGAAAGACAAATATATGGGTCTTTACGGTCTGCCGCTTCTCTCGCTCGGCTACAGAATTATGCCGCACGCCGCCAGCGAGGAAATAATCAAAATCGGCTATTCGAACCCGCTTATCGCCATGAGCAATATCGGTATTCTCGAGGTTGACAAGCTCGCTCTCGAGGGTCACGAGCCGACGGACGGCTTTATGAGCGGCGCCGTCAAATATAAACCCTTCGCCCTTCTTTCGGCTACCTCGATGAGAAACGCCATCACGCTCTCAATGTGCGTGCGCGGAAACGACAGGGACAAGGCAACCGTAAACCGCTTCTTCGACCTTATGGAGAAAAACATCGATGTTCTCACGGCAGATGAGAAATAAAACCGAACAGAAATGAAGCCGTCCTTCGGGACGGCTTTTTCTCTCATAAAAATTAAAAATTAGTGTTGAGATTTTTATGTAATAATGGTAAAATAATAAATCGGCAACAGAAATACACTGCGGAGGTGATATTATTTCACTCGTCAATATGAAGGATCTGCTGCTTGACGCGCAGAAAAACAAATACGCCGTCGGCAGTTTCAGCATCGCGAATATGGAAATGGTGCGCGGCGTGCTGCAGGCGGTTGAGGAGACGAAGAGCCCCGCCATTCTGCAGATTGCGGAAGTACGGCTCAACCACTCCCCTCTCGAAATCATAGGGCCGCTTATGGTGGCTGCCGCGAAAAACAGCGCAATGCCCGTTGCCGTGCATTTCGACCACGGCAAAACGAAGGAAAAAATATGTCAGGCGCTCGAAATCGGATTTACCTCCGTTATGTTTGACGGCTCGGGTTATCCCTTCCCCGAAAACAAGAAACTGAGCGCGGAGATTCTTGCCGAAGCGCGAAAACACGGCGCGGCGCTCGAATGTGAAATCGGCTGTGTGGGCGGCAGCGAGGACGGCAGCGAGGATATAGCGATGAACTGCTCCGACCCCGCTCAGGCGGTTGAGTTCTGCGATGAGGTTGCCATGGACGCGCTCGCGGTCGCAATCGGCAACGCGCACGGCAACTACAAGGAGGAGCCGAAACTCCGCTTTGACATTCTCGAAAAAATAAGGGACAGCGTCGCCGTTCCCCTTGTTCTTCACGGGGGCACGGGAATAAGCGAAAACGATTTCCGCAAATGCGTTGAACTCGGAATTTGCAAAATAAACATTGCCACCGCCACATTTGACAGCGTGGAGCGCGAAGTGCGCGAGGCATACACGGCGGGCGCTATAAACGGCTACTACGACCTGCAGACCGCGGAAACACGCGGAGCATATAAAAATGCGATGAAACACATAAAAATATTCGGCTGCGCCGGAAAAGCCTGACAGGAGAGAATTATGAGTATTATTGAATTTGACAACAGCAAGGAACTTGACGTTATCCCGATAGGCAGAGTTGCCATCGACTTTAACCCGACCGATATGAACATGCCGCTCTGGGAGAGCAGCAACTTCAACAAGTATGTCGGCGGCTCGCCCGCCAATATCGCCGTGGGTCTCGCCCGTCTCGGCGCGAAATGCGGCTTTATAGCGAAAGTAAGCGACGACCAGTTCGGCACCTATGTTACAAAATATTTTGAAAATGACGGCATCGACACCTCGCACATCACCAGATGCACGGGCGGCGAAAAACTCGGGCTTACCTTCACCGAGATTCTCAGCCCCACTCAGAGCAGTATTCTTATGTACCGCGACGGCGTTGCCGACCTTCAGGTAAGTGTTGACGATGTTGACGAGGACTATATCAAAAAGGCGAAAGCCGTTGTGATTTCCGGCACGGCGCTGTGCTGCAGTCCCTCGAGGGAGGCGGCTCTCAAAACTCTCTTCCTCGCGAAGAAAAACGGCGTTGTGGTCATTTTCGACATCGACTACAGAAGCTACACCTGGAAGAACTTTGACGAAATTTCGATTTATTACTCAATCGCCGCGAAAAACAGCGACATCATTCTCGGCTCGCGCGAGGAATTCGACCTGACCGAGGCGCTTGAAGGCAAATGCGCGAATGACGAGGAATCGGCTGCGCGCTGGTTCGGCTACGGCAACAAGATTGTTATAATCAAGCACGGCAAAGAGGGCTCCTACGCCTATATAAACGACGGCTCAATCTACAAAGTCGGCACCCACCCCGTTAAACTTCTCAAGGGCTTCGGCGGCGGCGACGGCTACGCCTCGGCGTTCATTTACTCCCTCATTCAGGGCAAATCCATCGACAAGGCGCTCGAGTTCGCGACCGCTTCGGCTTCGATGCTCGTTTCGGCGCACTCCTGCTCGGCGGCAATGCCCTCGGCGCAGGCGGTTCAGGATTTCATCGACAGCTTCCCCGGTATGGAAGTTGTGACGAAGATAAAATAAGCAAATCAAAAAGGGCGGTTTCCCCGCCCGTATATCCGCCTGTGGCGCAGCTGGATAACGCAGCGGATTCCGATTCCGCCGCATTATCCAAAATTATAGTTTTTTAAAACTTGTTGTTATTACTGCAAAAAATTCGTTTTTTCCTTGAAAAATAAGGAATTCATGGCATATCATCATCGATGGCTCCTTAGAAAAACGGGTAAAAGTGCGGAAGACTACGGAAAAGTGTTTGGTTCAAATATTGGTTCAAACATCAAATATTGGTTCAATAATTGGTTCAAAATACAGCCTCGGAAGATTAAAACTCCGAGGCTATTTTCATTTTATCACCGCTATAAACAAAGCAAGAGATAACATAGCAAATAACATTATTTTTATTATTCTGTTTTGCGATGTCAACAGTCTACTTTCTTTATTAAGGCTTTCCCTCTCTGACAGTAGCCTTTCCCGTTCATCTTGAAGAACCTCGACCTCTTTTCTGAGGTTTCGGTTTTCGAGTTTCAGGTGCGAGTTCTCGTCCCTCAGCAAAAGGTTGTCCTTTGCCAACGACATTTTCTGTTCGTCCTGAATTGCGAGCTTTTCCGATAAATTCATCGAGTAACACCTCCTTTGTCGCTGAAATATTAAATGTTTTCTCGATATTGCTGTCACGGACTTTCTTGCCGTCAGTATTGATATAGGTTATGTGTTTACGGTTGTCGGACCATTGAACCGTCCAGCCTTGTGCTAACATCGCCCTTATAAACTCTTCTTTTGATGTAGCCGTGCCTTTCACCTTTGCGATTGCTAAAGCGCAATCGCAAAGATAAGAGGGCTTATCTTCACGAATAAGGGCACGGTATTTGTCTTTGTTCCAAGCGACAATATCGCCTTCATCCATATCGGAGCCGTCGGCGTGTTTTCCTTTTTGCGCAACGGATAAGCCGTATTCCCGACAAAGCTCATTGCAATATTCCTTATCGGCTTTCAGGTCTTTTCTGCTTTTCTGAAATTTGCGCCCGTCAAGGTATGAGACAGTGTTGACGACATAGTGACAGTGAATATGGTCTTTGTCTGTATGAATTGCCATAGCCGTCTGAAAGCCGTCGTAAGTGCGCTCACCGAATTTTATACCGAGCTCCAAAGCTTCTGTTGGTGAGATATTGTCGGTTTTGGCGAAGCTCAGGCAGAAGTGCTTATTCATTCTGCCTGAGTCCTTTCCCCACTCGTTTTTGATATCGAGGAACGAACCGTAAACGGCGTTGAAGTCAATGGGTCCGTCAGGACAGGGACCGATGACAAAACAGAGCGTTTCGGTGTCTGTCTTGCCGGGCTGAAAAACATATTGCAGACAATTCCGTAGCCCGGCGTGATAATTCAAAGCCTTGCCGTCAATTGCCTTATATACCGCCACAGCTTCTCAGTCCCTTCTCTGTATTTTGCGAGTTGTTCCTTAATATCTGCGAGTTGTTGCTCGCTCGGCAGTTCACCCTGAGCGTTTGCGCTTTTTGCAAGCTGGTTTATGTTGTTGCCGATACGGTTGAGGGCAACGGTGAGTCTTGCGAGCAGTTCGTTCATTCTCCGTATTTCGGCAACACAGTCCTCGGTGATAAACGGCTTGTCGGACACAGCGTTTAATATAAGTTCACGAAGTCGCAAGCCGGTTTTGCGCTGAATTTCAAGCAGGGATAAATATTCCTCGTCATTGAGCATTATATGGATATCGTTGTTTCTTTTGCGCATAGACAGCGCTCCTTTCTTTGTGGGAATTCTTAAAGGGAGCCGCAGTTCCCTTTGAGTGGGTAGCTGGGCAAAGCCCATAGACGCAGTAATATATTTGCGCTCGTGGCTTGTGCATATATATTCTGTGTCGGCTGGGTTCAAAGGGGTCAGCCCCTTGCAAGTTCTGTTGTGTCGCCGCACACAACAGGGAACTTGCAGATACAGGAGCTGAGAAAATACAGGCGCCGCCGGTATGCGCCTTTCTTTTCTCGCTTTGTATCTTGTTTTGACGGTTGGCGGAAATCATAATTTCCGCCAGCCCGTCATTAGGCGAAAGTCAGGCAGACCTTGCCTTATGTTTTGTTTGGGTTTGACTTTCGCCGATATTGAGCGACCGCTCAGGGCTCAGGTGTCGCTCAATGGCTGTGATGATGTCGGATGAGGTCTTTCTTATGACCTCGAGCGACTCTTTCACAGCCGAAAGCTCTCGCTCGCCAGCCCAGCCGGCAATATAGCCGAAGCTGTATTCGTCAGTTGGTAGCCCAAGGTATGAACAGACAGTAAAAGCTATGCTTTCAGCTTCCACTTCGAAAGTCCTCTTATCGCTCATCTCACCGGTTGACTTCAAGCGTTCAGCCGTATGAAGTAAGCTATGCGAAACCTCGTGGCAACAGGTCTTCAGGACCTGCAATTCGCTCATACCCTCGCTTATCACTATTTTCTTATCAATATCGGAATAATAGCCCTTCGCACCGCTTGTAATTTTGTCAAATTCAACCGGCACGGGAGAAGCGCTTATAACCGCCTCAAGCAGTCTGTCATAGTTCTTGACGGAACCTTTTAACTCATCAACACCGAGCGTCGGTATGGGTTCGCCCTGAGTGTCAGCAACATCGAACACCCATACGGGCTTGAACGACGGCACTTCAACGACCGCTTTTTTCATTATTACATTGCCGTCGCTGTCGTATCTGTAATTGCCGTCAGCGTCAACATCGGGTTTTTCAACCGTGTGTTTGTAGGGAGCAGGAGCCAACACGGTTATCGAAGAAGACCCTTTGATAATTGACCTGTGGAAGTTTTCTCGCCAAGAATTCATACCTGCGACCATTGTGGCGTCCGGTCTTTGCATAAGGATGAGAACGGTATTGTTGAAACTGTAATTATGAAGCTTCGACATCTTGCTGAGGTATTCTTTATATCGGTCACTATCCAGCAAATTCTGTATTCCCTGTTCCAGCTTATCGGTTATTATCTTTACCTTCTCCGCCCGGGAAGTAGCGGCACTGGTATCTATCATAAATATCAACTCCTTTTTTGTCCGATCCTGCCGATTTAATAATCGGCAGAACCGGACGGGTTATTTTTTGTTGCGTTCAGCCAGCGGTTTAAGATACGGGTCACGGAAATAAAAGCACTTTTTGAGCATACAGAAGCCGAGCGGCGTAATAATAACGGCTTCATCACCGAGCGAATTCAGGTCAGACGGTTCGAGAATAGGTTTGTCTTCAAAAGAGTAAGAATTGTTCCGTTTACCGCCGTTCATTGACTTGGACTGCCGCTTAACCGTATATTTACCAACCCAGTCGTTGCAGACAGTCTTTTGTGTCTTGCCCGAACTTGCGCTCAAAACTATGCGGATACCCATATTTGAAACAAGCGTTGTAACCTCGTTTTCATTGAAACCGCCTTTAACGGAAAGTCCCTCGAGAGCCTGTAATGCTACAATAAGCGTAACTTTACGGCTCCTGAGCGTCATTGAAGCGTCGATAATACCGTCCAAGCAACCGCCGCCGGAGACAATGCGTGACATCTCATCGATAACCACCCCGATACGCTTGCTCGAAGTCGTAACCTCACGACGACTCAGCTCCCACAGCGTCAGGTTAATTATCATTGCCAATGGACCGGCCCAGGCGGCAAGCTTGTGCTCGGGAACAGACAGATAAATTGACCTCTCTTCTTCAAGCAGTGTCTTTGGGCTGACCTTTCGGGGTGTTTCAGCGCAGAAAGCCCAGCGCAGGTCAACATCTGAGAAGCAGGAAAGCGAATTAGACATTCCAGCGTAGACCGACAACAGAGTTTCGGGAGCCATTCCGGCGAATTCGATAAGATAGCGGTGAATATCAGAGTCAGGCGCAACGGTGTTAATTATCTCGTTTATCTGGTCTTCAATGGGACAGCCGAGAATAGCGTCAACGCAAGCGATGAAGTCGCGTTTGCCGGATGTGTAGTAATAGGTGAGCAGTCCAATGAGCATATTGCGAGCGGACAAATTCCAAAAGCGGTCCTTGCCTTCGCCGAGGGGAACAAGCGAGAAAACGACAGTCTGAATGACCTGCAGAATTTCAGCAGGAGTGGAGTCGTCGGTCAAACCGTAAAAAACCGACCAACCCCAAGTTCTGCCGATAGGGCTGAATACCCTGTCTCTTCCGTTGGCACACAGCTCATTCAATTCGCCCTTGATATCCAAGACAAGTTTCGGCTGGGAATTGCTGTTGAGCAGATAAGGTATTATCAAGGATGAGCTCTTGCCCGTTCCCGAACCGCCGCAGATACAAAAATGACCGTCCTTTTCAGTGTTCCAGCAGACATACCTGCGCCCGTATTTTCCGAGGATGAAATCACCCTCGTTAGGGTGATTTCTTAGCAGTGACTTGTCGGGCGCAGGATGTTGAGCCCGTTTTTTTTGCCTTTCAAGGTTCTTTCGTATTTTGTTATCGCTTGTCTGCCCGCCGATAAAAAACAGCATTGCGAAAGCAACTGCAGCGATAACGAGAAAAACGCTGTCGCTGTTCATATATGGGGACCCCGTGACTGCTGTTCAGAACTTACCTCTTTCTCGGCAACAAGGCGGTCATTGAAAAAGTAGAACCGTTCAGGTGTTTTGAAGTGCTTGCAGTATTTGTGAGCCTGTTCGGGCGTCAATGAGCGGAAGTCGTCCTCGCCGAGTCCGACGACGATAAACTGACCGTAAACGATGTCATACATATTGTTCTCGTCATCATACATCGCACGGTTCGGTCTCATACCGTTAATTTTGCCCTCTTCATTGCATATAATGGCAACCTCGTCATTCGTGTCGAAATACAGAGCTTCGATATATCCGCCGACGGCTTTTTGCAGAGTCTCAAGTTCGCCGTTAGGCAGCTCTGATATTTCTGCCTCTCTTCCCGGGCGGACAAGAACGACCGTCATTTTTCTGCTTTCGTCAAACGGCTTGACGGTATATCCGTGCTCCTGCATTATCATTGAATACTCGTCACGGTGGTAGAGCCCGAGACTTGAACCGTCCAGCTCAAAATGGGTTTGGTCAATGTATCTTGCTGTCCTGACGGTCGGCTCGCTTCCGTCGTGGTAGTCCACGACGATTTTGCCGCCGTCAGGAACGATGAATTCTTCGTCACCGCATCTGACCTTAACTCCTCGCTCGGCTTCTTTGATATGGCTGTTGAGCTTTTCGGTGTCGTAAATGTGCATTTTTGCTGAGCCGTTTTCGGGCTCGAAGGTAGTAATGTAGGTATAGCCGTTGTTATCAATACGCACTCCGCCGTAGTGTTCGGCGCCGTATCTGATAAACTCCTGCTGACTTATCATAAAGCCGTCCTTCTGAAGCTGACCGAGAGTGTCGTTGTAATTATCGGCAAACGCCTCTTTGTCATAGTAGGTGCTGTATTTCTCACCTGAGAGATAGAGGCAGTTATTGTCGAAAACAACAAAGGAACATTCAACGGCACCGGTCTGAGAACGCAGCTGCTGACTCTGCTTGCTTGCGTAGAGCTTTTCCTGCTCTGTCAATTCGGTTATTCGCATATATATCAAGTCCTTTCAATAAATTTTACGGTTTACTCCTGTTGCCTTCCATATATATTATATAATATAAGTCTGCCGGAAATTTACGGCACAAAGATTGTGATTTGCAATCACAATCTTTGTCCCTCAGACTGCTCCCCTATTTAAAACTAAAAGCGCACCGATTTTATATCGGTGCGCAAGGGCGACGGTCTAATAGGTGTTTGCTTTTTGTAATTTCAGTAACAGGGGATGCACGATAGCTTGCGGCAAGCACTTGGCTTGAACCGCTTTTTCGCTTGCCTTATCCCAGTGTTTTTTTGAATAGGTATGTTCGCCGTCGCCGTTGAAGGAGTTTATCCACGCACATTTTTCGGCAACGGTTAAACCGGGGGTGTCAAGATACGGGATATCCCACAGTCCTGCACGGTAGCCGATGATACAGGCGCATAATACAGACCAGTCGTATATTCCCGTTGACGGTAAACGGGAGCGACCGTTTGTCTTTATGTCAATGGCGTCAAAGAACTGCTCCCACTCGGCAACCGTCCGAAGGCAAGTCATTCTTTCCTTGACGGAACGGTAGAATTTCAGTTCTTCGGAGTCACGGTAGGGCTCAGTTTCAATATGGGCTATCTCAAAGGTTTCGCCGTCAATGGTTATTTGTTCCGCCCTGAGTGATGAGCGGACCGGCTTGCGCTTCATGTCATAGTCCATATTGATACAGCGGAAGCTCCTGTCACGCTTATACAGACCGCCGTTTCGGATGTCTTTCAGCGTCGGGTATTCCAAAAACTCAGTCGGAATTTTGCCCTTTCTGCCGGCAACGGCTTTTATGAAAGCTTCCCTGTTCTGAGCGCATTCTTTAGGGGCGTCGGGATAAGCCGTAGAGACACCGTTCTTTGCGAATACGCCGCCCATAATGCCGAGCATTTTGTTCTCAGCCGTCAGGCTGGCGTTGCCTCGAGTGGTAAGGTTGACGAGGTCGTCCTGTTCGTGTTTGACCGACCAAGTGTCGGGGTCAGCCTGTTCCGTTATAATTTTGCGAGACTCGAGCAGATAAGCGTTCAGCCCAAAGAGGTCAAAGCCGATGAATTTATCAAAGGGAGCGTTTGTTATAAGACCGTCGGTCGTAGCCGAATATACCTCATATCCGGCTTCCTCGATGTCGTGAAATGCGGCGAACAGCACGGCTCTGATGAAGCTGGTTGTCATAGTAGCAGAGACGGGGTTGGTTATAGGGCTCTCGTCGCCCTTGTCATTGGAACCGCTCGAATACAGCTGGCTTACCTGCTGGGCTGTTTTGCCGTAGAGCATATTGACAACAAGCTTGAGGAGCTTCGCCTGAAAGCTCTTTTTGCCGTGGGCTTTCTCGGCTTCGGAACGGGCTTTTACGAGAGCGGTAACTATGGAGCGATAAGGGTAAATGATGTTGCCGTCGGAGTCGTGAAGCACCTTTGCCTTATATCCGCTCGATACCGTTATATCGGCTCCGAGCTTCAGGGCGAGATACAGTTCGGGACCGGAACAATAAACGGGGCGGTCCTCTTCCAACGGGTAGGCCGGAGCTTCATCATCGTCCTCGCCGTTACGGGGAAGGCAGGGGTAACGGCAGTCATCAGGGAATTTATAAGTCACGCTTGCGAACACGGGCGCAAATGGCGTGATTTCGCCGTCAACGGCGAAATCAGCCAAGCTGAGCTTTTGCCCCCGTGTGAATTGATAGTCGATACAGTCGTTCCAGTCGATAGCCGGTATAAGCGCCATACTTGTCGGATAGGCGCCGGATATGTCGAGGTCGTAGGTGTTGATACCGTTATGACAGTCAACCGACATACACCCGTTATAACCGCCACGGTAGGACTTAGCGCTGTAACGCTGGATAATGTCGCAGTCATCGTTGAGAGGCATATTACTGCTCCAGCGGCAGAATTTTTCACGGGCGGTCTTCAGTAAATTGCCCTTGAAATGGACCGTTCCTGAATAACGGCTGAGATACTCGGCGTCATTAACGCAACCGAGATGTTCGGCTATCTGCTCCTTAGCGAGAGAACAGGCAGCAGATGTCAGGGTAAACGGGATGAACCGGTTGAAGCCCCATATAACGCTCATATACATCAGAACATCGGTGTTGCGTTGAGCGGCGTAGTTAAGATACTTTGAAGGGTAAGAGGTGATATACTCATCGAACCGCAGTTCAAAGTCTTTCCCGAGTTCAGTGTCGGAGAAGTCAGTCTGTCTGCACTTGGCGCACTCACCGAATTGTGTGGGCGTTGCGTCACCGATACAGTCGTGGTTTACGGCGTCACGGATAGTAAGGCATACGGGATAAGTGTAATTCCAGCCCTTATTAACAAGACTTATAGCATTAAGCATAATGGGCTTAGTGCTGAAAAGTCCCTTCCCGTGCTCACGGATATTAAGGTTATTTAAGATATAAGAGCTGTCGCTCAGAGAAGAGAAGAACTGAAGCCCGTGATACAAGAGCAGAGTGACATTCAGCTTATCACCGGTGAAGTCATATTTCTTATGAACAAGAGAGGGCTTATATTCAGAACCGACGGTCTTAAACTCATTTGAAGTCGGCTTACCGTTTATGAAAGCATAACGACCTTTAATTAAAGCGTCGCTGTGTTTAGCACAGCTCCTTATAACGGGTTTACCCTTTTTATCAAGTTCAGGGATATATTCATAAGAAGTGACCTTACGACGGTCAGTTCGTTTATAGTCAAGAAAGTCAAATATCCTACCGAGCATAACATCAAGAGACAGAGCTTTGATAACATCATCAAATATAAGGAATATAAAGGAAAAAGCGTAACCGCAATATATAAAAGAAAAGTTATACGAAATAATATTAGAAGGGTTAGACACCCAGCAACAGTCAGCTCGGATGACAAAATTAAAGTCAACAGACTTCATATCATTAAGGAAGTATGAATTTAAAGAATATGTACCTGTCAATTCATCATCTGAAATAAAGGAAAGGGTATAGCACCCATTACCCCGTAAATACTCCATAACAGTTTTCGAGGGGGTGTCTTTTTGGCTTGATATGACTGGCTTTTCACATTTGCGTTTTGCGGAATTTTTAAAAATTTCCGCAACGGGAGTCGCCTTGACATAGACTGCGAATTGCTCGTCATAGTTGCATGCTCGGGTGTTGCCGGATAAAATCCGGCGCCACCCTTCGCCCTCGACCGTGCTGTCGAATTGGGAATTGAAGAATTCTTTGTTCATTCGACCACCTCGTAGATGAATTCATAGATGTCTTCTTCGTGCTCCTTGACAAAGTCGGAAATGCTCGTGTGATAGCCCAGCGAGAGATGACCGCAGCATTTACAGTAGTAAACATAGACGGTGTAACCTTCAACGCAGAGCTCAAAAATGACTTCATCGCCGTCAAGGTTGATGTGCTTTAAACAAATATTCATAGATATCTCCTGCCCTTTACCCCATTGGGCGCGAGGTAATTCTTTGTATTGTTTTGCCGACACAGTTTGCCGGTGAGTAAGTATGCAACTCGTTTTTCGCAAAAAACGGCATATACGTAAGACTTGCACTCAAAACCCGACAAAAAACAGAAATATGTTCACTTTTCAAAAAAATTTTTTCTGTGTTTCGGCAAAAAGAATATGAGAGAAAATTTGGCAAACGAATTTGACAAAACGGCGTTTTTCTGAAAAAAAGCAAAAAAACCCCCTCAAGTCCGGTTTTTGGGACTCAAGGGGGAGTATTATGTTATAAAGGCGATTTTCGGCGATCTGTAATCTCGCCGAAAATGCCGAATATAAATTGTTTACAAACTATAATGTAATAGAGTATAATATAATATCTATGAAAGTTGAGGTTGATAATTATGGCTGATGTTTCAAATGTAGGCGTAAACATTGCGGAGAAGTCTGCGCTGATATGGAATGTTGCGGACCAGCTTGTCGGTCCGTTCAAGGCGCACGAATACGGTCTTGTCATACTGCCTATGACAGTCGTGAAAAGATTTCACGACTGCCTTTTGCCCACGCACGAAGCGGTGCTGGAGCAGTATGAGAAGGTAAAGCACCTTGCCGTTGTTGACGGTTTCCTGCGCAAGGCGTCCGGCTACCAGTTCTATAATACAAGCAAGTTCACATTTGAGACTCTGCTTGCGGACTCAGAGAATATCGAGGCAAACTTCCGTGACTATCTCGCCGGTTTCTCGGCGAATGTTCAGGATGTGCTCGCAAAGTTCAACTTCAACGATGTCATCAACCGTATGGTTGACGCCAATGTGCTCTACCTCGTCATTAAGGAGTTCAACTCACAGAACGGCTATCTCGGTCCCGATAAGGTAAGCGCCGTTGACTGCGGTTATATCTTCGAGGACCTTGTCCGCCGCTTTTCCGAAAGTTACGGCGAAGAGGCAGGAGCCCACTTCACCAGCCGTGATATTATTTATCTTATGACAGATATACTGCTCAGCGATGATGTCTTTGACGGAAGAAACATCACCGTCTATGATATGGCTATGGGCACAAGTCAGATGTTGAGCTGTATGGAAGAGCGCATAAGAAAACTTGACGCCGAGGCGGAAGTCACCTGCTTCGGTCAGGAGTTCAACCCGTCAACATTTGCTATTGCGAAAGCCGATATGATGATAAGGGGCGGCGACCCGGACAATATGAGGTTCGGCGACACCCTGAGCGAAGACCGGTTTGAGGGCTACACTTTTAATAAAATAATTTCAAACCCACCGTTTGGTATTTCTTGGAGAAAAGAAGAAGACGCCGTAAAAGCTGAAGCAAAGCTCGGCGAAAACGGTCGTTTCGCTCCCGGTCTTCCGAAGATAAGCGACGGTCAGCAGTTGTTTGTATTGAACGGTCTTGCCAAGCTTGCCGATGACGGCAAAATGGCGATAATTCAGAACGGCTCGCCGCTGTTTGCCGGTGACGCCGGTTCGGGACCTTCAAACATCCGTAAGTATATGCTTGAAGACCACGACTGGCTCGAAGCCATTATTCAGCTTTCGACAGACGCCTTTATGAACACCCCCCTCACAACATATATTTGGGTTATCAATAAGAACAAGCCCTCATTCCGTGAAGGTAAGGTTCAGCTTATTGACGCTTCTAATTGTTTTGAAAAAAGACGCAAGAATATAGGCAACAAGCGAAACGACATAACCGATGACTGCCGTGAGATGATAGTCAAGGCATACGGCGAATTTGAGAATAACAGGATATACGGCGACAAGAACGGCATTTACTGCGAGAGCAAGATATTTGACAGCGCAGACTTCGGCTACCGGAAGATAACTATTGAGCGACCGCTTTACGATGAAAACGGCAACAAGGTTATGAAGAAGGGTAAACCCGTTGCGGACTCAGACCTGAGAGACACAGAGACCGTGCCGCTCAATGAAGATATTGACGAGTATTTTGCCCGTGAGGTTCTGCCCTATGCTCCAGACGCTTGGATAGATAAAAGTCAGACAAAAGTCGGATATGAAATACCGATGACGAGATATTTCTATGAGTATCAGAAACCCGAAGAGTCCGAAGCGATTCTTGACAGAATCGTCGGACTCGAAGATGAAATATCCGCTTCCCTGAGAAGTCTTTTCGGCAAGGAGAACTGATATGGGAAGAATGATGAAAGACAGCGGTTTTGAGTGGATAGGTCAGATACCGCAAGAATGGGAAACCGATAATATAGGAAGCAAATACTCTGAAAGAAAAACAAAAGTCAGTGATAGAGACTATCAGCCGCTTTCAGTAACAATGAAAGGCATTGTTCCACAACTTGAAACAGCTGCAAAGAGCGACGCTCACGATGACAGAAAGCTCGTATGTATCGGCGACTTTGCTATAAACAGCCGTTCCGACAGAAGAGGTTCCTGCGGTATATCAAAATATGAGGGTTCCGTCTCATTGATAAACACCATTCTTGCCCCTAAGGGTAAAATGGACCCGGAATATTATGACTGGCTTTTTCATACAACCTTGTTTGCCGATGAGTTTTATAAGTGGGGACACGGAATAGTTGATGACCTTTGGACTACGAATTGGTCAGATATGAAAAAAATATCAATTCCTGTTCCGCCATTTGATGAGCAGAAACGAATTGCAGATTTTCTTGACAGAAAATCTGCGGAAATAGACATTGTCATCAAAAAGACAGAAGAGAGTATTGAGGAATACAAGAAGCTCAAGCAGTCTGTCATAACCGAAGCCGTTACCAAAGGCATCCGCCCGAGCCGCAAAACGAAGCCCAGCGGTATCGAGTGGATAGGGGAGATACCCGAAGAGTGGAGCGTAACACGAACAGGCAATTTGTTTCGCTATTCCAGCGGTGAAACATTAACAAGTGAAATGTTTGTTGACGACTTTGATGACACACATATATATCCTGTATATGGTGCAAATGGCATAAGAGGTTTCTATGAAAAATTCAACCTTGAAGGCAAAAAAATACTAATTGGAAGAGTTGGCGCTCTTTGCGGAAATATACATTTGATAGATGAAAAAATATGGGTAACTGAGCATTCCCTTATTGCTCGAAAAATTAACAATGTTAATGAAGAGTTCTTTTCTTTTGCTTTTGAAGCAATGAATTTGAGACAATACTCAAAAGCTTCTGCACAACCCGTTATTTCGTCTTCAACTATTTCTATGAAAAGAGTTCCTTATCCCCCTCTTGATGAACAAAAAGAAATTGCTGATTTTCTTGACAGAAAATCAGCAGATATAGACAAGCTCATTGAAGCAAAGCGAAAGATAATTGAGGAATTACAATTCTATAAAAAGTCCGTTATATACGAATATGTCACAGGCAAGAAAGAGGTGTAATTATGGATAAAGACAATACTTATACCGAACCTGCGGACTATTTTCCCGAGGATATCCGCAAAGAATTCGGCTTGGGCGAATATGCTGGTAAAACCAGCGGTTCTTCTCCGAGACCGGCGATAGTCACAACCGAAAAGCGCTTTGAAGAAGACATTGAGTCGTTCCTTATTTCCGCCGAAGGCGGCTGGACTAAGACGACCGATGTGTATGACCCTAACACGGGCTTATACACCGACACCCTCATTGCCTTTGTTCAAAGAACCCAGCCCAAAGAGTGGGCGAGGTTTGAGAAGCAGCAGAGCTCGGACCCCGTGCGCAAATTTGTCAACGCCTTCAATAACGCCGTTGACGAGGAAGGTCTTATCAAAGTCCTGCGTGACGGTTTCACATATCTTAGTTTCAAGTTCAGAGTCTGCTATTTCAGACCGGAGAACAAACTCAGCACCACGGCTTGGCCTCTTTATGAGGCTAACATCTGCAACTGCGTCAGGCAGTGGCGTTATTCAAAGGATAACGGCAACTCCGTCGATATGGTGCTTGTTATAAACGGCATTCCCGTTTTTGCCATAGAGCTCAAGAACCAATACACAGGGCAGACCATTGACAACGCAAAGCGTCAGTGGATGTATGACCGTGACCCCCGTGAAAAATGCTTCCAATTCAACAAGCGAGTTCTCGCCTATTTCTGCATAGACCACACTGACGCCTGTATGGCGACGAAGCTTGACAAGGGCAAGACATACTTCCTGCCTTTTAACCAAGGAAGCAACGGCGCCGGTAATGACGGCGGCAAGGGCAACCCGGCGAACCCCGACGGCTACCCGACCGCCTATGTATGGGAGAGCGTGCTTCAGAAAGACAGCGCATTTGATATAATACAAAAATTCATTCATAAGCCAAAAGGCGAGAACAAAATTATATTTCCTCGCTACCATCAACTTGATGTTGTTCGCAAGCTCATCGCCGATGTCAGAGAGAGCGGCGCCGGCAAGAATTACCTCATTCAACATTCGGCAGGCTCGGGCAAGTCCAACTCCATAGCTTGGACCGCCTACCGTCTTGCCTCGCTGTTTGACACCGACAACAAGCCCATGTTCTCGTCCGTGATTATAGTCACGGACAGAACCGTGCTTGACCGCCAGCTTCAGGACACCGTTTCTTCATTCGACCATACGCTCGGCACTGTTCAGACGATAGGCGAGGGCAAGACCTCAAAAGACCTGAGAGACGCCATTAACAACGGCGACAGAATTATTGTAACAACCCTTCAGAAGTTCCCTGTAATTTATGAAGAGGTTGACAACACCGCCGGCAGGAATTTCGCCATTATCGTCGATGAAGCGCATTCGTCACAGACGGGCTCGGCGGCGACAAAGCTCAAGACAGCTCTTGCCGACACAGAGGAAGCCCTCAAGGAGTATGCCGAAGCCGAAGGACTCGCAGAGGAAGAGGTTGACAAACACGACCCCCTCATCGCCGAGATGTTGGTTCACGGCAAGCACAAGAACCTCAGCTTCTTTGCCTTTACTGCAACGCCGAAGGGTCAGACTCTTGAGATGTTCGGCACGGAATACACCGACGGCACATATCACCCGTTCCACATTTATTCAATGCGTCAGGCGATAGAGGAAGGCTTCATAATGGATGTCCTTCAGAACTATATGACCTACAAGACCAGCTTTCAGATAGCAAAGACCATTCCCGACAACCCCGATGTGCCTTCATCAAGGGCTGCAAAGCTCATCAAGAAGTATGAGGAATTGCACCCCTACAACATAGCGCAGAAGTCGGCGATAATAGTCGAGACTTTCCTCGACACAACAAAGAACTCCGTCGGCGGTAAGGGTAAGATGATGGTTGTTACATCGTCACGACTCGCCGCAGTCAGATATATCAAAGAGATAAGGCGCTACATAGAAGAGAAGGTTGCTGAGGGCAACAGCGAATACGCAAATGTCGGCGTTATGGTTGCTTTCTCCGGCAGTGTAAACGACGGCGGAGAGGAATACACTGAAAGCGGCTTGAACATCCGCAAAGACGGAACACATATCAAGGAAGAGCAGACGAAGGCGGAATTCCACGAAAACTTCAATGTGCTCATTGTTGCCGAAAAATATCAGACGGGCTTTGACGAGCCGCTGTTGCACAGTATGGTCGTTGACAAAAGGCTCAGGGGCGTGAAATGCGTGCAGACTCTCTCACGCCTCAACCGTATTCACCCGGAGAAATCAAGCACTTTCGTTCTTGATTTCGTGAATACGGCTGACGACATCAAAGAAGCATTTCAGCCCTTCTATCAGGAGACCTCTCTTTCTCAGGAAGTCAATGTTGCCAAGCTCTACACGCTCAGAAAAGAGCTGAGAGAGTATAACCTATACTCCGACAACGACATCGCCGCCTTTACCGCCATTTACTACTCGACAGAAAAGCAGGACGCCAAGATGTTCGGCAAGATGACATCTGCGCTCAAGCCCGTTGCTGACAGATACAACGACAGGGCAACTGACGACAGATACAACTTCCGCCGTCAGGTCCGCTCGTTCATCAAGTGGTATGGTTACATCTCACAGGTCAGCCGTATGTTTGACGCCGAAATGCAGAAGGAGTATGTATTCCTGTCATATCTTATCAAGCTTCTTCCCGAGGATGAAAAGCAGAAGCTCGACCTTGACGGAGCTCTGAAGCTTGAATACTACAAGTTGGAAAAGACATTCAAGGGCGATATCCAGCTCGACCCCGTCGGCGGACAGTGGAAGCCGGCAGAAGGTAAGGGGAAAGCAGGACCCGAGCAGAAGGACCCGCTCGAGGAAATAATTGAAAAGATAAACGAGCTTTACAAAGGCGAGTTTACCGAGGCGGACAGAGTCATCCTCAACGCTCTTCACGACAAGCTCTTCGGTGACAAGAAGCTTGCGAAGAACGCCAAGACAATGGACCTTCAGCTTTTCAAAGACGGTATCTTCCGCAAGGCGTTTGATGAAGTAGCTCAGGAAAGCTATGTTGAGCAGACCGAAGCATTTACCTCAATGTTTGAAGAAGAGGCGAAGTATCGTGCGATGATGACCGTCCTTGCAGAAATGCTGTATAAGGAGTTTAATAAATAAAGAAAGCCCGATGATCTGTAATCAAAGATTACGATTCATCGGGCTTTTTATATATTCAGTTTGCATCCGCACTATTTTTATGTTATTATATATTAAATAAAATGGAGTTGATAATATGGCTGATAAACTTTATATGACTGTTAAAGATATTGCTGATGAAACCGGACTCAGCATAAAAACAGCAAGGGGAATTATGACTCGACAAAGCATAAAAGCTTTTAAGTCAGATGTTAATGACCCTGAAAAAGGAAAATGGTTATGCAAAAGAGAAAACTTTGAAGCATATATGGGAAGAGCCATGCAAAGGGGAAGCACGGCTTATGGAATGGCTCATTCAGCAGAAAGCGGTCCGAAGTTTATTCCCAACGAAGAATATTCGTTCTTATTGCAGTTGGTTCCCCAAGATGAATTAGAGGAGATACTTGATGCCTACGAAGAAAAGCACAAATAAGGAGCTACAGGAAAAGCGCAAGGATATAACCGTTGTCATAAACGGCAAGTCAAAGGTGCTCAACTTGTTCTATGATGTTGACAATATGCGTGTCAGAGTCAAAGTTCCTACAAAGGATAGATATAAAGACGGAACTCCGAAATATAAAGCAATTCACGTCCCATATGACCCTGAAAAGCATAATTATTGCATCGGTGAACTTATCAGCGCCGTTAATACCTATTTGGAACGGGTGGATGCGGCAAAACCCGAAAACGCTTTGTTAAAAGACGATATACACGAATGGATGGTCCGCTATAAACTTAGAGAGTTAAAGCCGACATCTTATGACAGAATGGAGCAAGTCATCAACGCACATATCATACCCGTTCTCGGGAACAAAATGGTTTTCAAAATAACAGTTGATGACTGTCAGGACTGTATCAACATAGCAAAAGATAAAGGTTGCAGTTTCAGTGTTATCAAAAAAATTTACTCACACCTCAATTCCTATTTTAAGTATAAGGCGCCAATCATCGGAAACAATCCGATGATTGGCGTCAGTAAGCCGAACAAAAATAATGTTAAACCGGTCAAGGAGCACAAGTATCTTTCCAAAGAACAAGTTAAAGCAATACAGGATGTTATATATAACGGATATACTCCAAAATGCAAGACTCGTGAACTTAAAGACGATGACGGAAACAAATTCCGAAACGAGTATGATATGAAGCATACCGAGCACTATCAGGCGATAGCTTTTGACTTCCTGCTTCAAACAGGCCTAAGAGCATCCGAGCTCTGTGGCTTGAAATACTCTGACTGGAATGAGGCGAAACGAGAGCTGACTATTGAAAGCAATAGAACGGTTGCTAATGCGAGAGATAGTCAAGGCAATATTAAAGCACGCACTGCTGAGGACAGAACACCTAAGACAAAAGAGTCAAGCTCAACTCTATCGCTCTCTGTCAAAGCAAACAACATTCTTGCCGAAATGAAAGCGACAGAAGCTAAGGGGTATGAGGGCTATGTTGTTCACACGGAAGACGGACAGCCCATTACAATTTCCGTGCTCAGGGGACGCTGGCACAGAATTCTGAGAGCGGCAGGAATTGAAGAACGTTCAGGAATGAAAGAAGAGAGGGATAAGAAGAATAAGCAGAAGAAGAAATATGCAAAAGAAACCTTCGGGCTTCATACCACAAGACACACTTACGCCAGTTTTCTATACGAACAATACCACGATATGCAGTTGGTGTCAAAGAAACTCAGGCACAAAGACCCTGCCTTGACAGCCCGGACATATGTTGATATAATGACCGACAGAATTAAAACAGTAGATGAGGAATTTGAGGTTTAGTTGTCAATTTTGGTTCAAATTTTGGTCCAGACTCTTTTTTAATTTTTATAAATATTCGGTTTCTCCCTTATATATCAATAACTTCCGCCTGTGGCGTAGCTGGATAACGCAGCGGATTCCGATTCCGGAGAGCGCAGGTTCGAATCCTGTCAGGCGGGCCAAAAGGAAAGAGCGTGCTTAGTGCACGCCTTTTCTTTTTTGTTTCAAGGATGAGAAACCTGCGCTCTCGTTTAACGGGGTCCCCGACAAGTTAAAAAACTTGGCGGGGGAAGGAGGAACGGCGGAGCGAGTGAGAGCCGCAGGCGCGAACGATACGCAGCCCGTGACGACACGGTTCGAATCCTGTCAGGCGGGCCATGAAAAAGGACTTGCAAAGGCAAGTCCTTTTTTAACTAAATCCACCCTTCGGGTGGGTGAAATATTGCTTCGCAATGTGAAATTGCCCTTCGGGCAGTGAAATGCCTGCGGGCGTGGGTGGATTTAATTTCACCGAATGCGTCAGCATTCGATTTCATCTGAGGCGAAGCCGAAGATTTCACCGTGAGCAAAGCGAACGATTTCACTTTCAACAATTGCAGTTGTACACGACTCATAAGACATTGCACTTCCCCGCGTTTTTTCTTTATACGAACATTGTGCGGTCTGTCATATTTTATTTGATTTTTTACCGAAAATATACTATAATAATATTTTAGCAGCGGATAATCCGCGGATATTACCGGCATAAAGTCAGGATTAAACTACCGGGAGGAAAAACAATGAAAGTTTTAAGACGCTCAGCCGCCTTTTTACTTTGCGCAGTACTCATTTTTTCATCAGCCGTAAGCGCGGCGGGCAACAACACGGCGGACGGGCAGGTCGGCGCCGCAACGCAGGACGCGTCCGCGCCTCAGCTCGTTTTATCCGACAGCGTAATTCCCGTTACGGTCGGCGCGAGAATACAGTTAAAAGCGGAGCCGAAGAATTTTGACCCGGCGCCCGGCAGAATTGTTTGGAGTTCCGCCAACAACAGTATTGCGACAGTGGACAGCAACGGCATTGTCAGCGGCAAGAGTTCCGGCCGCACGGAGATAAAAGCCACCGCTATGAACGGGGACACTCCCGTTTCCGCCACCTGCACGGTCAATGTTTCCTCAAGGCGCACCATACCGCACATTTTTCTGTCGATGAATTACAAATACAGCAATCTCGGCGATTATTATTATTCAAACAACGACCGCACGTGGCAGATGCCGTTCGGCTTTATCCGTCTCTATGACAACGCCTCTCAGATAATCGGATATCAGTACGACTTCGCGCGGGTGGTTTTCACCTACGGCAACAAGGACTGGCTCATTGAATTCTGGAAGGGTCAGTACGGTCTGTTCCAGCTCGGCGGCGAAATCGGCGTTTACACAAAATACGCCGTGGGATTCGGCGACACGCCCGCTTCGGCTTACCAGTGCGCCGGCAGGGATGACTGGCTGGATATGGAAATGACTCTCTACCACAATATGACCGACGGCACGGTTCAGCGCGAATTCACCCGCGATTACGGCAAATACTGGTGGTGCGACGGCTACAAGGTCGGCAAACTCAACAAGAGCAAGCCCGCCGCGGAACTGCAGATGGTAACACGCATAACGCTCAAGGACGAGCAGATGGCAATCGCGTTCGCGAACGGAATGAAAGACTGCGGCTTTTTACAGGTAGGCGACCGTGAGCAGCTCAGGGACGACACATTCTGCCGTGATGGCAGCGACGTATATTTCATCTGGCGCAACCTGACCGAGTCACAGCGTCTGATACCCGTTGTGATTGACGACGGTCCCGGCGGAGCGCTTGTATCCGTTCTCGCGGTACTCCGCCTGCCGTTTGAAGTAATATTCAACGGCCTGCACGCTCTATACAACGTCATAATACACTGATAATGAAAACAGTATAATACAAGAAAAGGATGCGCAAAAACTGCGCATCCTTTTTTTACATATAAAACAAAGACCTTCTCCGTTTTTTGAAGAAGGTCAATGGATTTTAACTTTGATTGTTGTTGGCGGATTTGAACTTCTGAATTATCTTGGTCGCGCAGTTTACACACAGGTTGTAGCTTTGCCTGTTTTCGCCCTTCGCGGCGCTGACATAAAGCAGTCTGTCTGTTTCAAGTTTACACATGGCGCACTGCCCGCCGTGCCCCGCCTCAACGCAGGAATACTGTATCAGTTTTGATTCCGGAGGATTCACCGGCGCGGGCTGTTGATAATCAACCGGTTCGGCGGGATATTCTCCGTATAAATTCTCCTGCGCCCGCTGTGCACCGTCCGTTCTTTCCTCCGCCCCAGGTTCCGGACTGTTCTTTTTGCGGCTTTTCAGTGCAATAACAGTAAGAGCGGCAACAAGCGCGACGACAACCGCGGAAACAATGGCGATTATGATATAGAGTTTGTTGTTTGAGGCGGTCTCTCTGTCGGCAGATAAGGATTTGCCTGTATCTTCATCGGTGGTTTCTGTGAGGTCGGAATTTTCCGTTACAGATGTGCTCACGGTTTTATCTTCACCTGAGAATTTATAAGTTTCGTATGTTGTTGAACTGCCCTGTAAAAACTTGATTGCTTTATCATAAGTCATTCCGGGTGCGTTTTTCAATTGGCTCTCATTTATAAAATCCTCTCGTGAAACATCACCCGTCAATACGGTTTTAATTTCTTGTTTCAAAGCGGTCTTTTTATTATTGAACTCGCTTTTTGCAACTTTTTTCCCGTTTACTTTATACTCCGCGTTTTCAACGCCTTTGTCATAGTCATATGAATAATACTCGCTGAATTCTTCCTCAACTGAAATATTATTCGTATTTGCTTTAAGAATCTTGTATTCACAGTACGACCAGTCGTCAGCCATAGAATAGAATGTGCCGAATCTTCCGTCATCAAGTACAAAAAAGCAATTTTCCGAACCGCCGCCGCCATAAGTAAACCAGGTTGAATCATAATAAATACTCTGCACCGAAGAGCCGTTATAAGAGAGTATTTTCAGGCACCGGTCATAGTTATATTCTTTATCCGAACTACAGGGATATATCATTTCCGGATTTGAGTCTCCGAACAGGTCGCAGATCAATACGCATTTTGCATCGGGAAAATAGAAATCGGTTTTTTCCTTTTGCAGTACTTCCAGATACGCTCCTTCCCAGCCGCTTTTTACAACTGTTTTTTCAGTCACTGTATAACCGTATTTCTTGCAGAAAGCGGACCAGCCCATTGCGTTTATTTCAGATAAAGAACAGAATTCCAATGCTTCAATATTATCATTATCATCCGAATATTCAAACGGATTATCCGGGTCAACATTTGCGGCAGTGCAATACGCCTTATAAAGCTTTTCATTATCTGTCTTTTCGGTCATCCTTATAGTTCCGTCCGGTTCCTGACCTTCCAAAGGCATATCCGTTCCGCTGACAAGCAGTTCGGTTTCAACCTGTCCGTCTGAACCAATCGAAACATAAGACCAGAAATAGCCTCCGCCATGGGCGAACCAACTGAGAAAGCCGTTGAATTCAGTTCCTTTCATATATGAAAGACCGTAGGAGTGTTCTGAACCGATATCCTGTATTGTATTCTTTTTATATTTAAAAAAATGGAACCCTTCATTGGCGGCGGCATACCATAATCCGTCGTGGATTATTATCTCGGGAATACCGTCTCCGTCCATGTCGTGCAACGCAAAACTCACACTGTCCTGAGATGCTCTTTCATCGTTCATTCCGGTATAATCCTGAATATACGATAAAAATCCTTTATTGATAATGAAGTCCTTATACGCCTCCTGCCAGCTGCCGTACGCTCCGGCGGTCAATGAGCCGACACCTGCGGCGACGCTGCCGAAGAGCACCGCAAGGCATATAAGAACCGATACAAACTTTTTCATATAATCCTCTCCTCAAAAAGTCTGTTTTAATTATTGCATAAATGAGAACTGTTTTCAATAATTAAATAACCGTAAAAGTTAAAGGATGCGCAAAAACTGCGCATCCTTTTGTTTTTAACCGAACAGTTTGTAGAGAAGGCCGTACATTGAGAGCAACGGGGTGAGGAATTCGAGGATTCTGCTGAAGAACAGCCGCGCCTGGGTGCCCGATTCGTCCGCCTCATACATTCCCCACTCGTTCGCGGGAACATATCTTACGCAGGCGCAGTCGAGGTAATCGTTGTAGCCGCCCTCGTTAATCATAGTCACGCCGAACGCCTGAAGGTCCGCGAAGAGTTTTTCGTTTTCATCAAAGCGGTCGGGATTGAGAAGTGAAAACTCGCCCTTCATTGTGCTGGATTTCCAAAAGCGCCAGGAAAGTTCGGAGCGGTTTATGTTTTCAAGCTGGGTGTCGTTCGCGGCTGCCTCTTTCGCCTGAGCCCAGCAGTTTTCAATCTCCTTTATTTCCTTATTCGAGAAAGAGAAACTTGCAGAGGGACTCTGCCCGATGCTCAGGTGGCCTGTTAAACCGCAGGCGTTTGCCACATGCATATTGACAACCTTTTTGATGTTCTCCCAGCCGGGGCCGTAATACGCCTCAAGGAAGCCGTTAACATCGCTCTCAAGGTCGCAGTAGGGGTTCTGAAGGCATCTCGCAATCATATAGGCGCGAAGCTCGCCGAACTCCGTGTTGCAGCTGCGGATGTAGTAGTTGCCCTCCTCATACACGCCTTTGACATTGTTCTCATAGAATACCTGAATGTTGCGCTGAATAACATCAAAATCGGGGAAAACTATGCAGGTGTTTGAATAGTTTGTGGTGTAATCCCACACATAGATTCTGTTGCAGATTGCCGACCAGTCGCTCAAGTCCTTCATAAGGGCGACATTGCGCTCGCACTTTTTGTCGTCCAGAGCGTGGAGGAAGCAGCACTCAATTGTGCAAAGGCGCACAATGACATTGTCGCGCGGGGCGATGCCCGTAGGCGCCTTGCGGGTGTATTGATAGGCGAAGGTGTCAACGGCTATATTGTCGTAGCCCGCCTCTTTGACGGCGTCGGCAATCTGATTGACAAAGTTTATCATAGTTGCGGACTGCACGCCGCCGTGAGCTGCCTCAAACGCTTTGCACCTTTCGCATTCGCAGTAGTTGTAATTGTCGTTCTGCGTTACGGACATAATCTGCAGGGAGGCGTTCGGGTCGTGCCGCTCGGAGCATATTTTAAGAACATTTCTTGTGGCAATCTCAAGCACATCGGGATTTGTAAGGCAGGGCTGATCCACCGTGCGCTCGCCGTTGTGAAGAGCGAGCTGCTCGGGGTCGGAATCCTTGTGAGCCGCCGTTTCGCAAAGGGTGCCCATTGTGTGGCAGAAGCCGCCTATATAGTTGACCGTGCCGCCCGCTTCGGCGGGAATTGAGCGGTATGTTCCGCCGTCCAGCCCGTTCGCGAGCGAATACTCGGTGTCGCAGGGGCTGAGCCAGTCGGTGTCGGTGTATTCGAAGAACGGTTCATAGACTGTATCCGTGTTCGCGGGAACGGTGACGCTCTGCGCCGGGGGCAGAACTATATCCCTGTATGTATAAACTTTGCGGCCGAAGAACTCCTCAAGGAAGCGGTACGCCGCAGCCGCGAGACCGCGCACGCCCGTGCCGCCTATGTGGATATTGCCGCCGATTGCCTGAATGCGGTAGCCGTTGACGGCAACATCGGAAACATCCGCCTGTGAAGCGGTGCCTATTGCGATGTATTTTTCATCAGCCGAGTTGACAACGGCGACCTGTGTGCCGAAAACTTCGGAGAGAACGCCGGCTATTTTCTGCGCGGCGAAGGTTTCATATTGCGTGGGCTCGCCGGGAACAAGCACCGACCAGGTGCCGTCAACAGTTATGCCGCCCTCATCCGCGAAAACAAGTGACGCGAAAGGAAGGCAGAGACACGCCGCGAGCAGTACTGACAGTATTTTTTTCATTATCAATCTCCCGCTTTCTTTAATTGATATTATAAGTATATCATACATTATTATACGATACAAGAACGAATGAACATCCGCAGCCGTGCATTTCATTGCGTTTCGGCAAAAAAATAAAAAAATTTACGATAATCATTAAAAAGTGCTTGACAAACATAAAATTCGTGATATAATCGAATTAACGATAAACATTAAATTTTTAATTTTTTCGGAGGCAGTTATGAAAAACAAATCAATCAAGACAATCAATGTTACGGGCACGGTGGGCTATGTGGTATCCATTCTGCTTATAATCGCTGCAATATCCGCCATGGTGATTACGGCAATAGCAGGAGCGGGAGCGATAGCGGTTGCCGACAACGATATTTCCGTGAAGGTCGCGACGGATATAGACATCAAATCTTCCGGCAACTTTCTTGACACGCTCAATCATTTTATAAAGATTGACGGTGTTGACGACCTCAGCGACCTGATAAGCAAGGATGAAAACGCCGCGGACGACCCGGCGGTGACATTCAGCGACAAGGACATTTCCGAAATCACCGTAAAAGAGAAGGACGGTGGACTTGCCGTGAACGCGAAAGCGCAGGAAAAGATATTCAGCGTAAAAAGAGTAATCGCCTGCCTCGCCGTCACCTTCTGCATGCTCGGCGCTGCAACCGTTATGCTTCATATGCTCAAGGGACTTATGAAGGCGTTTAAAACCTGCGAGACCCCCTTCTGCGAAAACGTGATTAAGAAAATGACATATTTCGCCCGCTCCCTTGTGCCCGTATACGCTCTCTATATGGTAAGCAACGGAATGTGGTCATCCCTCGGCAGGGGCTCGGATTTCAGTATGAGCGTAAACCTCGGCTATGTTCTTCTTATCGCCGTTGTATATATACTTGTTGAGGTTTTCAAATACGGCGCGGGGCTTCAGAAAGAATCCGACGAAACACTCTGATAAGGAGCGCGTATTATGGGTAAAATTATATTACGGCTCGACAGGGTTATGGCTGACAGAAAAATAGGTCTCAACGAACTTTCCGAAAAGGTCGGCGTTGCCAATGTAAACCTTTCAAAACTCAAAAACGGCCATGTCAGCGCCATAAGATTTTCCACTCTCGTCGCGCTTTGCGAGGCGCTCAACTGCCAGCCGGGCGACATTATGGAATATGAGAGCGACAGTTAAAAGACAAAATTATTTTTCATAAAAAGCAAAATAATCTTTACATAACACTTCTTCTCCGTTATAATAATTCCGTATTATAATTCCGGAGGAGAAGTTTTATGTATGTGCTGAATATGATTCTCAGTGTTTTAATCTCAGCGATTACGGTAATTGAGTCGGCGTTTCTCCTGCCCTTCAACACACTTATTTTCCGTTTCGACTCAAACGCTTCCGTATTTGAAAGCGGGGACGATATGTACACTGTTATATGGTCCACCTCGCTGCCGGGCACGGGTTATGTAACCTATGAATATGAAGGCGAGGAATACACCGTGACAGACTCGAAGAACGCCGCCTACCGCACGGAGGACAGCGTTCACAGCGTACGCATTCCGAAGGAGCACCTCAACCACAACACCTACACCTACCATTCACAGCATATAGGCACAAAAAGGGCGTACGTTGCCGTAAAGGGCAGAACAATCTCGTCCGAGCCCGTCGAATTCAAGGGTTATTCGGGTCAGGATGAGATACACGCACTCATCATTTCCGACATTCACGAAAACCCCGACAACGCGGCGAAGGCGGTCGGCTGTTTTGAGGTTGAGCCCGACCTGATCATCATGAACGGCGACGAGGTAAGCATGATGACCGCCGAATACAAATTCAAGCAGGTGCTCAGATACGCCTACCGTTTCTCCGAGGGTAAAGTACCGATTCTCTACACCAGGGGCAACCACGAGAACCGCGGCGAGTACGGAAGCGACGCCGTTGACATTTTCAAGACGACCACCGGCGGGCTCTACTACACCTGCAGCTACGGCCCCGTTCAGTTCCTCTGCCTTGACTCGGGCGAGGACAAATCCGATTCCGACTGGACCTACAGCGGGCTTGTTGACTACACATCCTATGTTGCCGAGGAAACGAAGTGGATGGAGTCGCTGACGCTCGACGAGGACGCGCAGTACAGAATCTGCGTAGCCCACATTCCGCGCCTCAACAACCGCTACGGCAACGACTGGTCCGGAATACTCACAGACCTCGGCATTGACCTGTTCATCGGCGGTCACAAACACCGCATAAACTTTGAGTATAACGCGGGCAATGTTCCGTTTTATCAGATGCTCGACGGCGGCAAGAGCGGCGACAGCGGCTATATAGCCACAATGCTCACAATAAAAGAGGGGCAGATTGACGTGCTCTGCTACGACAACGATCTCAGGGTGAGAGGCGAGCACACATATACATTTGACTGATATTGAAAACCGACTGAAAAAATGGTAAGATAGTATTATCTTATTGAAAGGTTCTGTGCTGTTTGGAAACTGTTTTTGCCTTTATAAAAGCGTTTTTCGCCGTAATGCTCTCTCTTGTTATGTCGCTGTCTCCCAAGGGTTTTCCGAGAGTTCCCCACGAGGAAAAGTTTGAGCTTGTGTGGTCGGATGAATTTGACGGCGACTCGCTCGATTTTTCAAAATGGAGGGGTCACGGCTGCTCGTCGGACGCGGCTTCGGTGCGCAGGGGCAGCTACTGGCACACGGATATGGCAGAAGTGCGTGACGGCGAACTGCACATAAAAACCGCTTATTACCCCGAGGGGTACAACGGCAACGGCAAGCCCGGCTGGTACACCTGCGGAATTGAAACGAACGGTCTGTATGAACAGAAATACGGCTATTTCGAGGTGCGCTGCATTCTGCCCGCGGGCACAGGGCTGTGGGCGGCTTTCTGGATGCTCACAGACGGTATGAGCAATGTTGACGGCGGCGGAACGGACGGGGCTGAAATCGACATTTTCGAGTCGCCCTTCTACGGCAGAAGCCCGCAGAGAAAGGTAAGTTCCAACATTCACATTGACGGCTACGGCGAGGCGCTCAAAAGCACAAATGTATGTGAGCCGCTCATACTTTTCAACAATCCCTATGAGGAGTTCAACACCTACGGCCTGGAATGGAATGAGGACGGCTACACATTTTACATAAACGGCATCAAAACCGGCAGTTCCGATTTCGGCGGAGCGTCGCGGGTTCCCGAATATATGATTCTTTCGGTTGAGGTCGGCGGTCAGGACGCCGTGCCTGCCGACAGCTGGGCGGGCGCCGCCCTTGCGGACGGTTCGGAGCCGACGGATTTTGTTGTTGACTATGTAAGAGCTTATCAGTATAAATAATAAAAACAGGGGTGTCCGAAGATACCCCTGTTAATTATTTATATCACATTATATTACCGAATACGATTGCGGCAAAATTTCTGATAATTCCGCTGTAATCTTTATATGCCAGATTGACTCTTACAATCAGCATTACAACTGATACTATTGCTCCGATAACTATAGCACCGACTTCAATCGAGGAAACAACTATAGCTACAAGACTGATTGCTTTTGCAAGTTCAAATTTGTGTTCATTGCATTCCGAACAGCCGATTTTTGCCCATTTGAAAGCAATCACACCCAAAACAAGGCTGATTACATTAAAAGCCATAAATGTCAATACTACAGCAACTATGGACATTATAAAAGCATCGCTGCCCTTTTTATATGCTTCGCTTTGACTCTTATAGTTCTGATATCCTGCCTGCACGGCGTCAGTTGCTCTGTTGATGTTGTTTTCAACATGTTGAGCGCCATAACCGATGGAATTGCCGAGATTATTCAATCCGCGTCTGACAGAATCCTCGAAATTGTTTCCTCCACCCGTATGATTATCGCTCTGCCGGTTGTTATTATACTGATAACCCGGCTGACGATAGCTGACATTTCTCAGGTCCTTTCCGCAGACTGTGCAATTCGGTATATTATCCGGCATCTGTGTTCCGCATGTTGGACAAAACATATTTAATCACCCCGGTTTTTTTAATATTCTCCGGCAACAGAACTGATTCTGAAAACCGGTTTCACCCTTTATCGGGCACAAGTTTATTTTCCGAGAAGTCCCTTTGCGAAGTCAATAACCTTGTCTTTGTTCTTGAACAGAACAACCGCGCAGCCCGAAACCGCGGCGACGGTAACCGTGCGGCGGATAACTTTTCTGACAAGTTTTTTGGTGTGCTTAACGGCAATGGCGGTAATCTCCGTTTTTGCCTTGTCGAGCGCCTCGTCCTTCACGCTTTCAATCGCCGAGTCAACAACCTTGCCTATAAGGGCGGGCGTTTTGCCGTCGACCTTGTCCTTTATTTTGTCAACGGCGGCGTCGGCAACCTTACCGACAACAGCGGGCATTTTTCCGTCCGCCTTGTCTTTTATCCTGTCAATCGCGGTGTCCGCCGCCTTGCCTACAAGAGCGGCAGCTTTGCCGTCAACCTTGCCCTTTACCTTTTCAACCGCCTTGTCCGCGGCTTTGTCAACAGCGTTCCCGACAGCGGCTTCAATAAGACCCGCCTTCTTTTTCTTTGCCATTGTTATCCCTCCGTTTTTTTATATAAAAAGATTACAACTTTTTTGCGAAAAAATCAATAGCGCGCACTGCCCGATTTGACATTTTCCCGAATGGTGGTAAAATATAGGTACAGTCATATTCTTTTGTCACGGATGAAAAGGAGAATTATTATGAAAACATTTAAAAAGATTTTATGCGTTATTTTGGCGCTGATTACCGCGCTTTCGTTTTCCGTTTTCGCGTTCGCCGAAGAAACGCCCGCGGAGGAGATTCCCGCCCTCAAAGAGCTTGACACCTCCGCTGTCAACGGCAAGGAGATCGCCTATGTGGGCGTTGAGACCTATGTTGTGATTTATCCCATGCCCGACGAGGCGTATGACAGATTTGACTTCGACAAAATCGAGGTCGCCTGCAGTGAAGAGGGTATAATCGAAACCAGAACCGAAAAGGGGGAGAACAGATACGGAAGTGTGCTGATAAAAGGTATTAAAACAGGCACAACGACCCTCACCGTAACCGACCCCGAAAGCGGGCTCTCCTGCTCTGTTGAGGTAACCGTGCGCCCCGCGTTCTTCTATAAACTGCAGAACTTCTTTATCAATATTCAGTATGTTCCTTTTTATATATTTGTCGCGATACTGAAACTTTTCGGAAAGAACTTATATGAATAATACAGATATATAAAACAGCCGGATGAATGCCTGACATTCATCCGGTTTTCTTTTTATGATTCTCTTTTTATTCTGAACTCAACACTTCTCTTGAGATACTCAAGGTACTCCTCATCGCGGCACATCGCTTTGCCGGGGGTGTCGGAGAGTTTCGCTACGGGTCTGCCGTTTACAAACTGGAGTTTGATTACTATGTTTAACGGCTCCTCGCAGGTGTCGTTTGAAACGAAGGTGCCTATGCCGAAGGAGACCTTGGTTTTGTCGCAGAAATAATCGTAG
>JAEERC010000029.1 GCA_016285645.1 Clostridiaceae bacterium | reverse complement strand
TTCTCAGAAACCCGAGATGGGGCAGAGCGCAGGAGTGCTACGGTGAGGACCAGTTTCTGACCGGTAAAATGGGCGTCGCTCTCACAAAGGCGGTCCAGGAAAAAGGCGTTATCGCCTGCCCTAAGCACTATGCCGTCAACAGCATTGAAAACCTGCGTTTCTCCGTTAACGTTGAAACCGACGAGGTCACGCTTCACGAGGTTTATCTGCCGCATTTCCGCAAATGCGTTGAAGCCGGCGCGATGTCAATAATGGGCGCCTACAACCTTTTCAGGGGAGACCACTGCTGTGAAAGCAGTTATCTTCTTACCGACGTGCTGCGCGAACAGTGGGGATTCGAGGGCTTTACAATCTCGGATTTCATTTTCGGAGTCAGAAACGCCGCGAAGGCCCTGAAATCGGGTCTTGACATTGAGATGCCGATGACTCTCAGATACGCCGCTCTGCCGCTGCTGCTTAAAAACGGCACCGTTAAGACGGCGGATATTGACAGGGCTGTTGAGCATATTCTCGCAGGTCTTATAAAAATCACTCCCAAAATCGAGCCGAAGGATAAAACCGTCATCTGCTGCAAGGAACATACGGAGCTTGCGAAAAGAGCGGCGCAGGAGGGTACCGTTCTGCTTAAAAACAACGGCCTGCTTCCTCTTAAAAATATCGGAAAAGTTGCGGTTGTCGGCAGATACGCGAATAAAATCAATGTCGGCGACCACGGCTCAAGCTCGGTATTCAGCCCCTACACCGTGACGCCGTATGAAGGACTCTGCAACAAATACGGAAAAGAAAACGTTATTCTCTGCGAAGGCATAAAAATCGACGAAAGACTTCCCGAGATACTCTCCTGCGATGCGGTTGTAATCTGTGTCGGAAGCGACTATAAACAGGAAGGCGAAAACCTCGTCAATCTTTCAAAGAACGATAAGGCGCAGGAAAACACCGCAGGCGGCGACCGCTATTCACTGCGCATCCCCTCCGCCGAGGTTAACCTTATTCACAGAATATGTGAAAAATGCGAAAACACCGTCGTCAATATAATCGGCGGCAGCGCGTATATAATCGAAGAATGGAAAAACGAGCCGGCGGCAATCCTTGAATCCTTTTATTCGGGTATGGAGGGCGGAAACGCTCTTGCCGATATTCTCTCGGGCGAAGTCAATCCTTCCGGCCATCTTCCGTTCACCATGGCAAAGGATGAAAACGACTATCCCGGTTTCCTTTTCCCGGGTGATAAAAAAGACAGCATAACTTATGACTATTACCACGGCTACGCTCTGCTTGACAGGGAAAACAAACAGGCGGCGTTCCCGTTCGGTTTCGGACTCTCCTACACGGATTTCGAGTTCGGCAAACCGAGAGTGCTGAAAAAAAGCGGCCTTTGTGTTTCGCTTAAGGTTAAAAACACCGGAGAGTACGACGGCAAGGCGGTCGTTCAGGTTTACGCCGGAGCCGGCACCGGCGATCATCCCGTCAAACAGCTGAAGGCATTCAAAAAGGTCTTTATAGAAGCGGGCGGAGAAGAAAACGTCAGAGTTGATATCGACCCCGAAGACCTGAAATTCTATGACCCCGCCGAAAAATCGTGGTATAATGAAAAAGAATACACCCTCTATGTCGGAAAGGACTCAGAGGATGCAATGAATTGCAGTATTAAATTGAAATTATAATCGCCCCTCGATTGCAAAATCGGAGCAAATCACCCCGCGATTACACAATCCGGAGCGAAGCGACCCTCGATTATGCATTATGAATTATGCATTATGCATTAAAATCCCGGTATCATCAGATACCGGGATTTTTCTGTCCGTAATAAGCGTTGGCGCCGTGCTTGCGCATATAGTGCTTCGTCTTTATAAATTCGTTTGCCTGACTTGCTCCGAGGTTTTCGCTGAGATACGCCATCTTTGAAACCTCCTCAAGAATCGCGGAGTTTTTCGCGGCTTCAGCGGCGTTTTTACCCCAGGTAAACGGTCCGTGAGAGTGAACAAGCACCGCGGGGACGGCGTTAAAGTCAATGCCTCTCTTTTCAAAGCATTCGACAATTACTTTGCCCGTGTTAAGCTCATATTCGCCCTCAATTTCCTCCTGTGTCATATCTCTCGTGCAGGGTATGGAACCGTAGGCGAAATCCGCGTGGGTGGTTCCGTAAAGAGGTATGTCCTTTGCCGCCTGCGCAAACGCTACGGCAAATGTTGAGTGCGTATGCGCCACACCGCCGATATCAGTGAATCTGCGGTAAAGCTCAAGATGAGTCGGGGTATCGGATGAGGGATTTAGTTCTCCCTCGACTTTTTCCCCGTCAAGCGACATAACTACCATATCCCCGGGCTTCATCGTCGAATAGTCCACTCCCGAGGGTTTAATCACGATAAGTCCTCTGTCCCTGTCAACAGCCGACACGTTGCCCCAGGTAAACAGAACAAGTTTATATTCAACAAGCTTCAGATTCGCCTCAAAAACCTGCTCTTTCAATGATTCAAGCATAAATCCTCCGTTAAAATGAAGAAATAATCTGATTG
>JAEERC010000028.1 GCA_016285645.1 Clostridiaceae bacterium | reverse complement strand
TGCCGATTCGGGTGTTGTTTCAAATATGAACTGTCTGCCGTTTTCGGTTTCGGTGTATTCCGTTATTTCAGTGTCACCGATTGTGACCTTTACTATGTTCGCGGGAGTTGTGATTGTGAGAACCGCCTTGTCGCCGAGTGTTACCGTTTCCGCTTCCCAGCTTATCTGAGCGTCGCTCACCGATACTGTCGGGGCTACTGCTTTGACCGATGTGGCAATCGGTTCTGTTGTGTAACCGTTAATGTCAAGGAGCGTTACATCGAAGGCGTTTTCGCCTGTCGCAACGGGAGTGAAGGTGTAAGTCCACACTCTCTCGCCGTCCTGCTCGCTGTAGCCGGCTGTTTCGGCGCCGTCAACAAAGGCGTTGGTGTAGTTTTCATCCGCCGTGATTGTGAGCGTTGCGGTTTCACCGAGAACTATTGTTGTTTTATCCCACCTTGCGGTTACGCCCGTTGCGTCGGCTGTGATTACGGGATTGAACAGCGTGCTCATCATGTTTTGACATTTGAGCAGTGACGGCTCGTCAAATGAGAACACAAGCTCTCTTGCGTTTGAGAGAGCGTTTGCGTTTGTTCCGCTGTATGACCATCTGATTTTTGTAAGCGATATCATTATTCCGCTGTCGCTGCCCGATGTGTTTACTATGACTATGGGTGAATCAGTGGTATATACACCGTCTGAGAGTGACATATCAACGAAACTTGTTATATCCCTGTATATTTCCGTTGCGCCTTTTATCTGATATGTTTCTCCGTTTACGGTTATTGACCCGTTCGAGCCCTGAACGACTCTTACACCTATAGTTATCTTTTCGGGTTTGACATTACTCGTTGTGCTTAAGTTGAACGCTATTGCCTGACCCGGATTAAGATATGTTTCATTTTTTGTGCCGAAGTTCTTGTAATCTTCAATGCTGATTGTGCCGCCTTTGGAGTCAAGCAGCGCTACGCCGTTACCGTTACCGCCGAACGGATTCTCCGTATCAGCAATCAGTATATCCCTTATGGTCTTATACTGCGGCGCGTATTCATTATCTTCCTTATACCTGTTGTTCGCCGCCACTGCGTTTGCGTCATTTACATCCGGATTGGGATTTATCGGGTCATATATCCTTATTGAATCGAGGATAAATGAATAGCTGTCTCTGCCACCCGACTGCATTGCGGAATATCTGGGCTCAAGCGTTACCGTGTATGTGCCGTATTCAAGACCTGTTTTGCTGATTACAGGAACCTGATATACCGCGCCGCTGTCTGACATTACCCAGCCGTATGCCTGAGTTTTTCCGATACTTTCGTCTGTTGTGCCTCTTGATGACGCGTGAGCGGTGCCTTCATAATCGCCTATGAAGAATGTGCCCGCTCCCGTGCTGTCGGTGTAATATATCGGTCTGAGTGTTTCTTCAAGCGTTATTTTATCAACACCGTCCACGGTTGTCATATACAGCGGACCCCAGGAATATCCGAGATATGTATTTATGAACTCCGTGGTGGTTTGATTGTTTGAATCCGTAATCTTGTAAACGATTACGCCGGAATCGCTGTCGGTCATTGAATAGACTTCAAAACCCGTGCCGGTAAATGTAAATGAAGCGGTGGGACCCGATTTATTATCTTTGCTGACTGTGGCTATTTTTGCATTGCCGAGTGAATACGCTGCTGAATCCGTTGTGTCATAGGGTTTGCATTCGCCGTAGACTTCCGCTATTCCGTTTGCTGCTTCTTCGTATGTGCTTGTTACATTCTGCCACTGAACTTTGTCGTTTGTTGTGGAGAATTTTACAAATTCAGAGCCCTGCCCACCGAAATCCTCTTCAATATATACGCTTGTTGCGGGAATGACGGTTACTGTTGCGCTGAATGATTTGCTGTTGTATGAAACATTATATTCAAATGTCTTGACACCGTCGATAATTCGCGTTGGTGTGAAGAGAACCTTGCCGTTGCTGACAGCGATTGTAAAGTCGGTGTCAGCTTCATCTTTGCTTACGGCGGTGATCGTTGCGGTCGATTTCGGATCGTTGCCGAGAACATTAAGCTCTACCGGGCGCATGTTATCAATTACATAGGTGTCGTTAAGTGTTACCCGATCCCATCTTGCAACCAGCGTCACATCGCTTTGGGGAGAGTATGAACTGCCTGAAATATCGTTATTGTTCAGGCTCCAGCCGAGGAAGTCGTGCTGGTCCAAAGCAGGTGTCGGGAGCGCGACACTGCCGAGGGTCCAGTTCGCATAGAGCGGAACCGTGCCGCCGTTTGTCGCGGTAAGGTTGTTGACACTTTGCTGATTGTTATAAACCTTTGCGCCGCCTGCGCTCGTTGCCCAGCCGTTGAATGTTGCCGTCGCAGTTGCGCTTGCCGGGCTGACCGTGCCGCCGTTTGCGTCAAAGCTTACGGTATATTCTCTTATATATCCGTTGGCATTGAGATTCTGCGCAGTGTCATAGGTAAAGCTCTGCGGAGAGGTTGTCGAGCCGCCCGTTGCGCCGTTGCCGTTGAAGGTTACGGTGTAACTGTTTGCAGTCCAAGTGAGATTGAAGGTTGTCTCGTTTTTGATTTCGGTAAGTTCGGTAAAGCTCTGTGTAACTACAAGTTGATTTGTGCACGGAGTTACACCCGCGTTTACCGAAACACCCTTGCCGAGAGTTTTTGAAGTTTCGCCGACAACAAACCAGTTACCAAATGTGTAACCCGTTCTTGTGGGGTTTGGGGTAGTGAAGGAGTTATTATATTTCTTTGCTTCGGTAACATTTGTGCCGCTCGGGTTGTCAACAAAGCTTAAATCGAACTCAAACATGTTGCGGTACCAGGTCAGAATGGGATAGTAATAGGTTGTGTTGCCTATCTTAACACCCCAGGTGTTTTTGCAGAAGTTTGAGGAAATGGTGAAGCCGTAATCAATAAGCTGCTGGCTTGTTTTCGCGGTACCCTGAGCAGTGCCCATGCTGACGCTTGAATTGTAATAGCAACTTGAATCCGCGTTTCCGCCGTAACTGATTATTGCCTTTGCATTACCGCCGGAAACCGAACCGGCATTATAACTGTTTCTGATATTGTAGGTTTTGCCGCCGTTGACATATCCGACCAGACCGCCGTTATATCCGGCGTCGGAAACCGAGCCCCAGTTGTAGCAGTCTTCCATAACCTTTGCGGAATTATTGCCGTCATCACCTGTGTAACCGATAATGCCGCCCTGTGAACCATTGCTGCCGTTATAAGTGTTGACATTACCTGCATTCCAGCAGCGCCAGAAAAGAGAGTGCCAGGTAGTGTGACCGCAAATACCGCCACCGTCATTTTTGGCATAAATTGCACCGATATTCCAGCATTCCGTAAACTCCGGTACAGCGTTGCCATTATGGTGGCCGAAAATACCGCCGGCATCAAGAATAGTAGACGTTATGATGCCGCTGTTTGCACATCCGGTAAAAGTAAAAGCGTTATTTCCTCTGCCGCAGCCGAAAATGCCGCCGATTGACTGAGGACCGGTAACATTGCCGGTATTATAACAATTTATAAATGTCTGCATGTCATCCTGAATGTCGCCGACTATGCCGCCGGCATTATCTGCATTCGAGGTTATTTTGCCGTGGTTGACATTGTTTGTATATGTGCCGAAGCCCTGGTTATAGCCGATTATTCCGCCGGCATCCGCGTCTGAGCCGTTTGCGATGATTTCACCGTAATTCACATTACCGGTGAAAACATGATTTGCATCCGATGCTGTCTGACCGCACATACCACCCGCGCCGCTGCTTGAGCAAGTGACCTTGCCGCGGTTGACGTTATTGACCATCTCAAGAACATCATCATTGTCGCCCATATATCCGAGAATGCCGCCTGCGCAACTCGGGCCTGTGATATTACCTGTATTTGTACAGCCTCTGAAAAGAGAGTGGTCATCTTGCAGGTAAGCAACTATTCCGCCGGCGTCGCTGCTGCCCGCGGTAATGGTTCCGCTGTTTGTACATTCCAAAGCATTAACATAACCTTCACAGTCGCCTATCATGCCGGCCGCGCGGTCACCGCTTGAAGTTATAGTCGCAGTGTTCGAACAATTCTCTACCCAAATATAATTGTTTGCATTAAACATTCCAAGCATACCGCCCGCATACTTGCTTCCGGAAACACTACCATTGTTTGTGCAGTTATTTAAAGTTACTGAATAGCCTATGGAATAGCCTATTATGCCTCCGGCTGATTCGCCGGAAGCATTTACGGTTGCGCCGTTTGAGCAGTTTGTATAAACCGGATTTCCGTTTGATTCGCCGTATTCACCGACAAGACCGCCGACATATTTGTTTCCGGAAATAGTACCGCTGAGAACATGAACATTCTGAAGCGTTAATGCTCCGTCTGCAAAGCCTATAAGGGCACCGAAACCGGCAAAGTCATTTGTTTTGCCGCTTATGTTAGCGTTACTGAGAGTAAGATTTTTAATGGTTGTGTCCTTAACATATCTGAAAAGGCCTATTCTGTTTCTGTTATAATCGTTACCGAGGCCGCTGAGATCAACATTTATATTTGATATTGTATGATTCTGACCGTCAAATGTTCCCTTGAAATAGTGCCTCGTGGTATAGGTGGATAAATTAAATAATCCGCCTTTATATATTCTTTCAAGACCGATGCCATAGAAAGCTATGTTGTTAAGGTCTATATCTACATCAAGATACACCGTATAATTTTCATAATTTTTACATGTATTTTCATCGGCTTTTTGATCAGATCTCACCTGTTCCGCAAAATAAGCAAAACCCTTTGCGGATTTAATGTGAATAACCTTGTTCCCGGTATCAATTGTAATGTTGTTGTTACCGCTTGCGGATGTTCCGTCCCATGTGTCGGCACTTGCCTTGATCATCATCCCCGGGATGCCGGCCGTGCAGACGCCGAGTGCCATTATCATTGCGAGTGCGAGGGAGATAATGCGCCCGGCAAGGCTTTTTTTCGAGTTGTTCATCGTCATCTTTTAATCCTCCGGTTCATATTAATATATAAATTAATAAAACTATTATTCAAATTATTTTACAATAATTACATTATATTGTCAATATTTGTGTAATGAAATCCGGCGGATATTTTAATTTTCGGAAAATAAAACAGGGTTTTCGGGTGATCGGGGAGAATTATGACGCGGTGATGGTGCTTTTCGCCACACCGTCGCTTTGTTCCTCTGCGCCACCGCCCCTCGCAAACACAGGTCGCTTTGCTCGCTTGGTGACTCCCCGCGGTGCGGAGAGATGCCGTCAATGACGACAGAGGGGACGGCCGCCGTCAGCGGCGCTTCGCCCCAAAGGAGGAGGCCACGACGGACGGAAAGTATGATGTTAACAAACGGCGGGATTGGGGAATCCCGCCCTACGGTGCTATGTGGAATTTGAGGTGATTTTGCGGCGGGATGAGGTCATCCCGCCCTACGTGCTACGTGAGGTTTGAGGTGATTTGGCTGGCGACAGGTTGTAAGAACCTGCCTGCGGCAGAACCTTGTTACTCGCTCCGCTCGTAATATGCCCCTACGGCGGAAATTTGATATGATGATGAAAGTGAAATTTGAGAAACCGCTGAACAAGAAAAAGCAACAAGACCGCGCTGAAATTTGGTAATTTTCAGCAAAAAATCCCGCCCTTGCGGACGGGATGTGAGATGTGTGTTTCAATTTAGTCGTTGGGGATTACGGGAGTGAAATACTCGTTGTTGTAGGAGTCGGTAATCATATACATCGACGAGCACTTGGAGGAGTCGAGTTCGACATCGGAAATCTGATTAGCACCGTTATACTCAATCTCATCACCGAGTTTGTAGGAATCCTTATACTCGCCGTCGTAGCTGTAATAGTCGCAGATGAACTGAAGTTTGTCGCCCGCGGTGAGCGCCTCAACGCCCTTTGCCACGGTGTCGGTTTCGCCGTCAACATAGACGAATCTCGCGCCTGCGACGGACGCCTTGCCGTTTTCAAAAACGATTATGAGCTCGGCTCTCTTGCCGTTGATGAAAACGGGCGAGTGACCTGTGATTATATCCGTTGTGCCGTCGTTGTACTCATCATCGTAGTAGTAGGGAATGACATTGCCGTCTATGGCAAGCCAGGTGCCCGCGTCGCTTACGAGCGCGCCGTCTTCGGTTATTGAGAAAACATTATCGAGACCGAGGTCGATATAGCCCTCGCCGTCATCGTAGAAGGTGTTGAGCAGTACGGAGTGAACCTGACTCCACTGTGCGTCGGTGAGAGTAAGCTGATAATCACCGTCGGCGTTCTTTGTCCATACGAAATTCGAGGTGTCAAACTGGTTTTCGGCTATGGTTTCGGTCACCGAGTCAACATCCACGCTTCTGCCGAGGAGTGAGCCGGCAATGCTTGTAAGGGCGGTTGAACTGCCGCCTCCCCCGCCGCCGAGGAAGGTGTTTAGAAGAGTTGAAATTGTGTCGGTCGAAGCGGGTGCTGAGCCCGAGAAACTGCCGAAGAGCGAGGGCATGGGCGACATGGAGGACTGTGACGAGTTCTGCGCCACTATCTGGCCCGACGCCTCAAGGCCCGCGAATTCCTTCACGCAATCCGTATAACTGCTGTCAAGTCCGATTGCCTCATAAGTCTGAACGGCGCTCTGAACCTTGCCCGTTTTGTAGTACGGGAAATAGATGGCGAGGCCGTAGGAATTTGCCATATTCTGGGAAGTTTTGTTGTATTTTACGGCGCCGAGAACCGCTTCGGCAAGCTTTACGCTCTCGTCGGTTTTGATATTGTACGCGAGGTCGACAAGGTCAACCTGGTCGATTTTGTTTGAGGTGGCGAACTCGCGGGTGTTGGACCTTGCGTCGGAAATCGCCTTATATTCCTTCTTCTTGAGTTTTGAAGTGGTGTGAACCGAGAACTCCTTGAACGCGTCGGGCACGGTTTCGGCGAGTTCCGCGAGATCGGTCACCGAAAGGGTGGTTTTCTGACCCGGACACTTCTGCGCGCAGAAAGCTACAAAGTCATCAATTATGGTCTTCGCGAGGTCGAGAGTCGGGGTTGCGGTGTTCTTTGAAAGGATGGTCAGCCAGTTTGTGTAATACCAGCCCACACCGGGCTCCGTCTCCTCGGAGCCGATGAGATAATCGGCGTATTTTTCAAGTGTTAAAGCCGTTTCGAGCGTGCCCATAAGGCAGGCGTCAAAGCCGATGAAATCGAAGGTCATACCCGACGCCTTGAGAGCATTGTTTATGCCCGCGAGACCGAGTGAACCCGCTGATTTGTTGCGCTCATCATAGCCGAAACCGCTGATTGATCCTCCGCCGTGATCCCAGAAAATGAGCATATTGCGGTTGGCTGGGTAATTTGTTTTGCAGTAGTTTATAAACCTTGTGAGAGTGGCGGGCTTTGTCATGGCGTCCGTTCCGTCGTTCTGAACGAGAGTTGTCATTTTGCCGCCCGAAATTTTATAAATCTGGTTAAACTGATTGCTGATGCCCTGAGTTTTCCACGAAAGGCACCCGCCCGTGTAAACAATGACATTCACATTTGAGCCGATTGTAGCTGAAGCCATCTCCCGAAGGTCGTTGGAAGCCATTCCGCTTCTTGACTCAAGGTCGGTGCCGCACATATAGACCATTACGGTCGCTACATCCCTGCCGTCGCCGTAAATGACGGTTCTTTTGTCGCGCGAACCCTCGGCAACGCTTCTGTCAAGCTTGCCGGTGTTGTCGCCGTTGTTCCAGCCGACAGTAGTACCCGCGTTCATCTGACCGCCGCCGAGGAGGTTTAAAAATGAACCGATGCCGTTTGCCTGGCTGACCTGAGCCGTTGTGGTCTGGGGAACCTGCGCGGTCTGGTTGCCGCCTAAAATGCTGTTGAGCCCGAAGCCGCCTCCGCCGAGAAGCAGGGCGAGAATGATGCCGATAATACCCATGCGTTTGCCGCCAGCCCTTGTGGTTGAACGCTGAGGCGCGGGTGAGGAGCCGCCCGCCTGCTGAGCGGGTCTGCGGCCTTCGTAGCCGTCCTGTCTGCCGACCGGACCTGTGCCGAGACCTTCGCCTTTCTTTTCAATGTCGTTGGCTTTGCCGGTGACGTTTTTCTGACGCCCTGTCGGTCTGTTATCCATAAAAGATCCTCCTTTTGAAATGGATTTTGCCTTACAAATAAATATTATATCAAACCGAAAATAAATTATCAACAGTTTATTAAATTGACTTTATCACAATAAAATGCTATAATTTCACTGTCAACCGAGGTGAGAATATGGAAAAAATACACATTGAGGGAAAAACTTTCCGCGACAGTTCGGGAAGAGAGATAATCTTCCGCGGAATGAATTTTATATACACGGGAAAAGCAAAGGACTATCCGCGCGATTACTGCTTTGACTGGGGCGAAAAAGAACTCAGGGAATACAGCGCGAACGGCTTCAATCTTATAAGACTGGGCGTCATCTGGGATGCCGCCGAGCACGAGATGAACCGCTTTGACGACGACTATTTAAGGCACGTGGCGGCGTTTATCGACAGGTGCTCGAGGCACGGAATTTATGTGTATATCGTACTGTATCAGAAGCATTACGCGAGCTTCATAAACGGCGGCGCGGGCGCCCCTCTGTGGGCGACAAAAACGGGCTCGCATACCTATATGAGAGTGAAGTACGAGGCGTCACAGCTGCAGTATTTCTTCAACCCCGCGGTGGGTAAAGCTTTTGACAATTTCTGGCAAAATAAAACGGTGGGCGGAGGCAGACTTCAGGACAAATACGCGGAAATGTTAAACCATATTCTGCCGTTTTTCGAGGGCAAAAACAACTTCCTCGGAATCGATTTTCTCAATGAGCCGTTCCTCGGCAGCAGGTCGCTTTTCGCCTTCGGTCTCGCAGTGACCCGCGGGCTCAGGGAGACGATAGCGGATAAGGATATAAAAACCGCGGAGGTTTTCAAAACTTATTTCAAAGGCAAAAGCCCCTATGAGATTTTCAAATACATAGATTCACCCGAGAAATTCAGAAGCGTTATTTCGAGCGCGAAATTCCTGAGCATTGAGTTTGACAGAAAGTATTACGACCCCTTTGTTGAGAGGATGATTGACGCCACGGGCTCGGCTGATAAGGACTATTTTGTTTTCAAGGAAAACAATTTCTGCTCCAATATCGGTATGGCGTGCGGGCTTCAAAAGAGCGACCGCAAAAACATAGTTTTCGCCCCGAACGGGTTTGACATAACCGCGGGCACAACCTCAAAAATCACACTCGGCAACAAAGAGAGAATAGAGATAATCTTCGATAATCACAGGCGGACTCAGGAAAAACTCGGCTGCCCGGTAATCGTGGGCGAGTGGGGTAAGCAGGCGAACAGCGTGAATGTTTCGCTTATGAAGGACGAACTTCGCATTTTTGACAAAAACAAATGGAGCGCTGCGTTTTATCAGTATGAGAAGGATATTTTCACAAAACCCTCGGGCAAGGCGCTTATAAGACCCTATCCCGCGGCAACGGCGGGCACTCTCGATTATTTCAGTTACGACAGCGAAAACAGAATTTTCGAAATGCAGTTTTCGCAGAAGAGAGACAAGCAGATTGAAAGCGTTGTTTATCTGCCCGATGAACCGGCTGAGATAATCGCGGACGGCGAATATAAAATCGAAAAGAACCGTCTTAAAATAAAAACCGGCGTGGGCGTTCACAGAATAAAAATCAGATTTTAACAAAAAAACAAGCAGAGAGTTTTGCGCTCTCTGCTTTTCTTTTTACGCGTTGAGTATTGAATCCATTTTGGCCCTTATGGCATCGCGGCGGGCTGTTGACTCCTCAGCCGAATTGCCGCGGATGGAGTAGTAAATCTTGAGCTTGGGTTCTGTTCCCGAGGGTCTTATTGCAATCCACGAGCCGTCGTTGAAAATATATTTGAGAACATTTTCCTTCGGCAGACCGTCTATGCCGGGGGCGTAGTCCTTTATTTCCCTTACATCGTCGAGGAGATCTTTGCCCGAGGTGCGGAAGGTTTCCATAAGCTGCTTAATCTTTTCGGCGCCGTCCTTGCCCTTGAGAACTATGTTGTCGAGGCAGTCAAGGTAGTAGCCGTGCTTTTTGTAGATATCGCTGAGCACCTCAACAAGGTTCTTGCCCTTATTTTTGTAGTACGCCGCCATCTGCGCTATGAGATAGGAGGCGACAACGGCATCCTTGTCTCTCGCGTGGGTGCCGCAGAGGTAGCCGTAGCTCTCCTCATAACCGAAGGCGTATTCCTTTTCACCGGTTTTTTCGTAAATGTTTATCTGCTCGCCGATATACTTGAAGCCGGTGAGGGTTTCAACAACATTGAGGCCGTAGTTCTTCGCGATATTCGCGCCGAGTTCGCTTGTGACAATGGTTTTTACAACGGTTGATTTCGGGGTTAAACTGTTCTTCTTCATTGAGAGAACGAAATCCACAAGCAGCGCGCCGGTCTGGTTGCCGGTCATAAGCGTAAACTCATCGTTGTTCTTTACGCCGATGCCCACGCGGTCGCAGTCCGGGTCTGTGCCGATGACTATGTCGGCGTCCTCCGCCTGCGCCTGTTTGAGCGCGATTGAAAGGGCGTCCTTCTCCTCGGGATTGGGAGAACGAACTGTTGAGAAATTGCCGTCGGGGAGTTCCTGCTCCTTGACAACGGACACATTGAAATCCTTGAGAATCGACCTTACGGGGATGTTGCCCGTGCCGTGAAGCGGGGTATAGACAATTTTAAGGTCTGATTTTTCGGTGTATAACGTCTGCTTCCTGACCTCGTCGAGGAAGGCGTTCAATGTCTCGTCGCCGGTCATAACTATAAGACCCGCCTTAACCGCCTCGTCGTAATCCATGCAGGGAACATTCTTTAAATCCTCAACGGCGTTTACGCACTCAATAACCTTGTTGGCGTAAGCAGGCACAAGCTGGCAGCCCGTGGAATCGTAAACCTTGTAGCCGTTATACTCCTTCGGGTTGTGGCTCGCGGTAACGACAACGCCCGCGCTGCACTTGTGATAGCGCACCGAGAAGGAGAGAACGGGTGTGGGCATAAGGGTTGAGAAAAGATAGACCTTTATTCCGTTGGCGGCGAGAACTCCCGCGGTTCTGAAGGCGAAATCGCGCGAATTGTTGCGTGAGTCGTAGGCGACGCTCGCCGAAATTTCGCCCTCGCAGGTGGCTTTGAGATAATCCGCGAGACCCTGGGTCGCCTTGCCGATTGTGTAGCTGTTCATACGGTTCGCGCCCGCGCCCATAATACCGCGCAGGCCGCCCGTGCCGAATTCGAGATCCTTATAGAATCTGTCCTCAATTTCCTTTTCATCCGTAATGGCGCTCAGCTCGGCGGCTGTTGCCTCATCGAAGGTTTTCCAGAGTTCGTATTTTTCTTTTACTGTCATTTCATTTCCTCCCCGAAAACTTAAAATATTACACTAACAGTATAATATATTTTGAAACTATTGCAAGTGAAAAATCAAAAAAGATTTGTTAATTTCCTTATAAAATATTACATTAATATATCTGTGCGCGTGAGAGACGGAAAACGCACAAAAATTTCTACTATATTTTGTGATTTTTGACTTAATATTTTTCGCGTTCAACAATATATGGTATTTTTTTAGAAAAAATTTAATAAAATCATTGACAATTAAAATATGTTGTTATATTATATAAGTCACCTACCCATATAATGTGATTATAAAAATAAAAAGCACAATATATGGTGTTATTTTTTGAAGAGCGGCAGGTGAGTGCGGATTGATTGTAAACGGGCTTCAGAAGCTTACTCTGCTTGATTTTCCGGGCGTTGTCGCCTGCACTCTCTTCACGGCGGGCTGCGATTTCCGCTGCCCCTTCTGCCACAACGCCTCGCTCGTTTACAGAGACGAGGGGCTCGAGCGCTACAGCGAGGAAGACATACTGGGTTTTCTCAGAAAAAGGCAGGGCGTGCTCGAGGGTGTCGCCATAACCGGCGGCGAACCTCTGCTCAACAGCGACCTCGCCGGGTTTATTAAAAAGATACGCTCGCTCGGCTATAAAATCAAGCTCGACACAAACGGAAGCTACCCCGCGAGACTTCGTGAAATAATCGAACAGGGGCTTGCAGACAAAGTGGCAATGGACATAAAAAACTCCAAGGAAAAATACGGAGTGACCATCGGAATACCGGACTATGACATAAGCCCGGTTGAGGAGAGCGTGAATCTTCTTCTGAACAGCGGCATCGATTACGAATTCCGCACCACGGTAACAAAGAACTTTCACGAAAATGAGGATTTTGAAAAAATCGGCGAGTGGATAAAAGGCGCGAAGGCGTATTTCCTGCAGAATTTTGTCGATTCGGGCGAACTTATAGACGGCTCCGTTGAGGGCGTGTCACCGGAAACAATGAGCGGTTATCTCGAAACCGTGAAAAAATACATACCTGCTGCGCAGCTGCGCGGCATAGACTAAGGAGGGCAACCATGTATCAGGTACTTAAAAGAGACGGAAAAGTAGCGGAGTTTGACATCAAAAAAATCGTTGATGCAATCGCCAAGGCGTTTGAAGCCGAAAACAAGCAGTACAATATGTCCACAATCGATTTTCTCGCTCTCAAGGTAACTTCAAACTTTGAGTCGAAAATAAAGGATAATCTCATAGCCGTTGAGGATATTCAGGACAGCGTTGAGTATGTTCTCATCCAGGCGGGTTTTGACGATGTTGCAAAGGCGTACATCCTCTACCGTAAACAGCGCGAGAAAATCCGCAATATGAAATCGACCATCCTTGACTACAAGGATATCGTAAACAGTTATGTCAACATCACCGACTGGCGCGTAAAGGAGAACTCGACCGTAACTTATTCCGTAGGCGGTCTCATCCTTTCAAACTCGGGCGCCATAACCGCCAACTACTGGCTCTCCGAAATCTATGACGAGGAAATCGCCAACGCTCACCGCAGGGCGGATATCCATATCCACGACCTTTCAATGCTCACCGGCTACTGCGCGGGCTGGTCGCTTCGCCAGCTTATTCAGGAAGGTCTCGGCGGCGTTCCCAACAAGATTACCTCCTCCCCCGCGAGCCACCTTTCAACCCTCTGCAACCAGATGGTAAACTTCCTCGGCATTATGCAGAACGAGTGGGCGGGCGCTCAGGCGTTC